>DLAF01000001.1:0-265 GCA_002492725.1 Lachnospiraceae bacterium UBA7054
TCTGATATTGGAGTAACGCTGAATGTCTATACCCATTTGGGGTACGATGATGCAAAGGCAGAGTTGACCCGCATTAACATGGCAGGAACTTCTTTAAATCATGCCTGTAAGCAGGCATAACGGCAGAAAAATCTGGAGAGTAGTTCAAGGAGCATCAGAAATATGGTAGCTGCAAACATTTTTCTGTCATAAGAAATCGGCATATATCAGGGTTGGTAAAATGCAAAAACAGGGTCTGTTTTACCAACATTTTTACCAACATTGA
>DLAF01000001.1:554-18381 GCA_002492725.1 Lachnospiraceae bacterium UBA7054
TACCAACATTTTTACCAACATTGAAGGTTTCAATATGCCGCTGTATGCCAATTTATGAAATGTCTTAATAAAGACAGCAGAGAAGCCAAATAATAGAAAAACATTGATTTTACAAGCAAAATCGGTATTTTCAAGGAGATAAAAATAGATGATAAAGATATTATTCATTTGCCACGGCAACATCTGCAGAAGCACAATGGCCCAGAGCGTCTTCGCCCACATGGCAGCCCAAAAGGGCCTTTCAGACCGGTTCCATATCGACTCCGCCGCAACCAGCCGCGAGGAGATCGGCAACNNGGGGCATTCGGATATTGGTGTGACATTGAACACATACACGCATTTAGGTCTTGACGATGCGAAAGAAGAAGTAGAGCGTATTGCAGCAATGGCGTAGCTGAATGAATACGGAGTGTAACAATTAAGCAGTATCTAAGCGGAAAAGGTCTTTAGTAAAATTGAAAAATGGATTGGTTTTACTAAGATTTTTACTAAATTTGGATGAAAAAATATACCAACTTATGCCACGATATGCAACGAAAAGGCAGAAAACAGTCTGTCACGGAATATCGCAGAAGTGGCGTAAATACAGCATTTTAAGGAGTTTTAGCGGTATGATTAAAGTATTATTCGTCTGCCACGGCAATATTTGCAGAAGCACAATGGCTCAAAGCGTCTTAGCCCACATGGTAAAAGAACGCGGCCTATCCGCCTCCTTCCACATAGACTCCGCGGCCACCAGCCGCGAGGAGATCGGCAACCCGCCCCACTACGGTACAGTGAACAAACTGCGCCAGGAGGGAATCCCACTGATTCCCCACCGTGCGCGTCAAATGACAAAGCAGGACTATAAAGAATTCGATTATCTGATCGGTATGGATGACGCCAACGTCCGCAACATGGAGCGAATCGCGGGCGGCGACCCGGAGCATAAGATTTATAAGCTTCTTGAGTTTGCAGGAAGTGGCAGGGCAATCGCCGATCCGTGGTATACCGGAAATTTTGAAGTGACTTATCAAGATGTGGTGGAGGGGTGCGAGGCTTTCTGGCAGTTTTTGAAGCTGTGAGGCAGGATGTTGTGACAGGTACTTATTATGGCGTAAATGTGTCACTTTTGCCTTAAGAAAAAGGGAAAAACGTCCGATAACAATAGCAGAGGTCAACGGATTGACTTATGGATGGGACAGGGAGGTACAGGCTATGCTGGTGAAACTGAGGGACAACGAGACACAGGGCATTCAGATCGGCACGCAGACGCAGGAAAAAACACAGGAGAGCCGCAGGCAGAAAGCGGCCGGGAAGCAGCAAAAGCGGACTACTGTTTTTGCGGGAGATCTGCCGTTAAACAAAGATTCCATCACGCTTCGCAGACAGCAGGCGCAGAAGATGGCGATGCAGTTTGTACAGGATGCATGGAATTCTGACCGTAAGGCGGATCAGAGCATCGAAGAGTATCAGGCGCGGGCGGAGGAGCAGAAAAGAGAACTTCAGCTGAATGAGGATAAAATAAATGAATGCAGGAGCAGGAAAGAGAATCTGCGCACGGGATACGGCGTGGAGGCCGATTCTCAGGAGCAGAAGGATTTAGAACTGCTGGAGAGAAAGTATTATCCGGGTGAATACAGCCAGGGATTTACGGAGGAAGAACAGCAGCGGCTCGAGGAATTGGAGACAAAGCCGCGGACAGAGTATCAGCAAAGATGCCTTGAGATTGACGGGGAAGAACAGGTATTTCAGAACCGGGCAGAGAATGCAAGGACAGCCATAAAAGCGTACAACGATGCAGTCAGCTCCATGAAGCTGGAGCGGCTGAAATTCCACAAGATGACGGATGCGCAGAACAATGCGGATAAGGTAATGGAACAGGCGGGCAAGGAGATTCAGAACATGATCGTTGGTGAGGCCAAAGATCATGTGGATGAGACCTACGAAGAGCAGAGAGAGGCGGCTGAAAAGGAAGCCGAGGAGAAGGAAGCGCAGGAGGAAAAGATTGAGCTTCGCAAGGAACAGAAAGAGCTGATGGAGGCGCGGATCGAGGAAGCGCAGCAGGAGAACGAAGATGCCGGAGCGGCTGGAAGAGAGCGGGAGCGTGATGCCAGAGAAGAAGCAGCATTGCTGAAGGATATGGCGGATGCAGGCTTGAATGTGGCGGGTGCGGACGGTGCGGCCAAGGCAGAGGTCAAGGATATATTAAATAAGCTGAAGTTGATCGAGGCGGACATCAAGGGCATTAAGGTGGACGAGGAGATATAAGCGTAACATGGGACAACAGGACAGGGCAGAAAGGAAAGTCGGAGGCATATGAGGGTCACAAGAAATTACAGGAATGGTATGATCAATCCCAGAAAGAAGGAAAGCAATAGTTCTCAGATTCAGACGGCTTTAAGCAGGAGCAGTTTAGGCAACCGTGCAACGCGTCTGCAGAATCTGTTAGGAAACAAAAAGGCATCGAAAACCAGCGATATTTTTAACAGGGAGTTTATCACATCGCCGCAGACAACGCAGAAATCACAGAAATTCTATTATGATATGAAGTATCATGCGGGTCAGGTAGAAGAGTACGGGCAGGCGTTAAAAAAGACGGAGAAGGATTCCATCTATGACAAGGCGAGAGAAAGCGGCAGCACGGAGAAAATCGTAGACAATATCAAAGGTTTTGTGACGCAGTATAATCGTATGCTTGCGGATTTGGAGGAGTCGGGCACAAGGGCGGACGTAAACTTCCTGAATCAGCTTAACAGTATGTCAAGGGTGGGAGAGCGAGAGCTTTCCCAGACAGGCGTGAGCAGGCGGGCAGACGGGACGCTTGCTGTTGATGAAGAAAAGCTTCTGGCGGCGGATGTGGATACATTGGAAAAGGTTTGGGGCGGTAATGGGTTTCCGGCCGGTGCATCAGCCAGAGCGGGTTCTGTGGAAGCTGCGGCAGAGACGAATATTGAGGCGGAGAAGAGCACGACCTACGATCCTTTCGCGAGATCGAATCTCTATCAGTATGGGAGCAATGTGGGATCCCGTTTTAATTCCCGCAGATAAGATGCATGAATCATATCATTTGGGTACAGCAGAGAGAAGACTTTAATACACAATATCATGTGATCAAGTGGAAAACCTCGCATTTCCATGAGCCTTTTTCAGAGCGGATGGTGGGCAGTAGCAGGATAAAGATGGGCGCTGCGCCTCAGGCGCAGGGTCAGTCACAGGAGTCTGAAGGAGAAGGCATAGGCTATGTGCAGGCGGACAGGACGGGAAACGGCAGACTTGGGCTGGGATTTGGTCTGGAAGGTTATGCGCTAAGGAATATGCAGGAAGAACTGGCGCAGAGCGTGATGAAGAGCACAGGCAGTGCCGCTCAGTCAGAAAAGGCAGCAGGAGCGATCACGGCGGCGGTACAGACTGCGGCGGCGCAGACACAGGCGGCAGAGCACATGGTGACGCCGGAGCCGAAGCGGGAATCGCTTCGGGAGGAACAGGCGTTAGAGAAAAACGCACGGGAGAGTACCACAGTTCTTGCAACTGGCAGGGGGAATATCAGAAATCGGCTGCGGGACAGCGCCGCCAAACTTTGGGAATTTTATCAAAAACAGAAGGAAAAGGCTGTAAAGCTCTCATTTTGGAAAAATAAATCACAACCGCCAAAGAAAAAGGTCGTAAAAGGAACGCGGATGGCTGACAGGGAGGCGGTGCTTTCCATGCAGGCTGAAAATCATTATCTTCTGGATTCTTACGATAATAAGGGAAATTATAGTATGCTGGGGAAGTGACGATGGTCACTTCCCCAGTTTGCGGACATAAGCATTGTCATGTAAATATTTATGCGTTTTCACGCTTTACCAGTTTACCGACTAACCCCAGCAGGGCGCGGATATAGAAAGGTTGTAAGGCCTTTTTTGCATTTTGCAGCTCTTTGCGGATCTCAATGTGCTGCGGGCAGTGTTTTTCACAAGCGCCGCATTTGGTACATTGCGTCATGGCAGAGGAATCCTTTTTCAGGGAAGTGATCTGCGCATATTCCAGCATGGCGCTAAACTTCTTTTGTGTGGCGGTCTGATTGTAACAGCGGAATGCGGTGGGAATGTCTACGCCGTGAGGACAGGGCATACAGTAACCGCAGCCGGTACAGCCGACTTTGAGGTTCTGGTTGATTTTTTGGCGCAGGATGTCAATCAGGTGATGGTCGGCTTTCGTGAAAGTACCAATGCCTGCCTCATCTGCAGAAGCGATATTCTCCGTTACCATCTGCATGGAATTCATACCGGAGAGCACACAGGTCACCTGGGGCTGATCCCAGAGCCAGTGGAAGGCCCACTGGGCGGGCGTGCGCTTTAAGGGATAGTCCGCAATGGCTTTTTTGGCGGCATCCGGTAAACCTTCCACCAATCTGCCGCCTCGCAGCGGTTCCATGATGACCACGGGAATGTCTTTTTCTGCGGCGTAGAGAAGGCCGGCTCTTCCCGCCTGTGTATGCTCATCCAGATAATTGTACTGAATCTGGCAGAAATCCCAATCATAGGCATCAATCAGCGCCTTAAAGGTATCCGTGTCGCCATGAAAAGAAAATCCGATATTGCGGATGGCACCCGTTTTTTTCTTTTCGGCGATCCACGTTTCCATACCGATGCTCTTTAAGCGGTTCCAGACTTCCACATCAAAGAGCATGTGCATCAGATAAAAGTCGATATGATCCGTGCGCAGACGCTTTAACTGTTCCTGAAAGAGCTTTTCGGCGGAGGAAGCGTTTTTTAACATATAATAGGGGAGTTTGGTGGCAATCTGCACCTTATCACGGCAGTGGTTGCGTTCTAAGATGGCGCCCAGAGCCTCTTCGCTGCCGCCGTATATGTAGGCGGTGTCGAAGTAGTTGACGCCGTTTTCAATAGCGAGCATCACTTCCTTTTCCGCCTTTTCGAGATTGATCCTGCCTGCCGTGGCGGTAAATCGCATACAGCCGTAACCGAGGATCGACACTTCCGTGCCGTCTTTCATTTTTCTATATTGCATCGTAGTCTCCTATCTGAATCGTCATCGACCTGTTAACTCTATTTCATTATAAAGTAGAGTCGCGGGGGAAGTCAATCATGATACACCCGGCAGTTAGTTCCGAAATTATCAAAATTCTAAGAAAAAGTTAATATTTCTTTTCTTGTTTTTCCGCAATATTGAGTATATATTAGAAAAATGAACGGAGGACAAACAGATGAGCCCAAATCCATTTTTCCCATTGGATGAGATGGGATTTGATGCTGAGGAGAATCATATGATGGTGATTCCCAAGGTTGATAAAGAGATTTATGAACAGCGCCGTAAGATGGCCGGAACGATGGTGGATTATAAGGAGATGCGTATGCGTTACAGCTGTGCAATTAAGGAGGTGCGGACGAAGTTCGACGTCCTTAATTCGGAGTTTAACGTAAGATATCAGCGAAATCCCATTACCTCGATCAACTCCCGCTTAAAAAGCAGTGCGAGTATCATGGAAAAACTGAACCGCAAGGGCCTTTCCTTTACTGTAGAAAATGTGGAGGAAAATCTATATGATGTGGCCGGAATCCGTGTGGTCTGCTCCTATGTGGATGATATTTATGTGCTGGCGGAGGCACTGGCGCAGCAGGATGATATCACTGTGATCCGCAGGAAGGATTACATCAGGAATCCGAAGCCGAACGGCTACCGCAGTTATCATATGATCGTGAGCGTGCCGGTCTTTTTCTCGGATCAGACGAGAGAAATGGCGGTGGAAGTGCAGATCCGCACCATTGCCATGGACTTTTGGGCAAGTCTGGAACACCAGTTGAAGTATAAGCAGGAGGTGCCCAATCAGGCGGAAATCGTAAAGAGTCTGACTGCGTGTGCGGAACAGATCGCGGTCATTGATGAACAGATGTGGCAGGTGCGCCAGCAGATCGAAAGATCGGAGGATCTGCCGACGGAGGAAGAAATTCTCTTAGAGAAGCTGCGTAAGATCGATATTGCGGTAGGAGAGTGAAAAAGGAACGGCGGCATTAGAAAAGGGCCTTGAGGATGTCAAGGCCCTTCTTTCATGCAAAATCTTGTCAGCACAGTTGCTGCAGATGCTTATTTACCCATGACCTCCTCAAAAGTTTTAACGATTTCTTTCTCAGGTTCCTTTGTCAGAAGGGAGACAGCCACGTTAACCAGCAGGGCCACGATGAAGGCGGGGAGCAGTTCGTAGATGGCGAAAGCACCGCCCAGCTTGGCAATACCATACTTCCAGACAAATACCATCACGCCGCCGGCAATCATGCCCGCAAGCGCACCCTGCTTGTTGGAACGCTTCCAGAACAGGGCTAAAAGAACCACCGGGCCAAAAGCGGCACCGAAGCCGGCCCAGGCAAAAGATACGATGGTGAAGATGGAGCTGTTGGGATCCTGGGCGATAAAGACAGCGATCAGGGAGATGGCGATGACGGTAAACCGTGCAATGATCAGGGAAGTCTTTGTCTCCAGCTTCTTTTTACCGAAATCCTGTACCAGATTCTGGGAGATGCTGGATGCCGCCGCCAGAAGCTGTGAGTCGGCAGTGGACATGGTAGCTGCCAGGATGCCCGACAAAATAACACCTGCTATCAGTGCGGGAAGAATACCGTAACCGCTCAGCACAGAGGCAATTTGAATGATGACAGTCTCGGAGCTGCTTCCCTCCAATATGGGAAGGATGCCTGCCTGTGAGAGACCATAGCCCACTACACCGATCAGTACGGCAACACCCATGGAGATTACCACCCAGACGGTTGCGATTCTTCTGGAAAGGGTCAGCTTCTCTTCATCCTCGATTGCCATGAAACGCAGCAGGATGTGGGGCATTCCGAAGTAACCGAGACCCCAAGCAAGCGTGGAGATAATCATCAGCGGTGTGTAGGGGGATGCTGTGCCTGTCTGCGGGGAGTAGGACTGAACGAGGCTTAAGTAGCCGGGAAGCTCCTTTGCTGCGCTAAAGACAGAGTCAAATCCTCCGGTGACCACGGCGCCGAAGCCCACCACGATCAGCAGGGCGATGCTCATGGTAATGCCCTGGATCAGATCGGTGGTGCTCACGGCCAGGAAACCGCCCAGCGTGCAGTAGAGTACGATAACGGCGGCGCTTAGGAGCATGGCAATCGTGTAGTTCATGCCAAACAGGGTGCTGAACAGTTTGCCGCAGGCCGCAAAGCCGGATGCGGTGTAGGGCACGAAAAAGATCACGATGACGATGGCCGCAATGCAGGTCAGGATATGTCTGTCATCTCCATATCTTCTGGAAAAAAACTCCGGCAGGGTAAAGGAGCCGATCCTGCTGGAATAGCGGCGGATCCGTTTGGAGACAAAAAGCCAGTTTAAATAGGTGCCGATCGCTAAGCCGATGGCGGTCCAGCCTACTTCAGAGAGACCGGACAGATAAGCCAATCCGGGCAGCCCCATTAAAAGGTAGCTGCTCATATCGGAGGCCTCTGCGCTCATGGCGGTGACCAGCGGGCCAAGCTTGCGGCCTCCCAGATAAAATTCAGCTGCCTGTGTATTCTTTTTGGAATAGGAGATACCAATATAGATCATCATGCCCAGATAGGCTATGATGGCAATAATAATACAGATCTGTGATGTCATGTTTTTCCTCCTCATCTTCTTCTCTTGTTTGCAATCCTTTGCTATTATAGCGGGTTTCCTGCGAATGCGCAATAAAAAAAGGGATAAAAACGATTTGAGTGGGGGAGATTGTGTTGATTTTAGATGAAAAATCGAATATAATATCTCTATCCGCACTATTTATTGGGGGCCTGCAGTGCGATACGAATGAAGGAGGAAGAGATGGGGGAGATAAATAGGGAAATGAGCGCAACCAGAGAATTTGAGGCGCTTTGCCAAGATGCGGTGGCGATACAGGAAAAATTCCTTTTGGAGAGGCTTTCGGAAAATAAAGATACGGAGTATGGGAAACTGTTTGGATTCGAGGATATTCATTCTGTAGAGGAATATCAAAAGGAGTTGCCTATCACGTTTCATTATGATTATGAGGCGGCAATTGATCGTCAGGTGGATGGCGAGGAAGGGCTGCTTACGGCGGATAAGCCGGTGTTTTATTGTATCAGTTCCGGCAGTACGGATTCGCCTAAATATGTACCGATTGTGGAGAAAGATATCCAGAGACAGTATTTTTACTGGCATGATCTGATCAGAGAGACGATCAGACGGCAGATTCCGGATGCTACGGACGAAGAATTGTTCGGGAGGATCTTTGAGACGGGAGAGTTTCGGCGTAATTTTATGTCGGACGGTACGATGAGCGGTGTTCGCGCGTCTGCCCTGCACCGTTATCTGGAGTCAAAGGGAGAATTTGACAGCAATTGTTATACAGCGCCGCTGGAGGTCATGTTTCCGGATCAGATGGAAGATATGTTGTATGTAAAGCTGCGTTTTGCACTTGCATGCAGGGATGTGACGGCCATTCACGGTGTCTTTGTCAATCGCGTGGTGGGAATGTTCCGGTATCTGGTGGATAATTGGGATGCTTTCCTTTCCGATATTGAAACGGGAGAGGTCAGCGACTGTTTTCCTGTGAGCCATGAATGGCGGCGTTATCTGGAAGAAAAACTGCCGGCTGATCCGGAACGTGCGGCTGAGCTGCGGAAGTTCCCGAAGGAAAGTCTGTCAAAGGGACTGGTGCGAAAGATTTGGCCGAAGATCAGATACGGACAGCTGATCGGCGGCAGTATGTTTGCGGCTTATATGGATATGCTTTGGACATATGTAGAGGATCTGCCGATCCACTTCTTTACCTACGCGGCTTCGGAGGGGTGTTTTGGCATTGCCAGGGACATGGGAGAAGAAGACGCCTACTATGTATTGCTCCCGGACACCTGTTTCTATGAATTTTTATCGGAGACGGGAGACGGAGAGCGGATTTATACGATTCGTGACGTGGAGGTTGGAAGCAAGTATGAGATTTTGATCACTACTCTTTCAGGGATGTATCGCTACGCGATCGGAGATGTCGTGGAGGTTGTGGGTTTTGAGGGACAGGCGCCGGTGGTACGGGTCTGCTACCGCAAGAGCCAGGTTATCAATATTGCAGATGAAAAGATGAATGTGCGCCAGTTGGAAAATGCGATGCGCAAGTTCCAGAGAAGAGCAGAGTGCAGCGCGGAAGGTTACTGTGTGGACGGTGACTATACCAAGAAGCTGCCGCGTTATATCCTTTATCTGGAATTGGCGGACGGGAAGCTTCCGGAGGATGCGGCGGAGATTCTGGACGAGTGCCTGATGGAGAGCTGCTCCGGCTATAAGCGGGACAGAGAATTGGCGGAGCTTGATAAGGTGTTTATTCAGCCTGTACCAAAAGGCGCTTTTAAGGCCTACGGACGGTTTGTGGCAAAGCTCGGCCGCAGGAAGGAACAGGATAAGCCGCTGCGAATCCTGATCACGGAGGAACAGAAAGCGTTCTTCGGCGGAGCGCTTCTGTCGTGACAATACATAACTTCTGTTATTTGTAAAAGTCTGTGATACGGAGAAATTGTGATGTGTGATAAAAACAGACTGCCGGAAGCCTACCTTGCAAGGATGGAATTGCTTTTAGGCAGCGAATATGGGGCTTTTTTTAAAAGTTATGGGGAAAGACGCCAATATGGTCTTAGGCGCAATCCCCTGAAAATCACAGAGGAAGCATTTGTCAAAGTGATGCCCTTTCCGCTTCAGAAGATATCTTGGGCGCGGGAAGGGTATTATTATGATGCCGTTTCCCGTCCGGGAAGCCATGTGCTTCATGAGGCGGGAGCATACTATATTCAGGAGCCATCGGCTATGGCAGCAGTGGAGGCGCTTGCGCCAGGGCCGGGAGAGCGGATTCTCGATCTGTGTGCCGCACCGGGAGGAAAGACGACACAGATTGCGGGCAGAATGCAGGGAGAAGGACTCCTGGTGGCGAATGAGGTCATCGGCGAGCGGGCACAGATTCTTTCCCGGAATGTGGAGCGCATGGGGATTGCAAACTGTGTGGTGTGTTCGGAGAAACCGGAGCGGCTGGCTGCGCTTTTTCCTGCGTTCTTTGATCGGGTGCTGGTGGATGCGCCCTGTTCCGGAGAAGGAATGTTTCGCAAGGAGGAGGCCGTAAGAAGGGAATGGAGCGAGGAAGCCGTTAGGCTGTGTGCAAAAAGGCAGGCGGCAATTCTGCGGGAGGCTGCGAAGCTGGTAAGGCCGGGCGGCGTTCTGGTCTATTCTACCTGTACTTTCTCACCGGAGGAGAATGAGGGGACAATCAGTGCATTTTTGCGAGAGCATGAAACATATACTATAGAGGAGATTCCCTGTGGAGCATTATTTTCGCCCGGGAGAGCGGACTGGATCAAGGAGGAAACGCCGGGAATCGAACGGTGCGGACGGCTCTGGCCGCATCTTTTGCAGGGGGAGGGCCATTTTGTGGCCAGACTGCGAAGGCGCGGAGAGGCTAAAACGGAGGAAGCGGGATCGGGAGAGCGTGAAGCAGGGGCTGAGAAAAGAGTTGAACGGAGGCAAGGGCGGGAGAAAAGTTTCAGGAAAGAACGTCATGGAACAATAGAAGAAGCAGAGTTATGTAAACTTGTAAATGCCTTTATGACAGAAGAATTGGGAATCGGAGAAGGGTGGCGGCAAAAGCATGCGGGCAGCCTGCTTCGTTTCAAAGAGCAAATTTACCTGATGCCCGATGAGATGCCGCCGCTTGCGGGGATCCGTATCCTGCGGCCGGGACTGCATCTTATGACGGAGAAAAAGAGTCGTTTTGAGCCGGCGCATGCACTTGCTTTGTCTCTGGGGCCGGACGACATCGGAAAAAGGCGGGCGGTCTCCTATGCAGAGGCTGTGGCCTGGCTGCGCGGGGAGAGCCTTCCCTGTCAGGAGGAAAAGGGGTGGACAGCGCTTTTTTATGAGGGTTTTTGTCTGGGGTTTGGGAAAGCGTCCGGGGGACAGATGAAGAACCATTATCCGAAAGGACTGCGCAAATCCTTAGAAAATCCTTAATTTTGACATAGGTACTTGTCAAATGATGTCGCCTGGAATATACTAAATATAGGTTTTTGTCAAAGGAAAACCACTTTAGCTAGTGTTTGTTTGTGCAGGGAGTTCTTTCGATGGTATTTTCCAGCATTGGATTTTTATTTCGGTTTTTGCCGATTTTTATCATATTATATGTAGCGTTACCCAAATATCGCAACATCATACTTTTACTGGGAAGTCTGATCTTCTATGGAGTGGGAGAACCGTACTTTGTTCTGCTGCTTCTTTTGTCTGTCTTAGTAAATTTTGCCTTGAGCCGCTATATGTTTTGGGAGCCGCGTTCGCCGCAGACAAATCGGAAGAAGAAGGCGGCGAGACGAAAGAAGATTGCACTTGCGTCGGCAGTGGTTTTTGATCTTGGGATCTTGTTTGTGTTTAAGTATTGGGATTTTGCGGCGGAAAACATAAACGCGCTGGCAGGGAAGGGACTTTTGCCGCTGCTTTCACTGACGCTGCCGTTAGGTATCAGTTTTTATACATTCCAGATGCTGTCCTATTTGATCGATTGTTATTATGGCACGGTGGAAAATCAAGCCGATCTGCTCACGTTTGCCACATATGTCTGCATGTTCCCGCAGCTTATTGCCGGGCCCATCGTCCGTTATGGGGAGGTGGAGCAGCGTCTGAAAAACCGCAGAGTGCGGATTCGTGACCTGGAAAACGGGTTGAAGCTGTTTACGTTGGGGCTTGGACTTAAGGTGCTTTTGGCCAATCAGATCGGTACGCTCTGGAATCTGATCATGACGGCGGGAGCCGGGCGGCTGCATGTGTTGGTGGCCTGGCTGGGTGCTTTTGCTTACTCCTTCCAGATTTATTTTGATTTCTGGGGTTATTCCGTGATGGCTATGGGTTTGGGCAGAATGCTGGGATTTGCGTTGCCGCGGAATTTTAACGATCCCTATGTATCCAGGTCTCTTTCGGAGTTTTGGCGGCGGTGGCACATGACGCTTGGAAGATGGTTTCGGGAGTATGTTTATTTTCCGCTTGGCGGCAGCCGTAAAGGGCGCGCACGGACGGTCTTGAATCTCTTTGTGGTCTGGATGCTCACGGGACTGTGGCATGGTGCGGATTGGAATTTTATACTCTGGGGCACTGTCTTTTTTCTGTTTCTTTCTCTGGAAAAGAGGACCTATGGCAAATGGATGGAGCGAAGCAGGATTTTGGGACATATCTATACGCTGCTGCTGATTCCCGTCACATGGGTGATTTTTGGCATTACGGATATGGGGCAGCTTGCAGGGTATCTCGGAAATATGATTGGCCTTCACAGCGAAGCAATTTTGGTGGGAGAGACGCAGCTTGTCAGATACTTGAAGGAATATGCGCTGCTTTTAATAACGTGCGTTATTTTCATAACGCCCCTGCCGGGTAAATTTTATTGGAAGTGGAAGGATCGTTGGTTTACCGTTTTGATTTTACTGGTAGTGTTCTGGTGGTCGGTATATGAGATCATATCGGGAAGTAATAATCCGTTTTTATATTTTAGATTTTGACGAAAAAGCATAGAAGGACGGAGCTTGACTTGAACAATAATAAGATAAAGTATTTGTGGGAAATTATATACAACTGTCCGTTTATTTTGCTGCTTCTATTCACAGCCCTCATTGCGCTGCCCTATTTTCATAATATGGAAAGACCAAAAACCGATAAAAAAACATCGATAATAAAAATGCTCGAAAACGAAGAGGAAACGGCGGCGGAAAAACCGGAGGGGAAAAAGAAGGAAAATGAAGGAACACGCAAGGAAGATATATCTAAAATAGAGAAAAAGGAAAAACAAAATACCGATGTACAAAGGCCTAAAATTGCCATAAAAACGGAGAAAGAAGAGGTTAGAGCGACAGAATTTGTGGAATATGCGCCAATTGAGACAAATTCCCGATATTACTCGGATGCAGGAAAAGTTGCATTGACTACTGTCTATGACTATGTGTTAGAGAACGACAGTTATTTTAATGATGCCGCTTTTCTGGGAGATTCCAGGACTTTGGGCATTTCCGATTATGCAGGCCTGGAGGGTGCTGACTTTTTCTGCGATAATGGCATGACCATCTACAAGCTTTTAGAGGACACCGGAGTGACCTGGCAGCGGACGGGAGAGAAGGTAGACCTGAAGGGGATTCTGCAGGAAAAGCGTTATGGAAAGATCTACATCATGCTCGGCATGAATGAGCTGGGGTATGGGGATACGCCGATGTACCTGAAACAGTATCTGAAAGTGATCCGCAAACTTCAGGAATGGCAACCGGATGCAATCATTTATGTGATGGCAAATCTCCATGTGAGCCGGGAAAAGAATGATATGGAGACCGAGTTTAACAATGTCAATATCAATGATAAGAATGTGGCTGCGGCCAGACTCGCTGACGGCAAAAGCGTTTTTTATCTGGATTGCAATCCTCTGTTTACGGACGAGGAGGGGTATTTGCAGGCAGAGCTTACCTTCGACGGGGTGCATCTTTATGCACAGCATTACGATAAATGGCGCACCTTTTTGATGGAGCACGGGGTAGAAAGGGAAGAAGGCAAAGAAAGCGCTGCCGAGAGTGATGATACAGGGGAGAGCGCCGCTGAGAGTAAGGATACAGGGGAGAGCGCTGCGGGCGCAGGGGAAGGATAAGGATGGAAGCAGTACGTTTGAATAAATATCTTGCCTCCTGTGGGGTATGTTCCAGGCGGGATGCGGATAAGCTGATAGAGGAGGGCGTGGTTCTCGTAAATGGGAAAACCGCGCAGGCAGGCATGAAGGTATCGGATGCGGACGTTGTCACAGTCCGTGGAAAAACGCTGCATGCGCCGCAGGATCATGTGGTTTTGGCTTATTATAAGCCCAAGGGTGTGGTGTGTACGGAACGGGATGCCCACGCGGAGCGGATCGTGACGAAAGAGATCGGCTATCCCAGGCGGGTGACTTATGCCGGACGGCTGGACAAGGATTCCGAGGGACTGCTGCTTCTTACCGACGACGGTGCCCTCATTGATGCGATGATGAGGGGAAGACACGGTCATGAAAAAGAATACATCGTAAAGAGTGACAGAAAGTGGGAGGAAACGGCAATCGCCAATATGCGGGCCGGGGTATATCTGGAAGAACTTACGCAGACGACTCGTCCCTGCAAAATAGAACAGATCGGTGATAAGACCCTGAAAATGACTCTCACACAAGGCTTAAACAGGCAGATACGTCGCATGTGTAAGACGCAGGGGTATGAGATTAAGAACCTTAAAAGAACACGCGTTATCAATATAGAGTTGGGAGATTTAAAGCCGGGGGAGTACAGGGAGCTTACGGAGGCGGAGCGGACTGCGCTCTATCGGTTCTGCGGCCTGGAGGGGTGACGGGCAAAGAAGGTACGCAGAGCGTGAAAGTTTCGGTTAGAGCATGGAAAAAGCCATGGCAAACAGGAATACGGGTTATAGATAACGGGAGAACGGAAAAATGGCGGATCAGCAAATGGCGGTAAATAAAAAAGAGCGGATGCGGGAACTTGCGGCGCTTTTAAACAGGGCTTCCGAGGCATATTATGCCAAGGATGAGGAGATTATGTCGAATTTCGAGTATGACAGACTCTACGACGAACTGGCGGCGCTTGAAAAAGAGACGGGTGTTGTTTTTGCGGACAGTCCTACGGTTAAGGTGGGTTATGAAGCAGTGGATGAGCTCCCGAAGGAACGGCATGAGACGCCCATGCTCTCCCTGGCTAAGACCAAGAGCAGGGAGGAGCTGCGGGATTGGCTGAACGGTAAAAAGGGTCTTCTTTCCTGGAAACTTGACGGCCTGACCATCGTTTTGACATACAGGAACGGGAAGCTTCAAAAGGCGGTCACCAGAGGAAACGGCGAGGTGGGGGAGGTCGTTACGGGAAACGCCAGGGTGTTTCGCAATCTGCCGCTTACGATTCCTTATCAGGGTGAGCTGGTACTACGGGGCGAAGCGGTCATCACTTACAGCGATTTTGAAAAGTTAAACCGGGAGATTGAGGATGAGCAGGCAAAGTACAAAAATCCCCGAAATCTGTGCAGCGGAAGTGTCAGGCAGCTTGACAATCAGGTAACGGCAGGCAGAAATGTGCGTTTTTATGCCTTTTGTCTGGTGCGGGCGGACGCAGACTTTCACAATGCCAGAAAGGAGCAGTTTGCGTTCCTGAAAGAACAGGGGTTTGACGTGGTAGAGTACCGCGAAGTGGAGCCGGATACGATATTAGATAACATTAGTTATTTCGAGGAAAAGATTAAGACCTACGATGTGCCATCGGACGGCCTGGTGCTGACCTTCGACGATATGGCATACGGGGCGTCTCTGGGCAGAACCGCCAAGTTTCCGCGGGATTCCATTGCCTTCAAGTGGGCGGATGAACTGCGGGAGACGAGCCTTTTGGAAATGGAGTGGAGTGCCAGCCGCACAGGGCTGATCAATCCCGTGGCGATCTTTGAGCCGGTGGAGCTGGAGGGCACCACGGTGAGCCGTGCCTCCGTCCACAACATTAGTATTGTCAGGGGGTTAAAGCTGGGGATTGGGGATCGGATCACGGTTTACAAGGCAAATATGATTATTCCCCAGATCGCGGAAAATCTGACACAGAGCGACAGTCTGGAAATTCCTGCGTTCTGTCCGGTCTGTGGGGGGCCCACCCGCATCAGTCAGACGAATGACGTGCAGTCCCTGTACTGCGACAATCCGGACTGTGACGCAAAGAAGAGCAAGGCCTTTACTTTGTTTGTCAGCAGGGATGCCCTCAATGTGGACGGTCTCTCGGAGTCTACGCTGGAGAAATTTCTGGCGAGGGGCTTTCTGCACAGTTTTGCGGATCTTTTTCGCCTGAATCGCTATCAGGAGGAAATCACGCAGATGGAGGGCTTTGGGGAAAAGTCGTGGCAGAACCTTTCAGAGAGTTTGAACAGGGCAAGGAATACCACATTACCCCGCCTTATTTACGGGCTCGGGATCGAAAATATCGGCGTGGCAAACGCTAAGCTTTTGTGCAGGCAGTTTGACTATGATATCAATGCACTGAAAAATGCCTCTGTGGAGGAACTGGCTGAGATTGACGGCATTGGGGAAGTGATCGCGGGCAGCATTTATGATTTCTTTCACAGCGAAAAGGCGATGGAACAGCTTGATGATCTTTTGACGGAGCTTGTGATCGAAGAAAAGCCGATGCAGGAGGGCGGTCAGACGCTTGAAGGCATGAGCTTTGTGGTGACGGGGAGCCTTACACATTTTGAGAATCGAAATGCCTTAAAGGAGGAGATCGAGCGGCGCGGGGGAAAGGTGACGGGCAGCGTGACGGGAAAGACGGTCTGCCTGATCAACAATGATACCGCATCCCAGTCTTCTAAAAATAAGAAGGCAAAAGAGCTGGGAGTGCAGATTTTGTCTGAGGAAGATTTTATGCGGGAGTATCTGTGACAGACTATGAATGGCGTGATAGAATTTGGAAAGAAAAGCATCGCCATCTGTGCCGGCAGGAATTTGTGCATTCTTTGTGAACTTTGTCCAAACTATTTCCTTTCCCGCAAAGATGTGATAAATTATTTTCTGGAATGAAAAAATAAGTCAGAAAGAGGGAAGATATCATGGGAATGAAAAAGTCTGCCGGGACAGACAAAGACACAAATGTAAGTAAAAGCAAGGCAAAGCGGGAAGCGCGCAGAAAACAGGTGCAGAAGGCAAAAAGGGAGGCCGGTATTGCCAGAATGATCGGGTATGTGGTGGCGGCGGTCATCGTGCTTGGTATCGTACTGCTTGTGGGAAAGCAGCTGTATCTTGTGTCAATCCGTACGACGCCCGGCACAGATTATAGCGCAGGGCTTGCAAGTGACGGCAGGATAAAGAATGCGGATATAGCAGCAATGCTGGATCTGGCCGATTACAAGAATATTTCCGTACCGGCGGATGAGGTGGCAGCTACGACGCAGGAGGTTGAAGATAGGATTGCTTCCACGCTGGAATCCCATAAAGAACTCAGTACGGATGAGCAGCTTGTGATCGCGGACGGCGATGAGGTCAACATAGATTTTGTGGGTACCGTTGACGGGGTTGAATTTGATGGCGGGAACACCAATGGTGCGGGTTATGATCTGACCATCGGATCGGGATCGTTTGTAGATGATTTTGAGCAGCAGCTGATCGGACATAAGCCCGGGGATGAGGTGACGGTGGAGGTCACGTTCCCTGAGGATTACAATGAAGAGCTGGCAGGCAAAGACGCTGTTTTTGCAGTTACGGTCAATGGCATTCAGGTAACGCCGGAACTTACGGATGCTTTTGTGGCGGAAAATCTGGCGGATACGGAGGAAGTAACTACCGCAGCAGAATATCGGGCTAAGGTAGAAGATGAGTTTTACAAGGAGCATCTGCAGGAGTATCTCACAAACTACGTGGTGGAAAATTCTACGGTAACGTCTTACCCTAAAAAATATGTGAAAGCCACCCAGTCTTTGTTGAAAAACAGTGACGGGGACTCGGATATGACGGCGAAAGAAGAGATCGCTTATGAGAAGGAGCTTACGCAAAGGGCGCAGGAGCAGGTAAAGGAAGCCATGGTTTATCAGGCTGTCTTTGATGACGCGGGACTTGCCTTCGATGCGGATGCTTACTATGCCGAACAGGTGGAAACAATGGGCGAGGAGTATGCAGCAAGGTACGGCGCAGGGTATTTGGCACAGGGAGAAATCAGACAGATGGCAATCGATCATCTGGTAGGGTTATATCAATAATAGGGCAATCATAAAAATTGGCTGTGATAGAAAATGGAGTAGGAGAGCATTTCTCCTGCTCCATTGATTGTATAGCAGTCATTTAATAAAC
>DLAF01000067.1 GCA_002492725.1 Lachnospiraceae bacterium UBA7054
CTTGAACTGTTTTGCCGAACAGTCACATAAGGTATCCTTCCCGACACCACCGCTTCCATTAATGATGATCACTACTTTTTCCATACATATTTCCGTTCCAAACTGTTCATTTTGCAAAAGCCGCTGCATTTTATTATATACCAAGGCACACTTAATTACAACCGGCTTTTACCCATTCCACCGTCTCCCTGACGCCCTCGCGAAATCCGACCTGTGGTGTGAAACCGGTATCCTTTTGCAGATCAGTGATATCCGCACACAGATACATGACCTGTTTCTCGGCATAAGGCTTCGCGCCGATCTTAAGCGGCAGCGCGGGATCAATCTCATCCCGCATGATCTCAATATAATCTTTTAACGGCGCCGCCTGTCCGCTTCCAAGGCAGTAAACCGCCCCGTCCTTTCCCTTCTCTGCCGCCAGATAAAACGCCCTCCCGGCATCCTTACTGTACAGATAATCCCACATTTGCTCAGCCGGCGTATACTCCGCCGCTTCCCCGCTTAACATCTTTTTGATACCGGACAAAACCATGGTCTGTTCTCCGTCATAGGGACCGTATATGCTGAGCACCCGAAACCAGATATGCCTGATCCCAAGCTGGGCGCACCGAAGTCTGCTAAGCTGTCCTGCGCACAGTTTGGCGATCCCGTATCCGTTTTCGGGAAATGTCGGTGTATTCGCGCTAAGTTTTCCCTCCACACGGCCGTATTCTGCCTGCGAACCGGCCCCGATAAAGCACTCGCAGCCAAGCCTGTGCGCCGCTTCCACCGCCTCCGTCGTGCTTTTGATATTCTGCGTCTGCGCCGCCACATCATTTCTTCCTTCTCCGGCCGTACAAGCCCACGCCAGATGAAAGAAAACATCATAGCTGCCCTGCAAAAGATCCGGCAGCATCCCGATCTTATCCAGGTCACACTCCACCACCTTGACCTTCTCCGAGACAGGGATGCGTCCGATCCTTTTCGATCCGCGATGGCATACCGCCGCCACTTCTACTCCCGCTTCTATGCACTTTTGCAGTAATGCCATACCGATTGCACCGGTAGGCCCGGTAATGATTGCTCTTTGCATTTCATCTCCTCAATCCCGCGGATAGCGAATCTTCGCAAACTCCTCCCGCTCCAAAAACGGCGCCATGTCATCCATTGACGGGGAAACGATCTTCCCGTCCGGCATCACCTTAGAAGAAGATTTCGGCGCAAAATTCTGCCTGGGATCCAGGATTGCTTCACAGATACACGGCCCCTCGCAGTTTAATGCGTCCCACAGCGCCTCGTCACAATCCTCCTCGTTATGCACACAAAAATATTGCAGTCCGAACGCATCCGCCAGTTTCCCAAAATCCGGGAAACCGATACCGCTGTCCTGATCGATCCCGATAAACGGCGGCTGAAAAAGATTTGTCTGCGTCTGACGGATTGAATGATACCCGTTGTTATTCAGAATAATCAGCTTGATGTCCAGACGGTTATAGGCAATCGTTGCCAGCTCCTGCAAATTCATCATCACACTGCCGTCACCGTCAATGCAGACTACCCGGCGGCTGTTATCGGAAACTGCAACGCCCAGAGCCGCCGGAAGTCCGTACCCCATCGCGGCACATCCTGAGTTTGTAAACATTCTCTGTCCCTGTTTGATCTTGCCTGCCTGAAACGAAACGACACAGGCGCTTCCGTTACCGCAGATGATCCGCTCGTCTTCCTTCAGCTTAGCAAACAGTTTATCTATAAATACATAAGGATTAATGGGGCCGCCATCATTCCTGTAGTAACTGCTTTGCACCGCAGGATAGGTTTTCACCAGATTCCTGCACCATGCCGTCCATGCCCTGTGACATTCCTGCGGCTCATACGCCTCGGAAAGCATCGCTTCCAAAAGCTCCTTCACATCCGCACATACAGGCATATCAGGGCATAACGTCGGTTTTTGTAATTCCCTGGGGTCAATATCAACTATAATCTTATAGGCATTTTTTGCAAAATCAAAACGATTGTACCCGACCATGCGAACATTCAGGCGGCACCCGAGACTCAGCAAAAGATCACAGTTTTGCACGGCAAAGTTACCCGGTCTGGTCCCCAGCGTTCCCGGCATCCCGGCAAAGTACGGGTTGTCCCAGGCTACGGTATCGCTCGAATTCCAGGCTGTAACAACAGGTATTTTCAATTTTTCAATCAATTGCAGCAAGAGCTCCTGCGCACCCCCGAGCCTGATGCCGGCGCCTGTCAAAAGAAGAGGTGCTTTTGCCTCCTTTACCTTTTGCAGAATTGTCCGGGCTGTCGCAGTCAGATCTGTATCCTGTCTGTGCACAGCACTTAATTCTGCTTCCTCCGCCTGCGCATCAAAATGGGGCAGCTCTTCCGTCTCTACCATCGCTCCCTGCACATCCAGCGGGATATCAAGCCAGACAGGGCCGCCTCTGCCATCCAGCGCAAGAAACAGCGCCTTCTCCAAATGATAGGCAATCTGTGTCGGTTCCGTTATCATCACGGCATACTTCGTCATATGGGAAACCACTTTGACAATGCCGTATTCCTGATCGCCCAGCTGCCGCAGCCCAAGATCCGGACACGACCAGGTCGTCATCTCTCTTTTCACCTGGCCGGAAAGGATGAACATGGGAATGGAATCCAAAAAACCTCCCATCACGCCTGTAATGGCATTTGTTCCGCCAGGACCGCTGGTCACACAGACTGCTGCCAGAGCGCCGGTCATACGGGTATACCCTTCTGCGGCAATGGCACATGCCTGCTCATGATGGTTAAATATGCAATGCAGCTCCTCCTGATGTCCTAAAGCATCATTTAAGTGCATAGCACCGCCGCCGGTCACCATAAAACAATCTTTGATTCCATGTGCAACGAGAAATTCCGCTATATACTTAGCAACCTTGATTTTCATGATAATCCACCTTTATCCCTGATTTCCGTATTTTCTACTGCCGGTACCGTGAATCCGTCAAAAATACCACTTCCATCTTTCCCCGCAGTTGTGCCAAAAATCCACTCGTGTAGTCGTTTAAATACGCCGCCATATTTTTCGCGAAATCATACTCCATCTCGACATTGTAGTAATTGGATGTCTCTGCGGAATAGCCGTCAAACCCTGCCAGCGTCACTTTCTTACAGCCCACACTGACAAGCGCCTTTAAGAGCATCACCAGCGAATTATCCACGATCTTTGCTTCCGGATCCATCAGCGTGCTAAAATTAAATACATAATCAAAAGCCTCATCATTCGTCCCGGTCACATTGGAGGTGGCAATCAGCGCATATTTTTCCTGGCTGAGGCGGGTGGCAAGCTGTACATACCTTTTGGCATTGCTCAGAAAAATATAGTCCGGCTTGATGCCCTCCGGCACATAATTGATGGAAATCACGATTGGCGCATGCTCCCTGATATGCTCCTCAATCCGTTCTCTCTGGGTCTTTACCGTCATTCCCGGTCCGATCAGCAGGATATCCTGACCCGCCAGCACCTGTCCCAGCCGTTTTCTGTCCGCCTCATCGTTGACTTCATTCTTCTGATACGCCACATAGAGCTCCTCGATATACTCCTCATCGTAGAGCAGCTTTTTTTCGCCCTGCAGCTTTTTCAAAATCTCATTAATCGATTTGATGGAAAGGGTCCTCTTATTCATCAGATGCGCCACATACTCGGGATGACAGTCATTGGATGCCGCAATGTAATAAAACATGTTATAGCCCCAGGTCGCAGGACGATAAAACTGCGATATGTTGGCGTCCACCGCCTCAAGGATCTGGCTGACATGGTAATGCTTCCCCAAAGCATTATTCATATACATGGCAATCAGTTCAAGCGGCGCGTTTCCTGCACTCTTTCCCATCCCGTAAATACTGCCGTCCACAATCATCGGCCGCTCAATACGATTATTCAGCATAGCGATACAATTGGCATATCCCATCTGAAAATTATTATGCGCATGATATCCAAGCCCGATTTCCTGATGCAAATGCTGATCCAGCAGATGAAAATAATGCAGCAGATTGTTCTGGTGCATTAACCCATAAGTATCTACCATGGATACCGCATACGGATCTACTTCATTGGCAAGCCTGATCGCATCCATCATCTCGTCATCATCATAGCTGGTTACCGAAACTAACTGCGCAAACACCTTATAGCCCTTATCCTTAAGCTCCTTACAAAAGGCAAAGGCCTGCTCCCGCAGATGCTTCTTAAAAATCACGCGGATGCCGTCCAGAAAACTTTCCTCGCATGGCTTGATATGTTCCGTCCCGCATGTCCCGTAATCGATCATGCCAACCACCATGGTCCGTTTCCGGTCAAGCATTCCGTATATTTTTTCCACACTGTCCGTATCCGGCATAATGCTGCGGTCAATATCAAAGGGCCGCCTTTCATCGAGAAAACCAATCTCAATGATATCCAGATTCGCATCCACCAGTCTCTCGAAAATACTGACGAGATTATCATGCCCGAATTTCCAGTCGTTGATGTACCCGCCGTCGCGCAGGGTACAGTCGAGAAGCATTGTGTTGTTCATAATGACCCCCTTAAAACGTAAATATCAATACAATATTACTTTTTATCCATATCAATGTCAACACGATGTCAATTTAGCTATATCACAACAAAAACTACCCGATTGCCAAGTCGGGTAGTTCATCCAATCATCCGCATTACGCTATATATTTCCCGGTTTCAAAGGAATACAGCATCTATTTCATTATTGCGCTTGTTATATGCAAAACACCTTGGTGTTTCCGACTCCTGCATGCACAAACGATAATCCAAATCAATGTAAGCAGTGACACAATCTCGGCTGCTCTCCAATGCCAGGGCTCCACAAAACAAACTTTCAATGTTCCCTGATAATGATCCGGCAGTTCCATCTCTATCCTGTTGTTATCGCCTCGTACAATAGGAAACCTTTCCCCGGTCTCCATGTCCTTACATTGATAGTACTTATAAGCAAATAAAGGGAAGGTAACTTTTGCATTTTCTTCTGCTTGGCAAGCAACCTGTATTTGTGTCCCTTTTCTCTCCGGAACACCCAACTGCACATTTTCACCGACTACATCCTGCTCAAGACCTGTCTGAAAGGTATCGGTACCCGTCAGTAAATACTCCCCGCTGGATGTAATCCATTTATGGTTCCTGTTGTCCCGATAATCATAATACGCCTGACTCATATCGTCAGAACGATTGAGCATATCCATGCAGTACAAAGCCTGAGACGCGCCAACCACACAAATAACAATCAATACACAATACATTTGCCGCTTTCCAATCATCTGACCAATCTTTATAAAGACCTGACCGGCCATATACGTTAACAAAGGTACGGCAATACTTAAAAAACGCCACGGAAACTGAATGCTTGTAAAAATATTTTTTAATCCGGGCACAGCGGCCAGCCTGTTGTACGGGAAATAATAGGTCGTCATCCATAGCGCGATCCCACTTAATACAACTGACAAAATAAATTCCTTCTTTGCCCCCGGTTCCCATTCCTGGCACTTAACAGCCACCGTAACCATTAACAACAATACAATCAGCATGGCAATCCCCAAAGATTCCGGTATTCGTCCCGCTACTCCCAGCACCCCATCATGATATTCCCCCATTCCGGTACTACCAACTGAAAAAAGCTCATACAGGCTCAGCCCGGCCTGTTGGATCCCATAAGACCTCTTCTTCGCAAACACCTTCAATGCATCCAACGAATAGTCAAAAAGAGGCAGCAAAAATCCAATGTTCAAGCAAAAGGACATCGCCACGCTTTTAGCCAATGTCGTAAAGATACGCTTTGTCATCTTACGTATCAATAATAAAACAGCCAGACCTATAAAAATACCGGACATCTCCGTGCTAATCACATGAGACTGTATGATTCCCGTCATGCCCAGGCACAACAACATTCCTCCATTTTGGAAGGATTTCGATTCTTCTTTATAAATTTTCCAAACGCCAAGCAGAACAAGCGGCAAAAACATAAAGGCGGTATATTCGCCCACTGCGGTACGCAGATAAATGTTCAAAATCCGAGTAATTGACAAACAATACAATGCGGTGCAGGCAACTCCCACATACTTATTCCCGCTTATTTTTTTATAGCAAAAATAGGAGGTGAACAACGTTCCTAAATTACACATCAAAATATAAAACTTATAAGCATGTATGATTGGCACACCTATGATATATAATACAGCCGGTATATACAGCAAAAGATCCCCGTAGCATACAGAAGCCGCATACCCGTACCCCCACAACCAACCAGGCTGTATCTTCACCGGAAAAGATCCGCCCAGCAGTCCTTCCGCCAATCCGATAATCCTTACATAGTGGAATGGAATATCCTGATGCCCTATCGAAAACTTACCAAAAATGCTTAAAGAGCTAACCATAAAAATACATATTAATCCAAATATAACATAAAAATTATTGCGCAGTCTGTCTCCAATCCATTTTCTGTTCCAACAGATCAGCAGACTACCATCAATCAATGCAATCAGCAGCAGAAATTTCAATCCCTGATAAAGTACGGTTCTCTTATAATCTCTCGAAATCTCTATTTTATCTACATAGAATGCACTGCCCTGCCAAAGTTCAAAAACATTACCGGCTTGATTGCCACAGCTTATCTTTATTTTTAAATTATCCAATTTACTGTTTACCCAGATACGATAAGTCAGGCTTTTGCTTAATGAGCTCAGATTATGCGGCTCCGCATAGACTGCCGGATAAGATTTGCCGTCTATGCCGTATTCGCAGGTAATCGTATAATAATCATGATAAACAGGCATGGCATAATCAACGGTTATATCATAAATACCCGTCCGTAAGTCCCCCGTCTCCACCATAAAATAATAAGATGCCTCCGGATACTGTGTATTAAAGGTATTTTTCTCCCCTTCCGTAAATTCTCCTTCGGCTGTATACAAAGGAATATCATGCAACGTAATATCATTCTGACCCCCGTGAAGAATCAGGATAGTTCCAACAATGACCAATATAACGTTTAGAAATACCCCCCCCTAAAAATAATTTCTTTTTGGCATTCATTCCTATCTCCTCCTCAATAATAAATGTTTCCTCTGATATAAGTCTTTAAAGTATTGTACCGCGTAGATCACTTCCTCTTCCGTCATATCTTTTACGATTGTCAAATCCTGCTTTGTCCTAAGTACCGCTGTCATTGCGGAATCCGTCTGTTTCTTATCTTTCCGTACCGCTTTAATAAAATGCTCCATATCCACGTCAAGCACCGTGCTGTCGATGTCTATGATCTGCAAAAGGATCTTTTCGCTCCGTTTGATCATCTCTTCGTCAAGCAGTCCCCTTTTGCAGGACAGGCCGTCCGCCATGATCATTCCCATCGCGACTGCCGTGCCATGGGGAATCGCATAATTTGACACCACTTCGACCGCATGTCCAAACGTATGTGCAAAATTTAATTTGATCCTCTCCCCCCGATCAAACTCATCCACTTCTATGAATTTCTTTTTATAGGTAAGACTGGAAAGCACAAATTGGTTTATCTTCTCTTTCTCTCTTGTCAGAAGGGACGCAATATTGTTTTCCATCTTTTTTAAGCCGTCTTCCCCTTCCATGATATTAAATTTTACCACTTCTCCCAGGCCACTCTTATAATCTCCTTCGCTCAGCGTGTCAAAAAAGCGCGCGCAGATATGGATTTCATCCGGCGGATAAAATGTCCCCAATAAATTTTTGTATTTTTTATAATTTAAAGATGTTTTCCCTCCGATACAACTGTCGCAGGCCGCCAAAAGCGTGGTTGGCACAAAGATCCACTTAATCCCCCGATACAAAATATTTGCCACAAATCCCGTAAGATCCTGCGTGATTCCACCCCCGACAGAGATCAGCTGCATATTTCTTTTTGCCGGTATCTCTGTCATCTTCTCACAAATCGCGAGCGCCGTGTCGAGTATCTTGTTTTCCTCGGTTGCATCAAGCAAGATCAGCCTGTCCTTAGGAACGGAATCAAAATACTTTTCATATAAGTCATAGACCTTTCTGTCGATAACAAACTGTACGTTTTCTTTTGGCAAATTCAGTAAAAAATCCAAGTTCTCCTCAATATGTACCGTATAGTCTTTCAATCTGGAATGAATGATCATTTTGAAGTAAACCCCCCATCCACTGCAATCAGTTGTCCTGTTAAATAGGTATTTCTTTCATCCGCAAGATACGCAATTGCATCCGCGATCTCATCTGGCTGCGCCATGCGCCCGATCGGAATGTCTTGCTCAATCCGCTTAATCTGCTCCGCCGTATTATTTTTATAAGTCAATTCCGTAAGCGTGAATCCGGGACAGACGGTATTTACCAAAATATTATATTCCGCAAGTTCCACCGCCAAAGTTTTGGTAATCCCGTGGATCCCATGTTTTGTCATGCTATAGACCACACGGCCTCTTTTTGACACAATGCCCCATATGGATCCGATGTTGACGATTCTTCCATAACGCCTTTCCTTCATCGCCGGCACAAACTTGCGCAGAAGCTTTAGCGGTGTCACCAGATTGATCGACATTGCCCGCTCTATCTCGTCGTCCGTCACATTTTCTATGTCATTTACGTCATTAATGCCCGCATTATTGACGATGACATCATAGACGTCCTTTTCGTGCAATTCCAAAAATCGTTCCACGGAAACACTTGATGACAGATCCAGTTCCGCACGGGTAGGCGCCACCACGTCATAACCCATCGCTTCAAACTTCTCACAGATGGCCTTTCCGATTCCCCGGCTGCCTCCTGTCACTAACGCAACTCGTTTTGCCATTTTGTTCTCCTCCATTCTTTTCCCTGCTTCGTCCCCTGCATGATCCCGCAAATTGCCTCAATTGATCAGATGCGGCAAAATATGATTGAACAACTGATTCTCCGTCTGTAGATTCCGAAAGGTCTCCCCAAATGCCACCTGCACCACATAGCCCGCAAGCGGAAGCAGCAGCACGCCTACCATACACAGGGTTCTAAAGGCTAACAGCCCCCTCATACCCACTTCCTCCTGTCTGCCCGTAAAATCATTCTCCTTTTTGTTAAAGGCCGGGAAATTGATAATCAGCAGGATCAGCATGCAGGCATAACAGACCGATCGCAGCATATTGATTGGTGACGCCAGGATTCCTCCCTCCTCGATCAGACTTGCCATAACGGCAGTAAGTCCTCTCCTGTAAAAATAGGGCTTTCCCAGCAGATAATAAAGCAGCATGCCCTCACAGTTTTCACTGTAAAACAGATACGGTTCCCTGGCGAAATGCCATACCAGAAAACTGCCGACTCCTATGAGCTCCAGGCAGATATTGATCTTCCTGTGCTCTGATCTGCAGTATATGATCAGGATCATATACGGCACCATCACGATCGCCCAATACGGCGTTGAAGCCGTAAACAGAATAAATACCGCATTGATGGCAAAAGCGACATAAATCACTTTATAATAAAAGTCATATGTCTCCTCCCGCTTTTGCAGATAACAGTAGACACAAATCAGGGCAACCAGGAAAATAAATACGGACATATCGTCAACGCCCATGGATTTCTTTAAATGAAACAGATACTGCACACGCGACGACAAGAGTATGGTCCCTACCACCCCTTCGCTTCCCCCGGTATGCACCTTCTCAACTGTCGGATGCAGCGCTGCATAGCTTTTGCCAAAGCTGAACAAAAATTTCTCGATCACTACCAGATAACAGCCGCAAGCCAGATTCCTGATGATATATAAGATTCTTTTCTCATGCAGCAATACCAGGCAGACAAAGAGGAAAACCGCAAAGTATTTACAGGTAATGGCCGCTCCGAAATACAGATAGAATCTTTTATAATCTTCTTTCAGGAAATAATAAACGCCGTATACGGCAAATAGAACGCCGATAATATCATACTGCCCGACAGAATACGCCGCCATCATCAAAATACCCGAAAATGAGTAGGCATAGATCATGGTTGCCGAATCTCTGTCACTTCCCGTAATAAACTCCAAAATCATTTTCATGCCTCTGGCAATCACAATGGCAATCACGGGCAGCATCAACTTCGCCCACATCATGCACACCAGAGAAGACTCCGCAAAATTACCGGAGATCCGTTCATACAGCCATGCCGGGAAATTCCATACGGCAAAAAAAGCATAAATGGTAAAGTCGTATGCTGCGCCGCAGACAATTTCACGATTCGGCGTTGCACCCGGAATCGCCGCCGCATAAGAATAATAGGACAGCGGATGTCCCTCAAAGAGGGCATACCAGAAGTTGATTCCGTCCCGAAAGGTAGCAAAAAAATCAAAGTACATTGCCGAGAAGATAATAAGGAGCGTAAACAAACCGCCCAGCAGATATTCCCACTTGTACGGTTCCACATTCTCCCTTATTTGCGTAAATGCTTTTTTCGCAATAGCCATGCTATTTTTCATACTGCTCCTCACTGTTTTCATCTCCTCTTCATCGTTATGCTGCGTCCGTCCTCTGGCATTATCATTGCCATTTTATACCTTAATCGCAGACACATTTAGGACATTGACATTTTGAGCCATTTGATCGGAATCCTGCTTGCACCCATTGCCACAGCCAGGGAAATAATAAAAATAATCAGGCAGTCGTAAATACTTCCCTTAGTCATGTTTAACATTTGTGCTAATCCTGTGTGATAAAGGATCGCTGCGATCAGTCGATGCATAAAATAAACTGCCATGGTATGCTTTGAGACAGCCGAAATCATTTTTTTTACTGCACCAGGAACGATATCAGCCGAAATCCCCGCAAAAAGCGTAACCGTGAAAACACCCATGGCAACTCGATACAAGCCTTGATATCCCCATCCGGTACCATATAACGTGTTGAATAAATCTCCTTTATAAACAAGAAGTATCGCCAAAACGGAACCGATACAGGTTTCTATTTTTCTAACCTTTATTTTATCAAATATTTTGTAGTGACACATAAAAATTCCAATCACGGCGTAGGGAACCATTTCCGCAAATCTTCCTATGGGAAATATGACATAATCCTTGGAAAAATAAGTGCCACAAATTGTTTCCGGCCAGTTTACGTTTTGAAATAAACTGCCGTTTATGCCAAAATACTGTAATGCCACGGCTAAATACGCCAAAAGCAGGCTTACTGATAATGCCGCCTTTTTATGCAGCCTAAAGACTGCTAAAAACAGTACCGTCATAACAACTAAATCAAATTGATACCATAGTGTCTGATTGATCGAGTGACCCAAGAACAACTGCCAAAGAGCATCTGTAAATCCGTGCTCCAGTTGCAAGCCTTTTGTCTTGTCAAGCAGCAAATAAATCAAATAGTACGCCGCCGTCCAAAAAAAGTGCGGAACGAGAAGCCTGTAAAAGCGTTTCTTTATTTTTTCCCTGCTATGGGCCGTTTCTGCCATATCCGTCATGGCAAACGACATGATCATAAATACCGGAACCGCTATATAACCCCAGATATGGACCACTTTCAAAAGCGGATTTGTCAAAAGCACATCCCCGTTAAAAAAATGATAACATATCACTTCAAAGCACATCCATATTCTCAACAACGCCAATCCATAATGAAATTCTTTTTCGCCCTTTTCACTCATTTCATTCCTCTCAAGTCTTATCCCCGAACCAATCGATATCCTCTTTGTTTTTCTCAACCACTGCGCCGTCTTTCACTTCATAAATCATATCACACTTCCTGACAGTTGTCAGTCTGTGCGCCACAATGATCAATGTCTTATATCCCTGAAGCGCCTCAATTGCCTTCATCACTTCCGCTTCTGTCTCATTATCCAAAGCAGCCGTCGCCTCATCCAAGATCAAAATATCAGGATTACGGTACAGCGCTCGCGCAATCGCCAATCTCTGCCTCTGTCCTCCGGAAAAGCGGACACCCAGCTCTCCAACCTCGGTGTCAATGCCATGTCTCAAACTCCTCACATAAGTATCCAACTGCGCCACCCGAAGCGATTCCCAGATCCGTTCCTCGTCTATATCCTGCTCCGCTTCCCCAAAAGCAATGTTATATTTGATTGTGTCGTCGATCAGGTACATCGTCTGCGGCACATATCCCACAATTCTGCCCCAGTCCTCTCCCAGCTCCTCGATGTCTGTACCGTCCATCATGACCTTGCCTTCCAACGGCTTGAGAAGTCCGAGCAGAATATCCGCAAGGGTCGTCTTCCCCGCACCGGACGGCCCGATCAATGCAATGGACTGGCCTTTCTTTACACGCAGATCTATCTGATTTAATACGTTTCCCTCTCCATTCGGGTAGGCAAACGTTACGCCGCACACGCGCAGTTCCTTTTCAAACCGCACAGACGAGCGATTCTCTCGGGGCACATCCTTTCTCTTTTCTCTCTCCTTTTCTTCCAGCTGCTTTACCGTTTTCAAGGTCTGATAAGTCCTTTCAAACTGCGTCATATACATCGTAACCGTATTGATGCCGCTGGTTATGCCGCCCACAGCAGGCAAAATACGAAATGCACCAACCGCAATGGTAGAAAGACGTGTGATCAGTCCATTCACGTCGGCACTGGCACCCATCTGCACCGCAACCGCCGCCATCAGTCCCGTAATGCAGATCATCTCGATAAAATAAGCCGGCGAAAGGGTGCCAAGCTCTACTTTAACAGCAAATCTGTTGCGTTTCGCTACCGCCTGCGCATAATATTTTGAGAAGAAATCCTGCTTCTGCATCGCTATGATCTCTTTGTTTCCCTGAATGGCCTCTAAAGAGATCTGGGACGATTCCTGCGTCAACTGCCGATGCATCTTACCATTTACACTCATGGGCTTTCTATAGAAAATCTGCAGCAGCGCAATGCTGAGCAGGGCCAAACCGCACAACACGACAGCCATCTCGCTTGACTGCGCAAAAATATAGACTGCAATACAGACTGCCGTAAAAATTTTCGTCAGCAGCGCAAATATTGCTTTCACCATATTATATACAGCGGAAACATCCTCCCTGACTCCCTGCAAAAGCGCCGCCGTATTATTTTCCACAAAGAAAATATAACCCTGTTTCAGATAAGCATCCAATACGCGCACCGAAAGTTCTCTCTGCACTTTATTGGCATACTTCAGATACACCCAGTTGAAAAAAATATTATAAACGTTTTTGAAAATATAAATAGCGATTACAATGGTGCACATAAACCAAATCACTTTTTGATCCGTATCCAAATGAAACATCTCAATGAACGGCCGCACAAACCATTTTGTGCGGGCCTCATCCATGTCAAGCATCATATCCAGGATCGGAACGATCGCCGCAACGCCGACCATCTCCAGAAGTGCGGCCACCAGACTCATCGCAAGCACAATCCAAAAATACACCTTCTGCTGTGTGGTCAGAATAAAGCGGAATTTACCGTACATATCCTTTACTTTTTTTAACGTACTCATCGTTTCTCCTCACTCTGCCTCAATCAGCACACTCTATGCTTTTCAGGATCTTTAACACTTTTGCTGTATTATTGTCCGTATCGTAATCTCTCTCCCACAGCATAACCGCGGCATCCCGCATGGCATTGACCGCCCCTTCATCGAATGACATCATCGTTTGGATTGCCGCTGCAACCTCCTCCGCCGCCGGATTGGAAGAAAGCAGTATCCCATTTCCCCGGATCATTTCCGTCACGCCGCCCACAGCCGTTCCAATCATGGGAATGCCAAACTTCATGGCTTCCTGCGCGGAAACCGGGCAGCCTCCTTCCGTAGAAGAAGTGGTGATAAAGCAATCCACCCAATGCTCTCTATAATATCGTATCACTTCATTATTTCCCACATATCCCGCAAAAGTATAGCTGATATTCCCTTTTTTGCCAAGTTTTTCTTTCGCATACGCCTTTACATACTCCATCTGCTCACCATCGCCGATATGTGTCCAGGAAATCTCCTCTTCCAAAAGCGCAAGCGCGTCAATGATAAGCGGCACTCTCTTTAAAGGAATCACGTTGGAACAGCTTACCATCTGCCATGCCCTCGGTTTTTCATACATCTTAGGGATATTGGTCTTTTCCGTTCCCAGCCTGCAGACATGAAGCCTGCTCTCCTCCATATTTTTTAATATATTTGACCGATAATATTTTTTTGCGTAGTCACAGGCAAAGAAAATCGCATGCAGCCGCGCCTCCATCTGATGCTTAAACGGCTGTCTGTTCCCGGGAATCCTCTCATGATACAAATCGATACCGTGAGCGCGCGTCACAAGTCTGACATGCTGAAACTTCCGCTGCCTGCATACTCTTACGGCACTGTAACAAAAATACGTATACCAGAAAGAATAATAAATGATTGGTTCCTTTGCGGATAAGATACCGCTCTTTTTCAGTTTCTTCTGATCTGACAATGTCTGCGCAAAGAAAGAAAGCGTCTGATACAAGCGCTCCCTTTTCGCGGTTTTCCCCCGCAGGATTTCTCCGATTTCTCTTCTTCCATCCCGATCCGCAAGTAGGAAAACAAGGGATTTCAGCTTATCAAAGACAGAAAGTTTTGGCCGTCCAAAACAAACTACCCTGACATCCTCCGGCAGTTTTTCACACATCCCTTCTTCTACCTGTTCCTGATTTGCATGGGAAATGACCGTGATGGAAAAATGCCGCCGCAATCTTTCAAGTTCCGGCAAGATAAACGATTTTTCTCCCTTTCCGTAAGGAAAAGTCTCTGTGGCCAAAATCAGCTTTCTCATCTGCTTCTTGCCTTTCCGATTGCAATGGTGATCTTCCTGAATACCAAAGAAAGTCCCAGAGAAGCCGCTGCCACTGCCGGAATCACCAGACAGCCGATCCAATCGGAGCGCACGATCACACTAAACGCCATAAGAATCAGCGTCATAAAAACAAACGCGCACAGCAGTATATTTTTATAGGAAATGTTTTTTGCCGTTTCCTGCTGTTTCTTTCTCGTATTGTTATAAATCTGCCATTGCCGTTCAATATATTCTTTATAATAAGGACTGTCTGCGGCATACCGCCACCACACACTGTAACCCGGAACCAAAAACACGGGATTCCACGGTTTGCTGTAATCCCCATAGGAAGAAAAGTGTATGATCTTTGCCGTTTTCTCACACTCCGCTATATAATCGTATCCCAGTTCCTCCATGTATCTCTCATTTTCATCTATACAGGCGGTGCGTGCCGGAAGATACTTGATCTTTCCATGGAACAATAAACCAAAGGTCAGCTCCATCATGGAATTTCCCGCCAGCTCTCTGATTTTTTTATCCGTGTTCAAAATATCCGCAAGTGAAAAATCGTCCCTTATCTTCTTTACATCATACATCGACAGCACAAACGTCAGACAGTCCCCGCCGATCTTGTCCATAAAGTTCCGATGATTCTCCGGTTTATGCTCCGGTCCCGGGCAGATTGCATAATTCCCCTCAAACTCCGTATGATAGATTTCCGAAAGATCACCCACAATGACCGTATCCGATTCGATCACGATGATCCTGTCAACTTCCTTTGGAAGCAGCTCATGGAACATCCAATAGCTGGACATGGCGCCCACCGCCCAGTGATCGCCCGGCCTAAACCGAATATGCCGTGCCGCTTCCTCCTCGTCAAACCGCAGAATGATCACATGGTGCCCGTATTCTTCTGCCAATTCGTTCTCATACAAAAGATCCGCATCTTCCAGATCCTCTGATACGATATACAAATAGACTTCCGAATTTTGATTCTTCTCAAACAACGATCTGATTGCGACATAAGCATATTTATAATTTTTTTTGCCCGTCGTCAGATAGACGTTCATCCGTTCCCGCATATGATATCCCCGTATCCGTTATTTTCTTCTCTTCCGATCCTTTTTCAGAAATTCGATACCCGTATCAAACCTTTTCTAAAATATGGCGGTTCTAACTCTTTTGATTGAATATAGATACACCAACCTCTGCTGAATTCTGTCTGAAATCCCATATCCGTGAATCGTTTCTCAAATTTTTGCGCATCTTCCTGCCGATGATACGTGCACACTGCGCCATTAACTTTTCTTTCTTTCAGCGTGTCTTTCGCCCCGTCAAGGATTTTCTCCTCTGACCCTTCCGCGTCAATCTTGATATATACTTCTCCCTCAAGACCTCTGCGTTTCAATTCATGATCTATGGTAGTCACCTCGTCATTGACCTCGTTTCCCGCATACTGATTGATAATATGTACCTTATCCCCATAAGGCGCAAACGTCGCCTCAAGCGCCGGAAGCCAGCGCTTGGAAGCTTCAAACAGCAGTACCGCTTTCGCCCGATCTGCGACTTCCAGCGCAAGATTCGCCTCGGCGCAGCCCACATCACAGAAAATACCGTTGTTCTTAAATTCAAAGCCCTCGGAAAAATACCGATGCGGAGATTCCATGTCCTGCTCTAACCGTATCGCTCTATACATATTTCTGACGGTATCCTCCGACATATCAGAAGGATAATATAACCTCCTGCCGTCATGCAGCACATAAAACAGTTCCTTTTCCTCGTCCCACCTGACTTCTATCGCAAGTTCACGATACCGCTCCCTGAACGCATACGGAAACATTGTGATGCTGTCCCTTGCTTTCATGTACGCTATCTCTTCCGCATACTCGTCCCGATATTTACATCCGGGACGAAAAAGGTCGATCTTCATTCGCAGTTCCCGTTTCTTTCTGGATGCATCCGGTGCTAACAGATAGTCGATCCTTCTTCTTAAATTCTGATAAATCATTTGTTACCTCACACGATATCTCTTTTATCTTTTGTAATTGTCAGTTCTAGCATCTTTTGTTCCAGCAAATCTACCTTTTTCTGTGTTCGATATTTTTCCTCCGCATAGGCATTTGCCAGCATACCGTTTTCCCGGCGCAAATCCGGTTCTTCATATGCCCGTTTCATCAGCTGCGTCAATTCCTCCTGCGTCTCAAACAACTGTGCGCCGGGAATCTGCGATACATGCCCCGTATCCGTAGACAGGATCAGCAGCCCGGCGGCGGCAGCTTCACAGATGGAAATCGACATCGCCTCCCAGCTGCTTGCCGACACATAGACATCTGCCTCGCGGTATCGTTCCCGCACCTCATTTCTGGAAATCCCTGCCAGTATTTCTATCTTTCCCCGAAAATCCGTCTTCTTTTCAATCTCCTGTTTTTTCTCCACCAATTCTCGGTAATATTCGTTTTCTTTCGAGCCGATCAGCACCAACCCGGTGCCCTGCAGATTTGCCGCCGCGTATGCACTTAGTATCTTTGCCTGGTCCTTACGCTTCTCATAATTGGATACATTGATAAAAACAAGTTCTTTGGTACTGTCGATCAGATAGGCTTTTCTCTCAAAGAAACTATCCTCCACGGCGTTTTCCAGTATCATCCCGTTTTTCAGACCGGATTTACACATATATTGGTATAGTATATCATTTTCAAACAGATACGCCGCCAGATCAAAACGCGCAATGTCGGCAGGGAGCGTTTTCTGATACCGCTTCCAGTATCTCTCGTTGCCTACTCTGACCAGATCCGCTATAATCTGTCTCCTTGGGCGAATTTTTTTCACCTGCTCCCAGACATTATATTCTTTCAGACAGGAGGCTCCATGCGTCAGCAACACTTTTTTCCCCGGCAGACTGTTCAACTGCCTCTTAAACCAGTCATAGCCCCAGCTTTGAACGCAAACAACCGCCAAAATGTCCGGCTGATATTCCATAATATAGTTCTTTACCAGTGCCTTTTCTCCCTGGAAATAACAGAAATAACGATTTCTCGCGGCCTTGATGCGGTCTATCCGCACATGATTATGCTCTTCCCTGCGGCTAAAAGTCGACAGACCCGCTACGACGCGAACCTCATGCTTCTTTGCCAGACCCTCCGCCAGATACTGCATCACCTGCGAAACACCATCCTGCGACGGCCAATATGAAATCGTCAAAAACAGTATTTTCATAACCGCTCTCCTAGACGCCAATACCGTAAATCTTTGACACAGCCTGTTCCCATTCGCCTCTGTCCCGCAGCATATATTCTATGATATCCCGCACCGCACCATGGCCGCCCTTCACTGTCGATACATAGTCCGCGCGTTCCTTCACCTCTACGCAGGCGTCCGACGGACAGCCCGCAAAACCACAGAGATTCATAGGCGGCAGATCGTTGAGATCGTCCCCGAGATAACCGATCTCCTCCTTCCGAATCTGATGCTCCTCCATAAACTCGTGCAGATAAGTGACCTTATCCTTGCAATTTTGCACCAGATAATCCACCTTCATTTCCGTCATCCTTCTGGTCGTGGCAGCGCATTCCCTTCCGGTCAGCACCAGAACCTGTATGCCCACACGCTTCGCCGCAAAAAAACCCGCCGCATCCTTCGTGCAGAATTTCTTTAATTCATTGCCATGCTCATCATAGTAAATACCCGCATCCGTCATGGTGCCGTCCACATCAATGACAAGGTATTTGATCTTATGCCAGTTTCCCATTTGTCCTCCTCCGAGTTTGTGGCTCCGGCACAAACTCGCGGTTGAAAATCAGATTTTCAACCTGCCTATACCTCACTCTGATAAAGGGATTTCGTCAGATAGCTTACTTTAATCTGTTTTTCCATCTGCGCCATGCACTCTCTAATCCGTTTATTCTCCTCATTGCCTTTGGTGTGCTGACTCGCCATATAATCGGCAACATAATTCGCGCTGCCGTTTTCCTGATAGCCATCAAAGCCGGCAAGTACCGCTTCCGATACTTCCAGCTTTTTTAAGAGCCGCAAAAGCAGGATCACACTGTTATCAAAAGACCCCGCCTCGTCAAAGTGCAGATCCGTATAGTTGACGATCAGAGGTTTCCTGCCGCCTGTCTCATCGTCTGCACACATCTCCAAAAGATTGGATGTGACGATCAGTTCAGGGAGCTTTTTTTTGCTCCGCACCATCTCAAACCGCATGGCGTTACAGCAGAAAACATAATCGGCACGGTAAGTCTCCGGGACGAAATTCGCCGAGATGATCACCGGCTTTTCCGTTTCGATATAGGAGGCCACCCGCTCGTTTTCCCTGACAATACTGGAACCGGGCGCGAGGATCAGACATGTTTTCCCTGCCAGCCGTCCGATAAGGTCTTTCAGCGTCTGTGTATCATCCACAGCTATATTCTGAAAATCCTGATATAAGCCCTCAATATAGGCCTCGTCGTAGGCCGTCTTCTTCTGTTCTTCTATGCTGCCGAGGATCTGGTTGATCTGCTTTGCCCGCAGCCTCCCCTTATCCAGCAAAAACTCCGCATAATTGCGGTGGAGATTATACTTCGCCGAAAGCGCGTAGGCCGTGTTATATCCCCACGGCTCGATCTGTTTGAGACGCGCAATGTGATCGTCGATCCCGTCCAGCACGGGATTGACGTCATAGTGTCCCGACTGTCGCTTATTCATATAATCCATGATCAGTTCCATGCACAGATTCCCCGGCGAACGGCCCATACCCAGCATGGAGGCGTCGATCACGCACTCTCTGCCGCTGGCCTTCATACCGATAAAATCCTGGGCCAGAGAGTAGGACAGTGCCAGATTCTCATGCAGATGCAGGCCAATCACGATCTCTTTTCGCAGATTATGCTCGATCAGGGAGTAGATCCGCAGCAGATCGTCCTTCATCATGGAACCAAAGGTATCCACGATGGAAAACGCGTAGGGCTGTATCTCGTTTATTTTTTGAAGAAGCTTAAGGATCATCTCATCCGAATAGCCCATAATGTTAATGGGATTGGCAAATACCCTGTAGCCCTTTTCTTTTACCCTGCGGATATAAGCCAGTCCCTCGTCGATATCGTAATCGTGAAAGGTCACGCGAACCGCGTCGATTGTCTTTCCGTCATAAGGCTCGAGCTTGTCCAGGCTGTATTTGTTGTGCAGGGCCATGGCGGTAACCTTGGTATTGCCGCGGTTTTCCGGCAGGATACGCGCTATTTCCGCGCAGTTGTTATAGAGGGTCCTATCCGGCTCATAGTCGCAGTCCCGCAGAAACCCCACCTCAATATAATCCACCCCGGACTCGATGAGCTTGGCCATCACGTCTTTTGTTGTGTATTCTCCAAATTTCCAGTCATTAATGTACCCGCCGTCCCTAAGGGTACAGTCTAACAGCTTAATTCCCATATCTGCCTGCCTTTTCTAACTTCTTTTCACCTTGTTGGATTCGGATCCTTCATGGCGTACAGCGCCCTTGCCATCTCATAATCATACAGATCGTCGATGTCCGCCGCCTCACGCTTGTTGATCACGAGCTGATAATATTTCGGACCGTAATTATAATGCCACTCCCTCACCTTTTCCGTGGGCGCCAAATCAATGCCGTTCGTGAAGTGATACATCATCGGCAGCTGCTCAGAATTTTTATGCTCTAACCCCATCTTGAAATTCAAAGGCCCGTTGTCGTCCATCAGGTAAGTCTGATAGGGTGACACGGTAATCAGTGAATCATACCCCTCCTGCAGTTTTTCAAAATAGGTTTTGATCGCCTTTTCATACAGATAAGGTTCCACACAGGGAGAGGTCGCACAGGCGTACAAAAGGTGGTCTCCCTCAATGGTATCACACAGATACTCCAAAAACATACCGAATGGCACCGACTCATTCGCGTACTGCTCCGGCCGCTTAATGGCCTTTACGCCGCACTTTTCGCCAATAGCCAGCATCTCATCCGAATCGGAGGAGACAATGATCTCGTGCAGGCCCTTCACCTGCTTTAACTGCTCGATCTTGTGCTGCAATAAATTAGAATTTCCGAAAGGTAAAATGTTTTTGTTGGGAAGTCTTGTGCTGTTTCCCTTTACCGGTACCACCGCTGTGATTTTGTCACTCATCTTTTTTCCTCCTCTTTGTCTGTTTCATTGTCTAACTGCGCCGCAATCCTTTGTATGATCGCCCTGATCTCCTCCTCGCTCGTACTCTCGATGGCAAAGCGTTTATTTCTCTCCGATTTCTCCCTGCGCAGCGCCCGCTGTCCCTCGATCCAGTGCCAGTGGATGTGCTCGTTTGCCAGGATATCCTTGTATTTCTCATAAAACCAATCCCACTGCTGCAGCCTTTTCTGCATGCGGATCAGGGGCGGCTGTTTGGTCCGATAGGAAGCAAGCTGCTCCTTTGTGAGGTTGTACGAGGGATCTTTATAGACCTCCTCTGCCATATCCGCCAGCTTTTTATAGCTCGGTTCCTTCTCGTCCACCAGATAGATTTCGTTGATCGCACTTTTATCGATGGGAAACACCGGGTCTTTCTCGTCCACCGTGCGGGCAAAAGCCTCATAATCCGTGATCTTTCTGCCCTGGCTTACAAGTTTTAATTCAAAGCCGTCCGTTACCGGAAGCGGGAAGAGCAGATGGCACATCCGCCCCGCAAAATAAGCTTCCACAATGGTGGAACTGTTGCCCGTGTAGACAATATCGCTGGCGATGATCCACTGTTTCACGGACTTATCGCTGATCACCTTAAAGTTATCGCAGCGCTTCGCAACCTCGGACATATGCACGCCGATATGTCCCGGGTGGGGCCTGTATATGACAAGAATGTCATCTCTTTCCCTACAGAGCCGCTCCATCCACTCCAGAATAATCTTCTCGGAACGCATCATAAATTCATAGTAATCCCGCCAGTCTTCTCCGTGTTTTCTGCACATGCCGGCAATATAGTCCTCGGAAAGGTTGTCCGCATAGAAGGGGGAAGCAAAGAGCAGCACCTTTTTGTCCGCAGACAGACCGTACTCCGCAAAGAGTGTCTCTCTGTCCAAATAATAGCCCTTCAATTCATCCCGCAGAAAATCCATACCGATATGCCCGACTACCTTGATATTGCGAGGATCCATGTGTGCCGCCTCAAGCAGCCGCCTCCTGTTTGCTTCGCCCCAGGAGACCCTGACCACCTCCCTGCCGATGCCGGTGTAATTCTTAAAAACGCCGGCTCTCTCATCCTTGGGATAGACAATGTTTTCCCACTGCATGTCGATCACTTTATCAAAGGAAACGAAATCCTTTGTGTGCCATTCCAGGGAAGCATTCTGGTAACAGGCCATCGTCATCACCACTTTGGCATGATAGATGGGTTTGACGGCCGCAAGCGCCTCCTCGTCTTCGATGTGCTTGATCAGTACCTTGTAGCCTCTCTTTTCCAGCTCGTATTTAATCAGGCACATATTTTCAAGCTCTCTCACCTTATGCTCATAGATAATGAGAAAGTCCACTTCTTCTACTGTATGTTTGGACATTGTTCCTCCGATCACTTCCGACTGCATCTTTTGTTTCCTTATACCCACAGTCCCTGTTTTCAAATCATGACGCCCCGTCACATGAAATATTGCTTTACCGCAGACAGTACGGTGAGCGCCATACTTTTCTCCGTCACATTGCCCTTTTGAAACATCAGGGTAAGATCTTTTCGAAGCTCCTCATCAAACACCTTACAGTCAATCACACTTTCAAAATAGTTCTCATAATAATGCTGTATCTTAGCATCCTTTGCATACCAGGCATCCATGGGATTCATGGAATCCGTATTCTGCCTTTGAAATAATCTGCAGGCCGCCTGCTTCGCCAGTCTCTCGGTCGTTTTAATCTTTCGCAGGAAAAGATGCGACTCCTTCGGTTTGACGCCGCCCCACTTTTCCCAGCCGTAATCGGCAGCCCCGGGATACTTCTCTTTGATCCACAGTAGGTACAAATGATGCCTGTTTCGATATTCGAAGGGGATTGAAAAAACCGCATCCAAAAAATCCACGTCCATGAACGGGGACGACGTCTCTACATAATGCTGCCTGATCATATAAGAGCTCTGCGCCCCCAGGATCCCCCTTGTATAGATTGCAAACATTTCCTGGCTGGGGTAATCCTTTACGATTGCTTCATCAAAGGTGTAAGTCAGCCTTTCCGAATATCGATGCAGCCCCATCCGCGGCTTGCCGTAATTGAAGGAGCGGTCATGGTAAAAGGTGGACAGGATCGCGTCGCCGATCATGCCCGTGTGCTCGATCCCAAACTGATCAGCAGGCAGCGTTTCCAGAAATCTGCCGCCGCCGGTGATTCCCGAATACAGCGCTGCCCCGTTATTCTGCCTGACGTTTCTGTCGATATCATACAGCCACTTGGCGTCGTCCAGGGGCATAAACTGATACGCATGTCCCAGATCACGGGCAATCCGCCGTGAAATCTTATCGTCCAGATAACCCGCCTGACTGTATGCCATATTCAGCTGATCGGTGTAGCCCATATCGTGAGCAACCCAGGAAACCATGCGGCTGTCCAGACCGCCGCTTAAATCTACCAGATGTCTGTAGCCGTATTCCTTATCCTTCTCAAATTCACGCCTGATGGCCTCACGAAACGCCAGATCGACTTTTTCGACAGCCTCTTTCTCCGTCATCTCTTCTTCCTGATTACGGATTCTGTGATACCGCTCGACCGCCGCATTGCCGTTTTTTAGTACCGCCAGGCAGCCGGGAAGCAATCGATGAATTTCTTCCACATGTGTGCTGTCATCCGGCATATAGCCATAGGAAAGCATATATTCAGCCGCCTTCCGGTTAAAGTGACAAGCAATGTGATTGGCGCGCAAAACCCGCACCATATCGTACACACAGTCAGATACAATCCATCTGTCCTGATCGACATAATAGAATAACGCTTTATTGGAAACCTGATCCGTATAAATCAGGACACTTTCCTGCTCTTTCTCATAAGTATAACCGCAAAACGCGCCCCTTACTTTTTGCAGATACGCTTTCCCGTCACTTCGCAGAGAAGCCGCAAACGCATGCTGCCAGTCACGTTCTGCGGAAAGAGCCGTAAGTTCGCTTTTGTTAACTACATAGCCATCCAGGAAACAGACTTGTCCGCCCTCAGACAGCAAAACCCGATCCTGTGGAAATTTGTCAAGCAGATGGTTATACTGCACGCACGATCCGAAATCCCGTACTTCACCGAGGCAGTCTATATTCAAATTTTTTGCGGCCAGCCAGCCGCGTACTTCTATTTTTTCATCCATGCCTCTGCCATCCATCTTTCTTTGGCTTTTCTGACTTTCTCCATCCCGGAGCTTTTGCGAAGACCGCAGACCTCCTCACCGCATAACTGCGCTTTTTATGCTCTCGCAAACCGCCTCGATCTCCGCCTCCTGCAAATAGGGATGAAACGGCAGGGAAAGGCATCTTGCGCAGATATACTCCGTATTCTCACAGGGTACTGCCTCAATCAGCTTCGCGGCAAACGCATCCTGTCTGTGCATGGGTTTCTTATAATACACCGCGCTCGGAATCCCATCCGCCTTCATCTGCGCAATGACCCGTTCCCGCTCCTTGGTATCCCGCAGACAGATCGTATACTGTGCCCAGGCGGAACGCATATTCCCCAAATCGGCAGGCGTTTGGACTGCGTCCTTTAGACACTCTGTATACTTTGCCGCCACTTGCCCGCACGCCTCCAGTTCCTCCTCCAAAAAACCTAATTTCTGCAGCAGCACCGCCGCCTGTATCGTATCCAGTCTGGAATTCATGCCGATGCGCACATTGTCATATTTATCGCTGCCCTTGCCATGCAGGCGCAAAGATGCAAGGCGCTTTGCCCACTCCTCATTATCCGTAAAGACAGCGCCGCCGTCCCCGTAACATCCCAAAGGCTTGGACGGAAAAAAGGAGGTGGTGCTGATATCACCGAAGCTGCATGTCTTCCTGCCGTCCGCCATGCCGCCAAAGCTCTGCGCTCCATCCTCTAACAACAAAAGTCCATACTGATCCGCAATCTGCCGTATCGCCTGATAATCCGCAGGCCGTCCGAACAGATCGACTGCTACGACGACACGCGGCCGCAGATCTGTATTCCGAATCACATACTCGATTGCGCCGCGCAGGCTGTCTGCGCTGATATTGTAAGTGTCTTTCTCCACATCCACAAAGACAGGCACTGCTCCCGTCAGCGGAACCACCTCTCCGCTGGAAAAGAAAGTGAAATCCGGCACAAACACCGCATCGCCCTCACCGATTTCCCATGCCATCAGCGCAAGCTGCAGGGCATCCGTCCCGTTGCCGCAGGCAATACAATGCTTTGTACCGGTATACTGCGCCAACTCTTTTTCCAATAATGCGACTTGCGGACCGAGAATAAAGTGGGTGCCATCGACTACCTCCTGTATCGCGGCATCTATCTGTGCTTTATGAAGCTGATATTGTTTTTTCAAATCACGAAATTCCATCTTTTCCTATTCCTTCCGCCTTGCTCTGATCGGCCCTTTTCGTTTGTCCGTTCACGGTGCGGCTTCGCTTTACGCGTCAAACCGTCCCTGAAACCGCATGGTATCGCAGTCCTTTAACGGAAACTTCACCATCTCACCCGTGGCCGCGGACTGATAAATGGCAAGCACCAGTTCCAGCGCGCGCTTGCCCGCTTTGGCATCAACATACGGCTGTGTATCCGTCTCAATGGCTTGAATCACATTTTCGTAAAGCGGTGTATGTCCGTACCCGTAAACATTGGGGGGATTCTCATGAAACTGCGCCTTGACCTGCTCCGGATTGTCAAGCATATCGGAAAAATTCCATTCTTCAATGACATTCACCGATGCGCCGCCTGCCTTGACCGTCCCCTTCTCTCCGAACAGATACAGGGTCTCTTCCAGATTCTTCGGATAGACATTCGTCGTGCCTTCCACGATCCCGTAAGCCCCGTTGGAAAATTTAATCAGGGCAATGCCAAGATCTTCGGCCTCGATGTAATCGTGATGCAGACGGTCCGTCATACCGACAACGCAGTCAATCTCATCGCCCATCATCCAACGCAGCAGATCAATATTGTGAATGCACTGATTCATCAACGCACCGCCGTCCTGCTCCCATGTTCCGCGCCATTTTGCCCGCGAATAATACTCATAGTCCCTGGCCCATCTGATGTGGGCCGTCCCGTGGAACATCCTGCCGAAACGCTCCATTTCCACCGCTTCGCGTATCTTTTGGATCGACTTATTGAAACGGTTCTGATGGCAGGCGCATACCTTAAGGTTTTCCCGCTTTGCCGTTTCTATGATGCGATCCGCGTCAGAAAGCGACAGCGCGATTGGCTTTTCGATGATCAGATTCGCATGCCCGAGCGTCATGCAGTCAAGCGCGATCTGCGCGTGTTTCCCGCTCTCCGTGGCAATCGCAACAAGCTCCGGCTTCTCTTTCGCCAGCATTTCCTTATAATCCAGATAGCTGTGCACCGTATCCGGCAGTCTGAATTTCAACCGCTTGTCCTTCATATTATGCTCTTCCAAATCACAGATCGCCACGATTTCCAGATTATTTTTCTGTGCCGCTACAATATGATTGGGAGATATTCTTCCACAGCCGATCAACGCATATCTCATACTCAAATCAATCCTCTCTCTCGTAACTTCTGCACCATCTTTTCCGCCGCGTGGCCATCGCCGTAATGCTTTGGCCGCGCAGGCAGCGCGACACGCTCCGCCTGCCTCGCAAATTGCAGCGCGCCTTCCACGCTCTCCTCATTTTGCGGATTAAATTTATACATCCACCGATCTTTTACCAGATCATCCCAGAGATCCAATTCCAGCATGAACAGACATTTTGCTCCCGCAAAAGACGATTCTTTTGACAAGCCGCCCGAATCCGTGAGGATCAGTCTCGCCCTGTTCATGAGCCTTACCATCTCCGTATACCCTACCGGTTCTATGATTTCCAGATTCGCGATTTTCTCCGCTTTCTCCCACAGGCCGTATTCCGCAAGGCACTTTCTGGTACGCGGATGCAGGGGGCAGACAACTCTGCCTTCCAAACGTTCCACCACATGCAGGATACTCTCCATCCGCTCTTTGCTGCACGTATTCTCCTGCCTGTGCCACGTCATGACGATGATCTCTTCCTGCGCTTCCTGCTGCACGCCGTCCGCGATGGAAAGATAGGTGTCATACATGATATCTCCCGTTACATACGCGGCCTGCCCCAGCCCTTCCCTCTCAAGGTTATGAAGCGATATGGCGTCCGGACAAAATAGAATCTCTGACAAATGATCCGTGACGATGCGGTTGCATTCCTCCGGGTTCTTCTTATCATGCGTCCTTGGCCCCGCCTCCACATGCGCGACGGGAATACACAGTTTTGCCGCAACGATTGCACCCGCCAGGGTTGTGTTCGTATCACCGTAAAGAATAAGCAGTTTCGGTCTGTTGGTTAACAGCTCCTCCTCGAGACCGACCATGATCTTTGCCGTCATCTGCGCGTGGCTTCCGCCTCCCGCAGCCAGATTGACACGCGGCGCCGGTATCCTAAGCTCTTCAAAAAACACGTCCGACATATTCTCGTCATAATGCTGTCCGCTATGGATGATGCGCTGCTCGTATCCTTCCTTTGCAAGCGCATGATAAAGCGGCGCCAACTTGATAAACTGCGGTCTGTTTCCTACAATGTGTGTGATCATTTTACTCCATTTCCGTATCGTTGATTGTGCATAGGATGCCGCCCTCTTTTCAGTCCTCAATATAAGCGACAACCGGCCTCATGACCGCCTCCATGCTGACATGCTCTTTCGCAAACCCTCTGATCTTGTCAGACAGTTCTTTCTTGCTCCCCACCGCGTCGCGAATCTGCTGATAAAACGCCACGATTTCTCCGATATCGACTGTACCCGCATCGTTGGGAAATACCTTTGCGTAGGGATAATCCTGCGGAAGGACGTCTATCTCGCAGCCCGTGACCAAAGGCATTCCCTTAGCCAGGCATTCGCGGGATTTCAATGCGCACAGCTTGCCGTAAAATCCCAATTTATACATACCAAACGATACCAGCGCGATATCGCTGTCATCGTAAAGATCGTCCAGTTCTTTTCCCGACAGGGTCGGATAAAAGTGTACGTGATCCTCCAAGTGGTATTTGTCCACCAGTTCCTGATAGAGCGGTTTCTCCGGGCCGTCACCAATAAGCCGCAGCGTGACCTGATATTCGGGCTTTTCTTTCGCATAATACGCATGCAGACCTCTGATGATCCTCTCGTATCCGTGATGCCGCTGCATAAACGCCACGCCGATCATATTAATCCGTCCGTCCGCAAACTCTCCCGCGACCTCGGAAATGCTGTCCACCCGGATGCCGTTTGACGAATGGATCGTCGGGATCCCAAATATCTCCCGATCCTCCGTATAAGTCGTGAAACGGTCCACATAGTGTTTTAGTCTCGGGCGGTACAAAAGCTCCTTGAGATAAAAGGGCCAGGCATTCCATTTTCCGAAATCGTCCCTGTCATAGGGATAGGTAAACAGCTCGATGATAATCTTGCAGTCCGGGAACCGTTCCTTTACCTTCTTCCAGAACCGCAGATAATTCCTGTCTGCGACCGTCCTCCTGACATAGAGAAAGTCGGGATCCTTAAGCTGTGCAAGCGCAGCCCGATAATCCCTTTTGATGGAGGCCGTCGGAAACAATCCCAGTATTCTTCCAATCAGTGACCTTTCCGGCGTATCCACCTCTATTTCCTGCATCTCAAAATATCTGCGAAACTCCTCTATCTGCATATCGATCTTTTTGCTGACACCGATCGACTGCCGCCCCTGAAAATGGATATAATAACCTTTTTTCATAATAGCATACTCCCTTTTTCAATGCAAATGTATCATATCCTTTAAATTCCGCAGAAATTGGGTATGTTCAATCGCAAAATTACCGGTCACGGTCTGCCCGTTTGCAACATCCTTTGTCACGACGCTTCCAAGGCTCACGCGCGCATTGTCTCCTATTTGAATCCGATTAGACACCGTGGCATTCACCCCAACCCAAGCATCAGCGCCAATGCGGACATTTCCTGCTATCACGGCGCCCTCCGCAATCAACGTCCTCTCCCCGATCACGCTGCCATGCCCGATCTGCACCAGCGCGTCTATCTTTGCATCATCCCCGATAAACGTAGTATCCGTAGGCAGGATCCCCTTTGCAATGTGCGTCAGTGAAAAAATCTCCACCCGATTGCCGATCACCACCTGCCCCAAATCCTCCATGCCCAGAATACGGTTGTCTTTTGTTCTGGCAAAAGTAAACGCTTTTCCTCCGATCACGGCCCCGCTGCGTATCACGCAGTCGTTTCCGATTTTCACATGATCGTAGATGGTCACGTTATCCTCTATTATGACACGGTCGCCAATCTCTACACTGTCTGCCGCAATATTTGCCCGCTCGCTGATCACGCAGTCCGCTCCAACCTTATTTGGTTTTGTCGGAAGACAGTAGGCAGCATCTTTACCCAATCTGTTATGAATGACCTGAAAGCTCTCCTTCGGAGACTGTGTGATAAACACGCCCTGCACGCCCTCCGGCAGTCTTTCCGCCAATTCCGCACTGCACAGCACACAGCTTACAAAGGGACTCATTCGATCCAGGAATTTCGGATTCCCCATAAACGTCAGAAAAGGGATCTCCAAACTGCCGGTACAGTACTCCAGCGTTTGAAATGTTCCCTCCCTGAGCAGTCTGCCCTCTATATCCTTTGTCACATCGGATAAAAGCATACCCTTCATCCTTCCTTTCCCTGTTCGTCCTCGGTTACAGCCTTCTCTTCCAGCTCCCGCACCTTTTTATCCAGAATACTCAACTCCTGCGTCAACGTTCGGATCTTGCGGTTTTGTCTCGAAGCGATCGAAGTCAGGGATAAAAGGATCATGATGATAAAGCCGATCGCAAAGATGAACAGGCCGTTCATATTATCCTGAATGCCAAAGATATGAATGATAAATACCAATAGCTCCGGGACGATCACCAGAATCCCCATGACCACACCGGCCACGATCCACAGCAGCGTATATTTCAGATTGAGCGCCTTCTGTTTCAGAAAATATAATATCATGATAAAATAACAGATTACCGCCACAATGAGCGTAACCCTAAGCGTAGCAGGTATCATACCGCCATCCTCCCGATCGTGTCTATCAGTCCTCTCTCTTTGCCCGCCGCACCCCATAACTCATGCGGCAGATTAAAATTGCCAGCGTTACCTTGATCATATAATAGATTGATTTCTTAAACGTAATGGAGCTTGTCCCGCCTTCTCTGGCGCGCATCTGCACAGGTATCTCCTTTACTCTGCCAAGGTGCATGATCGCCGCCACGATTGCCTCGGGTTCCGGATAATCCATCGGGTAATCTTTGCTGTAAATCTCAATAAATCTCCTGTTTACTGCCCGATAGCCGCTGGTCACATCCTTAATGCGCTTCCCAGTCGTAAGCAGTATAAGGAAACTCAAGATATTGATCCCCGCCCTGCGGCTTACGGAGCTCTGAAAACCTTCCTTTTGCAGGAAGCGGGAGCCGATGGTCACATCCGCTTCCCCCTGTCTGATTGGCTCAAGTACTTCTTCCAGATACGCGATGTCATGCTGTCCGTCCCCATCCATCTGCACGGCAATATCATAACCGTTTTTGCGGGCATAAATATATCCCGCCTGCACCGCGCCGCCGATCCCCATGTTGATCGACAGATCCAGATAATGAAACTTTTCCCTGCGGCACAGGCTTAAGGTATCGTCCGTTGAGCCGTCGTTTACCACCAGATAATCGTACTGCGGCGCCTGTTCCATCATATGATCCACCACGCGCACGATATTATCCGCCTCATTAAATGCCGGTATGATGATCAATACTTTTTCCTTTTGTCCCATTTTAATCTCCATATTTGCCCTTTCGAAGCCACCGCCCGGGCAAGGCTTCCCGCAGACGGCAGTTCCACAGCTGCCGCAAAAGCACATAATACGCCATATAAAAAATGCCAAAGTTGTATACCAGATACCGCTGCTGCCCGAAAAATACCATGGATATGACCACGATCATAATGAGGTTGCTCCCCAGTACAAGCGCCATAAATTCCGCACACCGATCCGAGGCTTTCCGATCCACATAACCCCATATCATCAGGGCAAGCGCGGACAGATACAAAAACAGGGTAACAAGATGGCACAGCAGATAAATCGGTTTGATCTGAAAAAAAACCGTGCAGATAAACGCCTGCGGGAGCATCATCAGGGTATGATACAAAAATCTGCCAAAATGCTCGCGAAGCAATTTTAACCCGATTGTCTGCAAACTGCGGTTCCAGACCGCGTTAAAATCATCCCCCGCATAAACTTCCGGCCGGTTTTCCTGAAAATAGTCAATGCCGACAGTCAAAGCAGTCTTCCCTACACTTCCTATGCCGCCCACGATATCCTTCCACATCCACAGCCCTTTTTGCGCGTAGACATATCGCTGTTTTGCTTCGTCTGCGGCAGCGTACAGCACCTGATAAAGTTCCCGCGTCATAGTATCCTCAAACAGGCGCACATCTTCGTTATCCGCCTCATACATCCCTCTGGAAAAAAGCAGCGAAGTGTACTGACTGTTGGCAATCATCTTATTTTCGGAAAATACCTGTGCGATCTCCTCCTGAATCGCCTGTTCAATTTCCTTTTCTTCTCTGTTGCCGCCCTCTTCGTCCACACTGAACTGCTGATAATATTCCGGCTCCTGCACTTTCATGATGAATAGATTCACCGTCATATTATCCACGATCACCTTATGGTATTGATTCAGGGACGATGCCGTCAGAAAAATGCCTGACACACCAATCACGACACAGCCGGCCGCACCGCCCAAAAAACCGATCCATTTTTTGATCCCTTTTTTGCATTTGCTCAACGTCAGATACAAAAACAGGACGCCGCATACCCCAAAGAGGATCTGAAGCTGGGAACGCAATAGGGAAAGCAGATAAACCATCGCGAAGGAACCCGCCAGGATCGCGTAGCTTTTTCTCCACACTGCCCGCAAAAACAGAATCATCAGCAGATAAAACAGGGAAAAAGCCAGTCCTTCCGTCAGTATGGTCTGTGTGATCATTGCCTGCGGCATTTCTGTCGTAAAGGAAAGAAACGACAGGAAAAAAAGCAGATATCCCTCCAGGTACTGCAGCGCAAACTGATTCCTGATCTCCCTGACAAACAGCATGATACAAACCGCCGCAAGCAGCGCCTGTTCCACAATCACAATCTGCAGATAGTTTTCGCTGCCGAAAATCCATTGATTGATCAGCAGAAAGGTCGGATAAAGCGGCATCACGCCCTCGGTCCGCTCCATCTTCACATAGGAACCGCTGTCATCAAACAACACCGGTTCTCTCGACCCGACAAACAAAAAGATAAGGAGTGCAAGCGCAAACAAAGACAGATAAAACAGGATATCTGTCTGCCGTTCATTTCTCCGCCCTGCCATACTTTCTCTTTCCATGATCACAAATTCCTCTCCACGTCGCCCGTACCAGCGCCGGCTTCCCGCGAAGCATCCACAGCGCACAGCAAACCGTCCTGTTTATGGCGTAATAGAACAAAAAAACCGGGTATCTGCCCCGCAGATGCAATCTGTTGCACAGCAGCCAATTGCGGGCAATATAATAAGCGCACAGCGGGCTGTCCGCTCCTTTCGAGCTTGCCCCGACCTTATGATACAGCCGCGCCTGCGGACAATACCAGATATCGATTCCCATTTCTCGCAGCCGTAAGCAGTACTCCGTATCCTCATAATACAGGAAAAATCTCTCATCGAGAAGCCCTGCTTTGTCAATGACTGCCCTTGGCAGCAGCAGACAGCACCCCGTGGCAAACCCGATCCGTCGCTCCTTGTCAAACTGCCCCGTATCTTTTTGATCCAGTCCGATGTGCCGCGCTTTGCAGACAAGCGGCGATACTTCGCCTCCCGCCGACCAGAGCACATCCCTTTTGTCACTGTAATATATTTTGGGCGCAATCACGCTGTTCGGATGCCTGTCCGCACACGCCAAAAGTGCTGTCAGCAGATCTTCGCACGCCTCCGTATCGTTGTTGAGAAGCACGACATGATCCGCCCCCCATTCATTCGCCCGACGGATCCCGACATTGTTTGCATAAGAAAATCCGTAATTATCCTCGAGAAAAATCGTCTCGATCCGGGAATCTTCCCCAAATCGTTCCCGTATGATCTGCATGGAATCATCCTGCGACCCGTTGTCCGCAATAATGATCTTTGTTTCATGAGAACCCCTCTGTTTTAGGAGCGATTTGATACATGCCTCATTATACTGTTTTCCATTATAGTTTACCAAAACAACTGCAAGTTTCATACGCGATATATTCCCATCCGCAGCGGCAAAATCATTCTGTAAAGATTTTCGTCAATAATCCGTAATATGCTTCCGTCAGTTTCCCTTGGTCATAGGCGGAAAAGTCAACTTCCGCGATCCGATCCACCGGCGCCTGCATAACACGGATCCACTCCTGTACATCATACGGATCCGCAACATAATTTGCCTTTCCCTGTGTGACTTCAGGTATACAGGCCCTGTCCGTGGTAATAACAATGCTTCCGAAAAGCATGGCCTCAATCGGCGGCATCCCGAATCCCTCAAATACACTCGGAAAAAGGAAAGCCCTGCAATACTTGTAGAGCGCGTTGCGCTCGGCGGTTTCTACAAATCCCGTCAGCGTCACTTCCTCCGACAGGCCTTTTTCCTGAATCTGCTTCTGTAATTGCCGTTTGCTCTCGCCATTCACGCCCGAAATCAACAGCCTGCACGGCAGATCGATCTTCCGTTCCTTGATCTGTCTCATTACCTCAATGACAGTCCCCAGATTTTTGTGCGGAATCAATTGTGATACCGTATAGTAATACTCCTTCTCCCGTATGTGGTATTTCTCCTCCAGCTGTGCCGGGGAAACCACCTCTTTCGGGTCTACCGTGATTGGATTGTAGATTGTTGTGATCTTTTCCCCTCTCACATGGTATCTGCTGATGATATCCTGCCGCACCCATTCGGATATCGCCACGATATGTCTGGAAAAATGCACATCCAGCCACCAGCACAGCTTTGAGTAGGCAATCTCATGAACGGGATGGTACGCAGGATAATGCGCTGCCTGCAGATCGTGGATCACATTGACATAGGTGATACCGCCGTTAAAGAGCGTTCTGCAATATACCGGGGTAAAACATTTTCGAATGCCGTGTCTTCTCAGAAAGCGGTTTTGACAGAAAAACTGCCACAGAATCCGCCCCGCTATATTTGCCGATTCCACATTCGTCTCCAAGATGGAAATCCGTTCATCGCCGGCATAATGCGCAAGGGATTCTTTATTGTCTTTTGAAACCAGCAGGTAAAAATGAAAATCCTCCTTAAGCTTCAAAAAACCATCCAACAAATTCCTGATATAAAATTCCGTCCCGCCTACCTGTTTTGGTCTTAACCATAACAGATCGACCGCAATCTCCATTCTGCCGGACATGCTCTTTTCACCTGTCGCTTTCACTGCCCTCCAAACACCTCAGCCTTACTCTTCTCTATCACCTTGCCGTCCTCAACCTGATAGATTCTGTCCACATTGCGGATTGTTGTCAGCCTGTGCGCTATGATGAGCATCGTCTTTGTCCCCTGCAGATTCTCCACAGCCTCCATGACTGCTGCCTCCGTATCATTATCGAGCGCCGAAGTCGCTTCATCGAGTACAAGGATCTCCGGATCGTGATAGAGCGCTCTGGCAATCCCGATACGCTGCCTCTGTCCGCCGGATAATCTGACGCCTCTGTCCCCTACGATCGTATCCAGTCCGTGCGGAAGACTGCCTACAAAATCCGTAAGCTGTGCCTTCTCCATGGCCAGAAGCACCGCCTGTTCATCAATTTCCTCCCGCTTCACGCCAAAAGCTATATTATTGCGAATCGTGTCATCCGACAGATAGATTGCCTGCGGGATATATCCAATCTGTGCGTGGAAAGTCCTTGGTTTCTCATGTACGTTCAATCCGTCCGCCATGATCCTTCCCTCCTGCGGCTCAAGCAGCCCCAGAATGAGATCTACCATCGTTGTCTTTCCTGCTCCGGAGGCTCCGATAAAGGCCACCGTACTCCCCTTTGGTATCGCGAAATTCGCATCCCGTATCACCGGCTCTTCCACATTCGGGTAGGTATAAGTCACATGCTCCACCCGAATCTCTTTCTCCAGATTCCACGCTTCTTTCACTTCGCCATCCTGCCGCTCCACATAAGCGGCAATCTCATTCAGATCATGATAGACCAGATCCACCGATGGCAGCGCATACAGGATGCTCGTCGTATACTCATTGATCTTGCCGACGGACGGCATCAGACGCAGCGCCGCTACGGCAAAAACCGCAAGCTGCGGGAGATAATAGATCACATCCGCTCCCCCAAAATACATTTTAATGATAATCGCTAAAAGAAGCCCTGTCATACACACGGCTTCCACAATATACTTCGGCAGGATGGAAATGACCCTGCTAATGCGCAGACCTCTGGAAAATTTTGTATAATAATCCTGATATTCATCAATAAAATACTGTTCTCTTTCGAGAATCTTGATTTCCTTGATACCGCCCAGGGACTGGTTCATCCACTGAAAAATCATTCCTCTGTAGCGCTGGTTTTTCTGTCCGAGCCCCCTGGCATATTTCTTCGTGATGAAAAAAAACAATCCGACACAGAGACACAACAAAGAAAGGACGACAATGGTGATGGATTTACTCTCGACCAACAGGAAAATTCCCAGCACGGTGCAAGTCACGACTTCCGTGATCAATTCCAGCGAATACAGGATCACCTGCATAAACTGACTGGTATCTTCCTGCAGGCTCCTTTGCAAAGTCGCAATATTCTTATTGAGATGAAACGTATACGGCTCCTTCATATAGGTGACCAGCAACCGCGTAGACAGGTTCTTCTGGGTGTCATAAGAGAATTTGAACATATAGCTTCTCTCGCAGATCAGATAAACATTTTTTACGACATAGATCACAATGATGCCGATCGATAACACCGTCAAAAAATCTTTATAGGACTTACAGCCAAAGAAATCATACAGCCATACCATATACCAATTTTTTTGCACCGCACTCGGATTCATGAGAATATCGGCAAAGGGACTGAAAACCGCGACGGCCGACAGTTCCAAAAAACTGCCCACGATTACTGCAAACAGCAGGATTACGATATTCCTCTTATCTCTCTTATCAAAAATATATCCCAGCTTATGAAAAAGACCTCTGATTCCTATCCTATCCATACCTTACCTCATACCGAAGCTTTTTACGATTGAAAAATCAGCATCTGTCATTGAAAGAGCGCCTGACACAGATTCGCATGCGAATCGTTGTCGCTTATCTTTCTGGCCGGTACGCCTGCCCATGTCGTCCCCGCCTCCGTGATATCCTTTGTGACGACCGCCCCCGCGCCGACAGCCACATCGTCCGCAATATGCACAGCACCCACCACTTTGGCGCCGATGCCGAAGAAACAGTTATCTCCTACGACCGCCGCGTCGTGGCTTCCCCCGTCCGCCATAATCACCACGCCTTCCAGGAGCCGACAATTCTTACCGATCTTCGCATTCGCATGCACACCCAGCATCCCGTAATGCGGGATTGCCAGCCCTTCCTCGAACACGTTCGGAGAAATAATAAACCCAAGCAGTACACTCAGTCTGTGGAACCGAAACTTATAATATTTCCGTATGATTGCCGACATGGGACCTTTTTTGCAGTTTGTATAATACTCCAGCTTACGCAGCAGAATTTCAAATTTCCATGTCTCATCGCCAAACAGTTTCGGCCTCTTGTCACCGGCATGTCCCAGTGCCAGCCGATCCTGCTGCAAATAATATTTATATTTTTCCTTACTGTCTATCATTCCCTTTTTTCCTCACAGCCACACCTTTACCTGTTTCAGGTACGCGGCATATGCTTCGCCGTGAAGCGCCGCCTTTCGGTTCGCTTCCTCCCCCGCAATATCGTGCTTCTCAAGCTTACATTTCCCGGGAGCACGCCTTACATACCACTCATACTCCATATCCAGATTACCGATATCCAAAACGCGGTAACCCTGTCTGAACAGTTCCGCCGCCAGAAATTTTGCCGCAACGCCCACCGACAAAAGAAAAAGCCTGTCTTTTTCGTACGCTGCACATGCCTCCAAAATCGCGGGGAGCGCGCCATAAGCGTCGCTCGGCGGACAGATGATACGCTCAATGGTTTTTGCTGTGTCAAGCAGATCATTACCGACGCCGTTGTGGGTTCTTGACCCTTCCACGATCACAACATCTCTATTTTCCCATATTTTTCTAATTTTTGCAAACCACCCATCGCAGGGCGTGCGATCCTTTGCAAAATAATAGCAGCGGGACACAAAGGTCGTGTAATAAACCCTGTTCGGATTACAGTATGTCTCATAGGTTTTCCGACAAAAGAGAAGATGGTCGCGCCAAAACTTTTGACTGGCCTTATGATGATCCGATAAACCGTCAAAGATCCCGGGGATCGTCACGATCAGATCATCGTACCGATAAGCCAGAATCTCCTTCAAACCGTCCGCGATCTCTGCCGAAGCCTTCTGCAGCATCAGATCGACGCCTTTTATCATCACGATCTCGCCGTCTCCAAAGCGCACCATGCTTTTCTCGGTATGCAAAAGTTCGTCGATTGTCTCGTCGATGGAATGCACTTTTATGCTGCTTCGCAGGATGCCTTTTTCATAGAGAAAATAAACGATCGCCGCCAGAATATCTTTTATTTTTCTTTTCAACGTGATTTCTCCTGCAGGATTTTTTCCCGCATCTCCATAATAGTATCGTAATACCGCTTAAAATTATATTTTTCGACGAGTGTCTGATAACCCGCCGCACCCATGCGCCTGATTCCCTCCCTGTCGAAAAGCATTGCCGAAAGTTTTCGCTGCAAATCTTCCCCGTCGCAGTCCCGGAACAAATATCCCGTCTTTCCATCCTCCACATAACAGGCCGTTCCGTTCGTATCGCTGCAGATGACTGGCAGAGAATAACTCATGGCCTCCAGCTGCGATACGGAAGCCATCTCAAAAGTGCTCGGAATCACATAGATATCCGCTGACAGATACTCCGCCTCCATCTGGCTGCGGGGCACATTCGTCTTTACCGTGACAATAGCTTCCATATGATGTGCCGATACATACTGCCTGACCTTTTCGCAGTATTCTTTCTGAAAGGACATCGTCGCTTCACCGATCAGGGTCACCCTGACGTTCACCCGGTCGTCCGCAACGCCGCTTTCTCGTTTAAAAAGCAGTTTCTCCACCGCCTCAAGCAGCATCAGGTGATGTTTCCTTGGCTCATATTTGCCGATACAGAGGATATGGATCGTGTCATTCGCAAAATAAGTCCTCTCCTGCGGCGCTTTTCTCGGCTCCACAACAAAGGGCACAAAGTAATCATTTTCCCCGATGGACCACCCCGGTTTTTTTACGCCCATCACCGGCGTCATGCGCACCTTCGGTGACAGCCGATCCACCATACGGTGTCTGAAGTCTTTTTTGGGCGGCTCGGACCAAAGCGGACTCTGGTTATAGAGAATGCAGGGATAACCCTTTCTCTTACAGAGCAGATATGCCGCGATGGAATACAGGGAGCGCTCCCGCAGGATGACCAGATCCGGCCCAAACTCATAAAGGATTTTTTTAAGCTTTCCAAGCGGCGGAAACCCATGCTGTATTTTATAGATGATCGCCACGGGATCCTTTCTGTGGATCACCTTCACATATAAAAAATCAATGAGCTGATACAGCTTGGAGTATCCCAGCACAACGGGCGTCACGCAGGAATAGTCCTCGATGAGCGAGGCATAATGGCTGATAAAACAAACCTCATGCCCGTGCTCTTTGAGTCCCTTCATGATATCCGCCTGGTTCGTATGGTAGCGCGGGGCGATATACAGAAATTTCATAATCATTTCTCCCAATGATGCAAACTGACATCATTTTATATATTTGTTCTCCCGCAGGCTGTACTTTCCGCCCTTTAAGAATTTATGCTTTATGACCCACCAGGCCGGCACCCAGATGTATTTGTGCATAGCAGGGGACGCGGAGCCGATCATCCAGCAGTTTCTGTCACAGTTTCTCGTGCATTCCCGCACTTTCTGTGCCTGCGGCGAATTCCAAAGCTCGTCCCAGGACTGTTCTCTCAGATTCCCCATCACAGCCTTTTTCTCCATACCGTTACAGGGAATCACGTCGCAGAACGGGTCGATAAAAAAGGCGTTCTTTGACATATCGCAGGGCAGAAGCCTCTTATTTCCGTAAATATAATTAATAAGACCGTGGTTAAAGTAAGCGCGGAACCACTTTTTCGGAGAACGGCTCTTTAACAGCTCATTAATCAGCTTCTCAAAATTCTGTGCGACCTTGTACTTGTCATCGATCTTATTGTCCGTCTTTCGGAAATAAAAGGAATTATGCAGGGTCGCCGTGGCAAACTCCATGCCCATATCGTTTGCAATGTTGTAAAGCGGCACCAGATCCTCACAGTTCATATCCTGCACCGTCATGCCAAAACCCACATCAGGATGCCCCATCTCCACCAGCGTCTTTAAGGTATTATAGCCCCTGTTAAAGCCGTCGGGAATGCCCCTGATCTTGTCGTTTGTCTCCTGCAGGCCCTCGATGCTGATGCGGATGCCGACCTTCGGAAATTCCCTGCACAGCGCAATGATCCGTTCCGTAAAATAACCGTTCGTGGAAATAACGATTCTGTCACTTTTTTTGTAGAGTTCCCGCACGATATCCGGAATGTCCTGCCTGACAAACGGCTCTCCGCCCGTGATGTTCGTAAACGCCATCTCCGGCAGCTTTTTGATCTCTTCCAGCGTGATCTCTTCCTCCGGACGGGTGGGATCCTTAAAGCAGTCGCACATGTTGCAGCGCGCGTTGCAGCGGTATGTCACAATTACGGTTCCGTATAATGTTCTTCTGCTCATAACCGTCACCCCTTATAAATTTCTTTCACTATTTTATCACACATCCCTAATATGGTGTCACGATTCCTCATAAATTTCATTGATTATTTTACTACAGTATTCCCCAACTGTGTCAAATTTTACCTCCCTGCAGTTGTCCCGATAGCGTCTGCACCGCTCAGGATCCTCCCACAGTTCCCGGATATGCGCGGTCAGTTCCTCCGCGTCGCCGCCTCTAAAAAGTTCCCCGGTAGCTCCCGCCTGCACGAGTTCCGGTGCGCCGCCAAGGTCTGACACCAGCACGGGTGTGCCGTAGATCTGAGACTCCATCACAGAGAACGGGCAGTTTTCATACCACTCCGACGGGTAGACGGAAAACCGCGCTCCCGCGATCAGCTTCCCCAGTGCAGCGCCCGTGACAAAGCCCTTATTCTCCACATTTTCCGCCTGCTCCACCATTGCCTCCAAAGGGCCTGTGCCCGCAAACACAAAGGGGATCTCAGGCAGCGCCTGACAGGCTTTTAACAGGGTGGCGATTCCCTTCTCCTCCGAAAATCTGCCAAAGTAGAGGACATAATCCGCCACCGTTTGCGCGCCTTTTACTCCCCGATCCGCGCCTGCGCTTTCCTCTCCCCGACCCGCAGCTGCCTTTTCCACAAAATTGTGCATCATCACAGTCTTTTCCGCGAAAATCGGATCCGTATCCAGCTGTCTTTTCATAAACGCGCTGGGGCAGATGATCACATCCACCATGCCGTAGGTACGAAGCCTGTGATACAGTTTTCCCTCCAAGGCGCCGAGCAGACTCTTGACAAAAGAGCCGTGGATGCAGCGGTTCTTTGCGCAGGAGAAAAAATGTCCCTCCCTGCATGCAAAGCAGATCTTTCCCGTAGCGGGAATCCGCATCATATGATTGGGACACACCCACTGATAGTCATGTGCGGTGTACACAATCTTTACTTTTCGCCCCGATCTTTTCCCGTAGGCGCGCACCGCGTAGATCACCGAGGGCGTGAGCTGAAAATTGATATTATTCAAATGCACCACATCGGGCTTCATATCATGAAGCACCGCAGTAAGCTTACGCTTCGCTTCCAGGGAATAGAGTATCTTAAAGGGATACAAGAGTTTTTTTACCTTACTCGTGTGAAAATCCATGTCCTGCGTATATTGCTGCACACGGTTTCCCACCACACGACCTTCATGCTCCATGCCGAAATACTGTACCTCATGGCCTCTTGCCTGCAATTCTTCTCCCAGCTGAAAGATGTAAGTCTCCGATCCGCCGTTGGGATGCAGGAATTTATTTACCATCAATATCTTCATCTTTTCGCCGCCTTCTCATACAAAGCTAACGTCCGCTTCGTCACATCGTCCCAATCATATTTCCCGCAGATAAAGTCCGCACTCTCCTCCCTCATGCGACGCACCTCATCGGGATGCGCAAGCAGCCATGCAAGCTTTTCCCGCAGATCCTTCACATCGCCCTTTTTAAAGGTAATCGCCCTATCCTCTACCACCTCGGTATTTTCCCTGATATCGCTGACCAGACAGCAGGCACCATAACTCATGGCCTCAAGGAGCGTCATCGCCATCCCTTCCACATCGCTTGGCAGCACAAAGGCGTAGGCATTCGCATAGAGCTCCTCAAGCATCTGCCCCTGCACAAAGTCCGTCATCAAAATACGCGCGTCCTTGTCAGCCATCCTGTGAATCCGCTCCATGTAACCATATGCCTGAGAGCTTCCTCCGGCGATCACCAGCTTCTTATCGGTATTCAGCTTCGAATAAGCCTCAATCAGATAATGCAGCCCCTTCTCCGGCACAATCCGCGCCAAAAACAGGAAATAACCGTCCTTTTCCAGCCCGTACTTTTCCCCGATCAGGGAAGAACCCTGCGCGTTCGGCCTGCTGATCCCGTTTGGAATATAAGTCGTCTCCCTATGGTAGGTTTTCGCAAAATACTGCTTCACATTGTCTGAGAGTACAATAATCTCATCCGCGTACTTCGCCGCCATCTTTTCCCCGAATTTTATGACAAAGGATGCAAAATTTCCCCACTTCGCCCGCTGCCAGTCAAGTCCGTGCACCGTCACCACGATCTTCCGCCCAAGGAAATGAGGAAGCCACAGCATGGCGCAGGGTCCTTCCGCATGGTAGTGGATCACATCGTAGCGGTGAAAGAGGGCCCTGAGAGTTGCAAAAAAGGAATAGACAATGGCATTTAAACTGCTCCTCTTGAAGGTGGGCACAATGAAGACCCGTACGCCCTTATAGAATTTGCGTCCCTTCCAGCCGTATTCCTGATCGTATTTCTTGCCGGAAACATGGTGTCCATAGCGATTGTAGACATTAACCTGATGCCCCAGCGCCGCCATGCGCACGGAAAGTTCCTCCACCACCACTTCGACACCGCCCTCCCTGGACGGGATCCGCTTGTGACCGATCATGGCGATGCGCAGTCCTTGTCTCTTCGCTTTCCCAAGTGCCCTGCCCTCTCTGTACGCATAGTAGACAAAGGCAAAGTTCGTATTCAGATAACGCGGCAGCATCCGCCTGGGATCTTTGAGGATACGAAAGACCCATTCCAGACAAAGCTTCTGCATCCACATGGGCGCCCGCCTGGTCGTGCCCGCCGTAAAGTCAAAGGCTGCCCCTACTCCCAGCATCAGCGCGTGAATCCTGCCGCGGTGCCGATACATCCACCACTCCTGCTTGGGCGCACCTAACGCCACCCACACAAAATCCGCGCCGCTCTCATTGATCCTGCGGACGACCTCCTCATCCTCTTCATTTGTCATTTCCCGAAAAGGCGGGGAATACATCCCTGCAATCTGTAATTTCGGATAGCGTTTTAACAAAGCCTCCCGCAGCGCTTCCAGCGTCGCGTTTGTACTGCCGTAAAAATAATGACGGTACCCCGTTTTTTGTGAAAGGTTCAGGATCGCGGGCATCAGATCGGGGCCCGGCACCCGCCTTGCCTCTAAAAAGCCTCTCTTTCTGCTGACGATGGAGAGCGGCTGTCCGTCGGGAAGCGCCATGGCTCCGCTGTTTTGCACATTGCGGTAGGCCGCATCGCGATAGGCCATCACCGTGGTGTGCACATTGGAGACACAGATATAATCCCCTTTCAGCGCGTCAAGATTCTCCGTGATGTAGGAGATGGTGTCTTCCATATTCGTCACGTTGATATTCGTTCCTAAAATGTTGCAGTAAGTCAATTTTTCTTTCATACGGTTTCCTCTGTCATTCCACTCTTAACCTATTCTGTAAATGCAGCTGCGCATTGGCTGTGCTCTTTGTATCGTTCAACGGCTTGCGCGAATTTTTGTCAGGCATCATACCCGGATATTTCCGCGATCTGCATAGTCGATTTTGACCGCCAGCGCCTCATCTGCCACAAGATCAAGGCAAAAGCCCCAAACATCCCCCCGAGCAGCGCTGATCCCAGATAATACCGCGCCGTCTCCAGTTTCACGGCCTTTCCCGACACAATCTGCATCGGCGTTTCGGCATCCCGATAATTCATAATGCGATATCCCGCATAGGCAGGATCTTCCTTACTTTCCAGATAAACGGAAGTCTCCTCCCTGCCGTCGGTATAAGAACGCGGCACCACATAACCCGCCGGTTCCCTGTACAGCAGCATACAGAGAAGGAGGCCAAGAAGCGCTCCTGCCGCCACGCAGACACGCACTCTGTTTTTATGTGCCCTGCAAACCGCCCTCGCCTTCCCAAAAAGGCTGTCCGGAAGTTTGGCTAACGGGATCGTAATCTCATGCCACCGCTTGGGAAGGATCGACAGCAGACCGTACTCTACAGCCCCTTCCTTTTGCAAAAACAGCAGTTCCCCCAAAAAGAGCAGCGTGATATTCTTAAAAGAGGTGTTAAACAAAAGTTGTTCCGTCCATCCTGCTGCCAGAAAACACACCAGGATCACCAATTCCCTTGTCCGCTGCTTATGGGTCTCATAAAACTGCAGGATAAAATAACTGAAAAGAATGATAATCGTGGGAATCAGTCCGTAATTGATATAACACCAGACATACGAGTTATCCAATGTCATGGAGGACTTGACCACCTGTGAAACATCCATCCCGAAAAGGCTGGTATACTCTGATTTCAAAAACTGTTCCGCCAGCCAGATCCTTGTATTTAAAATGAAATTCAATTCCTGCACAATGTCTGCGTAGGGATTCCAGCTTAGATAAAAAGGTACCACAAAAGATAAAAACAGGCACAGGGGCAGCACCAGATTAGCCAAAAGCTTCTCCACATACCAAAACTTCGGACGGATCCTCACATAAAGACAGCCCGTCAGCATGACCGCCACGATGCCAAAGCCCGTATAGCTGATGGAATAGAAAAATACCAGGACATTTCCCAGCAGTAATAAAAAATATGCCCGCAAACCATAACGCTCCTCCAGTTTCAGGATGATCAGCGCACAGAGGAAGAAATACGTGATATGCAAAAGATTGGGGTGCGTAAAACCAAGACTCCAGCGGAAGATATGGCCCAGCCCCAGCTTGGCATGTACACGGTAGACCGTGTGATCCAGGAAAAAGAACGAAACCGAGGACAACACCACGGCGCAGACACCCCATACCCACAACGCGATATGAAGTATCTTTTTAAGCGAGATTCCTTTCATACCAAGCACCGTAAACATCACAAAAAGGATACCGATCTGTCTTGACTCAAAATAAATCACCGCCGTGAGTGCCATCAGTAAAATCTGTAAAACCGCCTGCCTTTTGGTATAAGGCGTCACAAGAATCTTTAGAAAGCCTAAAAGCAGCGCAGGCAAAACAAGCAGCGTAAAAAGCTTCTGCCCCTCATAAAACCCCAGGCCCTTCGCCAGGGAGAGAAGAATAAAAAAGCCGTAATAGAGCGCCTCCTGTATGCTGATTGTCGTTTCGTATTTTTTCATATATTATAAAACCTCCAGTGCCGGGCCAAGCGACCAGGGATAGGCGCCGTAACGCTGGGGATAGCAGGAAAAGCCTTCACATTCGGCCAAACCATGCCATATCCGGCCATCTTTTGTAAAATGCGCAAGCACTTCTCTGCCCACCGCAACCGTTTTTTCACAGGCCTCTCCGGAAAGACCGCCGCACGCCATGCCCCGCTTTATGGCGGCGCAGATGATCGCCGTGGCGGAAGTGTCAGCAGGGCCTTCAAGTGCCTGCAATTGCCAGGAAAAACCATCAATCCTCCGATAGGGCACAACCGCCTCCACAAGCGCCCTGCAGGGAGCTTCCAGCTGCCGTCTGCCGTAATCGGATGTCATACAGCCCGTCATCCCGCGAAGAAGCCAGCCCACAGCCCTTCCCCAGCCGATGACGCCGTATTTGCAGCCGCCGTCCGATAAATCGTAACCGTGATAGGGAAGGCCCGTTTCGCCATCCATTCCGTAAGCCAAAAAATTGGTAATCTGTTTCAGCGCAAGTTCCTGATATTCCTGCTTTCCAAACACTTCTCCGTATTGATAAAGAAAGGGCACGGCCAAACCGATGCCGTCCACAAAAACAGTCTTTTCTCCATTGGCAGGCCGATAGAAAAAACTTCCTGCCACGTCTTTTGGATGTTCTAAGGCAAAGGCCGCCATCTTGTCAAGCGCGGCCCTGACCCGCTCCCCTGACAGCTTCCCGCCAAAAGCGGAAGTGCCCTTGTTCATTTTCTCATAAATCCGTAACAGCGTTTCTCCCGCAAGCAAATCGTCCAAAAACGCCAGGGGCATGCCCTTTTGCAGCCATCTTTCATAATACGATGTAAGCGCCTGATCGATCATGCCGATTGTCCGTCCGACATCGTCCTCTTTTTCCAAAAATTCCTGCCTGCAATGCCATAACCCGGCCGCCAGAAGCCCTGTCGGCCAAAAAATCAAATCCTCCCCCGCCACCCTGCGGCCGAGAAGATAGCGTTTGATCAGATATTTCGCCCTTGCCTTTGCTTCAAACACACCGTATTGCAAAAGGTCCTTACAAGCATTCTCTATCAAAGGGATCTTATTCATCTTCCCCTCCCTTCCGGGTTCCTCTTTTCGCGGAAATTTTCCCAAGAGCCGGAACCCTTGCGGCCACTGCCTCCCACAGATAGGAAAATTCCTCCGTCCTGTGGAAAACCGCCAAAAACACCAGGTTGTAAAGCAGCGTGATCAATAGTACCATCAGGGCAAACGTCAGGATTGTCACCTTCCCCATAACCACGCGGCGAATCGGTGTAATCACCACCCCCACTGCCAAAATCACGCCGATATATTTGAGGGAATCCCTGAAATAAGTTCCCGCCTTTTTTGCAAAACAGACGCGGTAAATGATTCCCGGACGAATCAAATTCGCCATAATACCTGATATAAGCGTCCCCACATAGACACCCGTCACACCGATCTTTTGCACCAAAACAATAGAAACCACCAGATTGACCGCTCCCTGGATCAACGGCAAAAACCTGTCCTGCTCGAAAAGGCCCGAAGCAATCTTAAAATTAAGGAGCACCGTGCGGCCGCCCTTTAAATAGAAATCCATCACCAAAAGCGCCACCGTGATCTGCGGCAGCGTCCAACTACTGTCATGCAGCCACACCCCGCCGATAAAAGGGGTGAGAAGATGAAAGAACCCTACCGCACCGAAGCCGAATAGCCAGCAGGCAAAAAAGCGGTATACCTTAAAGAGCAGGTACTGCCTCTCCTTCGATTCCGTGGCCACAACATTGCCAAAACCCGAGATTACGGAATCAAAGATGATATTCACGAAGTTTCCCACATAAGTGATAATGTAGACATAGTTGTCCACAACGGCCGCCGTATCCACATTGACAAAGGAAGAGATAATGATCTTATCCGTCTGCAGCCTGGCCACATCGCCAATCTTGTGACAGATCAGCGCCTTTGTTTTGGTGGCAACCACCTGCGTCTCCTGTGTCGTAAGCTTCTGCACGTCCGGATCCCGCAGATAGGGGTAAAGTCTGTTCAGGTAAGCAGTCACGAAGATTTTCTGCAAAAGTTCCACCACGGACTGCGCCAGCAGATAAAACAAAAAATTCCTGAAAAGAAGCAGCACCGCAATCTGTACCGTGGCCGTCGCCATCTTTGTCAGGGTGGTAATATTGGTCTGGATATAGTTTTTCTGCTCCGCGTTCACCAGACTGTATTTATAAGTAACGAAATAGCTGATCACCGTGTTAAACAGGAACAGATAATAGTACAGCGTCAGCTCCCGCACAGTCAGATTGCCGGGATTTTTCAAAATATATTTCAAAAACGGAGAGATTGCGATCCCCAGAACCGCGATCACGCCCGCGATGGTCAAATAGGCCTTTTTGTAAAAGCGCATATAGGACTTGATCTTCTCGATGTTGCGCTCCGCCACCGGCTTATAGAGGCTATAGTTTAAGGCCGTGCCGATTCCCAGCTCCGTCAGTGACAAAACGCTTAATACATCGGTATAAACGCCGTTTACCCCCGAAAGCGTCCTGCCCAGCACATAGATAAAAACCGTCCGTTGGATAAAGTTCACCAGCAGGATCACCAGATTGCTGAGATATCCGAATATGATATTTTTTCCGGCTTTCTGTATTCTGCCCATATTTCATCCACTTTCAGGCCGCCGTATGGGTCAGCCTCCGCACCCCGATGCCCGTCAGGCATCCTCTTCGCTGCTCTCATGCAGGCTCTTCCATAATCTGCAAAGTTCCTCTCCCGCCTCGGCCGCCTTTTTGCAGTAATCGGGTATGATTGCCTGCAGAGTTTTACGAATGTCGTCCTCGCGCTCCATCATCCACGAAAAAGCGCCGATCAGTTCTTCCGGATCCGCAAGGCTCTGCACCGGCAGCACATAATGCTCTTCCGAACCAAAAAGATCTCTGGCGATCCCCCGTGCTTTCACGGAATACCCCACCACCAATGTCGGCACGCAAGAAGAGTAAGCCGCGATCGTCGCGTGTGTTCTGGCTCCGATAAAAGCTCTGCATTTTGAGATCACATACTTGATCTTTTGACAGGACATATCGTCAAACAGCACCACCCTGTCGTTTCCCTGATAGCCGTTATAAAGTTCATTCAATGTCACTCTGTCGTCATTATTCTTCCATATCACGTGGGGGATCAACGCAATGTGACAATCCGTTTTTTCCAGAATATAATCCATTAACTTTCGATAATTTTCTATTGTGATTCCGTTCTTGCTTTCGTGCTGCAGTATCATGGGGCTGATATTGATACCGATGGTATTCCCCACAGCAAACCCTGAGGGCAGCTTCGTCTCCTCCGGCACCAGGGAAAAGGCCGGATCGGGATACTGCTTCACATTCTCCGTGATTCCCGCTGCCGCAAGCGCCTGCGCCGTGATGGATTCCCGCGCTGTGATCAGCGTATAACGCCGCATATCCTCCACCACCTTCGGATCCTTTAGCAGTTCCGGTTCCAGCGAGCAGCCCCAGAGAACCGTTTTTGCGCCCGCGTGGCAAAACGCGCTGTTGGCAGTGATTGCTTCCTTCTTCGACAACTCATAACAATACATATCACCGCCCACGGAAAGATAAAGGGGCGCCAGTTCCTTCCCCATCACCTCATGAAAGCGATAACGCATAAAAGATTCCGGATCCCGGAACACCTTCCGCCAGACGTAGTACCACACATGGGCAAAGAAATGTTCCTCGATCCTGCGTTCTTCCAAAATATCGCAGAGCGGTTCCAGGGAATAGCGCCGGTCTTCCCGCTCGCTGTTGGTCACAAGGAGCTTGGGAATTTCCGCCGTCATTTGACAGGTGCTGTTTATGATTGCCTCGCAGCCATGGTTGCCGCTGCCGCCATGCAGATACATGACAAGTTTATCATTGCTGTATTCCATATGGTTCCTCTTTATTTGTCTCTTTGCCCCGCAGTGCAGCTCGAAAAACCTTCGGTTGCCATCGCGGACATTATAACATCATAATTCGATAATATCAAATGACCGCCCCCTCGGGGGTAACGAGGGTCCAGCCGGCCCACAGTTTTTTCATCTGTTCGGGAACGCAGATCTGGGTATTTTTATGGATGGACGGCCGCAGCATGATCTTTTGCGGGTTTTTGTTCAGCCGTGCGCCCCAGAAACTAAACGTGCTGTTAGCACAGATATTGTGGTGGCAGCAGCTCATGAGCTGCATGTCGTAAAAGCTGTCCTTTCCCCGATTCCAGTCAATGATACGGTATTCCGGCCCCTGGTAGTGCGCCCGCACATAGTCCGCATCATCCGAAAAGACATAGAACACCGCATCCGAATACCGCTCCTGCAAGTAACGGATACACGAATCATAGTACGCTTCCGTACAGATACCACCGAACATGGACGCGTTTGCGGCATCCAGATAATCTCCTCTGCGGACATGGATACTGACGGAGGGCCGGCTTTGCATCTCCTCCATGATTGCCCGATTCCTCTCATCTTCACTCCCCGGGAAACGGATCTCCTCCCGAAGCATCCCCATGATATCCGCATAGTAGGCTTCACAGGCCCAGTATCCCGCCAGATATTGCTTTCGCAGGGAAAAAATCTGCGGATGATACATTTCCGTCTCCTCAAACAGGAGATACTTTTGAGGGGCAAGGCGTTTCCGAAGCTTCTCCGTAACCTTTGCCTTCTCCTCATAGGTTCTTCCCAATAAGGCGTGCACCTGCGCCGCATCGGCCGTCTCCATGGGCAGATCCTCAAAATCAGAGAGGGCAAGCTGCCTGGGCGCTGCCGCCTGCGCCTGGCTTCCTTTGGAAAACCACGCAAGATCCAGCTTTGCCTCCGCCCCCAGGTTCTGAAATTTTCGATACAGCGCATACTGCTGCAGCTGGTTTCCCAGCCCTCCCATAACCCTGATAATAATCACGTTGCCTTCTCCCGTTCTTTGCGCAAAACGTCTGCTTCTGCCGCCCATTTCCCTGCCATTCATCTTCTGTCATAAATACGCAGTATCATTCTGAGGACACCAAGCAGCGCGCCGCCGGGATATAACATCCCCAAATACATCAGCTGATTGGAACGCTCATTCACCGTGACCTTAGTATTTTGCAAAAGCGTGCGAATCTCCGCTTCGCCAAATATGGTTTGAATCCGCTTTCTGTAATCTTTCCCCGGATTGCGGAGTTCATTCTTCATCACGTGCATAAGCATGTAGCAGTATTCGCGGTCAGCCGCCTCCTTACCGCCTGCTATCCTTTTTTCGGCTATCACCCGCCTGACACAGGCCATAACTCTTAGCAGGCTGTCGTAGATTCCCTTGTCATAGAGATGGATCATCGAGCTTTCCACATAGCGGTAATGGTAAAACAGCGCGTCGCTCATGACCACCACCCTGGTCGCATTTTGCAGAGCAGGATACATCATGTTGGTATCTTCGCCAAACCGCACCTTAAAATCATAAAATATCTCATTTCCTGCAAAAACTGATTTTTCACAAAGCTTCATACAGCGGGACAGAGGAATTGCCCGCTGCTCCCTGCCGATCAGATTCGCCTTAATCTCCTCTTCCAGTTTTTCCCCCTGGTAGATTCCCGGCTTTGCGGCGCAGTACACAGGCTCCGTCCCCTTTTGTTTCTCCCGCAGATGGTTACAGCAGACGATTTCTCCCTTTTTGCCTGTCAGCCTGGCCACCATTTCGGTCAACATCTGAGGTTCCACATAATCGTCACTGTCAACGAACATATAGTAGTCTCCCGCCGCTGCCTTCATGCCGGTCACACAGGCCGAGCCCGGTCCCCCATTCTCCTGATGAATGACACGCACCCTCTCATCCGCCTGCCCGTACGCATCACAGACCTTTTCACTGCCGTCCGTGGAGGCATCGTCAACCAGAATCACCTCCAGATTACGGTACTTCTGCGCCAGAATACTGTCCACGCATTCCCGCAGATACACTACCGTATTATAAACAGGAACGATCACACTGATCTTGTATGTGCTGTCTGTCATCTTTACCTCCATGCCGGAGCATTTTTTGCCCCTACTTCTTTCTTCTCTGCATCATAGCATACAGCCGCGTATAAAGCCTCGGCAGGCAGGCAAACATCCTCACCTTGATGCCATAACCGGAAGGCAGCCACGCATAGCATTCCTTTTTCCCCGCCAGCTTTTTTAACGTCCTTTGGCATTCCTGCAGATATTCCCGCGCGCCCTTTTGCTCTTTTGCTGAGAGCATGGCAATCTTTCCCACGGTCAGCATGACCGCTACCATGATCTTGGCATCCGCCTGCACGACAAGGGACGGCTCCTGCTTCCCGATCAGCTCCCGTGCCGTCTCCCAGCAGTAGATCTGATCCATATAGGCAGGCGTAAAGGGTCTCCCCATCGCCCCGCGCGGGTTTTGATAATAGCCGTAGCCGGGATAAGCCGTCTCCGCCGCCCGCTCCATGTGCGGCAGAAGTTCTACCAGAAACAGCATGTCCTCGCCGATGCTTACGCCCTCCCGAAACCGCACCTGCCCAATCAGGCTCCGCCTGTAGAGCTTGCTCCAACAGCGGGTATTGCCGCGCAAAATCCCCTCTTCTAAATAACGTTTGTTATCATATATCGTTACCGCCTGCTCACCCGTCAGATTCCGGGGCATTTCTTCCTGCTGCAGACGTTCCCACTCTTTTTCCGTCTCAAATGCCGCAAACCCGCAGCCCGCCATATCCGCGTCCGTCCCGGTCAGAATATCATGCAGTCCTTTTAACACCCCCGGCCGCAGCCTGTCATCGGCATCGACAAACATAATATAAGCGCCCCGCGCCTGTTCCAGGCCGCTGTTGCGCGCCGCCGAGACGCCCAGATCCGACAGTGTGATCACCCGCAGACAGGTATGCTGTTCGCTTAACCGTTTGCAAATCTTTTCCGTAGCATCCACGGAACCGTCATTGATCACCAGAATTTCCAATTCTTCATACGCCTGCGCAAGAATGCTTTCGATGCAATTTTCCAGATAAGCTTCCCCGTTGTGCACCGGGACGATCACGCTGACCAGTTCGCTCATGAAAAAATCCCTTTCCGACCCGCTTCGCCGTAGACACCCTAACGGCTTTTGATGCAGTTTTCCCGCTTTTGATAAAAAAGGCTTCCTGCGGGCACCTCACCGCCTACCACACTGCCTGCCGCAATTACACAGTCATCCCCGATCCGCGCGCCTTTTAAAATCGTGCAGTTTGCACCGATCCAAACCCGGTTCCCGATTCGGATCTCTCCTGTGAGAAACTCGCTGCTGTCATCCTTATAGTTATGGTCATGATCCACGATCACCGTATGATTCCCGATTTTACAATAATCTCCGATCTGCGTCTTTCCCATACAGGCTATATTGCAGCCCGTATTAAAGAAAACATGGCTCCCGATCTGAAGCCTTCCCTCAGGCCCGCACTGCACATAAAGATGCCCCCTGTTCTGCCCGCGCGTGCCAAACACCACCCTGCCTCCGCGCGCCAGCTCCAGGCTCACATGATCAAAGCCCTCTATCAGGGGAATCTCTGCGCCTGCCCCGAAACGGCATTTCCAATATATGCTCCTTACCACACTCCTGATGACGCGTACCATCATTCCCATACATTGATGCTCCTTCGTCTTCCTATCTGCTTCCAGCAGCCCATTCCTCCTCCGATCGTCCCGACACGGCATCCGCGTTACCGTGTGGGGCTTTTGGCCTCATAGGCGCGCTCATAGATTTCGCCCAGCTTTTCAAGATGACTCTCCAGACTATAAGCCGACACAGCCCGCTCCCTGGCGGCCCTTCCACAGGACGAAAGGCAGTCCTCATCCGTCAAAAACCGTTCCAGCGCCGCCGCCATCGCCGCCACGTCACCGGGCGCCGCCAGCATGCCGCTTACTCCGTCCCGAATCAGCTGCGGAATGCCGCCCGTCGTAGTAGTCACAATGCCCATGCCATAGGCCATCGCCTCCAGCACCGCCATCGGCATGCCTTCATGATAGCTTGGAAACAAAAAAATCCCGCTCTCTTTTAAGAGCCGCTCCTTTGCCTCTCCCCGCACCCAGCCGGGAAAGGACACCGCCTCCGAAAGGCCTTCCTGCAAAAATGCGGCCTTCAGGCGTTCCATCTCACCGTCCCCCGCCATCACCAGCTTACTGTCGGAACAACATTCCCGCACCTTCTTAAAAATTGCAGGAATGTCAAAACAGCCCTTTCGCTCCCCCAGCTCACCAAGAAATAACAGTTGTTTTTTATTTCTTCCCATATCATAGGGTTCTGCGGGAATGCGGCAATAATTTTCCAGCACATCGATCCGTTCTTCGGGTACAATCTTTGCAAGGCGTCCGGCCCACTCTTTTGAAAGTGCCACCAAGCGCGTACACTTACCGTAAATCTTTTGTACCCGCCTGCGTTTTGCCGCAGAGGCCTCTTCATAAAAGGCCTCAAACTCCGCGCCATGGATATGGTTGACAATGGGAATCCCCCTGGAGGCACTCCACAGGATGAACGGCATTTTCCGGTAAAAACTCGGCCCGAAGGAAGAATGGATATGCACCAGATCGGGACGGTCTTTTTTTAGCAGCCTGCGAAATGCCAGGTACCCTGTAAGCGCCTTTCTCAACTTGTCCCATTTACTGCCATCCTGATAAGACTCAATATAAGTAATACGGTAACGTTTCTCGAGACTGCTTCCCCGATAGCCGTTCACCACCGCGGCAATCCCGCCCTTCACACTCTCATTCGGCACGATCATACAGATATGCAATGTGGCTGTCCTCATTTTGAACCCTTCCCCGCAAGCACGACCCAGACCGTGCGGAACAAAATCTTGATATCCAGTCCCAGCGTCCAGTTGTCGATGTATTCCAGATCCAGTTTCACAACTTCATCAAAATCCACGATCTCGCTGCGGCCGCTGATCTGCCAGAGCCCGGTCAGTCCGGGCGTCATGCTGATCCGCCTTCTGTAGTGGGAATTGTACTGCTCAAACTCCTCCTCCGTGGGCGGCCTTGTCCCCACCAGACTCATATCACCCCTGACTATGTTAAAAAACTGAGGCAGTTCGTCAATACTGGTCTTGCGGATGAATCTGCCGACTTTGGTAATGCGGGGATCGTTCTCCATCTTAAACATCAGACCCTGCATCTCGTTTTGCGCTTCCAGCTCCTTCTTTCTTGCCTCCGCATCCACATACATGGAGCGAAACTTGTAGATTTTGAAACGCCGACCGTTCTTGCCAATTCTGGTCTGAGAGAAAAAGACAGGCCCCGGGGAATCCAACCTGATCGCAAGTGCCACAAAAGGAGTCAGCACAATCGTGATCAAACACCCAACCAAACCGCCCACGATATCGATTCCCCGCTTCACCACCATACGCCTGTAATCGAAGTGGTTGATGGAATAGGTCACTACGGTATATCCCGCGAAATTTCCCACCCGCACCTCCTTGCTGGGCCTCTCGACGATATCAATGTTGTAATGACAGGCGATCCCCATCGATTCTAAATCGTAGATCATATGCTTTACATAGGCCATATCCTCATCCGGCAGATTTAAAAACACTTCATCCAGCGGCATCTGCCTTGCCAGAGTAAGCACGTCCTCCCTGTCGGCATTCACCGTGATTCCCTGCACTTCCCTGCCTTTTAAGTCCGCATCGATGCAGGCTAAGGCCACGATTTCATAGTTGATATCCATGGCCTCCTTGAGTTTCTCCACCGTCTTATTTAAGATTGCCTGCTTTGTGATGATCATAATCTTTACGATATTGGCATTCGCGGTAAAATAAATCCGCAGTACCTTTTTCATCACAAGCCTTACCAGCCAGACGATCACAATATTTAATACCGCAAAATATCCCATCACCAGACGGGAAACCCCGGCACTTCTCTGGAGCATGAAAAGAAAGGCCATCACAGCCAGCTCCATAAAAATGTTAAACTTCGTGACCGCTATCAGCTCAACGAGAATGCCTCTTTTGAGAAACTCCCTGTTCCAGTCAAACAGAAAGCTGTAAATCGTGCAAAACAGCAAAAATCCGATACATACCACAAAGTGAAGCTCCGGCTCCATGACCCGGGAGAACTTGCGGTAGCGTATCAGGATGGCTATGGTGTATGCGAAAGCTATGCTGACCAGATCGGCAAAGAGCAATAAGTAGCTCTCGATCAATTTCATTCTGCGATTCATAAAAGTACCTCTCGGTATCTATTTTACCATAGATTTCCTAATCCGTCATTCTTTCGCCGCAGACGTCGCCGCTGCAAAATCTGCACCCATAAATAACAGCAGATAGTTTCTTCCCAGATATACGGAAATCAAATGCGCCTCGATCACCGTATACACCGCAAACATCACAAAAAGTACCAGCCCGCAGCCATCCCGCCTCTTCCACAGCCGCCACAGAAGAAACAGATTGGCCGCCACATATAAGGCACCCGGGATCAGGCCGTAACGGTAAAAAACCTTGACCCACCCCATATCAAAATAATAATTCATATGATCCGGAGCGGAAAAAGGGTACCATGTATGGATCATGCCTTCGTTATTGGTGGTCCCCGTCAGTGCAGTGATCCTGCCGCTGATATGACTGTCAATCTTGCCGAGCGCCACAATATGTTTGTTATCACGGGGATTCTGATAATAAAACGCGTTCCACTGCGCGTCCCGCACCCGCTGGGCGCAGACCGCCGCATCCACGGAAAAGGCGAGACACAACAAAAAGACCAGAAGGCCGCCGAGATAAAAAACTGCCTTCCTCTGAAACGGCTTCACCAGATGCATCAGACAGGTGCCCAGTAAAAAAGCGGTAGTGATGATCAGGCCGGTCTTGGAACCGGTCAGCAAACAAACCCCTGTATTTACGACAAACAACAGCAAATATCCATACCATTTTATCCTCTCAAACCAGACATAAACCCCCAGCGCCGTCAGCATAAATGCCATGCAGGAAAGCGCATTCGGATGTCCCATTCCCAGGGTATAGCGGGTCTCTTCCTCCGCCGCCTCCCCGATGTAGCGGGTTTCCTCCGCCGCCTCACGGCCATAGTCCTGCGTCAGACTGATTTCCCCGTAAATCCCCGTCACCGACAAAAGTACAATGCACAAACAGCCTGCAAACGTCACAAAAAAAGTATATTTTAACGCCTCCCGCAGAGGGATTCCCCTGCATGCCGCCACAAAGGTCACCATGCGGATCAGTTCATTTTCCCCCGTGACCCGGTAGAAAAGAAAGGCGATCCCCTCCAGCAGGAAAATGAGCGCCCACTCCCGCAGCTCATACTTTGTGAGCAAAAGCTTTCCCGCAAAGAGCAGAAAGGTTACCCGAAACAGCCACCCTTCCATGGGATTGACGTAATTGCTTTTGTCGATAATGACCATCAGAAGCTCAATGGTCAGTCCGATATAGAAAACCAGACGGGGAAGAGGGCTTTCGTCCCGCAGCCGCCTGTAACCATCCTGTATCCTGTTTTTTACTGCCGCCATGCCGCCCTCCATGATTCCGCTTACGCGGAAAATGCTGCATTTCACGCTACCGAAGAATCCGCGCTGCCATTCCGCGCAGTCTGCGCAGAAACTGCCTTGTAAAGAGCCTCGTCCGTTTGAAAAAAAGTCCTGCCCTGCCAATCTTCGGCGCAATCAGGAAATCGTACTCTTCCTGATGTTCCCGCAGATAAGTGGGAAAGCTCTCATCAATCTCCACCCGCACAAATTTCGCGTCCCGGTCAAAGATATCTTCTCCGCAGAGAAGCCTGTCCACCGCTTCATTTAAATAACGCTTGCTATTATATTCTTGGTGGGCCGCTGCCCGCACTTTTACGCCAATGCGTTTGGCCACATCCCGCTCACCATCGCCGCCCATGTAACCGAAATGCCAGCCGCCGTCCGCTATGCGCACGCTCCGGGGATCCGCGGGAGACACCTCGCGCAGATAAACAATGCCTTCTTTCGGCAGCTGTGAAAAACTGCAAATCTTGGTGCCAAGCCACTGTTTTCTCTCCACACCCGGAAATTCCCCTGTAATGGATAACAGATTTCCCGACACTTCTTCCATATTTAAAAAGCAGTAAAACATCCGCTGCGCCAGATGGTATATCTTGGCGGGATCAAACGCTTTCAAGATACGGGTCAGCGTATCCGGGTTCGGAATCTCATCCACATCGCTGAAAATAATGATATCTTCCGGCTTCGCATCCGACAGGGCGCGAATCAGTTGATTTTTCTGATACTTGTCACGTTCATGCGTGGTAACACCCTCCATGGGGGAATCTTCCACCGCCACATAACGGATCTTGTCCGCAAATTCTGAAAACAGCTGCCGATTTTTGGCAAACACCATCTCTTTCGGTTCTCCCGAAAAAGTCACCGTCGATTCTTCAAGCACAAAATAATCCACGATTGGGGAAAGAATCTGCATTCTAAGCTTTAAAATATCCAGTTCATTAAAAAAAGGGATACAGTCAAATACCATGCGTTATTTTATCCTTTCGAAAATCTGCGGTAAAACAACAGGGGGCGCAGGATATCCTTACACTTCTGCCACCTGACCTTCCAGGGATTCACAAACTGCGGGTACTGCGCGTTTCTCCCCCGCCACTTGTGAAAGAGAAAAGGCGCCTCCACATCCATGATTTCCGGGATCATGTGCTCGTGACCGAAATATTTGGCCACCTCGATCGGGGCAAAACGCATTCCCGCCTCCTCGATCACGTTCTTATATTTGCAGCAGAGGAAGGTATCTTCGTTATAATTATCATCCTCCGCCATCTTCTCCCACTTAAGGCCCGCCTGCCCGGGAAAGTCCAAAAGCCGTTTGCTGCGGATTGACACGCTGTTGCCCACGCGCACGATCTCCCCTCTGCTGTCCCGATAAGCATAGTCGTTTTCCGGCAGGGGCCAGGGTGACCCGATATAGTCATAATCGAGAAACTCCGCCCGCCAGCTCTCCGGATGCACCACAAAACCGTCCGCGTGCACGATGAGGGCAAATTCCGTGTGAATGTGCTCTCCCAGTTCGTACACCATCTTGTAGTTAAACTTGTCAATGTCATCCAGTTTCGAAGTATGGGAATAACGAATCCCCTTCGGCAGGGTAAGCGGCTTTCTGTGTGTAATTAACACCACATCCCCAAAGTCAATCCCCCGCATACTGTACTCCATGGCGCGGATCGTTTCATAAAGATTTACGCTGGTCATCGCCGCCAGCGTCACATTCGGTAAAGACAGCTTCTTTTGCATACTCAATCCGCCCCCCTTTGACCGCCCGCCAGTTTTACACTGCTTTTGTGATAATAATTTGCCACAGCCAGATTCAGCCAGTTCCCTTCATCCCTGCTTAAATCTTCAAACGCAAAGAGGGCGGGCTTTGCGCTGTAAGTCGCTACCTCCACATCCGCAAGATCCGCATCCGTGTAGAGCGCATGCCGCTCCATGGCTTCCTCATAAAAGGTCTGCGCCTCCCCCTTGACCAAAGACCGCAGAGCAGAAAGGCTTGTATAAGTATTCTTATCCGCCGTGAGAACCCACACCGCCAAAAGCAATACCAGAAAGACGGCGCTCATCCGACTGCCGGCCCGCTCCAAAAACACACCGAACGCCTGCGCCGCGCTGCCGTCCACCGCGTTTTCCCTGTGGGAAAAGTATCCCAGCCAGTAGGTCGTAACCAGAAGCGCCGTCACATAGTAGGTCATCTGGATGATATTATCCACCCGCGAAAGTCCCGCCATTCCCACCGCAAAGAGGGTGGGAGTAAACATAGCCGAGAGCACACAGTAAGCGCCCGCCGTCACCAGAAGCGGTTGGGAAAAATCCCGTTTTGAGGCCTTTGCCATCTTCCACAAAAGCGGCAGAAGGGCCAGCCAGACAAGGATCACAAACAGCGGCGTCCAGCGGATCGCAAACACCGCCATATGATAGAAGGACAAAATCACCGCCTTCACCGCACCATACCCCTCGTCCACATCCAGGCCTGCCCGCCTTGCATTGCCTGGCGCCAGAATATTGACCAGAAATCCCGCCGTCCCTGTGAGAAACGGTATCATAACATATGCTATTCTATCTCGTTTTTTCCAGACCACATACCCCGCAAGGGCCGCCATTAAAATCTCCGCCTGCAGACATGTAATCAGATTTCCGCCGCCCACAATCACGGAAAGCACTGCCGCCGCCGCGCAGCAAAGCGCCGCCTGCCCCTTCTTTTTTGTCCAAACGCTCTCCGACAAAAGGGCCAGCAAGAAGAACCATACCGACTGCATCAGCACATAGTGGACAGAACCGTTATACCAGTATATCCCCTCAAAAGGCGCCTCGATCACCTGATAGAACAGAAAAAGCAGAAGGAGCATACACAGGGAAGCGCCCCGCCCCTCACAGCCGAGCCACCTGACAAACACATGCCGTCCCAGCACAAAGGAAGACGCGGCAAACATCCCGATCATCAGAATCGGCACCACCCAGGCAATCCCATAACGAAAGTTCATGGGGCACATCGCCATCAGGAAACAGGACACATAAGTCCCCTGCCAGTCCCGGTAAAAATCCATGTTCTGCTGCCAGGCTTCCTGCACGGAAGCGCCAAGGGACCCCGTCGCCAAAAAGACGTCATGCACCCGCCTGCCATAGTCGTAGTCGTCGATACACATTACATTATATTTTCCCAGCAAAAGAAGCGGAAGCAGTGACAGGATCAATAACCCCGCCGCCAAAACTACCGCCCGTCTGCCGCTTACAAAATTTTCAAATCTGTCCCAAACCTTCATACTCTTCTCAGCCTTCTCATCACACCCCTGCCGATCTTGCACAGATACGCCTTTTTATAATAATACTGCGCGTGCAGTTTCATGAATGCAAGCCGCATGCCCTGCGGCCGCACATTCACGGCGGCCCATCGTTTTGAGCGCCTCTTGTAGGCGGCAAGCTCTTCCCTGCACTGCGTGTCCGTAAATACCCGCCCGTGCCTGTCCATGTAATGCCATCCCGCATAGATATTCTGCTCCGAGGCCCAGTACCCGTCGGACACATTATGCCTCGCCCAATACTTCGGCGCCAGAATATAGCGCACCGTATCGCTGGTGAACGCGGGAAAATAGGCAAACGAAGAATTGGCAAGCAATAAATAGCGTGCGTTCTTTAATATTGCATAATCTTTCGCGAGATCAAAATTGTAGGCCGGAATCCCCGGCAGAAACTTATTGGCCTCCCGCACGTCGTTGGTGATGATCATAAACCGCATATCGGGCCGGATCTTTTTCATCTGCCGCATTCCCTGTATCCAGTATCGTTTCCGCAGATACAGCTCCGGGGAACCCATATAGTCGCTGCAGCGCAGATGAAGGATGCAAAGATTGTCCTGGCTGTACTCCTTACAGTCATATTCAGGCTTCACGGCCAGCCACTCCCTGATTTCTTCCTTATGGGAGATAAAATAATCCTCCGCCTGCAAATTCCCGTAAAGAAGTGTGTCGTCCTCTATCTCAAAAAGCGCTTTGTCCGTGTCCGTAACGTAAACGCCATGTGTCAGATCATGCTTGGAATTTCCTGCAAAAAGCCGGGTTTCCTTTTCATAAAATACTTTTTGGTAATCCTCTTTTTTCGAAGGCAGGCCCATATCCAGATCCATAAAGTAGAGTCCGCAGTCGCTGTGCATATTGTTGGCAAAATGCTCAGGATCCAAAACGCTGAATGCATAGCCCTTGTCCTTCGCGATACATCTGGTCGTCACATAGAAAAAAAGCTGATTTCCCAGGCCAAAGCCCTCCTGTGTCTCAATCCCCAGCATTGTTTCCTCCGTTCTTTAATGCAGCGTCGTCTCCGTAATTTTTCCGTTCTCTACCTTATAAATCACATCGCACTTTTCAATCGTATTCAGGCGGTGGGCAATGATGACCATCGTCTTTTTCCCGTGAAAGCTGTTAATGGCCTCCATGACCGCCGTCTCCGTGTCGCCGTCCAAAGCGGAAGTAGCCTCGTCAAAGACCAGAATCTCCGGATGATAGTAAAGTGCCCTCGCAATCCCCAACCGCTGTCTTTGGCCGCCGGAAATGCGCACGCCTCTGTCGCCTATTGTCGTGTCAAGCCCCTCTGGAAGTTCCTCCACAAACTGCTTTAACTGCGCTTCCTCAAGCGCCTCCCAGATCCTCTCATCGTCGATTTTGTCCGCATCGATGCCGAAGGCAATATTGTCCCGAATAGACTCGTCAATCAAATAGATGGACTGCGGAATATAGCCGATCTTGGCAAGCCAGGACGGGTAATTTTCAAACACATTCCTGCCGTCGCAGGTGATGGTCCCCTCCTGCACGTGCAAAAGCCCCAAGAGAATATCTACGATGGTGGACTTTCCCGCCCCCGAAGGGCCCATAATCCCCACCGACTGCCCTTTTTTCACTTCCATGTGCGCATCGGTAAAGATAGGCTTGTCCGTGTTCGGATAGGTGTAACTGATATGATCGAGCGAAATTTTATCCGTCAGGGTCAGCGGCGGTTTCTCTTCCGCTTTTCCTCCCGAAAGACCGGTCACGCTGCCGTTCACATCCAGTTTCATGCTCTCGGTCAGATTTTCATAGAGATAATCCAGACAGGGCTGGGCGTAAGCAATCTCCGAGAGGTAGGTGTTGATGCGGTTCGTGGCCGGCATCACACGCACCGCCGCCACCGCAAATGCCGTCAGCTTGGAAAACAGAGTCGTAAAATCGCCTCCCTGAAGGGCAAACACCAGAATAAATGTCAGCATGGCCACAATAAAGAAGGTCTCGATCAGCAGCCTCGGCGTATTGTTCATCACCGCATAGTTTCTGGCTACATTAGCGCCGATCGCGCCGCTCTCATAATAGTTTCGCACAAAAAACTCTTCCCGATGCAGGACTTTCACATCCTTCAGGCCGTAAATCGACTGAATACGCCACTTGGCGATCCGCGACTGAATCTCCTGGTTCTTTCGCCCAATTGCGTTCAGGCGCGGCTTTAAGACTTTCGTGATGACAAGTGTCATGCCAAGGAAGAGCAGGCCGCAGCCAATGGAAATCAGGGGGCTGACCACCAATACCAGCACAATGCAGATGGATACCGCCACCACGATTTCCGTGATCATCTGGATCAGCACCAGAATCAACTGAAAGGCGTTTGGAATATCGCTGTCTGTCAGGCGAAATACCGTGGGAATATCCGCACCCAGATAATCCTCGTAAGGGCGATTCAAAAACTCGCGCATCACGCGGCTGATCATACGGTTGCGGTTTCTGGTGACAAAGGTATTCTGCACATAGATTTGAAACAACAGATAGGCATTTTTTATAATAAACAAAGCTATCAAAAGGAGCAGCATTCCGATAATGAGCTGTCTGGCCGTCTGAATATGAAAAAAAGCCGCGATCTCTTTCACATAAGACTTTTGCATAAATTGATCCGGCTCCATCACCGCATCCACCACGGGAACCATCATGGAAACGCCCAGGGTTTCCAGCGTGCCGCCGATTAGAATGAGAACGGCCAGCCCCGCAAGCTGCCAGAGCTGTCTGCGGTCAAAAAGATATGCAATTTTTTGCAGAAGCCCAACCTGTGCCTGTTCGTGTTTCTTCATAAAATATAAGGTTCCTCTCGATTCAGTACTATTTTGTGCATATCCTCTCTGTAAAAGTCGCTGCAATCGACGTGATTCAGCCAGCGATCCGGTGCAAGGACATAATTGTCCGGATTCGGGCAAAGATAGGATGCCCACCAGCTGAAACTGCTGTTGGCGAGAATATGATGCTTACAGCGGCTCATCAGCGCAAATTCCGCGCAGTCAAGATCCATCTCCTCATCCGTAGAAGAAACGCCGTCACGCGGCAGATCAACGAGGGTAACGTCCTGTCGTCCCGCAAAGTTTTCCCGCGCCCAGTCCTTATCGTTGCAGAACAGATAAAAGCTGCATTTCGGATAGCGCTCCCGCATCAGGCGCATTCCTTCTATATAATATGCTTCCGTACAGATACCGCCGAAAAGCGCCTGATTTTCAGGGGTCAGATAATCGCCGCGGCGAACATGTACGCAAATGGAACACGTGTTATTAATTCCCATCGCATACTGAGCGGCGGATCGTTTCCCGCCGGCGCACCGCTGCCACACTCCCTTTTGCAGCAAATACTGCACCAACTGATCCGTATTGTATACCCGCCGCAGCAGATCGCCCTGCTTCCAAAAATATTTTTCCGACTGCCAGTAACCTTCCAGATAGATGTCATCCCACTCCAAAACTTTCGGAAGAAACCGCTTGCTTTCCTCAAAGTAAGATTTCTTATGTCTGCCGAAAAGCCTGCGTCTCACCCGCTGCCACGGCAGCATGGAAGAATCCAGCATTTTCTCAAGTTCTTTTTTCGTGGGACGCTCATAGGTGATTCCAAAAGGCGCCAGTGCGGGTTTCCTCTGCGCATCCTGCACAAAGCCCGACACATCGTCAATCTTTACCTCTCTGCCAAGCGATACCAATTCCAGATAGAGGGCGTACTGGAACATCTGGTTGCCAAGCCCGCCCGCAAGCTGTATAATGACCATTTTTTCCTCAATTCAATACACGTGTTATTTATCTGTGGAGAATTCGCTTCAACCACGCCTTGCAGGGAATTACCACCTGCTCGTCCCACTTTAGCTTCCTGCAATACGCCTCAGGCGAACGATAAAAAAGCTGTAGCATCTTTTTGTCCCGCGGATCGGCGATCGGCGCAAGGAAGGCTTCCTCCGCCCGTTTTCTGTCGTGCCGCAAAATCTCTTCCAGCCGCATCCGATAGCTATCGCCATCCTCCGCCTGAAAAAGCTCTCCGTAGAATAATAAAAGTCTCTTATAAAAAAAATAATCATGGGTCAGAGCAAGGTCTCCTCTGCCCATATTTTGCAGCAGGTTCGTTTTCTCATAATACGCCGGGATCTGATCCGTGAATGTGCGCGAATTGATCCGTCGATTCATGGTGCTGCCCTCTCTGTCTATTATATAGTTATACAGGGCAATGTCAAGGTAAATGCAACGTTTGGCGCATGCCAGCGCCCTCGTCGCAAACATAATGTCCTCATACCACACGCCCTCGGGAAATGCGTTTTTTTCAAGAATCGACCTGCGATACAGCTTGTTCCAGGCCGCGTTCTGGATAGAAAATTCCTCTCTCTCCTCCACATAAACGGTAAGCGCCTCCTGCTCCTCAAAGAGAACCGCCCTGTCCACTGAGCCGTCAACGGTTCCCGTCCGGGAAACCTGACGATATCTACACACGGCAAGATCCGCCTCTTGATCCTTCAGTGCAGAAAACAGCTTCTCATACATATCGGGATCGATCCAGTCGTCTCCGTCCACAAAACCGATATAATCGCCATGCGCTCTTGCAATGCCGGCATTCCTCGCCCTGCCGTGTCCCCCGTTCTCCTGATGAATCACCCGGATACGCGCATCGCTTGCTGCCAGCTTGTCAAGAATCGTTCCGGTCCCATCCGTGGATCCGTCATCCACTACGATAATCTCCAGATTGTGATAAGTCTGTCCGCAGACAGAGCGGACGCCTCTTTCAATATAAGCTTCTATATTGTAAGCGGTCATGACCACGGAAAGCAATTCCGTCTGTTCTTCCCGATCGATTTTCGGTGGACGATATCCTTCTATGATATTCATCCGTATTCCTCCTTTCTTTTCCTGTGCCAAGGCAGCTATCCCTTTTCCGTCGGTATTCCATTCTCCCTGATATTCTATATCCTGATTCGATTTTATCGCAGTTTTCTATGTTATTTTATGGCAACCATTTGTTATGGAATCTTTTTCCTTTTTTACCTTTCCGCTAATAACAACCGTTTCGCTTACTTTTTGTGCATCTGCAAAGCGCCCATTCATTAACTTATGATTTAATTTTCCGTCTTCCAGCCACTGCTGCAACATCAAAATGTGCCAAATTTGCGGCTTCCAGACATTTTTCATAATATAATCATCCCATAATTTTCTAACTTTTGCCGTGTTCAGCAACCCCTGCCCGCTCAGTTTCGCGGGTTCCAAAAGGCTTTCCGCCCACTCTCTGAGTCCCGGCTGGCAAAGCCACCGATGCAGCGGAATCGAGAACCCTTTTTTCGGCCGCTCCATCAACTCACGGGGTACATAGCGGTAGAGGATGTCCCGCAAAAGCTTCTTGCCGACTCCGTTTTCGCTTTGGTAAGAAAGCGGCAGGGTCCAGGCAAACTCGACCACATCTTTATCGAGCATGGGCACCCTTGTCTCTAAGGAGACCGCCATAGCCGTCCTGTCCACCTTCGTCAGGATATCGTCGGGATGATACATCAAAAGATCCATCAGCATCAGGTTCTGCTGCCCGTCCTTCAAAAGTCCCGACGGATAATCATCCATCCACGTTCTCCCCGCATTCCTTATCTGCATGGCATCCCATACTCCAAAATCGGGTGCCGCCCCCATACCGTCCCGTCTGACCAGATCAAGGCCCTCTCCGATTTCAGAGCGAAGATAAAGGTCTTCCATGGACCGCGCCCCAAGAAGTCTCGCCCTGACCGCGGCCGAGGCACCCAGAACGGGCGAAAATGCCCCCAAAAGAGCGCTCCCCGGCATCCGCAGGGCTGCCGGCAGCTTTCTTGTCTTTTCCCAAATGCGGGGAATAGAATAATAGGTGTTATATCCACAGAAAAGCTCGTCCCCGCCATCTCCGCTGAGGGACACCGTCACGTGCTGCCTGGTGATCTTACTGACCAGATAAGTGGGAATCTGCGAAGAATCCGCAAACGGCTCCCCAAACATCCCTGCAAGGGAAGGAATCACGCCCCTGGCATCTTCCTCCGTGATATAGACCTCCGTATGCTCCGTCCCCAGCCGGGCAGCGATCTCCTTCGCGGCGGGAGCCTCATTAAACTGCTCCTCCCACATTCCTATAGTAAAAGTCCTGACCTTTCCGACACTCTGTGCCTGCATGAGAGAGACCACCGTGCTGCTGTCGATCCCGGCAGAGAGAAATGCCCCCACGGGCACGTCCGCCACCATCTGTCCGGCGATCGCTTCCCGCAAAAGTCGTTCCAGTTCCCCGGCCGCTTCCGCTGCCGTTCCCGAAAAGCGGTTTTGCTGTCCCAAAACAGCCGTCTCCATCATCGACCAGTAGGTCAAAAGTTCTGGTTTATCAAATGGTGATTTAACCTTTAATATTTTGCCCGGTTCCAGCTTCCAAATTCCGCAATAAATGGAAAATGGTGCCGAAATGTAACCATAACGCATGTAACCGTCCAGTATATCTACGTTGACCGAATTGGTAAATCCATCCAGAGAGGCGATTGACCGAAGGTCTGAAGCAAAGACAAAAGCCCCATCGCTTTCTCCATTCTTTAAATCATCTTTTAAGATTCCATAATACAGCGGCTTTTCTCCGACCCTGTCACGGGCCAAAAATAACGTATGTTCTTGCCTGTCATACAACGCAATTGCAAACATTCCCTTTGCCATTTTCAGCGTATCAGTCAAGCCGTAAGCCGCGATTGCCTCTACCAGTGTCTCCGTGTCGGAAGTCCCCCGAAAACCGGGCAGCTTACCCTCCGTCAACAGTTTTTTGCGGATCGCGCCATGATTGTAGATCTCTCCGTTATAGGCAATCACATATCTCTCGTCGCGGGAAATCATGGGCTGTGCTCCCGCAGGGCTTAAATCAACAATCGAAAGCCGCCTGTGTCCCAGCACCACGCGGTGATCTTCGGATGCCCACACGCCCGCGGCATCAGGCCCACGATGGCGCATCTTATCGCACATACGCTCAATATTCTTCTGCCAGTCTCCCCGAAAATTGCAAAATCCCGCGATTCCACACATGTGTTATTTTACCCTTTCTTCCGCTCTACTCTTCGTATTCCGCGTATTCTCCTCTGGCGATCCGCTCCCGCACCATCTCTACGGCCTCCTCCTGCTGCCCGCGCCACAACTGATAAGACTCGTCCCAGGAAGCGTAGGCAGCGTCCCCACGGTGGTCCGGAAGGCTGTAATGTGCCTGCAGATATCCTTTGAGGAATTCCGTGCATTTCTCCGCCCCCACGGCATTTGTGTGGCTGCCGTAATCCGCAAAATCCTCCTCAAAGACGATGCCAATCTCTTCATAATGATCGTTCATATTCAGGAAAGGATACCCATAGGAAGCCGTGATCTCTTCCATATAATGAAACATCTGCTCTTCCTCCGGCGATTCCCCGTAGGGAGAGACCAAAAACAGCGCGTCCTTGTCTTCTTTCTGCAGCAGCGTAAGCAGTTCCTTCAGGTATGCCTCCTGCTCCTTGGGTATGGGCTTTGTTCCCTCCACACCGGCAATGTCGGGCATGGGCTGGGGACCGACCTCGTCCCGAAACGTATAGCCCTTTAAAGGGTGACTGTTGTGATAAAACATGTTCTTCCACTCCGAGGGCAGCGCCAGCATCTTCCAGTTGGTATGATACTTCATGATATCCAGATAGTAGCTTAAGCGCCCCTCTTCGTCATCCTCCGGCACCAAACCCTGTATCGCTCTCACCCGCAGAGGCGAGTAACGCATGTTATCTATAACGCCGCGGGTATAGGCCATATTCTCCATCAGGCCCGCCTCCTCCATGGTAAACATGCGCATCTCAAAGATATAGAGCTGCGGCGACTGCGTTTTTTCCGCCTCTTCCAGCAAATATTTCATAGCTGCAGGCCGCTGTACGTTGGTGGAGAGGGGGTACATGGCAATCCCCGTCTCTCCCCAAAGCTTGGGAGCCGCATAATAGGGAAACACCGGACTGGAACCAATCATCACCACGTCCAGGCTGTCCTTCTTCTCAGCGTAAAAGCCCGCAAAGCGATCCTTCACGTCACCGTTTGTTCTTACCATATAAGATACGGGCAGGAGAATCGCCATAAAGACAGCAAGAAAGCATACGGTCTGCAGCAGCCAAATCCGCCGCCCGCCCCTATGCTGTTTTTCAGCCTGTGCCGATCTTTCATCAAAATTGTTTACGTTCACAAGTTTCCTCCAATACCACTTGCTATTTTATTTCTTGTTTCTTCATAATCCCCTCAAAATATGTCCTCCACAGCGCATTGACCCGCTCCGGCGCCAGCCTTTCCTGTATCCTGGCCGCCTCCCTGCCAAGGCTGTCCGCATAAGCCGAATCGCCGAGTATTTTCTGCATGGCCCCCTCCAGCGCCTTCTGATCCCCCGCCGGAATGATAAGGCCGCTTACGCCGTCTGCCATCAACTCCTGTGTCCCACCGCTTGGCACATCCGTGGCGATCACGGGAAGGCCCAGGGCCAACGCCTCAATCAGCGCGTTGGAGACGCCCTCCGAATAAGAAGTCAACAGAAAAAGCGAGGCCCTTCCGATTCGATCCGCCACGTCGGGCACCACACCCGGAAGCCGCACGCGATCTGCGATTCCCAACTCATCTGCCAATTCTTCTATCGAAGAGCGAAGCTCTCCGTCCCCGTAAATCGTAAGCGTATAGTCCGAATAGGCAGGCGGCAGCGCCGCGAAAGCGCGAAGCTGCACCTCGTGATTCTTATTTTTGTCCATGCGGCCCACGGAGACGATCTCCTTTTCCCGTTCTTTCTCGTATCGCGGCCTGATAAAGGCAGGATTTAAGGAATTGGGCAGCACGACGGCACGCGTCCTGACCTTTTTACGGAAGAACGCTCTGGAGCGTTCCGTCTGCAGGATGATGCCGGCCGCATGGGGAAACAAGAGGTTTGCCAGCATACGCATCGCCCTCGTCGGGTATTCCTCGGCGGCCTCCCCTACCACCGATACCACCGCCTTTGTATCCGTCCCCATAACCGAGACAACCGCCATAAAATTATTTTTTCCAATGCAGGATAACACCAGATCCGGTTTCTGCTCTTTCCATATCGCATGTAATTTATTAAGTCTTCGGAAGAAGTTTCGAATCCGGCTATGGGTCACTTCCTCCTCCCCGATATCGGACAAAATCCTTCCGACTCCGGGCGGCAGATCATACTCCTCCTCGAAACGGTACTGGGTCACCATGACAACCTCATACCCTTCCTTTCGAAAGTAATCCGCCAGATTTACAAACACGCGTTCGGCTCCTCCCTTTCTGAGGGAGCCGATATAGAAAGCTATTTTTTTCTCTCGTGTTTCACCTTTCATAGTCTTGCATAACTTCCTTCATTTTTTGATAAAAAACTGCAAAATCTGCAATCACTTCCTGCATTTTCATGTAAAATCGGCAAAAAACGACTTTTTAATTAAATTCTCATTTATTTTTGCCTGTCTGAATTCAGTGATAATTTCATGATTTGTCGGAAAACTTTTTCTGAAAACCCTCACAATAACAGGCGCAATCAAAACTGTTTTTCATATTTTACTGTAGGCCGCTCCCACAATAAGTCTCATACCATTGTTGAAAAACAAAAAACGACCAGATTAATCCGGAATAGTTTTCCCCTGTTGCCGGTCCTTTATCGCCCGTCTCAAGATAGCGTTCTATCGTCTTTTGCAGATATGATATATCGAACAGGTTCTGACGCTTCAATAACGCCGGATCCGCATAAGATAACAATCGTTCTTTCAAAGGCCCTCGAAGCCATTTGTCAAGGGGCACCCCAAAGCCAACTTTCGGACGGTCCAAAAGCTCTTTCGGAAGATAGTCGTAAGCGATCTCTTTCAGAATGTGCTTTTTATCACCGGCCGCATACTTGTAAGCATGAGGAATCCGATAAGAGAAGGCCATGACATCCGCATCCAGAATCGGACAGCGGGCTTCCAGCGAATACTTCATGGAGGCGCGGTCTACCTTGCAGAGGATATCTCCCGGCAGATAGGTGTCCATGTCTAACAGCATCCTGCGGACCTGCCAGTCTTTGACACCGTAGCTGCTCTCAACAGGATAATGTACCGGCAGGGTTCGCGTCCCCGGAGGAAGTTCCCCCACCATAGCCCGCGCCATAGCGGGATAATTACCCGCACCAAACTGCGTCTTCGTCTCACGTTCCCTGTTTCCCGCAATCACACGCACTTTGAAAGGAAGGCGCTTCTCGATTTGAAGCTTCGAAACCCCGGGAAGGGAACACAGGCCATGCACCGCCGCGCCTGCAAAATCCAGTTTCTGTGCCTGCGCCACTTTCTCATACTGGTTATAGCCGCAGAAAAATTCATCCCCGCCGTCACCCGACAGCGCCACCGTCACCCGCTCTCTGGCAAGCGCGCTGACCAGCATCGTAGGGATCTGGGAGGAATCGGAAAAAGGCTCGTCATAGTATTTCGGAATACTCTCCACAAGAGACAGGATGTCCTTCTCGTCGATGATACGCTCGGTGTGATCCGTCCCCAGATATTCCGCCACTGCTCTGGCATAACCTGCCTCATTGTATTTTTCCTCATGGAAACCAATGGAAAAGGTCTTCACGGGCGAGGCGGAGACCTCCTGCGCGATTGCCGTCACCAGTGAAGAATCGTAGCCGCCGCTTAAAAAACTGCCCAGCGGCACATCCGCAATCATGCGCAGCGAAACTGCCCGCATAAGCAGGGCTTTCAGCTGCTCCTTCGCCTCCTCATAGCTTGACACCGGGTTTGCCGCCGCCTGCCTGTAAACTTCACTCACACTCCAGTATTTCCATGTTTTAATCTGTCCTCCCTGAAAGGAAAGGATCGCACCCGGCTCCAGCTTGTACACGTTCCTGTAGATACTCTCCGGCGCATTGATGTACTTCTGATAAAGGAAGCGTGAGAGTACGCCCCTGTCAATCTCAGCAGGAAAATCGGGACAGGACATGATGGGCTTTAGCTCTGAGGCAAACACCAGCTCCTCATCCTGATACCAATAATACAGCGGCTTTTTGCCGATGCGGTCCCTGATCAGGTAGACGGTCTCATCCTTCCTGTCATAGAGCGCGATGGCAAACATCCCGTTGAACCGCTCCACGCAGGAAATCCCCCATGCTAAATAGGCGGCTATGATGACTTCCGTATCACAGTCGGATCGGAAGGGATAGTCCGCCAATTCTTCGCGTAATTCTTTGAAATTATAGATTTCTCCGTTATAGACCACACTGACGCGCTGATCCGGCGAGTGCATGGGCTGATGCCCCAGCTCCGACAGATCCATGATCGAAAGACGCCTCTGGGCAAATCCCACCTGATAGCCGCCCTTCATCCCGTAGATTTCCTCACCGCTGTCATCCGGCCCCCGATGATACATGGTATCATTCATCTGTTTCAGCTGCTTTGGCGAAACCTCCCGCCTTCTGATAAATCCGCATATCCCACACATTATCTCACATCTTTCTCCATAAAATAATCACGATATTCTCCGAAATCCTTACATTCATTATCCACGGACTCTACCAGTTCCCGATATTTTTCCTGAATGAGCGCCCGGTAATTCTCAAAATTGTTGCAGCCCTCCCTGCTCCAGGCAAAGGGATGCACCAAAATCTGCACCTTATCATATCCCGTAATGTTGTCTTGATCGGGATAACCATAGCGCCAGATGTGATTCGCATCGGACATATATTTGATGTTCAATTTAGTATCATCTGTTATTTTATCCGCGAAAGTGAAAAAATCATCCTGATAGGCATTGAGCACGCCGTCCAGCTTGATATTTTCCCGCAGCACGTCTTTCGACGGCCTGTGTATCGAAAATTCCGTGATCTCAAACCCGAACATCTCGCTCAAAATATCAATTTCCATACGGATGCGCTTTTTAATCTGCTCCATATCCGTCATGCCGTTTAGTGCAAAATGCAGGCCGATGCGCTGTCCCCTTTCGTGCATGTCCTTGATAATATCCATGTTTTTCCGCGACAGGATATTGTAGGAATTGTTCGTCCACTGAAAGAAGAAGGTAGAAGTAAAGTCCATGCTCTGCTCCACTTTGGCCAGTTGCCACGCTCTGTCCACGCTGTACTCGACGTCATGGCGCATGATGATGAAGCGGTCTCTTGTGATCGCTTCCCGGTAACCGCACTGTCTGCCGGTAGACTGAATAATACGGATAATTTCCTTGTAATCGTCGTATGAAAACATTGTTACCTCCATCTATGTTGTTATGAATTGGTAAACGTTATTACTTTGCAAATTAAATTCCACGCGTTATGTTTATTGCACTGCTGCCAGAGAATGATGCCTCGATCCAAAAGCTGTCCAAACAGGATCAGGAAGAAGGAAACCACGCCAACTATGCGGTACAATCCCTTTTTCATCCATGCTTTGCCCAGTAACACTGCCAGAAATACCATACCGATCAAATAAAACGGCATCATAAACCTTGAGAGCGCCCATTTATACGCATGATAGGAAATCAGAAACGCAATCGGATAGCCTGCGATCAGAGCCGAAAATCCCGTTATCGCAAAGTACCCTGTCTTTCTGTTTTGCTTATCATGATATGCCGCCACTCCCACTCCCAAAACGCCCACAAGCGGCCAGAAAATGATGCGAATACTGTCCCACCACAACGCGCTCAAGGCATACAGGGTCACATACCACTCGCCGTTGTGCCAGCCTTCCACCGCACAGGTAAGCGTTTCCTTTACAAAGGAAGCGTCCTGCCCAAGTCCCCACAGTTCGCCCGGCCTTCTTGAAAACTGATAGTTCATCACCGGCACGATTGCAATGCCCTCGTCAGTCTTTACGCCATCGACGCCCTCCATCGTCATAACGCCTTCGACCGCAATCTGCTCCGTCAAACCGGACGGTGTCAGCATGCCGCCCTCAAAAACCGCCGGAATCAAACTGCATAGAATAACGCCCCCAAGCTTCAGTCCGGTAAGCAGATTATCCTTATCTTTCCGAAACAGCAGAAAAAGGAAGAGGAAAAACCCTACGCTGCACAGGATGACAATATTATGCGGCGCGCTCATCGCCCAATACAAAATGAAGCACAGCATCACGAAGCAGTGCCAAGCTTTCACTTTCTCCCGGTTCAGCAAAAGGCGGATCAAAAATTCCACACAGATCAAAAACGTTGCCGCGCCGGCCACGGAATCCGTGTAACCGTTCGACAAAAGCGGATAATCGCTGTCAACGACCCGAATGGGCGCTATCGTCAAAGAGACACTCCCCGCATGGATCAAAAAAGTCAGAAATGCACTTAAAATCGCGGAAAAATACCTTCGAAACATCCCGTAAAGCAGCAAACATAAAAAAGCCTGGCTCAGCGACAGCCAGAGCACCAAGATAAAACAGAGATTATGCCTGCCAAGCAGCCTGCTAAAACTCACCAGCAAAGACTGCCCATAGGATTGGTTCAGGATCGGAATCCGGTTCTGTTCCACAAAATATGCGGCGATTCCCGCATATCGCAGCGACCCGATCGTACCGATGCTGGTATATGGCGTCAATTCCACATTGAAAATATCACCGGCACGATAGAGCAGCGCATGTATGATATGCGCCAAAAAAAGCCCCGCCACAGCGGCTATCTGTTTCCGTTTGCCCAAAATCAGCGGGCGCTCTTTCCGATACAGGAGACCTGCGGAAAGGATGCCAAACAGGATCAGGAGACTCCAAAAAACAACTCTATATGAGGGAATCACAAGCGCCAACGTCCTGAATAGCGCCAGATAAACCGCCATACCGATAAAATAGGAAGCCGCAAAGGTATCACAGCTGTCTCCGGCGGGCTTCCCCATCCGATTTAGCAGCACGCCCCCAATCACGCAGAAGATCGCCGCAAACAACAGTACTGTCAAAACGCTGCCCGCAGCAGCCATCACTACTTCCATAAAAACCCTCCTCTATGACAGCCTCCCCTGCATTGTAACGTCTCCTTCTTTGTAATAAACTATACCATACCGTCCGTGCAATGTCTATCTTGAAAGCGTTTCCCGATACACTTAAAAGCCTCTATGCCGCACGTCGCGATGAGATCCGACCAGATGCTGCCAATCAAAAACTCTGGTATAAAAATGCCGCGGTATCATAGCTTCCGCCGTAAATTCCCGTGATAATGAGAAGCAGCGCCACCCCGTAATAACAGCCCCAGCGCAGAGGCAGCGGCAGCGTCGAAAGCCGCTTTCGCACATCCATGCCGCGCTCCTCGCATAGGGAGACAAACAGCCACAGGGCGCAGGCGAAGAGCAGCAGCGCAAAGGCGTATCTGCTCAGACCGTAGTCCGTCAGCGTTCCCAGGGTAGCCGCAATTCCCGGTCTGCCGGGTATCGCCAGATAAACCGCTCCTGCCTGCGCAAGGTTTGCCGTGCGGATCAGAATATCCGCCGCAAAGACAATCACCCAGGTTCTTGCCATGCAGACAAAGGACCAAACCTTTCCCTCCCTGATATGCAGCTTCTCTTTCCAGACGGCATAATGCGGCTCCAACACCAGAGACAGGCACATGATCACGCCGTAGTAGATGCCCCAGAGAAGATAACTGACCGTCCTGCCGTGCCAAAGACCGGTAAAAAGCCAGACGAGCATGGTTCCCGCCAGCGCGGTCACGTGTTTTCCAAACTCAGGCCAGTACTTTTTGGCCGCCTTGCCAAGTTTTCGACCCGTATCAGACATGATAAATGAAAACATTACATAGTCCTTAAACCAAGCGCCAAGAGTAATGTGCCAGCGGCGCCAAAATTCCGCCACCGATGTCGAAAAATAAGGACGCTTAAAGTTCTCCGGCAGGACGATATCGAAGGTCTCGCTGACGCCCAGCGCCATATCCATATAGCCCGAAAAATCGGCGTAGAGCTGCAGCATATAAAAGACCACCGCCACACCGTAAATGCCTCCTGTAATCTGCAGCCTTGTGCCGTCAAACACATTACCGACAAAGATGCCGAGCCTGTCCGCAATCACCAGCTTCTTGAATGCGCCCCAAACGAAGCGCTGCACGCCGCTTGCAAGCCTCCCGTAATCAAAGACATGCTCTCTGGCAAATTCCGCCCGCATCTTTTCATAGCGATGAAAAGGCCCCTGCGTGATCGCTGGAAAATAGGCCAGATACAAAAACAGTTTCAGAAGATTTCTCTGCGCTTCGCACTGCTCTCTGCCAACATCCACCACATAGCCGATGGCAGTCAGCGTGTAAAAGGAGACACCAAGCGGCATCACAATATTGGAGAAAAAAGCGTCTCCCGCAGGCGTTAGCAGCCCTTCCTCCCGCAGAAACGGCAGGATCACCGCCGTGTACTTGCCGCCAAGCAAAATACCCAGATTGCATACAAAATGGAGGATCTGCATCCGTTTCCTGCGCTTCTCGAAGGCAGACTTGACCGCCTTTTTCTCCTCCTTGTCCGCACAGTGCGTCAAAGCTTCCTTCTGTGCAGCCAGGCTTTGTGCAAGCGCTCTCCCGCAGGCATAGGTCGAAAGCGCCGTGAATAAGATTCCAAAAGGAAAAGCCCCCGTTCCGATTACGTAAAAAAGGCCGCTTGCAACGGCCAGAACCATCCACTGATGTTTCGAGGGAAGCAGATAATAGAGGGCGAAGCTTATCACCCACAAAATCACAAAACCGCCCGACAGGAATTGCATAGTTACGCTTCCTCTAAGAGGCGTTCTACCAAATCCAAAATCGCCGCCTTGTTCTTAAAGTTTTCCGCCACCACGTATTTCGCGTCGATTTCAATATCAAAGGCGTCCTCCAATTCGCTCACGATGTTAATGACCGTAAAAGAATCAATCACGCCCTCTTCCATCATATTGTCGCCCTCGTAGGTAAGCGCCTCCTCGCAGTACTCTTCCAAAATCTCCAATACTTTTTCTTCCATCGTTTCCCTATCCTTTCTTACTCATATATCATAACACGCGATATTTTATTTTAAGAAGCGCTCCGTCTAAAAACGGCAGATACAAAAGGTTTTCCCCCGCCTCCCGCTTTTCGGCTGCGACCTTCCGATAACGCACTACCACGGCTTCCCGTCCCTGCACCGTCAAGCGAAGCGGCGGAAATATCTCACTTTTTCCGTAATCCACGCTGCGAAGCAGCCTGTAGGCCGCTTCCGTATCTCCATTGCAATCCAAAAAACCGTCCCCCGGGATCTCCTTCGACAGATACATGCGCCGCTCCCCCGAAAGTTTCTGCGGGACAGCCTGTGTACGCTCCATCAAAACAGCGTCAAAGCACTCGGCAAAACCTTCGCAGGCCAGATTCATCAACCGCTCCGTCAATTCGTAGGCTTTCTCGTCGGGTCCAATCTCACAGCGCTTCTGCACGATGATATTCCCCTCGTCCACCCCTGCCGTCACATAATGCCAGGTGATGCCAGTCTCCCGCTCCCCCTTGTAGATGACCCAGCTTGGGGCATTGCGTCCGGGGTAATTTGGCAGGAGTGCATTGTGAAAATTAATAATCGTGATATGTTCCTGTTCCACCAGCGCCTTCGGGAACAAAAAATTATTGCTGGCAGAGACGATCATGGTCTTTTCGTCTATCTCTCCCAAATACTGTGCCAGAACCTTCTTTTCCGGAATCCGGCTAAACGGGATGTCCCGCTCCATGCAGATATTTTCCGTGACGCTCAAAGCGTGCGGCTCGTGCTCGATAAACTCCAATTGATAAGTGTAGTCCGCTCTTTTGTCCGCTATGTATTTGAGGATATCTCCGGCGGCTTTCCCATAGCCGATGATCACTACCCGCTGAAAGGCTGTCTCCATAAAAAGCTCCTGTCCGAATAAAATAACATCCGTTTTATAAATACTCTTTCAACTTCACCCTGTCAATCTTACCGTTGGCGTTGATTGGCATTTTCTCCACGCGGATCAGCTTATTCGGCAGCATATACTCCGGCACCAGGTGCGATATTTTTTCATTGATATATGCCTTATCCAGCTCCTCCTCGATAAAGAGCACAATCTTCTGATGTTTCTCGTCATAGAGACAGCAGTTTAAGGAAATCTCCGGCAGAGAGGACACCGCCGTCTCGATCTCTCCCAGCTCAATCCGGTGCCCCATGTGCTTAATCTGGAAATCCTTTCTGGAAAGATAAAGGATCTCGCCGCGCTCATTGTACCTCACAATATCGCCTGTGCGGTAAATAAGCTCCGGCACCGCCCGATTTAAGGGATTCTGCACAAAGGCTTCCCTCGTCTTTTCGGGATTGTTATAATAGCCCATGGACAGGGATGTGCCCCGCACGCACAGCTCACCGGCCTCGTCGCCCTGCACCGGCTCGTCCTTTTCATTCAGGACGAGAATGTCCGTATTGGGCATGGGGCCCCCGATGGGGAGCGGCTCCTCGTCTGTAAATTCACGGTCTACCATATAATAAGTGCAGGCATCCGTGATCTCCGTAGGTCCGTACAGATTCGCATACTGTACGTTCGGCAGGAATTTCCGCCATACGTTGAGCTGCTTATTCGGCATCACCTCGCCGCAGAAGAGCACCCGCTTTAAGGTATCGCTCAGATCCACATTGCGAAAAGCTTTGAGCTTCGCCACCACGATCAGCGCGGAAGGCACCCAGAAGATGGTGTTGATGCGCTTTTCTTTCAGGTACTCCAAAAGAAGCACCGGCTGCGCGAAGAGATTTTTGGGTACAATATAAACTGTCGCGCCTGTCTTCAAGGCGCTGTAGATATCCAGAATGGAATTGTCAAAATAGAAAGGCGCCTGGTTGCCAAAGCTGTCCTTCTCCGTGATCTGAAACGTCTCCGTCACCCAGTCGATATAGTCGATCACCGCCCGATGGTTGATGGTCACGCCTTTGGGAACGCCCGTGGAGCCCGAAGTAAAGAGCACATAGAGGAGGTCTGTGTCAATGCCCTTTTTACGCGCCGCCTCAAGCGCTGCTTCCGATTCCTTTGCCCTATCAAGATCGCAGCCCGCCTCTGCATTCGTTCCTCCGGCAATCAGAGCGCCTTTCTCCCTCGAATCTTCCGCCAAAACATCCTCCAGCAGAAGAAATTCGCCCTCATAGGCATACTGTGAAAACACCTCCTTGAGGGACGCCGTGGTAATAACCACTACAGGCTGCAATACTTCCAGAATCTTATCCACGCGGCTTCCGGGCATATCCACGTCAATCGGGGAATAAAAATTACCGCTGTAAGCCGTCCCCATAAAGGAAACCAGCACATCGACGCCCTTCTCCAAAAAAATAGCGACAGGCTTCTTAAACAGCCCCCGCAGGGCCAGCTCACCGCCGATCCGCCTTGCCTGCGCACGCAGTTGTCCGAAAGTAACTTCCTTTTTTTCATCCGCATAGGCCGTCTTGTCGGGGAAACGTGCCGCCGTCTCATCCAGCCAGTAGGTAACATTTGCTTTCATCCGTATCTTTATCCTCCGCCGCCGCACTCAGCGCGCAGCTATCACGGGATAATAAGTATCCGCCGTCTTTTCCGTTTTTACATGGTACACATCGTACAGATCCGTCATTTCGAGGCCACAGCCCGCCGGGTCGTAGGAACCGTAGAGAGCGATTCCTTTCTCAAGCGCAAGGTTTTTCACCTTTTCTTCCACCGCAAGCGTGATCCGAAATGCTTCCTCAGATTCTATGTAATTATACATCACGGGCGAATAGGGTGGCAAGTACAAAATGACCTCCACACCCGCCTCCTGCAGATAGTCGATCAGCCATGAAAGCCGTTTGAAATGCTGTTCGTCTATCTCGGCGTAATCGGTCATGCGGTAGACCACATGTTCCTCCATACTCTGCTTCGTGAGAGCCTCCACGTCCTCCACATCTACTTCCCGCAACTGCCGCTGGTAACTGACACTTCCGTCACAATGTTTCAGATACCCCTCCGTTACCCATTCATCCGTATAGGCGACGGCAAACCGCTTCTTTTCGGGAAGCAGGGTGACATTATAGCGGAAATAATCCAGAGAAAGCGCCTTTTTCCAGTCTCGTCCCGTTTCTTTATGCGGATGTGCCATTTCCGGCGACAGCTTTCCGTCCATGGTCAAAGACATATAATTGGCGTAACTTTCCAATTCCTTCCATTTCTCGTTGTCATGGCTTTTATTAAAGAGAAAGGCGTCCACGCCGATCACCGCCGTCTGCGGAAGTTTATCCTCATAAGCCGCTATTCCCGTTACCGCCAGCAGATCGTAGATCGTGGCCTCGGACAGCCCCGCATTGTAAAAAGAATCCGTGCCGAACATCGTGTGGTCGAAGGTGTACACCCGGCTGGAACCGAGTATCATCACCTGCGGCGCCTCCTCCATGGCCTTGATGCGCGCCGCCAGAAGATTCCTGTCATTGTAATCCGAGTCCTCCAACCCTTCCACATGTTTCCCCGCTGCCATCTGCGCAGCAATGTCATCGTAGGTGACGCGCAGGAGGGCGTAGGAGTCAACGTGCCAGTTGGTCATTCCTATGAAAATGAGAAGCGGCAGGAGAAAGAGCGCTGCCTTGAGCCATTTTTTTATCATGTGTAACCTCGCTATTTGTCATTGGAAATGCGATATCTTTTCATCTTAGTTGCACCTGTCTCTGAAACTTTTCCATCAACAGCCAGCATTTTCAACAACGTTCTCGCCCTTGTTCTTCCAACATTCAACCACTCAGCAACTTCCTCTACCTTATATTCGACATCCGACTGCATCTGATTTAAAATCTGCTCCATTTGTTTCTTAGTTTTTTCTGTCACTTTTTTTCTGTCACTTTTTTCTGTCACTTTTTTTCTGTCACTTTTTTCTGTCATCTTTTTTGCAGTTGCACGCGCAAACGACAATTTTAAAATTGTCCTATCAGGTGCATATTCTTCAATTACCTCTGGTGCAATCCATCCCTGATCTGCCCAAACAGAATAAATATCAGGCACACCGCTTCCTGCTCTTTCCCCAATACCAATCATATTTAACATTTTCATAAGTGCTTTATTTCTTGGATCAGAGATGCCTCCTTTTAACATTTGTTTCTTTCCAGTGCGGATACTACCCGGATTTTCCATTATAATACTGTCAGCATCCTTTTTAATGACAATGCCTCGCGGAAGATAAAAATCCGTATTTACAAGACAATTCGCAAGCGCTTCTCTAATCGCCTTATGAACAGGCGTATCATCAATTCTAACTGCTCCTTCCATTTTAAAGGGTATTTTAACATCCTTTACCAACTTTCCATATACCCTAAAAAAGAAATCAAACAGATTACCCGTCCAATCTCCAGATCCTGATTGCAATCGATCTGTCCATCGGATTGAAGGGTCAAGTAACTCCCTAAAATCAAGAAAATACTCCGGATACTCATATAAAATCTTATACTCATCACCAAACATCAAAAGTCCTGCTGCCGTTGGATGTATCTTTCTATCTGTAACAGACACTCTCGCTGCTCCAATTCGCTCTAAATAGTCCTCATCTTTTAACTGTTCCCAGACATGCTCGCTCCGGTATGCCATATGACGGTTGCGGTACGCATGAACCGTTTCCATATTAAGTACATCCATCTGCATATTTTCAAGGATTTTCATGTCCATTGTGTCTTCCGTCTGATCACGGAGTATAGCTTTCACTTCGCTTGACGTGCAATGATAATCCCCTTCCCAATTTCTCCGAAAAGTTCCCCCAAACAAGTCATCGTTAATAAATATTGGCTTTTGCTCACGCTTTGCGATTGGCACATATATTACCATGATTACATCATCTGTATGACTCATTTCATATATTTCAATATCATCATCTTTTAAAATATTTAAACTTACCTTTTTTCGGTTGTTTATGGTATTCCAAAAATCCTTTTTCAATTTTGCTGCGTCTTTCAAACCGGTTGTATACCAGCTGCCATCCTCATTTTCTTTTACGCCAAGAATAATAACACCTCCATAACAGTTCGCAAACGAAGAATAAGTATCCCATAAACTGTTTGGCAATCCGCCCTCTGCCTTCTTCACTTCCCTACGATTATCTTCCTTGTATGAATCGAATTTTGCTAAGTCAAATAATTCTTTCATTCTTGCCTCTCCTTACGCAAGATAATAAATTCTAATAACTATTTCAAACACCAACTCTAAAGGCTTTTCACACACCCTACAATATCTTTTGAAAAATATTTTGGTCATGAACTTGAAAAATCACTTGATAACCACATTTCTCATAAAAGGCATCTTCCTTAGAACCTAGTGTAATATATCGGAATCCTTTCTTTCTTGCCAATTCTTCGAAATAGCCCAAAAGCCCCATTGTTATCCCTTGCCGCCTATAGTTTTCACGGCATGCCACAAACCCAATCACCAAACTATCCTGATTCTCTGCCCGACCCAAAATCGCCGAAACGATTTCATCACCTTTCATCGCGTATACTAAAGGCTGCAACCCATCTGCAAATCTTTTCTGCCATGCCTCGTAACCGTATAATTCTGCATTATCTGTACCCAGAATATCATAGCACAAATCTAAAACTTCCCTCAGTTCCTGTTCTGTTTCTATTTCTTTCATAATTACCTGGCGTACCATTTCCATATTAATCTGCATCCTCCTGCTTTCCCAGCAGTTCCCTAACCATATCATCAAAGTCAGAATGTATTATCTGTGTCTTATTGAAAATATCATATTCTCTATATGCCTTATCCCATGCTTCCTGCCTTGAAACTTCTCCCTTGTTCTTATCCGGTAAAACTTCATATCGTCGAAATGCCAAAAATTCATTGACACTTTCTGAAAATTCCTCCATAGTAAACGTATTTTCACGCTCTATCAAATCCTCTATGTAATCAAAATACCCTATCACCGCCCGTTCCAACTGACGAATCTGCTTTTCGTCCAGATAATTCTTGGCGATTGTAACATCTGATTTCAAAATACGCCCATCTGGTGAGTTTTTCCAGGTTGTAAGCCCCATATGTTCTTTTTTATGGTCTGCTTTATTGTAAATGATTTCCGCCGACGTATGATTCGTAATCGCATAATGAAATTTATTCTGAACCATCGCGTAAAATGTTTGCGTTGTAGGTGAATCCTTATCATAATCAATGCTGCACTCTGCAAAAATATCCGTAATCTGCTGCCAGATGCGCCGTTCGCTTGCACGTATAGAACGCACCCTTTCAAGCAGTTCTTTAAAATAATCCTTTCCGAAAGCTGTCTTGCTTTGCTTCAATCGTTCGTCATCAAGTGCAAAACCTTTTATCATATATTCCTTTAATACTTTTGTCGCCCATATCCGAAAACTTGTTGCTGCCTTGGAATTGACGCGGTAGCCTACTGATATAATGGCATCAAGCGAATAGAACTGAGTAAGGTAATTTTTGCCGTCTTTTGCAGTTGCCGAGAATTTCTCGGTAACTGCATCTTTTTGCAATTCTCCTTCTGAAAAAATGTTTTTTAAATGGAATGAAATATTATCTGAACTGCACCCAAATAATTCTGCCATTCCCTTCTGTGAAAGCCATATTGTTTCATCCTTAATCATAACATTTACCGTTATGTCACTGTCTTCCACTGTATACATCAAAAATGGAAATTCTTTCATGAATCCTCCTCCCTCCCCACCCCAAAACAAACCAAAAAAGGCAGCGCCGCAAACACCCCATAAGCATACCGAAACTCATTATAAACCGGAGTCGCGAGCATCAGGCTTCCCAGCAGACACAGTGCCGGCAGATAAACCGCGATCCGCTTCTTTCTGTAAAGGGCGCAGGCCAGCGCAAGCAGCAAAACCCAGGTATTGGCCCCCAGACTCCACACCCGCCTGTACAATTCCTGAAAGCCCTGCAGCCATCTTCCCATGGCAAGGCTGTCATCATAGGTAAACAGTTTCCGCTCGGCCTCGATCCCAAAGGGATTGTCCACCATAAAATATTCTCCGTAAAGATAAGTCTCATGGGGAATGCGTAAGGCATAAAACCCCGCCGTCTGCCTGATTTCTCCTTCCAGATAGAGCATGGGATTTTTCAGTCCCACCGTAAGCCAGAGTTTCGCATAGGCGCCTTTATTTTCGGCGATCACTTCCTGATGGCCGTTTTGCCGTATGTAATTCTTTGTCATATCAAACAAATACGGATTGTAATACTCGTCTATTTCAGCAAGCGGCACCACCCGTTCCAGCATCCCGACTTCCTCCGCCGTCAGTGAACCGCCTCTCTTATAAGCGCATAGCAAATGCTGCGTCGGCATGGTCAGGCTCTCGATGGTGTCAGGCGGTTCAACATGCAGCGCGGACAAAATCGGCCCCTGCCAAAACAGATATAAAATAAGCACAATCAGCGCAGCTGTCGTCAATGGCTGTCTCAACCACTTAACCACGCCCTGCGCTTTCGCCTTCTCAATTGAAGATGCTTTGTCTTCGCCTTGTGTCGCCCGCTCCTGCCACCAGGCAGACACCATCAAAAACGCCGCCGTTCCCAAAAAGACGAAAATGCCGTTGCTGCGCAGGAGACAGACTGCCAGCCCCGTCAAACCAAACATGATCCACCGTCCCTGCGCGCATTCAGAAACCGCCCATGTAAACAGCAGAAACGCCGCCGTAAACCAGGCGTCCTTCCCCATGCAGATTGAGAGCATCGCGTTGACCGGAAGCAGCGCATAAAAGCAAACCGCCAAAATAAGCCAGAAAACCCCTGTCCCCCTCCTGTACAGAAGAAACAGGAAAAAACCAAACACTGCCGCCGTCAATGCCATCTGAAAAAAGGTATACAAAGCCACCGCCGCCGTCAGATTCCCGAACAGAAAGTTTCCGACATTCAGGAACAGTTTGACGATCAGGGTATGAAAGTAAGGATGATGGTTTGACTTTGCCGCCATGCCAAGCGCCTGTTCCATCTGCCAGATCGCGTCGTTATTGAACCAGGTGGGATAATACATCAGAAAATAAGGCAGATAACACAAAAGGCACAGCACAAAGAACGAAAGCCAGATCCACCAATGTCCCCGCCGCCCGTTTCCTTTTAAAAACATCACGGACCAAATCTTGCGCACACCTGCGGGCAATGTGACTTTTCCTGCCCACCGCGCCGTCAACCCCGCCGCCAAAGCACTTGCATTTTCCACCAAAAATCCAAACAACAGCAAAACGCCCCAGGCAATGGCCATCCAGAGCACAAGCCGTCCCATGTTGCGCACATTACTGTAATCTGCAGAGTGCTGCCAGTCGCCCAAAACAATAAAAAAGGCATAGCAGAACGCAATAGGAAGCATCAGCAGGACTTCCCGCTTTGTAGGGGGCTGTATTCTCCTGTCTCTTGCTGAATCCATGCTGTAACCTCCGTACTTTTCCGCAAACCCGTTCCTTACGCGATAGCACAAACGATCTCTCCGCTCTATTTCCTACTTTTTTGAATCGTTCCCGCACAGCTCCTCAATGTAATCCCGCCACTGCTCATAGATGGCCTCATCGTTTGCTTTTTGGGTAATTTTCCGCGCATTCCTGCCAAGCTTTTCTGCAAGGGCAGGATCCTCGATCAGGCGGTTGATACCGTTCTCCATGGCCTTCTGATCCTTGATGGGAATGAGAAGCCCGTCCTCTTCATTCGTCATAATGGTGCGCGGGCCGCCGCAGGGGCAATCTGTCGCCACGATGGGGAGTCCGAGCGCCATCGCCTCCATCAGAGCATTGGGTAGCCCCTCCCAATCCGAGCTGAAAGCAAAGGCAGCCGCATCGACAAGATCCTGCTCCAGAGAATCGCTGGCTCCCATCAGCTGCACATAGTCTTCCGCATGCAGTTCGGCAATCGTACGCTCCAAAAGTTCCTTCGTACCGTCCTTCGAATCCGGACCGTATATCTTTAAGTCATAGTCAGGATGCTTTTTATGCACTTCGTGGAAGGCGCGAATCAACATCTCCTGATTTTTGAAATCCACCAGACGGCCCGACTGCACCACGGTCTTTGTCCGCTTGTCGGGCTCCGGCACGCCGATGTACTTCGGATTTAAGGGATTTAAGATAATACGGGAATTCTTTTGCAGTCTGGGTGCAAAAAATTCTCTTGCTCCCTCCGTCTGGAACACGCAGCCATCCGCTCTGGGAAAGAGAAAGGGAATCTGCACCTTGTCAAAAAGCATATCATAATGCCCCACCGGATCTGTCCGAATGGAGATGAGTACCGGTATCTTCATAAAATATGCAGCAGTCAGGCCGCGATAGAGGGCTTTTCTGGCAAAAGGAATCAAAATATCCGGTTTTTCTTCCCGCAAAAACTGTTTCAGGTAGCGAATGTGCAGCAAAAACTGGGTAACGCGGCCCTTCTTCTCATCCCCCGGCTTTAAGCCGACATGCACGCGCCGTACTCTGTCATCCAACTGAAATTCATTTTCACCCTGCCACAGCGTAGCGACAAGCACTTCATAACCGTTTGCCGCAAAGCGGTTGGCAAGATTTGAGACCACCCGCTCCGCGCCGCCCTGCTCAAGGCAATTTAAGTGAAACGCAATTTTTCTTTTCACCCTGCCAGCTCCTTGATCTTTCGAATATATTCTTCTTTGGAGAAGTCGCCCGCCCGCTCCACGGAAAGCCTGCTATAGTGCGCCATCTCCTCCTCATCCTGTAACAATGCGATTACCCGCTTCGCCGTGCAACGCTCTTCTTCCTCGATATGGGAAGCGTCAAAATTCGGTTCCTTTTCCATATTCGGCACCAAAATACCGTATTTTCCGTCAAAGATCTCCGCCGGCCCCGTCAGGCAGTCTGTTGCCACCGCCGCCAGTCCTAACGCCATCGCTTCCACCAAAGCGTTGGGAAATCCTTCCCAGTAGGAAGTCAAAAGATAGAGCGAACCCTTTTTCAGATAGGGATAGGGATTTTTTTGCAGACCCGCAAAGCAAACCGCATCCGCGATCCCCAGATCCGCCGCCAGTTTGCGGTATGCGGTAAACTCTCCCTTGCCGATAAGTAAAAGCCTGGTATCCGGAAGAGCCTCATGCACCAACGAAAAAATTTTGAGCAGATGCCAGTATCCCTTGACTACGTCTTCCCTTCCCATGGAAACAATGATCCTGCCGTCCTGCCAGGGAAGACGCGCCTCCACTTCTTCCGCGCGGGCCTGTATCTGTCCAATATCAAAGAAATTCTGCAAAGTATAAGCGCGACCGCAGGCATACTTCTCCTCAATCATCTGTTTAAGCGTCTCAGAACAGCACAAAAGCCTGTCCGCGTATTTGCAGTACAGCTTTATCCTTCCGCCATCCAGATCCATATAGCTTCTGACACCCAGCCAGCATTTGGGGCCGCGTTTCGTAAAAAAACGCCCGGCCAATACATTCGCCAAATTCGCCGTGTTGCCAAAGCTGTAAGCGATGTCAATTTTTTCTCGCTTTTTCAGGCGATTCAGTCTGTGCGCCCGTCTGAGCACATTGAGTACCTTAGCCAATTTTCCGGGACGACTCGGGGCTTTTAAGTCAATCACCGGGGTCCCTTCCACGTCAAAGTCGATATTAGCGGAATCAAAAACAGCGATCTTTACCTCAAAATACGGCTGTAACGCAACAGCCGTCATGGCACAGACTTTTTCCAGCCCGCCCTGATGCAGGGACGGTGCAATCAATAACAGTCGTTTCATAATCCCGAGCTATCTCCCTCTTTATAAAACGCAGCATAACAGGAAGCCTGCGTTCTCACGTCGAATCCGGCCTCTGTCAGCTCTTTTTCGGTATTCCGGCGCACATACAATGCCCGCTTTACGATTTCTTCAGCCCAGCGTTCAGGCAGCTCGTCAATGCTAAGCCAGCTTATCAGATCAGTAGCCTGCGCTTCCCTTGTCACGGTATCCGAAACAATGCAGGCAAGACCTGCCGCCTGCGCCTCCACCAGCACCCCCGGAAGCCCTTCAAAGAAGGAGGGCAGTAAAAACACATCCATCGCCTGATAGAAACGCTGCGTATCCTTCCGATTTCCCAGGAATTTCACACGATCCGCAATGCCAAGCTCCCGACACCGCTCTTCCATGGCCGGGCGTGCCTGCCCATCTCCTAAAAGAAGCAGGACGGCATCGGCGCGTTTTTCACAGACCGCCGCGAATACTTCCAGAAGATAAGGGTGGTTTTTCTGATAGTCAAACCGACCTACATGGCCAAGCACCAGCTTGTCCGTGACCTTAAGGTCTTCCCGCGCCTCCTGCCTTTTTTTCTCATCAAAGACAAAGCGTTTCACGTCTATGGCATTATGAATGATCTTCACCCCGCCCTGTTCCATGGCCTTTTTGCCAAACACATCCTCCCCCGCAAGATGCGAACACGCAAACAAAACGTCCGCTTTCTTCGCCAGTCCTCTCCGAAAATAACGGGTAGCGATTCCTTTTGGCCCCTTCAAAACACCCGCGTTTCTGGCGTGCGCAACTGTGACGGGAATCCCGAACCGCTTGGCAATCGGAAGGTAGATGGCCGCTGTGCTGGTCATATGCCCCTGCACCACCTGAAACTCGTGGTGCGCAGCAAAAAAGGCCGTCACCGCCTTTTTATAAGAAAAGTAATTATAGACGCGAAATTTCGGAAGTGCAAAGATTCGCCCGCCCATCGCCCGAATCTCATCCTCATAAAACTGCTTTTTTCTGTCATTCGCATCGTCTTTTTCTTCTTCCCACGCCGCAAAAGTACCGCCTTTTACGGCAGAGGAGTGAACCAAAAAATCAAACCGGATCTCGTCCCTGTCCATCTGGCGGTAAAGATCCATGATGCGGCTCTCCGCGCCGCCCAAACCCACGCCGCCCAACACATGCAGTACGCGTATCGGATTCGTCATACCAGCACATCCCCCTCTTTCAGAGAAACCGCACTTTCATAGCGGTCAATCAAAAGTGAGCCGTCCACTGTGCGCACCACAGGCTTGCCATCAAAAACATCAATGACTTCCCCCGGCGCATAGGCCGAAAAATCAATCATCTCATCAAAAGGATGCGCTTCCCAGACGCGCACCTCCTCTCCGTTACAGAACGCAAAGGCTCCCGGAAAAGGTGCCGCCACCCCGCGGATCAGGTTATAAATATCACGTGTTCTGTTATGAAAGTCAATCTTGCCGTCCGCCGCTGTGCGCTTCTCATACCAGGAATCAAAATCCTTCGAATCCGTACGCACTTCGACCTTTCCGCTCTCATATGCGGTAAGCAGCTTACGGATCAGGCGTTTCGAACAGATCATATTCTTGTACTGCGCCGTCCGGATGTCATCGTGGGGCGTAATCGAAAACATCTCCGTGGCAAACACATTGGGGCTGTCCGCCTTCTCGTCATAGCGGAAAAGATTCAGATTAAAACGGGTATCTCCTAAAATCATCGACCAGTTTAAAGGGGAGCGTCCCCTGCCGAAAGGGAGATAACCGCTGTTGCCATGAAAGCCAAACACACCATACCGAAAACAATCCAGCACCGATTTGGGCATCAGCCGCTGCCAGCCCATGGAAATGCCGATATCAAACTCATTTTCTTGCATTAATTTTTGTGTTTTTTCGTCTGTCAAGAAATAGCTGTCCGCCTCGTGCACGGGAATCCCGTACTCTTCTGTCAGGACAGACAGGCCCTTGTAGCCGGAGATTTGGTTCTTCTTTGTCACCTCGGGACTGATGGTAATGACCAGATCCACGGGGCAGATTTCCTTCTGAATGAAATTCACAATATTCTCAGATGTATCCTTTACGCCAAAGACGACAACCTTGTACTTCATACCCTTTCCCTTCTCCAAACACGGCATCTTCTTTATACTGACATTTGGTAAGCAGCGGCAAAACGCTTCCTAACACAGATGTATGTTTGACCCTGCTCTTATTTTAAATAGTCCCTGTACCAGTCGATTGCCAGCGCGATCCCCTTCTCAAAATCATACTCGGGATCGTACCCCAAAAGCGTCCTCGCCTTGGTGATATCAGCGTTGGAATCCCGCACGTCGCCTGCTCTGGGCGGCCCGAAATTCGGCTCCACCGACATCCCCAGCGCCTTGCAGAGATGTTCGTACAGATCGATCAGGTAAAGACGCCCGCCCGCGCCGATGTTGAAAGCCTCCCCCGCCGCAGAAGAATCTGCCTTGCAGGCGCGCAGATTGGCCTCGATCACATTGTCGATATAGGTAAAGTCACGGGACTGTCTGCCGTCCCCGTTGATGGTCGGCGTCTCCCCGTGGAGAAGCTGTTTGATAAACTTCGGGATGACCGCTGCGTACATCCCGTCGGGATCCTGCCTGCGGCCAAACACATTAAAATAACGGAGTCCGTAAGTATCAAGTCCGTACAGCTCCTTGTAGAGCCGCCCATACTCTTCGTTCGTCTTCTTGGTAAGGGCGTAGGGAGAAATCACCTTCCCCTCCTGACCTTCCTTCTTCGGAAGTTCGGTCGAATCACCGTAAACGGAAGAACTGGACGCGTAAACAAACTTTTTTACGCCGCACTGTCTGGCGGCTTCCATCATATTGAGCGTTCCGCGGATATTAATCTCCTCATAGAGAAGCGGCATCTCTATACTTCTGGGAACGCTGCCCCAGGCCGCCTGATTGAGCACATAGTCCACGCCTTCGCAGGCCGCTTTACAGGTGTCCAGATCGCGGATATCGCCCTTGATAAAGGTAAATCGGCTGTTTTGGGTCAGCGGCTCGATATTCTCATATTTCCCCGTGGAAAGATCGTCCAGACAGCGCACGGTATAGCCCATAGTAAGCAGAGCCTCACACAGATTCGATCCGATGAAGCCTGCGCCGCCGCCGACCAGAAATACGCTGTCCTTGTCAAATGTAATCTCTCTGTAACCCATCTTCTTTTTCTCCTTCGATTTTATTTCCTTCCAGCTCTGTCATTCGCTTTCTTAGCCAAAAATGCCAAAACCTCCTCGCGCAGCAAAAGATACAACGCGATATAAAAAATAGAGAATCCATATATCATATACCGCGACAGACACATAATGGTAAGTGATGTCGCGCAGACATTGGCTGCGATAAAAAGAAGTGCTACCATACAGACTACCGCCGCCTCAAACCTGCGTTTTTTCCACGCCTGCCGCAGCGCCAGCCCTGCCGCTGCCAGATACAGCAAAAAAGCGATGGGCGTGATCACAGGATGCACGATTGCGATGCTCCTGACAAACCCGTTTCGACACAAAAGGATATAATCGTACAGCCACTGTCCGAAGCAGGCCGGCAAAAGTTTCCCTATCATCCTGCCTGCCATTTCGTCAGACATGCTGCTCTGCTCGTAATAATCTACCTCTCCCAAACCGAAATAATAGGCCGACAGCTCCGCTTCCAGAATCTGAAATTTCAGAATATCATGGTTTTCCTCCAGATAGGCCGCCCGTTCGCCAAAACGGTCCCCGGCGTACACATGATTCAGCCTCTGCTCCATCGCCTTGTGATAAAAACTGTCAAAAAAGGCCTGCTCTAAATCTCCCTCCGCAAAAACCTCTCTGTCCTTTTCATCACAGGCATAAATCACATTGGTCAGCGTATTCACCTGCCCGTAAGTATTGCCCATAAAATACCCGGTAACACCATAATTATACACATGCACTGTCAGATCACGCAGAAGGAAAACAAGGATCACCGCCGATGCGCACAGGAATAACATTCGATATTTTTTTTGCAGTATCACGCGAATCCCCAGAAGAAGCGCCCACAGAAGAATGGTGGTCATCATCTGTCCTCTGGTCATGGAGAGCAGATAGGCGAAAATAAGTGCAAACACCGCGTCGCGCCTTTTCCCCTCGAAAAGCATCCGCAGAAGAAAATATACAAATATGGTAAAGAGCGGGATGCACAGTCCTTCGCTCATCACCGAATTTTCCAGAAAAATATGCAGTGACGACACATACCTTGTGACCAGATGCGGCGCCAGCTGCAGCGCCACAACCAAAAGCTCCTCCCAAAGCCGCAGGCCAAAACGCCTCGCCAGATACTCCGCAAGCGCCGTGATCCCCACAGCCGTGAGGATTCCCTGCCCCGCCATCGCCGCCGTCAGATACCCTTCCCCACAGACAACCCGGAAAGCCGCCAGATAGAGCGGGTAGAGCGGCTCCCTGTGAATGTGCATCGTGATATACTGTTCGGAATCATTATAAACCCCGACTCCGCCGACTGCAAGCAGCCCCAGAAAAAAGGCAAGAAGCCCTGCGAAAAGACACAGAGCTCTCTTTTTGTCTCTATTCAATCCTACAATCTCCAATACAGATAATCCTCTGTCAGATATTCTTTGCGGTTTAGTATCCCCTTCAGATCCATCAACACCTTCCTCTTGTGCGCCTGGTTATAGAAAGAAGAAATCTTCTCTCTGTCAAGGCGCAGGAACTCTTCGTGCGCCACCGCGATAATCAGCGCATCTACTTCCCGAATATCGTCCATCGTCTGGAAGGTGATCCCATAAAGCCGTTTCGCTTCGGCAGCGTCGGCCGCCGGGTCCACCACGATCGGCACAATTCCGTACTCGCCAAGCTCCCTGTAAATATCAATCACCTTCGTGTTTCTCGTATCCGGGCAGTTTTCCTTAAAAGTAAAGCCAAGAATCGCCACTTTCGCATGTTTGACGGGGATATTTGCCCGAATCAGGTCTTTCACCAGGCTTTCCGCCACATATTTACCCATATCGTCGTTGATCCGTCTGCCGGAGAGAATGATCTGGGAGTGATACCCCAGCTCCTCCGCCTTGTAGGTCAGATAATAGGGGTCTACACCAATACAGTGTCCGCCCACAAGCCCCGGCATGAATTTCAGAAAATTCCATTTCGTCCCCGCCGCCTCAAGCACAGCCTTTGTATCGATTCCCATCTTGTGAAAAATCATGGAAAGTTCATTCATAAACGCAATATTGATATCTCTTTGACTGTTCTCAATGACCTTGGCCGCCTCCGCCACCTTGATGGATTCTGCACGGTAAACGCCCGCATCCACCACCAGCTCATAGACCTTCGCAACGGTATCGAGGGTTTCCTCGTCCATACCCGACACGATTTTCGTGATCGTCTCCAGCCTATGTACTTTGTCACCCGGATTGATGCGTTCGGGGGAATACCCGATTTTAAAGTCCACGCCGCACTGCAAACCGGACTCTTTCTCTAAAATCGGCACACAGATGTCTTCCGTCACGCCGGGATATACCGTAGACTCAAACACCACCACGGAACCCTTCGTCAGATTCTGCCCCAGGATGCGGCTTGCCCCCTCCACCGGGGAAAGATCCGGCGTGTGGTCGTCATTGACAGGCGTGGGCACCGCAACAATGTGGAATTTTGCCTCCTTAAGCTTTGCGGGATCGGCCGTAAAATCCACCTTTGTATTCCGGATCACCTCATCGCCCACCTCGTTCGTCGGATCGACACCGCTCCGATAAAGGGCAATCTTTTCCTCATTTAAGTCAAAACCCACTACCTTTATTTTTCTCGCAAAAGCCACCGCAATCGGCATGCCCACATAGCCAAGTCCCACCAGGGAAAGTTTTTCCTCCCCGCTCACGATCTTTTCATACAAGTTCATCTGCCGTCCGTTCTCCTTTTCTATATTTATAGTACATAACCGAGGATATTGCTTAGCTGTGTCCTCTCTACCTACTTTATATAAGATTTGACACCTCATCCATATAGGCCGCCGTCACCAGTTTCCGGTCAAACTCCCGTTCCATTTTTTTCCGGCCGCGTTGTCCCATAGCTGCCCGCTCTTTCGTGGAGAGCGCAAGAAATTTTTCCATAGCGTCTATCAGCTCTTCCGGGTTCCCCGGCGTAAAGCCAAAGCCCGTCACGCCCTCCTCGAAAGCCTCCTTACATCCGCTGATATTCGAAGCGATGACGGGTCTGCCCGTGGCCGCGCCCTCGATCAGCGCATTTGACATTCCCTCATGGAAGGAAGCCACCACAATGGCGTCTGCCGCCGCCAGATATTCATGTACCCGGGTATGAAAGCCAATCTGCCGGATCACGCCTTCCTTCTCCAAATCATCCAACAGCTCCTGATAATCCTCATCACAGTACCCCATGATATCAAAAAATACCCGGTCGCTATGTAGGCGTCTCGCCGCCACAATATACTCAAGGATGCCCCGCTCCTTCATCACCCTGCCCACAAAAAGAAAATGCGTCTCCTCCCTCTCCGGATAAGGCTCATACGAATGCTTTTCCAGATTCACGCCGGAACCCATGACCATCCGTTCCTTTTTCCCGGCGATGCGCATGCTTTGAAAGATACCTCTGTTTTCTTCGTTCTGAAAGAACACGCACGCCGCCCGTTTCAGGCCCGCACGGTACATCCCGACGATCAGCTTAAGAAGAAGGCCTGTCCTGTCAAAAGCACCCCCAAGCCCCGTGATCGTGGCAATATAGGGTATCTTTTTCATACCCGCCGCAAATCCGCCGTAGATATTGGGTTTGATGGTATAAGTCACCACCAGATCAGACCCTGTCTCTTTCATCATTTTAACGTAAGCGCGATATAACTTCAAGTCCTCCAGCGGATTGATTCCCCTGCGGTTGATGGGTGTCCTGATTATGCGGCATCCCATATCTGTCAGTTCACGTTCTTTCACATCATCCGGCATACTCACCCAGACCTCATATTTTAGCGTGAGTGCCTTTACAAATTCGCCCCGAAAGTCATACAGGCCGCCGGAGGAATTCGTCAGAACCAAGACTTTTTTCATAAAAACAATATTACCTTTCCTAAGCTAAAATAAGTCTGAATGTGTTCCGGTACGGAATAGAAACAGTTCGAGCGCATCCTGACTAATGCGGTAAATAAGAAGCCAATCCGGCTCAATATGGCATTCCCGAAATCCGCTGTAATTACCTGTCAGCCCATGATCGCGATATTTTTCAGCTAATTTTTGTTCACGTGCCAATACATTAACGACGTCGCGCAGATGTTCCAGATTACAACCTCGTCTTTTGGCCAACTTTAAATCTCTTTTAAACTGATTGGATGGTACAATTTCAAGCATCCGTAAGCACCTCATCTACCAGATCATCAAAACACGGATACCTCTTATAGCTGCCCGGATTCTTTTTCATCTCCTCATACTCATCAAGCGCTGCTCTGGTCTCCGCATTTGGCATAGAGCGTTTCACTTCAAACGGAATACCATCATGGTTGATTGCTGAGCGCAAAAACATATTGATTGCGGAAGACATATTCAAACCGAGATCATTAAAAAGGGCTTCTGCCTCCTGCTTTAATGCGGAATCTACCCGCACATTAATATTTGTTGTAGCCATAGCACTCCTCCCCGTCGGAACAATTTACTGCCATCTGTCGATTCTTTTCTACTATTATATCGGCACGTGCAAACAACGTCAATAAAAAGCACAAGTTTATTTTGCGCTGTAACGCTGTCTCTTTACATTCCTCTTCATTTATTCCGCGCTATATCGGAGACGTTCTACGGCACGATCTCCTCCCCCGACATATCCCGTATCATCACTTCATTAAACTTCATCATGCAGACCCCTTCCCGATATTCCCCGATCCGCACCTCATTTTCCTGCCCGCAGAGGTTTTTCGCCACCGCAGCAGCCATATTCACACCGCAGCCATAAGCGTGGGGATAACCGCCGCCGAAGCGGGGGTTGACCTCGGAAATATAATAAACGCCGCCAATTTCAAATATATCTATATCTATCATGCCGCGGAAACCGCATTCTTCCACAAAATCTCGAATCAGCCTAAACAGCTTCTCATCTTTGAAGGACACGGACTTATCGGTCTCCCCCGCCCGCATCTTGATCTTCCTTTTGACAAAAATATCCGTGCATTTTCCCGAAAGCATGTCCACATACACGTCAGCCCCATACTCCTGCCCATCCATGTACTCCTGAATCATCAAATCATCATAGAGATTACAGAGCACTTCCACCTCTTTTTTGCTTCCCACCTTATTGATATGGATGCTGGCGCTGCCCCGCACAGGCTTCACAAACACGGGATAAGATATCTCTCCCGCCTCTTTCGCCCGATAGAAAGATTCCTTATCCGCATAGCATTTCGCCGTCGGTATCTGCATTTTTTGCAGCAGTTCAAACATCCTGTACTTGTCAAAGCAGGTCTCTACCAGCTCATAATCGGAAACAATGGGCGTCGTACCCACCGCCAGGAATCGATCCCGCTCTTTTGCGAGAAGAGACAGTTCCGGGTCAATCAACGAAAAAACGCCTGTTATTTTTTCTTTCGCGCAGATATCCAGCACCGCATCGAGATAGCCCGGCGCCGTAATTCGCGGCACCAGATAAAAGGCATCCGCCTCGTACACCGCAGGCGCCAGATTGGAGCAGTCAGTCGCAATCACCCTGCCCTTACCCGCCAGTTCCTTCTTAAAATACTGCACCACCTTATCGCGGGTGCCTGCGCTGAGAATTAAAATGTTCATACTGCCTCCATGACATCACAGTGCGGAGAATGCTGATTTTCCAGCATTCTCCCGAGTGAAACATAGAACTTCTCAGCGAAGCAGCCTCTGCTGCTGAGCTTTAGAAGTTCTTTTCACTCTTCTCTAATCTCCCTGTCTCTTCAAGTCGTTTCCTACGAATCTCCGCGAAATTTCCTTCCGCCGCATTGGTGTCCTCCGCAACCTCGTCGGTGTGCCCGAGCACCGTCTGCACCGTCATCCACAGTACCTTCAGATCCATGCCGAAGGTCAAATGTTCCACATACTCCACGTCTTTCTGAAACCGCCTGTCCCAATCAAGGAAATTGCGCCCACTGACCTGTGCAAGCCCCGTAAGCCCGGGACGCACGCTGTGTCTTAAGCGCTCTCGATCCGTATAGTAGGGCAGATAAGAAACGAGCAGGGGTCTTGGCCCAATCACGCTCATATCGCCCTTCAAAATATTAAAAAGCTCCGGCAGCTCATCCAAACTTGTGGCCCGCAGAAATTTTCCGAACTTTGTAAGCCGCACGGCGTCCGGCAAAAGCTCCCCCTTCTCGTCTCGCGCGTCCGTCATGGTGCGGAACTTACAGAGGGTAAAAATCTTCTCATCCTTCCCCGGCCTCTCCTGCTGAAACAAAATCGGGCTTCCAAGCTTTGCCCGCACCAGCACCGCCAGAACGATCAAAACCGGACTAAGCACAATAATCCCGCACAGGGACAGCAGGAAATCCAGACATCTTTTGATATACTTCTTATACATAGTATTCCTCTCTGCGGATAAATTATATGATATCTCCGAAGCGATCCGCCTAAACCATTTCGGGAGAATTGCGAAGCAATTCTCTTAGCGCAGAGTGCCGACTCTGCGCTTATTATAGCATATATAGAATCAATTGTCTCCCCGAAGCGATCAAATTATAAACATTGATTTACATTCGTATAGGCTGTATAATATAAACAATAACACCATGATTTCTCACAGAATAATTGTGCAAAAATCAAGCCATATCATGATAAGGAGGTATACGCATGAAGGAACTTATTAAAATTCACTCCAAAAGCCATCCCAACATCGAGCTGAAAGCAATCCACGGACATTTTGTGACCCCCAGCTCCCATATCAATTGCTTTTTGGATATGACCACGATGAAAACAAGGTTGAGCGAGGCATCTATGGCCGCCAAGGAACTGAGCCGTCAGATCATGCTGTCTACCGTGGTAGATACGATCGTCTGCATAGACGGCTGTGAAATCATAGGCGCTTTTCTGGCAGAGGAGCTGACAAGAGCCGGCGTCTATTCCCGCAATGCGCATCAGACAATCTATATTGTCACTCCCGAATATTCCACATCAGGACAGATGCTCTTCCGCGATAACTATCTGCCCATGATCAAGGACAAAAATGTACTGCTGCTTCTTGCAAGCGCAACTACAGGACGCACCGTCACCAAAGCGGTACAGACTCTGACCTATTACGGTGCAACCATCAGCGGTGTGAGTGCGATTTTCAGTGCCGCCAACGCTGTGGTCGGCATTCCGATCAATGCTTTATTTACCACATCGGATATTCCGGAATACAGGACTTACAGTTCGGAGGAATGCGCAATGTGCAAAGAGAAGCAGACCATTGACGCCTTTGCAAATGCATTCGGCTATTCTGCGATACAATAGGCAGTCAATTATAAAGAAGTAGCACACAAAAGCCACAGTAATCACTGCAGATTTTGCATTTCTTGCAAAACTGCTATGACAACTGTGGCTTTTATAAAAATAACTTTACTTTTTCATTTTATATTCCAGTCTATCTTATATCTTTGTACAGCGCATAATAATCCGTTTCCATATTATCGGCATACCTGCCAAAGAACTGTTTCGCATCATCCAGCGCCTTGTTATAAATTCGGTTCCCCAGCATCTCCTGAAAAAAGTCCAGAATCTTCCCCGTTCCGATCACGCCCAGCTCCAGCTCATGCTCTTCCCGGAAAAAGGCCGCGATCTCATCACACATCCGTGCCCTATCTTTCTCGTCAAAATTGTCCACGCTCCCGTTCTCCTTTCCGCACCTTTAAAACAGCTCCTTCACTGTACGGATAATCGCCTCCATGTCCTCGTCCGTGTTCTTAATGTCACTGGGCAGACACAGTCCCCGCGCAAATACCTCTTCGCCCACGCTGCTGCCATCCTCCCCGTGGGCAAAGAAATCACACGCCGCAAAAACAGGCTGCATGTGCATGGGTTTCCAGATTGGTCTGCTTTCCGCGTTACATTTTTCCTGTAAAGCGTCCATAACCATATCGGGTGTTATTTTACTATTCTTCACAATAGTCATGCAGGAGAGCCAATTGTTCGCATCCCCCTTATCGTTCATGGGATTCATCGAAATCGCAGGAACATCCGCAAAAGCAGCCTGATACTGTTCATAAATCGCCTTCTTTTTCGCCTTATGTTCCTCCAGATGCAGAAGCTGCCCTCTGCCGATCCCCGCCGTCACGTTGCTCATGCGGTAATTATAGCCGATCTGCGAATGCTGGTAATGTCTCGCAGGATCTCTGGCCTGCGTCGCCAAAAAGGTGACTTTCTTCGCCGCTTCCTCCTCCGCCGAGACAAACATACCGCCTCCCGATGTGGTGATAATCTTATTACCGTTAAAGGAATAGATCCCGTATTTCCCGAAAGTACCCGTATACCGCCCTTGATAGGTGCTGCCAAGAGATTCCGCCGCATCCTCAATCAGCGGTGTGCCGTGCGCTGTACAGATTTCCATGATCTCGTCAAGCTTCGCGGGCGTGCCGTAAAGATGCACGCAGATCACCGCCTTGGGGTGCGGGTATTTTTCATAGGCCCGCTCAAGCGCCTGCGGAGACATATTCCAGGTGTCCGGCTCCGCGTCGATAAACACGGGCGTGCCGTTTTCATATACGATCGGGTTGCAGGAGGCGGAAAACGTCAAATCAGAAACAAACACAATATCCCCCTGTTTCACATGAAGAAGCCGCAGCGCCATATGGATCGCCGCCGTTCCGGAAGACAATGCCGCCGCATGGCCGCAGCCCGTATATTCCTCCATTTCCTTCTCGAAAGCATTCACATTGGGACCAAGCGGCGCCACCCAGTTTGTATCAAAAGCCTCCTGCACATACCTTTGTTCCTCCCCGTGCATCGTCGGGGAAGAGAGGTAAATTCTTTTCTTATCCATGATTTCCTCCTCGTCGGAGCGCTTTTTGCGGAGTACGCGAGCCAAATTTCAGATTTGGCTCTGCGATTCCGAGTTTGTGGCTCCGACACAAACTCGCGATGGAAAAATCAGCACTTCAGTGTGATTTTTCCATCTTCTGACCCTCCTCATAGTGGTACGTCGGCACGATCTTTTGAATCAACGGCCGAATATCGGAGTTTTCGATCTGACACTCATCCTTCAACTCCTTCAGCTGCGCAAAAAATTCATGCTCGTCCAATTCGATCGGCTTGCCGATATGAATCATTCTGTTCGCCGTCTCTTTCATACCCTCCTCGTCCATGAGAAGTTCCTCATAGAGCTTCTCTCCGGGACGAAGGCCCGTAAACTCAATCTTGATATCCTCCCCCACACGAAAACCCGAAAGTTTGATCAGGTTTTCCGCCAGTGTAAGGATTTTCACCGGCTCACCCATATCCAGAACGAAGATTTCTCCGCCCTTTGCGTAAGCGCCCGCCTGCAGCACCAGGGAAACCGCCTCCGGGATGGTCATAAAATAACGTATGATATCCGGGTGGGTTACCGTGACCGGGCCGCCGGCCGCAATCTGCTTGCGAAAGAGCGGAATCACGCTGCCGTTGCTGCCAAGGACATTGCCAAAGCGCACGGCCACAAACTCTGTCTCATAATGCTTATCAAAGGTCTGTATGATCATCTCACAGATGCGCTTGCTGGCCCCCATAATATTCGTGGGATTGACCGCCTTGTCGGTGGAGATCATAACAAAACGCCTTACCCCGCTCATGGCCGCCGCCTGCGCCGTCTTGAAGGTTCCAAAAACATTGTTCTTAATGGCCTCCGTAGGACTGTCCTCCATCAGCGGCACATGCTTGTGCGCCGCCGCATGATAAACGATATCCGGTTTATATTTTGAAAAGATATAGTTCATCCTGTTGGTATTTCTCACGGAAGCAATCAGTACCACCAGATCCAGCTCCGGGAAATTCGACTTTAACTCCTGCTGCACGTCATAGACGGAATTTTCATAAATATCAACAATCACCAGCTGTCTCGGCCTGTGCGTTGCAATCTGTCTGCAAAGCTCACTGCCGATGGAGCCGCCGCCTCCCGTGACAAGAACAACCTTTCCCTGCACATAGCCGAGAATAGAATCCATATCTACGGTAATGGGATCTCTGCCAAGAAGATCCTCCACCTCCACATCCCGCAGTTTGCTGATATTCACCTCGCCATTCACGAGCTGATACATCCCCGGAAGAGAACGGAGCTTACAGTTGGTATCTTTACAAATCTCCAAAATATTGCGAATTTCCAGCCTGGACGCGGAGGGCATGGCAACAATGATCTCGTCCACATCGTAGACATCGGCGCACTCCACGATCTTTTCCCGACCGCCGACCACCTTGATGCCCTGAATATAGCGGCCCCATTTCCCCTTATCATCGTCGATGATACACTTGATGACCATAGTGGAAAAATTGCTGTTTACGATCTCCTTGATAATGACATTAGCCGCCTCACCGGCACCGATCACCATCACGGAAATCTTGTTTTTCTTATTCTGTTGTTTATGCTTTAGGCTGCGGAAAAAGCGATAAGAAAAACGGCTGGCAAAGATACAAACCACCAGAACCGCCAGATAGGCGGGGTAGTAGCTTCTCGGCACCGCCTGCGCAGTGATCTTGAAAAACTGCAGACCAATCCCGTCCGCCAGCGTAGAAAGCGTGCAGGCCACCACAATGTTCTGCAGCTCGGTCTCGCCCGCAAACGCCCAGAGACTGCTGTAGAGGCGCATTGCATAAAAGATAACCAGCGTAGCCAGGATGTTTAGGGGCAGCATCCGCTCGATCGGGCGCATAAAGTGTTTCGGAATCAAATCCAAATGAAAGTCATAGCGCCACAGGATCGCAATATAACTTGCCAGCACCACGCTGATCACATCATACAGGATCAGGCAGATCCGTCTGTAAAATAACTTTACGTTAAAAATTTTTTTAGCTTTTTCCATAGTTTTTCGTTTTCTCTGCTTTACTTTGGTTGTATTATGATCTGCTGTCCGTAAGAAGCGGCCCCATCGTCAAAAGCAGGCAAAAAGCGATGGGACAGCAGGGATGAAAAATCCACTCCGTAAGGCCTGCCACCGCAAACAGGACAAGGAGCGCCAGCGGAAACAGCGCGCATTCGCGATCCAGCCTGTGACGGCGGTAATAAAAAGCCGCCTGTATGAGGGTTCCAATGCCCAAAAGAAGAAACACCACCCCTACCGGAATTCCGTGGTCGTAAGCCACCTGCAGATAAATATTGTGCGCGTGAGCCAGATAATTGCCGTCTGTCTCCATAACACCCATATCATCATGACCGCGGTTGTCCAACCTGTCATAGTATTGTTTAAAGATATACAATCTTCCGTTTGTATAGGATTCCTCTTCCTTCTCCTTAGCCGCCATATCCTCTGCGGAAGCTAGGAGGATCTTTCCACCCAGCTCCAGATAAGGGCTTCTGTAGTCGGAGGTTTCTTCCGCCTTGCTGAAAAAGAGAAACGCATTCAGGCACTTCTCCTCGGGAATCCCCAGCACCTTCATCTGGAAGGTCTGAATAAAGCGCTCTATCGTGATATAGTAATAGGAATCCATATCCCTGCCATGCAAAAGCTCCGAGGGAAACTCTTCAATCTCATGCGCGCTCACATCCGCCGCCACCGCAGGGATCGTCCGCTGCGCCGTAAAAACGACGGGAAAACTGATCAGGACGGCGAGCGCCATCAGTCCCAAGGCCCGCAGAAGGCGGCGTCCTTTTTCCCGCAGAGAAAGCTCCTTCCCCGCAAAAAACGCCAGCGGGATCACCACCACTGCCATTCCCAAAGACGCAAGATACCCCGTTCTTGAAAGGGTGAAGAGCAGATACATGGCTGAGACACCAAACAAAGCAAGTTCCTTGTAAACCCCTGCCAGATACGGCTTTCTCCGATAAGCATCCAAAAACTTTACAAACGCCGCACAAAATACCAGCGCCAGATACACCGCAGAAATCGTCACCGTGTGAAAATGGAAGGGGTAGCGGTAATACCGAAAATACATATAAGGTCTGTGCAGCAGGCAGAATCCGACCGTTCCCATAAAATGAAACAAAATCCCGTTTACAATATTGCGCAGCAGAACCTCTTTCCTGATTCCCGCCGCCATCCGCAGATAGCAGAGGCTAAAGGCACAGACCAGAAAAATCGGCCACCCTCTTGTATTACGGCGCAGGATGAGGAGGACAAAGAAAGTCCCCACCAAAAGGGCATACGGTACGGATATACCGTGAATCTCACGTTTCCATAAAATCCTCACGGTATTTAAAATCACCAGTCCCGCCAGAATGCCCGCCCAGACCGTAAGCTTCAAAGCGAGAAGTTCCTGCTCGCCCGGGCCTTCCTTTCCTGCCGCAATGCTGCCGTCTATCAACGCCGTAAGCGCATTTTTATAATATATCGGACCCATGGCTGCCGCCGCCACAGCGTAAAGTAGATTGCCGAGCCCAAAAATCTCTTTTTTCCGATAGGTCACGATCAGTGCAAGCGCAAAAAAGATCAGCGTCTGTCTGTAGGCCACCGTATGATGGATCTCATAGAGAGCGTTCATGTAGTTGCAGCACGCCCAAATGCCCCCCGCAAACATCAAAGACTGCAAATCACCGCGCCATCTTGCCTGCACGATCGCGAAAACCGTCCTGTCCGTGGCAATCCCCGTGCGGTCATGGATTACCGCATAGAGCGCGGCCGCCACCAAAAGGAGCACGCCCGCCTCGTAAAAAGCAATGGAATAGTTATCTGTCGTAAACAAATGAAGCGGCCAGACCGCTATCGTTGCCACCACACCTGCCGCAGCGATCAGCGGCACCAGAACAATGCGCATCGCCCGTTCCACGGTAAGCAGCGTATTCTTCTCGGGCCGTTTTTGATAATAACGCCCCGTTAACAGTGTCATCAGGATTGCCGCCGCAAGCACGACCACTAATGCAAGCAAGGTCTTTCCTTTGCGCAGCGGCACCTCATAGACATAGTCCGCAACCATGCAGCGCTCCACATCCTCCACGCCGTCGTAGTAGACCGCGCCGATGTAGATATTGTAGCCTTCGCCCGCATTGCCGGCATATGCCACCCGAAATTCCGATTCCACGCCCTGAAGCAGGAAATAATAATCCCTGCCTACCTCGGTGTCGATATTTACCTGAATCCTGCAATAACCGGGAAGTTCCATCTCCCCGGTGTCTATGATCTGCTGCATAAGAGTCTGCATGGAACCGTCCCGCAGCACAAAATTAAATTTCTCTCCTTCCGTCCATTCCGCCAGATAAATCTCGATTTCCTTTAATCTGTCATACTGCGCAATAAAACGCTGCTGCACCACCTTGCTGCTATTGACCGGTTCAGACAACGCGCTCTGCCGGTTGCCGCTCTCGGTGCGCACCTCCTCGTGAATGAGGCGAAACGGCCACAGGGTAAACAGGATGCACGCCGCCACAATCCATACGACGCCGCAGATTGCCTGTCTCTTGTTAATGATTCGATTCATGGGGTTCCTCTTTATCGCAATACACGCTTAAAAACTCACTGATTTTCCGCTTTCTTTCGTTGTCAGCACATTGCTGATGCTTTCACGCACCTAGTTTACCACAAAAGAATATTTTTTACAACAAACGGCCGCCATCCGATAATTTACCATTGTCCATTTCGTATACTTTGTCACACAAAATCTGAATATCCTCTTTATTATGACTTGCCACAAGAATGGTACGCCCCTGTTCTTTCAGCGTAAGAAGCAGCTTCCGCATCTCCTCCACCCCTTGATGATCCAGCCCGTTCATGGGCTCATCCAGAATCAGAATCTTCTGTTCTTCCACAATAGCCTGCGCAATTCCAAGGCGCTGCTTCATGCCCATAGAAAATTTACCCACCTTCTTTTTACCCGCACCCTCAAGTCCGACTATCTTCAACGCATCCAGAATTTGTTGTTTTCCTATCTTTCTTCTAATATCCGTGAGAAACTTCAGATTGCGGTAGGCATTATAATTAGCCAGAAATCCCGTTCCCTCTATGAGCATCCCCGTATCGGGAGCCATATCCATATCCTTGCCAATCTCCCTGCCACAGATAAGCACTCTGCCCTGCGTCGGTCGGATCAATCCACAGATACATTTAAACAGCATACTTTTCCCTGACCCGTTCCTTCCGATAATACCATAAATTTTGCCTTGTTCAAACACCACATTTATATCCTTTAATACCGACTGCTCCCGAAATGACTTACTCAGATGTTCCACTTCAATCATCACTTCACCCATTTTCACATCACCTTCCACTTCCCCGGTCCGGCCGCTATGGTTCTATTCCTGTTCCGCTGCCTCCACCACTTCCAAATGTCTGCTCATCATTAAGATCATGAAACGTATAAAAAAGATCAAAATCAAAAGGACAGCCCATGTGAACCATATATAGGGCCGATCTTCCACCTTATTTTTCGTTACAGTCGTCAACTGCATCCATGTCACCGGAAAGACATAAATTCCCCACTTTCCCAGTCTCCATGCAGTTGTCACAATCAGAATCTCTCCTGTAACAATGCACATTCCGACCATTCTGGAAAAATACAAGCTGATCCAGAATAATACCAGACAGAACAGATAGACCACCAGAATACCGGCAGCCATTGTAATCAGCACCGCCTCAACCGGCGTATAATCTAACATCATGGCGTAAGACGGAAAAATATTGATTGAAAAGCTAACCCCCGCATTCGTCTGCGCCAGCGTTCCGATAATCCTGCCCCACCCGCCCATGATCTGTAAGTACGGCAGACACAGCAGAATACTGCCTGCATAAATAAAAACCATAAAGAAAATGCTGACCGCGAGCAGATAATTCATCTGTCCCTTCAGCCATGCCTTCTTCCCGCTTCTAATCATGATATATTTCACGGAGTGATCCATAAACGGTACATCCGCTATCAGAAAGAGAAAACTTAACAGCAATAGTAACAAAAGGCTGTTGTCTGTGATCAGGCAGGGATATAGAAAAGGCGATATTTTTTCTCCGACCGTCCTGCAAAATATGCGAATTGGTGCAATGTAGATATCCAGAAAGAAAATTATGAAAATCAGCGCCGCATAAAACCGTCCGGAAGTAAGCAGCACACTCCATTTATATTTTAATATTCTTAAAGCCATTAAAATTCTCCTTTTCGCACACGATCCGTCAGTACCTTCACAATAACACAACCCAGCAGAACATAACAGACACCGGCGAATCCGACCGCATAGAGAACGCTCCTCCCTTCATGCCCCATTACATTGTAAAAGATACTGAAAACCGACGCGATATTAAACTGATCCGGCAGTCGCATTACGCGAATGAAATAGGTATTGATAAAGTAAAACAGCACGATCGGGATACTGAGGGCCGTGATACAGCTAATCCTGAAGCATAAGATGCACAACATACTGCACAATGTCAGAATTGCCGCCAACAAAGCCGTCAATAAGATCGCACTAAAAAAGAAAAGCCCCGCGTGCCTTCCCGACAGCATCGGATAATTGCCGTTTGTCGTCATATTCAGATAGGCGCTGCCGCTATAATCAATCAACGGATATTTCAGCACCAGCAGAAGAAGATAGAATCCTTTTCCCGCAAACATCGTCAGCAACGCCGACAGTATGCAGACCAGGATCTTAGATACGGCGTACTGCCTGATACCGCTTCTTAACACCATTTGAATCCAATACCTGTTTCTGAGCTCGTCAAGCATCATCCCCACACCCGGATAAGCGCAAAATACAAAAGTAATCAATATCATACTCCTGATATGGATTCCCTCAAACGCATAGAGCACATCAAGAATATACGCCATTTGCATTCCGGTGGCTGCAGCAGCTGCGGTCACGCCTGCCACGCCAAACAGGAAACGCCATGAAAGAAATGCTCTTCGCAGATCGTTTCTCAGAATTTTATCCATCAGAGTATGATTTCCTTTCCTGTCGCTGCATTAAACATATACTTATCACTCACTTCGCCCTCCGACCCGTCGTCAAACACCCAGTGTTCCTTTCCCTCGAAAACCCATACCGGAATCAAATCATATCGCCCTGGCGCCGACCGCTCCGGAAGCATTTGCAGACTGAGTTTATCCACTGCAACCGAATCTGTCATAATAATATTACTGTATTTCCGAATCAGGCAGTCCACCGCTTCCTCCGGTGATATTATGCGCACCGTTTTGCCGCTGTCCTGCACGTCATAAGGCCTGTTGACTTCGATTTCCACAAATCCGTTTCTTCCATATTTAATCTTGAATGCGGAACCGATGTTATGATAACCCCTCAGCACCCCATAGCCATAATAGTAGATGGGAATACCGTGAAATTCCTGCGCGCACCGAAAATAGTAACAGTCGTCTTCCTCCGTCCAGCTCTCCTTTTTCAGAGAAGCGTCATACTCTCCTCTGTCATTTGTCACATATTCCTGCTCCGCCATCGTCTCATGATCCAGACCCAAAAGCTCATACCGTTCTCCGAGCACAATCCCCCACTCATCCAAGCGATTCCGTACCTTCCGATACACATCGGCAGACTCCGCAAAGTTCAGTTCCCTGTCCCTGTACAGATCGGGATTATACTCCGCAAGTCCCTCTTCTTCCCACAAGACCTTTCCCCCAATGAATAGCGCCAGCGGCGTATAATAATGCAGATAAAAAGGATCTATCACCAATGTGCGCCCATCCTCATAGTAAATAATTCTGGAAGGATATGAATCCATATCTTCATTACCATTTTCATGCTCATCATCAATCTGTTCCCTGACACCCGCGCCCAAACAAGTGATATCTTCACAGATCTGCTCCATATCCAGTAAATGAACCATCGCCGTCCCCAACGGTACTGCATCTAAATTCACGCCCGCCGGCACTTCCACTTCCGCCTGCACCGATAACAGATCATACGCAGCCGAAACCTCAGCGGAAATCACACGTGTCTCACCCTCCGGCTGCTGCGTCAGATTTTCCGTGACGTTCTCTGACTGATCCGGCACATTGCCGGCAGTATGATAATCAAAATCACTTTCCACGCCGCCCCGACCACATGCCGTCAGTGTAAGAGCAGAGAATACCATGCCTGTATATATCAATATTTTAAACCGATTTTTACCCAACTTGTTCATGCAGAATGTCCTTTTTTCATTTCACTGCTAAACCGCCGTCTTCGATTCCACTTTTGGGACGTTTATTGTAGGAGCCCTGCGATTATTTGGATACAGGGCTCCCGCAAAAGTTTAGCTTAAATACAATCGACCTCATGACCACTTGTAATAAGCATCACGAGTTCCTCAACAACTATTACGGAATCCAGGTCCCGCCGCAGGTGCATTTGGCGCTGACAGGATCCTGCAGATCATCATAGAATCCCATCAAACGATAGGTACGACCATTATATGCCGTTTTGTAATAGCTCCCGGAATAGGAACCCGTTCCCGAAACCGTCACATCGGTTCCAACCTGATCATTACCCTCAAGCACGCAGATAAAGAAGTTCCCTTTACCACTGTATCGCGTCACATTAATGGTAAAGGACTGGCTCGAATTGGTCTTGGTGCCGGAACCTGCATACCCATACTCTCCTTTATTGACGCTAAAGGAATACGACGTGGCAGCCATGGCAGTCATTCCAAAAAGCATACTTCCAATCATGCTCATTGTGACAAACAGCGCCAGTTTTTTCTTTAAAAAACCGTTGTGCATAAACTTACCCTCCTTCTCTTTTTATTTTTGTTAACGTCACTTTTATCTTGCAAGACAAGTGTTGTCTATATAGACAATATTAAATTAGCACGCTCTTTTTCTCTTGTCAATATTCATTCTGTTTTACACTTTGTTTCCTAAATCAAGTAATTGTTTAATTATTGTTGACATAGGCAATGGTTGTCTGCTATATTTATACTATAAATTACTGTCACCGTCGTTCACCCCATGCCGTACAGCGCACTATGATGGCATATTTTTGCATGACCGTTGCAGTTTACAATTTATCAGGAGACTAATCATATGAATCTTACCAAACGTGAACTGGCTGTTATGCGAATCTTATGTGAGGCGGATCATCCTCTTATGGTATCGGAAATCGTACAGAAAGATAAAGACAGCACAGTCTACAGCGTACAGCGCATCATCCAAAATCTGATTAAGAAAAACTTGGTCGCCGTAGACGGAATGGCTTATAACAAGAAGGCTTTGGGTCGTACATTTAAACCTCTGGTCACTGCAGAGAGCGTAGAGGCAAGCGCCCTGCAGGAAATACTGCGCGGTCTGTCCGGAAGGAAACTCACCTCCTCCCACTTAATTGCAGCACTTCTTCCGACGGACAATTCCGATCAGACCTTGGAAGAACTCAATCGCCTGGAAAAACTTATTTGCCAAAGAAAAGAACAGATCCTTCAGAGCAAAAGGCCTGCCTCCGGGAAAGACTCTGAGGATCAGGAAGGATAACTCATGATTTTCAGTATCGTTTCACTAGTCAATGCATTATGCTTCAGCTCCCTCTCAATATTACTTTTCATCTGCATTGCGCGTCAGTCAGTCTCTCTTGCCCTGAAAAGATTTCTCATGCTGTTAGTTATTCTTGCAGTCATGATCCATCTCTTAGTGCCTGCAGAATTTGCTTCCCAGAATAATATTTATGTGACTCGGTTCTATCCGGATCTGTATCTTCCCTTTATCAAGACCAGCGTTCCCATCGCCGGAAAAGGAATTCCTCTGCCACTGCTTGCCGCCGCCATATCCCTAATTGGAAGTCTGATTTACTTTGGCCGGCTGCTGTTCTCTTATATCCGCATTTCTTCAACGCTGCGAAAATGCCGCCCGGCAAACGATGGAAACATTCCCGCCATAACTGCCGCAATATGCAGCGAGTTAGGCTACCGAAATCATTTCCGTATAGTGATATATCCTGATCACATAACGCCTTTTCTATTTGGTCTCATCAAACCGACAATCGTGCTACCCAACGAAGTATTGTCTGATGAAACTTTATACTTCATCTTAAAGCATGAAATTAACCATGCGCACCACAAGGATCTGTGGCTCCGCTTCGGCTGTGAACTGCTGCTGGGTATTTACTGGTGGAATCCGTTCCTGTATCTTCTGCGCAATCAGTCGATTGCCATGCAGGAATGGTATGCCGACAGCAGTGTCGTAGGAAAATCAGACGAATTGCAGCAGATAAACTACACACACTGCTTGGTCAAAATGGCGAAATTGGCATTGCCTGCACAAGCCAACAAAAGCATTGCCACCTTTAATGACGGAACCGGATTGCGCGGCCGCATTGAAAATCTCGCTCATTCTTCGGGAAAATCCGCCTTCAAAAAACATTCGACATGGATTGCGTACATCCTGTCGGCAATGCTGCTGGTGTGTATATCCGCCCCCTGTTTCTTTATCCTGGAACCCCGCAAGGAAATTCCCAAGGAAATTTTAGAAAATACCGTCCGCATTAACAGTGACAACAGCTATCTTCTCCTGACGGGAGAAGGGGAATACGCAATCTATATAGAGAATAAATATTTTGCAACCGTCACCCAGATCTTTGATGACACTTTACCAATTTATAACACACAAGGAGAACGAATCAAATGAAAAAAACACGCATTCTGTTGACTGTATTCATTGTATGTTGCATCTTATGTAAAAACTGCTTCGCTTCCTATGCAAAGCAGTCGCCGGAGGCCTGTATTACAGTCTCCGCACATGGCACATCCGCAGTCCGTCCTATGGCAAATGGCCTCGCAGACAATATCGCCCCCTGTTCCGCCGATACCGAATGGCAATATAAATTAATAAACGGACAGCTTTACAGACGGCTCTACAATCTGCGTACCCACTCTTGGATCGGCGACTGGGAATTGGTTCCCTGACATATCATTGCAGCCTCTGCATCTGTTATGTCACAAATCCAGCCCTTTGGCTTCGTCGCATCCCAAAATGATATTCATGCACTGAATCGCCGCACCGGAAGCGCCTTTTCCCAGGTTATCAAACTGTGAGGAAACGACAATGCGCTCCTCGTTTCCCGTCACATAAATCTTCAAACCGTCCCAGCCGGAAAGGCCGTTCCCCGCCAGAAAGCCGCTCGCCGCGATCTCATCGTCCGCGGCGCTCACCTTAAGGAACCGCTCCTTTTTGTAATATTCCGCATAATACTGCAAAAGTGATTCCGGCGTTTCTCTTTTTGCCAGCAGCTCCGCATAGAGCGGTACGGAAACCACCATACCGCTGTAATAATCGTCAATGATCGGGGAAAACAGGGGCGTGCGCGCAAGCCCCGTAATCTTTTTCATTTCCTTTAAGTGCTTATGCTGCTGGGTCAGGGCATACTCTCTCCCCGAAGACAGTTCTTTCGGCCTGTCCGCGCTCTCATAGGCTGTGATTGTCCGCTTACCAGCCCCGCTGTATCCCGAAATCGCAAAACTGCTCACCGGATACTCTTTGGGCAGAATCCCTCCCGCAATCAGCGGATAGACCAGGGAAATAAACCCTGTCGCATAACAGCCCGGGACCGCGATCCGCTTTCCCCTCCGAATCGCCGCCCTATGTTCCTCTGAGAGTTCAGGAAAACCGTAGGCCCATCCTTCTTTCGTCCGATGCGCGGTCGAGGCGTCGATGATCACGACATCCTCCCCCTCCGCCAGCGCGACAGATTCCCTTGCCGCTTCATCCGGCAGGCACAGAAACGTGATGTCTGATGCGCTTATCATTTTCTTCCTCTCTGCCGGGTCTTTTCTCAGTTCCGGGTCAATATGCAGAAGCTCTATGTCATCGCGGTTTTGAAAGCGTTCGTTGATCCGCAGTCCTGTCGTCCCCTCGCTCCCGTCAATAAAAACTTTTGTTTTCATGTCATCAAGTCCTTTCCCTATGTTTCTGTAAAGTATACACTTTGCCCGTGCATAAATCAATATGCTATTCATATTTATGCAGCCAATTCTTGCTTACTGCATTTTTATTCACTCTCTATGCAATCCCATCTGTGCCATCCCCAAAAATAACGGCAGCGCGTACCAGAAAAACAGCACATAACGGGGCAGATAGGTCGGCCCGAGCAGCACAGTCAGCCATACCAAAAGAATCGGTAAAAAAGGATATAGCATTTCGTATCGTCTGTTATTTAATAGCCTTGCAAAGAGGAGCGCATAGAGCCAGAACATGGCGCCTGGAGAAAACAGCCAGGAAAGTACGGGAACCTTTTCCTTCCAGACCTCCAGTGAAAGCTTACGGTACACCTCATTCAGCCACGGAATCTTACTCTCCCGAACGCCCGGCAGCTCCACCTCATAGCCAAAGTAAGAATTATCCTGATAGGTAAAAGTAAAAACGGTATTGCCTCCATATACATTGATCACCATATCCGGATACCAAAAACCGTAGGACGTCAACCACCAGGCATTTAAGTAGATAAACGGCTTTCTCATACCGATGCGCAGCCAGAGCGCGGCATATCTGCCTTTTTCCTTTGCAAAAGCCTCATTGTTGAAACGGTATTTCACCGGATCAGAGAGCCTCGGCGTATACAGGGAAAGCGCCTCCTCGTTCAACACTTCGTGCAGGATGTCCAGATCTTCCTTGGAAAAACTCTCCGGCGCATACTTGTAAACTCTCGCCAGCTGCTGGATCGGCACCGTCAAAATCTCCTGGTACTCGGAATCATCCGCATGGAGCGCCAGTTTCAAACCGCCGTTTACCAAAAGGCACCCCGCCACCGCACAGGCCGACAAAAGCAATAACTGCCTGCGGCGTCCTTTTTTTCCAATAAGCAAAAAGGGAATCATCACCAAGAAGGCATAAAATCCGTTATTACGAAAAAGCATCATCGCCATGCCGCTTACCACAAAGAGAAACCGCCAGCCCTTTGAGGCAAAAAAATTCTCCTCATCCCTGCCCAGTTCCAACAGGCAGATCAACAGAAGCAAAAGAGCCAGCGTAAACAGCGCGTCTTTTGCCGAACACAGGGTAAACATCACCACCGTCGGAAAAGTACCCAGCCACAAAAGGCCCACCAACCGCACCATGCGGGATACTCTTTTTTTTCGAAGGTAGGAAAAAAGGAAGGTGAAAACGCCCGCCGCAGCCGCCATCTGAAACACCATATAACAGGCAATCCCCAGATTGTAGGAATCCGTCAGCTTATGTACGGCGCAGATCATCCCGCCCAAAAGCAGCACATGCACGAGCGGATGATGCGTCGAAAACGTTCTGGTTGCCACCTGTATATATTCATCCTGCGCATCATATACAAAAAATCCCGGATAGACCGCCAGAAACACAGGCAGCCAGCATAAAAGCAGAAACAGGAAGGCCGCAACATCCGCCTGCGCTTCGGTCAATTCAATCGCAATTGTTATTTTATTTGCTATCCTCCCCGCAAAAGACATATTCCTGCTCCGCAGGCCGTCCATAAGCCGCCACAAAAGCAGCACAATTTCTGTGAAGATCACGGTAAACGCCACCAGATGAAGCCAGAGCGTCACATCCTTCACATCCACATGTTCTACGCTGTCCAGTCGAGCGCCAAACACAAGCGCTGCCGAAAACGCAAGAGAAAAGATACCCGCAATCAGATAGCTTCTCTTTTCTATCTGCTCTTTACCTCTTTGCATCTCTTTCATCCACACACTCCCTGATCACGTACTGCGGAGAATTGTTCAGGGAAATATAAATCCGCCCAATGTACTCCCCGATGATGCCCAGCATCAAAAGAATCAGCCCGCAGAAAAAAACAATCGCTGCCATCAGTGCGCTAAATCCCACCGGGACTGCCGGATTGACAAACTTTTTTATCACCGTAAAAATCCCGTAAGCAAACCCCGCGCAGGCGGAAAGGATTCCAATAACAGTTGCTATTCTAAGTGGCTTTACACTGAAAGCCGTGAACCCGTTGAACCACAGGCCAAGGAGTTTGCCGATGGTATAGCCCGAAACCCCCACCTCACGCTCCCTGTGCGTCACTTCTGCGTTGGTGATCTTTTTCGTGGTGCGCAGCACCAGGCCGATCACATAAGGATAAGGATTTTCGTAGCGCAAAAGTTCTTCCACGACAAACCTTTTTGCGGCAAAATAGCTGGAAACGTAGAGATCCTTCGGCTTTCCCAGCATGACTCTCGTCATCAGCTCATTCACCTTACTGCCAAAATTGCGGAACCCGGAATGACGTTTGTTTTTATACTTTGCATAGACCACATCGGAGCCTGACTCGATCCCGGCAAGGAGCTTTCCCACTTCCGAAGCCGGCGTCTGCCCGTCGTCGTCCAGGCAAACCACGATATCGCCCCGCACATGGGAAAAGCCTGCCATCAACGCCGCGTGCTGACCGAAATTTCTCGCCAGATTCACGCCGCAGACATCGCTGTTTTCCCTGCACAGTTCGCGGATTTTCTCAAACGTATCGTCCGGAGAGGCATCGTTTACCAAAACAATCTCAAAGCGATACTGCGAAAGCCCCTTCATGGCCTCCCTGATTTCCTGCACTACCCTGCCTATGGTCTGTGCCGACCGATAGCAGGGAATCACAAAACTGACTAACTGTTTCGCACTGTTCTCCATCTTTCCTCTGATCTTAGCCCTTTCTTTCCTGATCTTGCTCTCTTTTTTTCAAGCGCTGTATTTTTCCTTCCGCTCTTACGCTCTGTTTTTTCTCTCTTCCCATCTGCCGCGGTCGATCTCCATAAAGAGGACTTCCCGCGCCCCCTGCTCTAAAATGACGGTCTCCCGCCTGTTTGACATCAATTGAAAACCCGCTTTTTCGTAGCTTTTCAACGCCCGCAAATTATCTTCCAGCAGCCGCAGGAATATTTTTTTCAAACCGAGTTTACCAAATCCGTAATCCAGCATCCGTTTTGCCGCCTGCGTGCCGTATCCTTTTCCCAAAGCGTCGCTTTCTCCGATGAACACGCCGTACTCGGCCTCACCCTTTTCCCTGTCGATATCCCGCAGATAGACGCTGCCGATGTCCCGCAGACAGGCTTTTTCCTCTTCCACACAGATGATAAACTGCACCACGTGCCCCGGCTCCACCTGTTCTCTCAGCCAGGTCTTATGTCCTTCTTTCGTAAAAGGCTTCTGATAAATAAAGTTTTTCCGCACAAAGTCCCGATTCCGCCAGGTCACGACCTTTTCCGTGTCCGCCGGCGTGATCGGTCTCAAATGCAGCTTTTCTGCGCTCATCTTACCTCTCCCATTTCGTCTCCCGCAGATACCGCCCGTCTTTGGAAACAGGGATCACCTGATACACGCCGTAGTTTTCCCCGATCCTGTCATACTCCTCAACGTGCACATCCATCCCGTTCTCGGCATAGGGGACGGCAAGCCAGGTAAGCCCCCGCAGGCCGACTTCTTCATCCGACATAATAAAGTCTGCCTTCCCCTCCGCGAGCGCCGCCGCTGCATCCTCTATCCCGAAAGCTGCCAGTTTTTCCCGGTACAGGGGACTCTTACACATCCAGCCCCCGGCAATATCATAATTCGCGAGCGTATGCTCCTTCCATTCCAAAAGCTTTCCCGAAAAGGCCACCGTAGAGTACACGTCCTCAAAATAAAAAGTATCTGCATGCGCCCTGCAATAAGCGTCTATGGCCTCCCAATCCCTGTTGATCTCCTGTCGTCTTGCCTGATCGGCCATCACCGCAGGAATAGACTGAAACAGGCTCACTACTGAGAGCAGACAAACGGCCGCAGCCGCACCGTACAGAAGGCTGTTAGCCGCCGCGCCGCACACGATCCGCCGCAAAAACATCCCCGCCAGCAGACAAAACTCCACCAGGTAAAGAGGATGTGTAATCCGCTCGGGATCGCGCCCGCGCAGCAGAATAAACATCCAGAGACCGCTCCTTACAAAAATGATCAGAAACAACTGCACTGCCGCACTGCACAGATCTCTATACCGCCTGCTCCCCGCCCTTTCAGGACTTATTTCACCACAAGAGTTTCCGTTTTTTCTGTAAAATAGCATAACGACCGCTATTATATTCGCGGCATATCCCAGCCACACCAGTATATTATAGGGCGCATCCTCCCCGTGAAAACTGCGGTAACGATACAATAAAAGCTTGTCCTTGAATATCTTACCCCAGTCTCTCGCACTGCCCACACGCTCCTTCGCATAAGCTGCCACATCCGAGAGCAGTTTTGCGTCAATTCTCTCATCAAGACCAAAATTATAGTTTTCCAGCAGGATCCGCGTTCCATAGACCGCGCCCAGCTCATCCAAATCCGCACCATAGTGATCCTGCGTCACTACCTCGGGATAAAAATCATAAATAGTTGTCCTGTCATCAAAAAATTGTCGAAACATCCGCCATTCACCGCCATAGGCAAGCGCGTCCGCCCCCAGCGAAAGTCCCATACCCACCAGCAAAAGCAGAAGAAGGCCGCCGTACTTTTTCAGGTTTTTCCCTGTAAATACAGGCCTGTCCTCCCACCAGCAAAAGGCTCCCGCAAGTCCCAGAAACGGCAGCATCAGAAGCGCCATCTCGGACCGAAGCTGAAAGGCCAGGAGAAACAAAAGCAGGGGCGCTATGCCGGAACCCGTCATAAACAGGATGACCGCCGTCCCCATAAGCATCCCACCGGTGATCGTATATTGAACATTGACCGTATGAGTCAGCCATATGCCCCACTGAAAAAGCACCAATCCCGTCAGGCAGAGCAGTTTCCACGCAAAATGCCGCTTTGTTCCCGCACCGTCTCCTCTGCCATCGGTTTCAGAAACGCCCTGCCTTCGTGCGCTGGCAGCATCCACCAGCATACACAACCTGACACCCACCGCAAAAAAACAGCCAAACTGGCATAGGAACAGAAAGCCCCCGTACCATGGAAAAGAGCCGCCTATCCGATAACACAGCGCAATCGCCGCGCCCAGCGGATAGAGTGTCTGCATGTTGTGCCCGTCGGGTGTACCGCTGTAAACGCCCGACATAATGTCCCGCATCAGTGTATCATCGTTCAGATCAAAATAGAAATCAAAGAAAACACCCATCAACAGGGCGCTGATCCCCATAACAAAAAACGTCAGTATCCAGTTTTCATACGCTTTCCATTTTCTGTTCATACCCTGTGAACCACGCGCGCTGCCGCTGCTTTTACACTTCTTAAGGTGCCTTTACAAAACGCCTCGTCTCAGCGGTAAAACGCCTTGATCTGCTCAACAATATATTCGGTCTGATCCGCCGTTAACTTATAAAACAGCGGCAGCCGCAGCAGTCTCTCGCTCTCCTTCGTCGTATATCTGTCCTCCCCGTGAAATCTGCCAAACTTCTTACCCGCGGGCGCAGAATGAAGCGGCACATAATGAAATACCGAAAGAATATCCTTTGATTTCAGGAATGCGATCAGACGGCTCCGCTCCTCCATGTCTTTTGTTTTGATATAAAACATGTGCGCATTGTGCGTACAATGCTCCGGGATATGGGACAGTTCTATCTTCCCTGCCTCTGCCAAAGGAGCAAGCAGTTCCCGGTATTGGTTCCATCTGTCCATTCTCGCCCGCGTAATCTCCTCCGCCATATTAAGCTGCGCATACAGATAAGCCGCGTTCATATCACTTGGCAGATAGGAGGAACCCTGATCCTGCCAACGGTATTTGTCCACCTGTCCCCTGAAATACTTACTTCGGTCCGTACCCTTTTCCCTGTAAATTTCCGCCTGCTCGATATCCTTTTCATCACGGATCAGCAGCGCGCCGCCCTCGCCCATACTTAAGTTTTTCGTCTCGTGGAAGCTAAAGCACCCAAACTCTCCGAAGGTTCCCAGCGGCTTTCCCCTGTAAGAAGCCATAATGGCCTGGGCCGCATCCTCCACCACCGCCAGATGATATTTCTTCGCAATATCCATAATGACATCCATCTCGCAGCCAACGCCCGCATAGTGCACCGGCGCAATCACCCTGGTACGCTCCGTGACGGCATCCTCGATCAATTTTTCGTCTATGTTCATCGTGTCAGGCCGTATATCAACAAAGACCGGAACCGCACCGCGCAAAACAAAGGCATTGGCCGTCGATACAAAAGTGTAGGAGGGCAGGATCACTTCGTCCCCCTCTTTTAAGTCCACAAGCAATGCCGCCAGTTCCGTAGCATGGGTGCAGGAAGTGGTGAGCAGGCATTTTGCCGCCCCGGTCATCGCCTCAATCTTCTCACTGCATTTTTTAGTAAAAGGCCCGTCGCCGCAAATCTTTTCCTGTGCCACAGCCTCCCTCATATAATCAAATTCTTTCCCCGTAAAGGGGGGTACATTAAAGTTTATCATGATCGCTCCGTTTCTGCGCCGCTTTACGGCAGCTTCCTTTTTCCCGTTACCCTTCCTATTTTACAGCATTCCTCTCACTCATACAAGAAAAGATCGTCTCTTGCCGCCGCAAGCTCTTTAAGCCGGCTGCTGAAGCCGCCGATGGAAAAGAGACAGTACACCTCACGCCTGTCGTCCCGATGCCAGGACACCCGCTTGGCCTTCTCCTGAAGCTGATACAAAATGTCCACATCCACCGCCTCACTCAGGTACTTACACTCTCCAAACAGGATTGTCCTCTCCTCCTCGGCAAGCGCCACCACATCAATCTCCGTATTCTTATCCCAATATCTGCCGATTTTCGAAAAGTGACAGGGAAGCTCCGTCTTTTCAGATAGCTCCGCCCGACAGACATCCTCGTAAACATAAGCGGCCTGACCTGTCACGAAACGCTTCCTGATTTTATCCATAACACACGCTATGTTTCCCTGTTCGATATCTCCCTGATTGGGATAGATCAACGTAAACCAAAAGCGGATATAGTGATCCGTGATCCGATAAAGGCCCTTCTTGCTCTTCTCCTGGTTCTCCTCCGTGACAGGCACCTCCCGGCGTACCAGATCAAGCTCTATCAGGGTCTTTAAGTTTCTGGTCAGATCCGTAGCCTTCGTCTCCATGAAACAGGCAATCTCCGCAAGCTTTGTCCTGCCAAAGGCGATGGCCCGCAGGATAGAGAAGTAGCTTCCCACCTCCGCCACTTCCTGCTGTAACAGGAAATGCGGCTCCTCGTAGAGATACCCCGTACGATCCAGAATATTTTTTTCAATCCCGGTAAAAATGTCCTTGCAGTCTGCAAACGATTTGATGTATTTCGGCACGCCGCCGGTCACCGCATAGCGCTCGATCTGCTCCCTTCTGGACAACCCGCCGCAAAACTCCTGATAATACCGAAAGGGAATCTGCTTTAAGCGAATCTGCGCTGTCCTTCTCCCATAGAGGGGACTGTTGTAGGAGAGCGTCTGGGAAACCATCATGGAAATCAGGGAACCGCATAGAATTACCATAACAGGTGTTTTTATTAAAATCTCATCCCATATTCGTTGAAATACAGAAGGAAAAGCAGGATTGGTCTTTCCCAGATATTGAAATTCGTCTATAATTAAGATCGGCTTTTCCTCCCACTGCCTGGAAACGATCAGCCGAAAAATGGTATCCCATTTATCCATCGAGGTTTCCGCCAAAACGGGATTTTTCGTAAACACCGCCGCCTTCTCCTGAAAGGCGCTGCGATTCAGCGCCTCCGACTCCTGCGTTGCCAGAAAATACATCGCATTTTTATCTTTCATAAACTCCGACAAAAGCGTGGTCTTCCCAACACGCCGTCTGCCGTAGACAATGACCAGAGAGGCTTCTTTTTTTGCGTATTCTTTTTCTAATGTGGCCATCTCTAACTCACGATCGACAAACTGTGCCATAAGCCGTACCTCCTTAGGTACAGTATAACACAAAAGTTATGTTTGTAAACATTATGTTTTCAAACATTATGTTTGCGTGCATAACTTTTTGCAGTTACAGATAACCACTATTGCACACGGTAAACCACATACCCCGCATTTCCGAAATGCTCCGCATAGCCGTGTTCTGTCAGAAACGCTCCCAGCATCTGCAATTTTTCATCCGCGGCACAGGCCTCCATATCCACGCCGAACCACACAATGGCCTCCCCGTCATCGCTTAGATAAGCCGCTATGGGCGTGGAGACTATAACGACCGGCAGCTCCCCTCCCGCCTCATACGCCGCTTCCACGGCCGCCAGATCCCGCCGATACTCCACCATGCGGTAGGAGGCAAGGTCAGGCCAGCCTGTAGAAAGGGCCGGAGGCATATCCAGCAGATAAGACAGGCCCGGAAGCTTGCCGTAACAGATCACATTCCGCCCCGTCAGGCCCTCCTCTCTCACAAAGCTCGTCAGTTCCTCCAAGAGGGCATTCCGCTCCCGATTCGTCCAAAGGCCCGCCGCCTTTTCGGGGAGGGCCGCCCGTACATCCCTTGGCTCCCCAAAAACGCCGTCATTAAAAGCAAATCCCGCGTGGAAACCAATGCTCTGCACCAAAACAAAAGTTACGAGTCCGATGAGAGGATAACGCCAGAGAAAGGACCCATTCAAAGCCCGCCGCTCACTGCTCCTTCCGGCACGCGCCGAAGCTTCATCGTACGCTGTCCACAGCAAAAAGGGCACCGCCAGAAACAGGTTATTGATGATTGGATAGAGGTGATTGTTGCTGCCAAGCGGCGTCAGAAAAATCTCCAGAAGCACTGCCGCCGCCAGGATTTTTTTCTCCGCCGCCATCTCCTTTTTGAGCAGGCAATAAACCGCCGTTCCAATTGTCACGAGCAGCAAAAGCACCGTCGGATCATAGATGCTCGTATATCTGTAATAGCTAAAATCAAACATCCCCCTGCCCCAATAAAAGCGCAGCAGCACGATCAAAAGCAGGCAATAGCACACTCTTATGACTACACCTGTTATTTTATTTACTCTGTTCTCATCTTTCCCGTACAGCCGACGACGCACCGCTGCGGCAAACGCTGCCGCTGCCATGCACAGCGCCGCAAACGCCAGCCAGTATAACCCTCTGCCATAGTCGTCAAACATACCCGTCAGCATGGAGGTTGGCTTATAATCCGTCGCCTTCTCGGTCATGGCAAATAAAGTCTGCACCATGTCGGGATAAGCTGAGACGCCATAGCGGAGACAGATTGCAAAAAAAGGCAGGCCAAAACCCACAAGATACCCTGCAAGACACCAGCCGGTCGCGGACACAAGCATTTTATAACATCCGCTATTTTGTTTATTGTACAGCACGACTCCATACCACACCACCAGAATCAGAGCCGCATGCACCACGTTCGGCATCCGCACCGCCACATTCGCGCCAAGGCACAAGCCCGCTGCCACAAAATACAGCCGCTGTCTTTTGCTGTTTGCGCTGCATTCCGTTAGTCCTCGGTACAAAAGCAGAATCCCCGCCGTCATAAAAAAGTAGGTCAGATTTTGATATAAAACAGCGGAAGGGCACCAGCACAGTCCCAGAGCAATCAATTCGCCCAAAAACAAAAGCGGCGCCGGCATCTTTCTTCGAAACGTCAGATAGACCATGAGCGCCATTGCCGACTGCACAAGCGTCGTATAGCAATTCATACCGATGAGCGTCCCACCAAACGGAAGGTGCATGAGCAGACTTCCCCAGACATTGGACAAAAAGGTAGCCACCATCCACGTCCCATCCATCTGCCCGAAATACTGAAAGTTCGCCAGCGAGTAGGTCGTATCCTCCAAATCAAGCCCCTGACAGACTCCGATGAACGGGTAAAGTAAGAGAACCGCAGGAAAAAGAATGTTCTCTATCAAATTTTTATAGTTGTTGTAACTTTTTTTCAAACCTTTCATACCCTGCTGCCGTCTCCGCTCCTTGTTTCGCCCGTTTTACACTTCCCTATACTAATCCATGCAAGCTTTGTACCTGCGAACCGTTCATTCTTTCTGCTTTGGCTTTCTTCCGATAACGGCTGCCACGCGCTGAAACACCCACGCCCGCGCCAGATCGACTGCCGTCCCAACCGCATAGATGAGCAGTACGCAGCAGACCATATGCGGCACAAAAAGAAAGCTCTCCTTCATCTGATCCGCTTTCAGCCACTCTAACCACCGATAGCGCACGAGAATGTGTTCATGCAGAAGATAGACGCCGAACGTGCCGGATGCAAGCAGCCGGATCACATCCGCCGCGCGCCCTTCCCGCAAGGAGAAATTCTGAAAGACATAAAACAGGGAAACCGCCCCCGTAAGGCAAAGCAGATGATTATAGGTGTACGGCATGTCCGCATAGTGGGCTAAAGCTTCTATCTCCTTGCCGAGCGTATTGGAAAACAGCGAAAGCAGCCAAACCAAAAGGCAGGAAAGTACATAGCCCCACACCGCATGTGACCGCTTTTCCAACCAGGGAATCCCATACAGCCTGATGTAACCCGCTGTCACAAACAGGCAAAGAAACCATCCGAAATCATAACCGTACCGATCCGTCGCCAGAGATACGGGAACAATCGTCTTTTCCAGGGAGAAAAAGGCAAGCAGCAATGCCAGTAATATCTGCAATTCCCGCTTTTTTAACTTTTGAATCCCTGCTGAGAGAAAAGGCGCAAACAGATACATCACCAGATAAGCCGTAGCAAACCAATAATGCTCAGTCCCGAAAGGCAGCGCAAACCCGATCCAGTCATAGAGGGAAAGGTCTTTTACGGAAACCACGCCTGTCAAAAGAAGGATCACCGGGATCAGCAGCGAATAAAAAAGAACCTGACAAAGCAGGGAGACCACCCGTCCCGGCTTCCACGCAGATTCCACGCAAAAATAACCGCTGATGAGCACATAACAGTTTACCGCCACAATACAGAAAGATTCGATCAGCCAGGCCAAAACGCCTGCCGCATGTTCCTTTGCCGCAAAGGGAAACGGCGTGGCCGCCCCTCCCTTCACCAGATAGTGGAGGGAGATAATCATAAGCATCGCCACAATGCGCAGCAATTCAAAATTTGCCTGCCTTTTTCTGCCTGCCTTCATATCCGTCTCCTCTTGCCGCAGCCTGTCGATTGCACAATCGCTGCTGCCCGATCAATGCCGCAGTCTCTCAATCGCCGCTGCCGCCGGAATCTTTTTTAAAAATCCAAATCTTACTGAGTACATAGTTTGCCAGGATCACGATTGTCTGACATACCAGTTTGGAAATCTTGTCGTTAATGGTCAAAACATCCACCATCAAATACATCAGCACGATCTCCAACACCTCTGTCGCCACCCGCGCACCGATAAAGGAAACAAACTCCCGCACGACCGATGCCGCCGCCTTATTCTGACTCTTAAAGACAAAAGTGCGGTTCGTCCAATAGGCAAACACCACCGTCAGCACCCAGGAGAGCACCGTGGCCACCATGTAGTGCATGGACAGCGCGTCCGCAAAGACAAAATACAGAATATAATTTAAGACAAACGCTAAAAAGCCGAAAATCAGATAGTTGAAACCCTCCTCATGCTTTTTGTAAAGTCCCCAGCCGAAATCCCATAATTTCCTGATCATATTCCCTCTCCATTCCTTATTGTGCAAAAATGCCTTGATCTGGCATTTTCAATCCTTTGTTATTTCAACGTTCACGGGAAATGCGCCCATCCGCTACGCGGTATACCATATCGCATTTCTCAATCGTCTGTAATCTGTGCGCAATAATAACAAGTGTTTTTTTACCATGCAGCCTGTTGATGGAATCCATGATGGCCGCCTCGGTATCATTGTCAAGCGCCGATGTCGCCTCGTCAAGGACAAGCACTTCAGGATCCTCATACAAGGCCCTGGCAATGCTGATACGCTGTCTTTGTCCGCCGGAAATACGGATGCCGCGCTCGCCGATGCCCGTATTAAGCCCCTCCGGAAGCGAACGCACAAAATCATCCAGTGCTGCCTCCTCAAGCGCACGCCAAACCTTTTCCTCGTCAATTTCCTCCTCCGGCACACCAAAGGCCACATTTTTGCGGATGGAATCATCTATCATAAAGATGGTCTGGGGGATATAACCGATGTTCTTAAGCCACGCCTCATAATGGCCGCTCACGTCCACACCGTCCGCCAGGATCCGCCCGCTCTCCATCTGCAAAAGCCCCAACAGCACGTCCACGATGGTAGTCTTTCCCGATCCTGTGACACCAACGATACCCACAGACGCACCAATGGGAATTTCCATTTCGGCATGATCAAAAATCAGTTTTTCCGTGTTCGGGTACTTGTAAGTGATATCTTCCAGTCGAATATTTTCTTTCAGCGGAAGTTTCTCAATCTCCTGCTTTTTCCGATAGACCTCCACGTCGTAGGTCATCTTCCCGTCGTGAATCTCCTCCTGTAAATTGTCGCTGACTCCCATGAAAAAGGGCTCAAAGTAAGAGATCGAAGTCTGATAATTGTTGATGCGGTTGGCGCTGGGTAAAAGCCGCATTGCTGCCGCAGCAAGCGCCGTAAGCTGGGGAAGCAGTTCGGCAAGCTCCGTTCCCTGCCCTATCGTCAAAACAAAGTACCCCACCATGCCCGTGATGCACACCGTCTCGATCAAAAGCCTCGGTGTTGCATTGAAGAGGTTGTATTTCTGCACGGCGTTCACATAGCCGTTCCCGCATTTCGCATATTCATTGATAAAATAGTTTTCCTTGCAGCCAATCTTTATCTCTTTGATACCCATGACAGACTGCTCGATCCACTTGTAAAGACCGCTGTAAAATTCCTGATTTTCCTGCCCTGCCCGTATCATAATGGGTTTTAGGACTTTTTTGATCACAAGCAGGAGGAGCACCATAAGGACTGCCAACGCCATGATCATCATAGCGTCCGAAAAGAGAAATAATGCCACGACCAGACAGACAAAGACGATACACTCTGAAAAAAGCTGCAGGCAGCTTAAGATCAGCCCGTACATATTGTTGACGTCAGACGTGATATTTCGTTGAATCACAGACGTATCAGCGTTTAGATAATACTCGTAAGGGCGCTTCATAAAGTTGATCATCATGCGCCTTGACGTGGCAAACTGATTGGTATAGACAAATTTCAGCTGAAGTTTTTGCTGAAAGAAGAGATAAATATTTTTCACCACCGTCATAACTACAAAGGCCAGCAGGAGAAAAACGGCAAACTGCGCGCTGCTCTCCATCCCCAAACCTTCGTAGAGCGCAGAGAGTATCTCACTTTTCCTGATTTCCAAAGGATCCAGAACCACCGTCACGATAGGCACGAGCATGGAGATACCAAGGCTTTCCAAAACACCGCCCACCAGCATCATCACAATGAGGACTATCATGGTACGCTTCTGCCTGCGATCCAGCAGAAGATTCATTTTTTTGAGGATTTTAAGCATATAGATTCTCCACCGCCCGGCTTGCACCCTTTTGCAAAACAGGCGCGCCGTTTCATAAGCTCATATTTTACCATAAAACCCCATTTCGCGCAAATCAATAGATATCCTCATTCTGTCTGTGGAGGGCCGGCTCCTCGTACTGATCCATAAAATCCTCCCCCAGATAGACAATTTCTTTTGCAAAGCGAATGGCATGCACCACCGTAAAGACAGAAATCACACGGCGAAAGGTCAGGCCCTCGATGTAATTTAGGACTTCCATGGGAAATTTTTTGTCCAACACGATGCAGTCTGAAAACAATGTCTCATAATCCAAAACATCCCTGGGATGGGGCTTGATTAAAATAATACACTCCGTACCTTCCACTGTCCCATACTGCGCAATGCAGTCCCGAAAAATCTTCTCCCGCACCGTCAGGTCGCAGAGCGGCTCCGTTAAGAGAAGCACCATTTCCCGATCCTGTGTCAGCTTCTCCCTGATTTCGTCAATATTGGCAATAAAAAGCTTTACCAAAAGCGCCTGATCCTCCCCGGAAAGCCCGGCAGTCAGTTCGCTCCTTTTCTTTTCGATATATTTGGGGCAGGGGTAGGGCAAAACGGAAATATCGTTGACCTCCATGTCCTGACAGTACTTTCCCCAGCCGTTCTGAATAAAGATCAGATTTAAGGAAGCAAGAAACGCCTTCAATCGGAAATGCCCCCTGTTGTCGTAACGTGCGGTGTCATAGGTGCTGATACAGTCAAGGCCGTCTTCCAGGGCATGATAGGGAATTTTCCGCCAGCTTAAATAGTAACCGATGGGATCGGAATCGCAAAAAACGTAGACATCTCTGTATTCTTTAAAGTCCACGGGCACATAGGGCTGCTGTGCCTTGCCCAAAAGCTTCGTGTAGCGGATCCTCGCAAGCAGATTTAGGAAAAGATTTCCCCGATCCACATGGTACTTCATAATTTCGGGAAACTGCACATCTTCTTTCTCCTCAAACAGATACACCGCCTCAAAGAGCCCGCAGACCTCGGCCCTGCTCTTTAAATCGCCGAAATCGTTTGACATGGTACTGAGGACGAGGGTTGCTGCGCCCTGCATCTCTCTAGCCAGATTCAATTCTTTTAAACATGCCACGTATACATGATAATAAGTGTGGCAGACGTAGATTCGATCTTTCATCGCTGCTGTTTTCCCATCCCGATTTGACCGCTGTCAAAGCTTCTGTTTGTCCCTATTTCGTCTTTCTTTCTTCTATTTTAACGCTTATCTGCGAAATAATCTCCTCGCCCAGCGCCTTTGCCTCTTTGGCCGAAGCTCCTGTGGTAATGACATGCCCCAGCCTGTCATTACTGGAACGTGTGCCGTTTACCCGTTCACCCAGTTTTTTGTAAAGCACGATCTCTTCCACCCCGGCCTGACCCGATTCCGGCAGGGTAATTCCTGATAGGATTCCCTCCTGCTGTGTATGAATAAAGTGGATGGCTGCGCCCTGCTGTCGTTTCGGAGTCAAATCGGGCTTTTCCCCTGTAGCAAGAAGGACGGAAGCCCCCACCAGATCAATTCCGGTAGACAGAGGCACCAGTTTGGAGGTGATAAAGTCCCCGCCCAGCCTTGCCGCCAGTTCCACAATTTTCGGGCCGTCTTCCGTCACCTTGATTTCCACATGCGCAGGGGCATTTTCGATGCCGATGGCTTTGATCGCCTGCGCCGCCACGACTTTGATTGCCTCTATCGTGTCTTCAGCCAAAACACTCGGTTCACAGTGGGCCAGTTCCACAAAGTAGGGCGGCGGGGTGATATACTTGTCGGTGACCGTGATAATGTGCGGCTCTCCCTCGATCACAAGTGCTTCCACGCTGACCTCCGGGCCTTCCATGACCTCCTCCACCATCACCGTGCCGTTACGGGAATTTTCCCTGCTGTACCGATATAGTAGTCTGCTGTAATGCAGCAGCCTCCGCAACCGCCGCTGCTGTTCTTCTTTTGTTCCCGAATCCCCCTGATCAATCTCCATCACCATCAGGGAATCCTCTGCAGATGCCTGTATTGCAATATCATGGTCTTTCCATCTTTCCGGTTCCATGCGCACCACGCCCCGGCTTCCCGCATTATCAGCAGGCTTGACGATGCAATTCCCATTCAGGCAGCGAACGGCTTCTGAATAGACAGCAAAATCCTCAGCCGCAAAATATTTGGGTATCGGCACACCGCACTCTTTCAGACGGTCTCTCATCTTGCTTTTGATGGTGGCGCACAATGCGTTCTCATAGGAAAGATCGGGCCGCTTTCCCAACTTTTCATTGACATAGGCCGCTGTCCGCACGGGGCCGTCGCTGGTGGAGGTGATCACCACGTCAGGTTTTAAGCGCTGCGCCTCACGAAGCACCGCTTCCTGATCAAGCGTGCTCACCACCAGCTTTACGTCAGCCAGCGCAAATCCGGGCGCATGTTTATCGTAATCTACCGAAATAATCTGATAACCCAACTCTTTTGCCTTTTGGATCGCCGGAATCTGCAACGGTCCGGCTCCCAGGATCATCATCTTTTTTTGCATCTTCAAATACTCCTTAATGCTTTCTATTTTATCTTTCAGAATCGTGGTTTACATAATATGTTTCCATGCAAGCGGCGTTCCTTTTGCGATATCCGTCTTTGCCTGCCGTCCCAGCACTTCCTCATAATACACGGGCGCAAGCCCGAATCCCGGCCTGATGGAGCGCACGTTCTCCTCCGTGAAGGTCTCTCCGGCACGAATGTCCCGTACCGCAAACAGGGAACGCATATCCTCCCTGCTGCGCTTCTGGCTGTCGGTAAGCTCATAGGTCACTTTCCCCACTGCTTTCTCCACGATGCGGATTTCCTCCACCATTTGCGCAAACTCCGCCGGTTCCATGGAAAAAGCGCCGTCGGGACCACCGTCCGCACGGGAGAGCGTCAGGTGCTTCTCCACCATCTTTGCCCCCAGAGCCGTCGCCGCCACCGCCACCGCGCTGCCCATGCTGTGATCCGAAAGGCCCGTCAGAGCGTCGAACGTTTCCGCCATATGGGGAATCACGCTGATATTCATATCCTCATATGGCGAGGGGTAAGCGGAGGTGCACTTTAATATCATCACCTGCTCGTTTCCTTCTTCCTGACAGGCAGCGACCGCCCGCTCGATATCCGCCAGATAAGCTACCCCCGTGGCGATGATTACGGGCTTGCCGATGCGCGCAATCTTTCGGATCAGGGGAATGTCATTGATCTCATAGGACGCCACCTTATAGGCAGGCATGTCCATTTCCCGCATAAAATCCACCGCTGTCCCGTCAAAAGGTGAAGAAAAGCAGGCCAGTCCCAGCGTTTCGGCAAAAGCCTTCAATTTTGGCTGCCACTCCCAGGGCGTGTATGCCTCCTGATAGAGTTGATATTCGGAGGTACCTTCCCAGATCGTGCCCTGATTCACCCGAATAAAATAATCATTGTCGCAGTCAAGTGAAATCGTGTCCGGCGTGTAGGTCTGAAGCTTGACCGCATCGGCGCCCGCATCGGCCGCTGCGCGAATAATTGCTTCCGCTCTGCCGTAATCCTGTAAATGGTTAGCCGATACTTCCGCCACAATATAGGTCTTTTCGCCTTCCCCGATCCACTTACCGTCTATCTGAATCCTTTTCTTCACGACGTTCTCCCTCTTTTTCCAACATCCTTTTATATTTGATCTCCGCCAGCGCCCAATCAGAAGGGTTGTCGATATCCTGCACTTCCGTCTCCTCCACGACGATGGGCAGATAGCCGTCCGGAAGGTCTCCCCTGCAGGCAAGATACCTTGCCACATGATAGCAGTAAAACTGGCCGCAATCGTGATACATGGGTTCCAGATCCTGAGATCGTTTTGCCGCATTTTCGGGATAACAATACACGAGTTTCCCATCCCGCACCGCCATGCCGCGCTGCGGCGGAAAAGAGAAGCGCACTACCGGCATCACCCCCGTGCCGTCCTGCTCGATCAACAGGCGCATGGCCTCCCGAAGCTTGCCTGCCGTCACAAAAGGCGCGGTCGGATAGATGCAGGCCATGTAATCAAAAATCTCCCCCCGCTCCTCATAAGTCTTTAACACTTCCATGAGCACATCGTCCGTGGTCGCGAAATCGTCCGCCGTCTTTTCGCTGCGCAGAAAGGGAACCGAAGCCCCCGCCTCCCTGGCGATCCGCGCAATCTCCTCATCATCCGTAGACACCATCACCTCGCGGAAAATACCCGCCGCAAGAGCCGCCTCCACAGAATAGACGAGCATGGGTTTCCCTAAAAACATCCTGCTGTTTTTCCCCGGTATGCGCTTGCTGCCGCCCCTGGCCGTGATGATTGCCACCGCGTTGATCTTTGTTTCCATTTTACTGTTCGTTCCTTTCCGCCGGCGCTACAGCATTGCAATCTCCTCCGCAATGCGCTCCGCCCCTTTTCCGTCCGTTACCAATGAGAGTTTTTCCCGCATCCGCATCCGCAGATCCCCATCTGCCAAAATCCGTTCCAGTCCATCACAGACCGCGGTAAGACAGGCCTCCCGATCTTTCCTGATATCGCCCGCATCAAGCATCCGCTCATCCCTTGCAAAAAATTCGCTGTCGTAGCGCTGGTTATCGGCCGTCTGAAAGAACACGGTCGGCACCTTCATGGCAGAGAGTTCAAAGAGCATGGTGCCCGCCGCGGAAGCCGCCGCATCACACGCCTGCATCAAAGCGGCTACGTTTCGGCAGGGATGGTACACACGCACATTGGCGTGTGCATCGGCAAAAGCTTTCATCTCGTCCCCTCTCGGATAGTATGCGCCGATCACAACATGGATCGTAACGTCTGCAAACGCTTCCCTTTCCGCGAGTTTCGTCAAAATGCCAAGCATTGCATTCTCGCTGTCGCCGCCGCCGCTTGAAAGAAATACGGACCTTGCAGACTCTTCCTGCCGAATTTCTTCCGCTGCCTGTGAAAACTCCTCCCGAAGCGGCACATAAGAAGTCCCGAGCAGCAGCTTTGTCTTTTCACCATAACGCTCTCGATATGGAAAACGCGTATGAAATGCATTATAATTAATCAGCAAATCTACGGGATAAACCGCTTCAAAGCAATCATCCAGATACACCAGTTTTACCTGATCACGCAATGCTTCAAAATAAGCAGGCGATACCTGATACGAATCCACCAGCAGTATCTTTACCCCCAATCGCGCAAGCAGCTCCTCAAGCCGCGGCAGTTCTTCCTCCATCCAATCCCATCTCGTATGAAGGCAGATCTGCTCCATCCCGGCCGCAGTAAGCGCCTCCTTCGGCCACTCATCCGCTGTGAAAAACACCACGCGCATTCCTCTTTTTTTCAGTTCACCCGCAATCGTGATGCAGCGCATGATATGTCCTATGGCAGCCGTTTTATTGGCATCCGCACGGATAGCGACTACCTGCTGCCCCTCGAACTGTGCAAGAACCTCGCCGATCCTTTCCATCTCTGCAAGCCCGTAACGCTGATCAATAGGCAGCGCCAGCATATGCCGATAGATGTAATCTTCATCCCCCATAAGCGCATTGCGGTTCTCTTCCCCCAAAGGCCATAGCACCGGCGCATAGATATCCCGCTCACGCAAAAAACGCTGCAATTCCTCACGCTCTCTGGCATAAACGGGAAAATAGAGAGGCGCTTTCCCGTCCTGTTTTGGTAAAATCGGGCGAATTCCTTTCCTTTCTATTACTTTTTCATATAAATAATGATAATTTTCCGCTCTTTTTGCGGCAGCCGCCGCCTCATCCGTTTCCGCCAGAATCAATCGGGAAAGCCTCGACATCCGCCGTATGCCGCAGCAGTGATCCAGTGCCTCCTCCAAAGCACGATTTTTTTTCAGAAATGTCATCTTTCTTTCCTGACGTTCTTCCTCCGCCATTTGTACAAACGCTTCGTCATGCAGATACTTCCACTTTTCCGTCAGCGGAGTCAGGCGCTCCTGCGCATATGCCTCCCCTTCCTCCAAAACATCCTCTGCAAGCGGAAGATCAGTCGCAACGAAACCGCCGTCCGGAATGGCATACCACTTACGGAGGCTTCCCACCACAAAATCAGCATCCTTTCCAGCCTCTTTAAGATAGTAGGCCTGCGTCACGTCCTCCATCACATAGATACCGCTTTTTCTCAGTGCTCTCAGATGAACCCGCAATTCTCTGCAGGTATCCGTTCCATAATAAGGATGAATCAAAATCAGGCCCGGATCATGTTCCAGTGCCAGGCGAAACAGTTCTTCTCCATAGGATAGGAGATCTCTGTCCACAGAGTAAAAAAACAACTCCCATCCCCTGTGCCGAAAAGGCAAAAATACAGAGTCGCACATATAACCGGGCATCAGACAGCATTTTTTGATGTCAGGCTTTTCCCTCTCCAGACTGATCAGCGCCAGCTCGATTGCCTCCCTGCCGGAAGCCGTAAAGCAGCAATGCGCTTTCCCATACTTATCTGCCTGTGCAAGATGAAGCGCCGCCACATTCCCGGTTTTTTCTGCTTTGGCCGGATCGATTTCAAAGATACTACCTATTTCCATGCGCCTTCCTCCAGTTTCGATAAGCCCACAACAACTTATAATACACCATAAACCACAGTGTCGATCTCATCTGCATACGGATCAGCTTTTTTTCTTCTTCATGCGTCCGTTCCAAATAATATGGATTTTTCTGAAAATCCGGGAACCGGCAGCGCATTTCCTCTCCCAATGCCTTCACAAAGCGGTATTTCGTCCGCTTTACGCCCGCCATATAAGTAAAAAGCGTATTCACGTAAAAAAGCAGGGTAAAACTGTACTCGAGCTCTGTCCGGTATTTATCCAAAAAATCATGCCGCTTAGCCTCTGCAAGCATCAATCGTCCGGCCTCGCACCGATCCTCACACCGCTTCCCCGAAATGGTATGAACCGTGGAAGCATCGTGCTGATAATAATAATATAGCGGCTCCTCGATATATTCAAAATGCTTTGCCAAAAGCAAATAAGAATTTCCCAGCGCATTATCCTCATAAAAGATATGCTCCGGGAACCACAGTTCGTTCTCCAAAATCATCGAGCGACGAAAAATCTTTACCACCAGGCTGCCGCCGTCCAAAATCAGGCTTTTTCGTTTTTCATCATCAAGAAGTCCCGTCTGCTCCGCCCTGTTATTATGCACGATCTGTCCCACTTTCATGGAATGCTCGTCCGTCAGACAATAATCGCACCCCACCAGATCGGCGCCGGTCTCCTCCGCTTTCTTTAGCAGGCGCTCATACATATCCGGAGTGATCCAGTCGTCGCTGTCGATAAAACCAATCCAGTCTCCCTTGGCCAGCTTTATGCCAATATTTTTTGCGCCTCCCTGATGCTTATTTTCTTCCGAATGCACCGCGCGAAACTTTTCGGGAAACCGCTGTTCGTATCTTTGTAATATCGTCCACGATTCATCGGTGGAACAGTCATCTACCGCAATAATCTCATACTCTGTCAGGGTCTGCGCCGTCAGAGAATCCAGGCAGTATTCCAGTTTGTGCTCCGCAGCCATATTATATACCGGCACGATGATGCTAAGTTTCATGCTCCGAACCCTCCTGCCGCGCTCTTTTTGCCGTCACCCGCTGCCAAACCGCCCGGCCTGCCGCACTCCTCCATAGGAGAACCAGAAGCGTAAGCGCAGATACAATATCCGCGACTACAAAGCCCGGAATCGGCCCATAGCGCACATAAATCTGATGCAGCGCGCCGTCTCCGTTCACCGAAAAGCGGATACGTCCGCCATCTCCGCGTATCAGTTCCACCCGCTTCCCGTTTTCATCCTGCGCCCGATACCCCAGATAACTCTGGATTGGCAGTTCAATGTATGCGTCGGAATCGGTTGCCGTATAGGAGATTGCCGCCTTTGTACCCTTCTTTCTAAAGTCCTGCACAACAATCTTGTTAAGATCGGATATCACCACGCTGGTCGTCAGCTTCTCATCAACGGCATCGATCAGCCTCCATTCGTGTGGGTAAAACAGGCCAACGCTGGTGCCAAGCTTTGTTTCATGCCCCTTGGAAGCCAGTGCCTGCGCATTCTTATACGGCATATGGATGTTATCGGTCGGCACGGTGACGATAATGAGCAGATTCAGGCCGATAAGCAGGGCAAGCACTGCATTTTTACAGGGGGCAAGAAGCTTGGAGTGCGCAAGTCCCGCCGCGCCCACAAAAAGGAGGCAGGCACACGCAGGCCCCAAAAACCGCCAGGGGAATTGCAGCATCGTTGCAATATTGTGGAAAAAAGCATTGTCCATCAGCGCACGGCTCGGAAAATAGCCCGTACACAGAAACGTAAACACGATCCCCGAGACAAGAAGATACGCCAAAAAACTGTCCATGCCTTTCTTTCTCTCCCTGCGCTCGATCAACAGATAGACGATGCCGATGCCCAGGCAGCCGATGAGCGCAAATCCCAGCGAAAAATACTGCTTATTATAAAGGCTTAAGGACTGCGTCAGGTTCGAGGGGTTGATGGACTGCTCAAAATACCCGCTCCAGCGCAGCACCTCTTTATTCAGGTCTTCCTTAAAATAGTATACGAGGAAGGGCGCGAGATACCAGGCATTTAAGAGAAGGGAGAGGCCTGCCGCCTTGCCGATCTCCACATACCGTTTTTCCCGCACGATCCGCACACAGTAAAAAAGCGCCGTAAACACACAAAATGCCGCCACATAAGCCGCACTCAAAATATGGCTCTGCAAGGCTCCCGAAAAACCGATCACCAGATAATACCATTTCTTACGCTCACCCATGACAACGTGGTAAAGCCCCGCAATCACCATGGGCCAGAAAATCAGTGCAAGCGTCTCTCCCAGATCGCCCCTGTGCAGAATATTGGTAAAGCGATAAGGCATGAGCGTGTATAAGACCACCGCAAGCAGTACACAGCGTCTTTCGCGTACCATGGACTTCACCGCCACGTAGGTGCAGACCGCCGTGCCCAGATTGGCAAGAACGATAATCGTCTTGTAGGACAGGCTAAGCGATACCCTGCAGATCCGCAAAAAGGCACCGATGTACAAAAACAGATAGGGATACATGGCATTCAGATAGCCATTGTTCTGCAAGCCCTCCGGCAGAATGTTAACCGGAATCTGCCCGTCCAGGATCCCGTCCTTAAGTCCTTCCAACCTGGCCAGATGATAACAAAGATCGTCCCCGTTATAGAGATAAGTCTGCATCAAAGGCGTCGTGGCAAGAAGGGCCGCGCCAATAATGACCCCGTAATCCAAAAGCTGCTCCTGCGAAAGCCGCACGCTGTCTTCCATAAAGCACTTCCAGCCAAGCAGATACAGAGCCAGCACCACCAGGATCATAAAATACGTGTCTGTGTAAAACAATGACCCGGGGGTAAAGGTGAGTTTCTTGATAACAAGTGCCCCGTTTCCGCTGTAGTTGATGCGAAACTGCAGCGCCTTTGCATCCTTTGACAGGGTAAACTCCGCCGAAAGTTCCTCCTCGCGGTTATTGATGGGCCAGGCCGCGATCTTATCCCCCTGCTCCCACAATTCCAGCACACTGTCCTTCTCGTCCGCAGTATACACCAAATCAACCCGATAGGAACCCCGGTTCACCACATACGAAGGAGTGTTCGCCACAGTGCCGTAGCGTGCAAGCGACTCCTGCAGCACCAGTGCGCTCTCCGAGTCAATCAGACCAATGGAATGCTGCAGCTCGGTGCCCAGATAGACAATAGGTTGTTTGCCCTCGTCTCCCAGCCACAGAAGCACCACCGTCAAAACTGCAAACACGATATATACGATTTTACTTTTTAGTGATACGCTTTCGTTCATTTTTCATCATTTCTGAGCAACTTGTTGTGATTGTGGCTGCAGCTACACGGCATAATAGGCTGCAAGTTTGCAAACCGCCGCGATCACGCTCTCCACATCTTCGTCGCTCATTCCGTAGTAGAGGGGCAGCGTGATGATCTCCTCGTACAGTTTTTCCGCATTGGGGCACAGCCCTTTGTGATAACCCAGTTTTTCATAGTAAGGAAAATAGTAAGTCGGTATATAATGCACGTTACAGCAAACCTTCTCCGCTGCAAGCGCCGCAAAAAACTGTTTTCTGTCGATCTTTAATCTTTCCGGCACAAGGCGCAGGATGTAAAGATGTCTGGTCGTATCGGATTCCGGGATCTCCCGCTGCACAAAGAAGGCCGGATGTTCGGAAAATGCCCGATCGTAACGCGCAACAATCTCTTTTCTGCGCGCGGAAAACTGCGGCAGTTTGTCAAGCTGGCTGATTATGAGCGCCGCCTGCATATCCGTCATGCGGTAATTATAACCCAGCGCGATCTGCTCATAGTACCAGGGGCCGTCTATGTCATGTTCCATCAGATTTTCTTTTCTGGTGATACCATGCGAACGATAGAGCAGCAGTTTCTCATACAGCGCCCCGTCGTTTGTCAATACCGCACCGCCCTCTCCGCCGGTCACCGTTTTAACGGGATGAAAACTGAAGGTGGTCATGTCCGAAATCGAACCGTTGGGCTTCCCTTTATATTTCGTGCCGATCACATGCGCGCCGTCCTCAATCAGAACAAGGCCGTGCTTTTTGCAAAGTTCGCGGAGCGGGTCGAGCGCCGCAGACTGACCCGTATAGTCAACAGCAACCACCGCCTTCGTCTTTGGCGTAATGGCCGCTTCCACCTTTGCGGGATTAATGTTGTAAGTCTCAGGATCGATGTCCGCGAAAACAGGCCTTGCACCGCAGTAGAGAGCACAGTTTGCGGAAGCCGCAAAGGTAATGGGCGTAGTGATCACCTCATCCCCCTCAGAAACACCCGCAGACAGCGCTGCAATATGCAGGGCCGCCGTACCGTTTGCGCAGACCACGGCATACTTTGCCCCTGTGAGCGCACAAAGCTTTTGCTCCAGTTCCTCAATTTTAGGGCCACAGGTAAGGTAGTCGCTTCTTAAAACGTCCACCACCGCCTGTATATCCGCCTCGTCAATGTATTGATGTCCGTAGTAGATCGGTTTTTCCCGAACGGGCTTTCCACCCTCTATCGCAGGTACTTCCATAATGTTCCTCCCGTATTCCGCACATGCTCACAGGCAGACTTAAACCGTCCCGCATCTAACGCCTGCATTGCCCGTCACGCGTCTACTTCTTTTAAAAGCGCCCGGATATCCTCCACGCCAAGCCATTCCTTATTGTTGTCAGAGCTGTAGGAAAAGCCCTCCTCCACCTTCTTCCCGGAAAGATCGGGCTGCTGCCTGTCGTTCCATGTCATCTGCGGATAAACAATGAAATGCTTATCATACTCGTAGGTGGTGGCGGAATCTTCCGTGGTCACCATGATCTCGTGCAGCTTTTCCCCCGGTCTGATCCCGGTCTCCTTGATCTTACAGCCCGGCAGCATCGCCTCCGCGAGGTCTGTGACCTTAAAGGAGGGAATTTTGCTGATAAAGGTCTCGCCGCCCTTCGCCTCCGCAAGCGCTTTGATCACCAGCTCCACACCCTGGGTCAGACTGATCCAGAAACGTGTCATGCGCACATCCGTTATGGGCAGCTCCTTTTTCCCCTCCTCGATTACCTTGCGGAAAACGGGGATGACCGATCCCCGGCTGCCCGCCACGTTGCCGTAGCGCACAATGGAAAAATTGATGTCCTTTACACCGGCGTAAGCGTTCGCCGCTACAAAAAGCTTGTCCGAAACCAGCTTTGTCCCGCCGTAGAGATTTACGGGATTCACCGCCTTGTCCGTGGAAAGGGCAACCACCCTGCTCACGCCCGTGTCAAGCGCAGCGTCGATCACGTTCATGGCGCCGTGGATATTCGTCTTGATCGCCTCGTTAGGGTTATACTCGCAGGCAGGCACCTGTTTTAAGGCCGCTGCATGGATAATGTAATCCACGCCTTCGCAGGCGCGTTTTAAGCGCTCCACGTCCCGCACGTCGCCTATAAAGAAGCGCAGTGTTTTCTCATATTCCTTAAACTCGTCCGCCATCATCCACTGCTTAAATTCGTCTCTGGAATAGATGATAATCTTTTTGGGTTCATAATGGGTCAGTACATACTTGGTAAAGCATTTGCCAAAAGACCCCGTTCCGCCAGTAATCAGTATTGTTTTTCCGTTTAACATAAGACTCCTTTCTGCTCATCCTTCTTTCTATAGAATCCCCAGATCACGAAACGCTTTTTCGTAGGGCGCCTGACATAAACCCCGCTCCGTGATAATGCCTGTGATCAGGCTATGGTCCGTCACGTCGAAGGCCGGATTAAACACCTTGACATTCTCCGGCGCCATCCGCTCTTTGTACCACATCTGCGTGACCTCCGAAGGGTCCCGCTCCTCGATGGGAATCTGCGCTCCCGTTTTGATAGACATATCTATGGTGGAAGTCGGCGCACACACATAAAAGGGAATCCCATAATGCCTTGCCAGGACCGCCACCCCCGAAGTACCGATCTTATTAGCTGTATCCCCGTTTGCCGCTACCCGGTCGCAGCCCACGAACACCAGATTCACCTTTCCTGCCTGCATCACGGCGGATGCCATGTTGTCGCAGATCAAGGTGGTATCAATCCCCGCGTCATGCAGTTCAAAAGCCGTCAGTCTGGCTCCCTGTAAAAGCGGTCTGGTCTCATCACAGTACACACGAAAATCGTGCATTCCCTTTTCCCATGCAATATACATCGGCGCCGTAGCCGTACCGTACTTTGCGGTGGCAAGCGTCCCCGCATTGCAGTGGGTCAAAATCCCGTCTCCCGGCTTCATCAGAGAAAAGCCGATTTCGCCGATATGTCTGCTGATCGCCACATCTTCATCCCGAATGGCCTGTGCTTCCACAAAAAGCCTTTCTTTGATCTCAGGGATGGACTGATTCCTATTCTCTCTCAGCACACGCTCCATCCGATCGAGTGCCCAGAAGAGGTTCACCGCCGTAGGACGGGACCCCGCCAGATACGCCTTCTTCTCCAAAAAGGCGGCCAGAAAACTCTCATAATCCTCCACTTCGATACGGGATGCAATAAGCGCCATGGTGTAGCCCGCACAGACACCGATGGCCGGCGCGCCCCGCACCCGCAAAAAGCGAATGGCTTCAAAAATATCCTCTATTTTCTCAAGCCGCAGCACCTTTACCGTACCCGGAAGCAGGGTCTGGTCTAAGATCTCCAGACAGCTTCTGTCCTCTGAAAGGCGCACGGTGTCTAAATCCAGTACGCGCATAGCCGTCTCCATCCGACATATTTTTATATGCAACACATCAGGGCGATTTTTCAATCCCCTCGCCTTAACTCATTATAGCAGTTTTTAAGGGTGTGTCAAATGCCCCGCATCAGGGATTTTCGCCGCTGTCCGCCGCCGTCTCGTCTCCGCAGTAATACCATTTCGAACAATACTTATGTCGATACTGCAAGCGGCCTTCCGACAGTTTCGCATTCCCCGAAAGCAGCCACATACTCTGCGCCGCTTCCTCCTTCCCATCATCGCTGCAGGGAAGATAGATCACAACTGCGTCCGCATCCAGAACAGCCGGCTCCTTGAGCGGTTCTGTATTTTCAGCAGAAACAAAGTAAACGCGCTCATATTCCATCATTTCATCGGCAACCGCCCAAATACACCACTCTTCCCCGGGTTGATAGACATAAACGACAGGGATCTTAGCCGCCGCCTGTTCTCTCGCAAGAGCAACCGCCTCCCCGGCTTCCGGGTAAAGAAACACCACGTCCGTGCGTACATATCCGCTCACCACCATCGCCAGGCAAAAGGCCAGTGCTGCCGCCTCCGCCACAGTCCGCCGGCTGCCGGAAACGAACACCGCATGCCTCCACAGCGTTTTACAGAAATAGAGGGCGAGCAATACGATGATTCCGTAAATCGGAAGCTGATAGCGGTTCGAGGTATTTCCCAAAAGCAGCGCTGTCTTGGAGACCGCCAGAAAATATCCCGCCGCCGCAAAAAGCAGCATCCAAAACGCCGTGCCAAACCGTACTTTCTCCGATCGCCGCACCTGCTTTGCGTCGTCTCTTCCGCTTTGCGCCACAGCCCCCTCATGCTTCGCCGCAACTGCCGCCTTTTTTCCGTTTTGCCGATACACTCTGATCGAAAGCATCGCCACCGCCAGCGCGATGACAAAGAAGAGATATCCAAACACATAACCGTTCATCAAATCAAAGAAAAAGCCCAGCCGTTCAAACGTATTGGAAAGATCGAAAAAATTTCGGGTTGCCTGTGCGCCCCGCTGTCCGCGAAACATCTGCCCCGGAAAGGCAGGATAGGTCAGGTAGGCCAGACAAAAGGCAATCCCCTGCGCCAAACCGTAGCGCAGACAGTTCCCGATTTTTCGATCCCGCCACAACAGCCACAGACAAAACGCGGCCGCCAGAAAGAAAAGAAAAATGAAATAATAATACTGTGTCAAAAAGCCAATGTACGTCACAGCCGCCATTGCAAACAGGGTCGCTGTGGGCAGACGATTCGCCGTCCGTCCACCGCCGTCTCCCAGCACCACGCGCACATGCAAAACGGCGCACAGCAGCACAAACGTTGTGAGCATCTCATACATGCGGATAAATACCACGCCGCTCATAGCCGCAGGGCAAAAACCGTATACCAGATTGACCAGGAAAACCATCTTCCCGTCTTTCTTACTGACCAAATAAGTCAACCAGGCAAGCAGCAGCAGATTGATCCCGTGAAAAAAGAGATTCACCGACAGCCCGATCCACTTGGAAAAGACCCCCGGAAAGAAGGAAGCCACTGTGTGAAAGACCCAGTAATACATGGGCGGATGCACATCCCAGGACTGCACCTGCCTTACCAGGTCATACTGAAACCGTTCGCCCGGCAGCACTACAAACTCATTACGATAGGTTTCCCGATCCATCCATTTTCCATTCTCCACGTAAAAACCGTTCGTGCGCGCCGTGGAGTAATAGGTATAAAACTCATCCTCATGAAAGCCCTGTTTCTGCGTGCAAAAATAAAAGGCCGCCGCCATCTGCGCGACCCAGAGTATGATAAAACCGATGAGATATTTGGCATTGATCCTGCCGTCCGTCCGTTCATCCATAACCGGTATCCCCTGTTTCCTGCGTAACCTTTTCTTTCGGCCTCAGCTTTTTGTCTCCCGCGTATCCTTCCCTCTTGCCCGTAATCGCATTTTTCCTGCGTGTATCTGCCTGACCGCCTTCGGTGTGGCCGTAAACAACAGCAGATACACTTTATTCTTCTTCGTTAAATATGGATTCTTCACCGTGTCCGTCACATGCCGCCGCAGATAGGTCTTTACGCCGCGATAAAAAGCATTATCCGCCCGCATCTGTGAAATTGGCACATGCAGCAGATAATCCAGACGCTGGTACAGGTTAAAGCGGATGGCATACGCGTGAAGGGCCGGGTACTTTTCATCCACCAGCCTCTGCATCCTGTCGGCATTCTCCACGATATCCATAAAGACACGGGAGAAACTGTCCTTCGTCCTTGTTCTGGTGGTACTGGTCTTTCTTGCCACCACATGATACCCTTGTTTTGGCAGGATCACAATGCCCGCTATCTCCTGCAAGATCTCCACAAGCAGCCTGAAATCTTCATTTAATTCTCCCTCCGGAAAACGATGTTTTCCAAATACTTCACGTGGAAAAAGTTTCGTGCAGAAAGAGCAGTCTCCCCGATGTAATAACAGTTCTTTTAAAAACGTCTCGGAATCGCAAAACCACTCTTCTTTCGGAGGAATACAGACGTCAGCAAGCCGTTTCCCGTCCTCGTCCACCTCGTCTCTGGAAATCTGCGCCACAGGATAATTTTCTGTCGTAAGCGACAGCATCAATTCCTCGTAAACATAGGGCTCCAGATAATCGTCGCTGTCCGCAAAGGCAAGATATTCTCCCACTGCAAGCGAAATCCCCGCATTGCGGGCAGAAGATGCGCCGCCGTTTTCCTTATGATGGGCGCGGATGCGGGAATCGGTCTTTGCAAGCCTGTCCACAAGCGCCGCCGTCCCGTCGGTGGAGCCGTCGTCAATCAGCAGAATCTCCAGATTGGCATACGTCTGCGCGCAGAGGGAGCGCACACACTTTTCCAGACAGTCTATGGAATTGTACACCGGCACGATCACGCTGATTTTTTTTGCTTCCATTTGTTCCTACTTTCCGGGTTTGATGATCGGCGCCGCACTCATCGGCCCTTCCGCCTCCGGCCGAATCTCCCCTCTTTGCAGTCTCTCCACAAACCGCAAAAGCGACGCGGCGGCATGATCCGCATTCCACAAATCGCGGATTGTCTCGTAAGCGGCCCGTCCCATCTGCTTTCGTTCCTTCCAATGTGCAAAGAGATCGAGCACAAGTGCCTCCATCTTATCATAGTTACCATTCGGATAGAGCAGGCCGTTTTCACCGTGCTTTATAAGATAAGGGGCCGCGCCGACCTGCGCGTTTACCACCTCCACACAGCCGCTGTTCATACCCTCGTTGACAACAGCGCCCCAGCCCTCCAAATGATTGCTGGTAAAAAGGTGGATATGGCAGCGTTCCATCACGTCCCGCACTTTTTCAGGGGGCATAAAGCCATGGAAGGTAAAGGCGTCCGCAAGCCCTTCCCGCTCCGTCTCCTGCAAAATGGCAGGGAGAAGTTCTCCTCCGCCCACCATATGGATATGAAAGGCATTTTTCTTCTCCCGCAGCGTCTTTGCAAGCCGCACCACATATTCCGGATGCTTTAAGGGAATAAACCGCCCCGCCCAGACGATCTGCAGCGGGCCATCCTCCGCCTTAAGCGCCGTAAATTTCTCATCGCTGTAAGTGCGCAGGGCAGTAAAATACCCCCACTGAAACAGTTTTTCCGGATAAGCGCCAATCAGATGAAAATCCGAGGCCGCATAAGCCCCCGCACAGAGCATACACACATCCTGCTTCCGATATCTGATATGCTCTCTGTATTTAGCGACAAGCCCTCTCGGAGAAATTGCCTTCCACTGCCCTTCGCGATAGAGCCTTTCACTGACCCGCAGCGTTGTTTTGCCCGACCGCAGCCTGGGCGTTACGATATCCTCCCGCCCCGTCCAGCCAAAGAGCACAACGTCGCTTTCCATAATCTTTTTCAGGCACTCGTACTCATCATCATAAAGGCACATAACATACGGTATTTCATCCGTATCTACACGCCACCCCATCTCCACGCGCTCCGCCTCCATCGGCATGGTCTGGATGAAGGTAAAGTCCTTCCCCAGCCGTTTCCACAGCGCCTCACAAAAGGGAATCTGGTGATGGTTGATATAGTTAGATACAAATGTAAATGTCATGCAAATCCTCCCACCGAGAATGCTGCCTTTTGCATTACAATTTCTTTTCGTCCTGTCATTCTATTAACTCCCGATAAATGTGCATCAGCCGATAATAATTCTGATCCGCATCGTGGTTGACGCGGGCATGTTTTCTGGCATTGTCGGAAAGGCGGTCCACGATGGCCTCCTTCGTGAAAATCTCGATGATGCTGTCCGCCAGCGCGTCCACATCCCCCGGAGGATACAGGAAGCCGTCCCCGCCGTCTGTGAGGATATTATGTATGCCGCCCACGTTCGCCGCCACACAGGGTACTCCAAGAAGCATTGCCTCCCCCACGGAGTTAGGAGAATTTTCAAGAGCGGAAGGGCAGACAAACACATGACAGCTTAAATACTGTTTTTTCATCTCCTCCGCGTCCAGACGGCCGAGCATGGTCACCTTCTCTTCCAGATGATATTCTCGAATCAGCTTTTTCAGATATTTGCCATAGGCAGGAAGTTTCAGCACATCCTTCCATGTTTCCGCCTTCAAAATATCCGCCCCCGCCACATAGACTTCCGTGTCCGGAAACTGTTCCAGAATCTTCGGCATGGCCTGTAACAGATAATGAAACCCCTTCAGGGGATAATCGCCCTGACTTAAGAAGATGCGGTTTGTCTGACAATGAAACTTGCTCCAGCGGTCACGATAAAACACGCCGCGCAGCGTTTCGTTCAAATAATGATAAACGGCATCGGGATTAATCTTTTGTGTCTCCGCCCGGTCGAAATCCGTGCGGCCCGCGATATGTCCCGTACGTTTGATTGCCTCAATCTCATACTCGCCGCGCTTTTCAAACTTTTTCTGCTGCTGCCTGATACTATCCTTTCTGATCCTGTCCCTGAATGTACTCTGCTTCTGCACCTTCACCGGCAGATCAGCCATATAAACTTTTGCAATCGCAGAGATAATGCCCTGGATGCCCACGAGCGTCCGCTCCGGCCTGTCAAAAACTTTGATGGAAGCAAGCGCATGCGGAAATTCCGTGCCAAACACATGCAGGATATCGGGCTTAAAATCACCCAGGATCAATTCAAACTGCTTTTCCAGTTCCACATCATAATGTTCCGGCGCAGTCAAATCTTCCACAAAACCGTAACAGTGGCAGGAAATATTCTCCCCAAGCTGCATCACCCTGTCAAAATTTCCCACGGACTCATCCACCGGAAAGGCAATCCCCAACTCGATCCGATTTCGATCCTGCTCCATCACCACCCTGTCAAGGAGGCCCGAAAGCCACCCTTCCCTGTTGCTGCAGGGTAGGTTCAGTCTCTTGGCGATTGCCGGCAGCATAATGTTACACACCCATAACACTTTCATCTCTTCGCTTGTTCCTTTCTGTAATTTCTTTCGTTTTTGACCGTTACGCTCGAAATGGAGCGAAAACACACCTGCGCCTGTTATGTCTGTTTGTACAATTTTCTCTTAAGGCTCTGATACACGCCCGCCGTGACGGGATTCTTTGCCAGATACGTGCGTAGCGGCGCCAGCGTCAAAAGCAGCAGCAGCCGGTAAGTAAAAATCTGTCCCGCGCTCATATACTTTCGCACAATATATCTGTGCTCTGCGGCAGAGCGTTTTCTGTTTTCTTCTGTCTCCGAAAAACCGCCTCCCTCATAGGATACCACCGTGACCGGCAGATAATGCATCGCAGCATGCGCCCGGTAATAGCACCAGAGGAAATGTTCATAGTCGGCGCGTACAAGGTAACAGGTGTGAAATCCCCGCTTTTGAAGCAGTCTTCTGTCATAAAAACAGGCCTGATGGCAGGGCACATTTCGATAACAGGCAAAATCGTCAATTTTCGGGTTTGACATCACCGCCGCGCCCGTCGCACACTCCCTGATATTGCCGTAGAAGATGGCGGGCCGAAGGACTCTTCGTCTCTTTAAGTCAATTTCGATATAATGCCGCACTCTGGCAAGCACCGTTTCATCCTCAAAACAGTCTCCGCAGTTTAGGAAAAAAAGATACGCGCCCGATGTACGGGATACCGCGCGGTTCATGGCGTCATAGATTCCTTCGTCCCGCTCTCTGAAAACTTTTAAGTCGTCTCCCGGCGTAAGTTTTTCCACAGAGCCGTCCGTGGAAAGACCGTCTTCCACGATGATCTCATAATCCTTTTCCGTCTGCCTGCGGATGCTGTCTATCGTTTTATGCAGTTTTTCGCCCGCATTATAGCAGACGACGATGATACTGAATGTCATGCTTTCCTCCATGTCGGAGCCACAAACTCGCGATTGAAAAATTAGCACATCAGTGTGATTTTTCAATCTTTTCTCCTACAACTTCACCGCGCCGAGTCTGCGAAGCAGATCTCGCGATCGAGCTTGCTCGATCTCTCAATTAACATCCGACAAAATATTGACCATATCGTGGAACAGAAATGTCTTGTAGGGCAAAACCAGCACCCCGTCGTTCGCGGCACGGCTTAAGTACATCGCAAAATAAAGCACCGCCGCCAGGAGGATCCCGGCCCGAAACAACCGCCGCCATCTTTCCTCCTTCACCCTCGCAAGAAGCATGGGCAAAAACAGGATCTGGCTCACGGTCAGATAGTAACCGATCCGCGATATGATGGGCAAAAACGAGCAGAATGTATAGAGCACCAACGCGCCCAAATTCAGATACAGGTAAAACCAAAACCTTGCGTCAGCCGCCAGATTGACGCTGCTGCCCGCTGCCGTCTGTCCTCTCCGCTCCATCAAATATACAATTCCCGCAAAAGCAAGCACCGCCGCGCAGCGCAGAATATTGATATAGCTGGTGCCGCCCTCCAGATACTCCGTATCTTCATAAGTCGGATAGAGAAACACCACCACTTTCAGATAAAAATCCTGCAAAAATAAAAAGGTCGTGCTAAAAAGCGCCGCCAGCGCAAGCTGCCATTTTTTCCAGCGAAGGGAAGCCAAAAAATAGAGCGGTATCACCACCAAAAGCGACTTATGGAACGTCGCCCCCAAAAGAATCAGAACCACAAACCGTCCCCACTGTCTGCGCAGCACAAACTTCATGGAGTAAAGCGCAATCGCCAGCGCCAGATAATAACGCACCGTACTGAAGGTCTGAAAGTAATACCCCAACATCATAAACAGGAAGAAGCTTAGAGAAAACTCGTCGCTTTGTTCGTACAGTGCAAGCAAAAAAAGAAGTACCGTCACAAAAGAGTAAACCGCAAACACCAGCAGAAAATTTTCAAAACCGGACAGGCCGTAGATCAGTTTTACCAGCAGATTAAAGCCAATCTCCGTAGGCACATAAGCGTCGCAGTTAACCAGGTGCATAAACTCTACATATTTGGCATAATCATTGCCCACGTTGAGTCTGCACGCGGATAGGGCAAACAGGATCACAAAAATCGCACACAGGCATACTCTGTTCGTAAGCTGCTGCCTTGTCACCGCATGAGGCCTTCTCCCGGCATGATTGTCTACCATTCCCGCTAGCAGCGCCGTAAAGACGGCCACCGTAATATAAAGAATCATCCGCCTTTTGCCTCCCGCACCCCTTCACACATAATGCGCCAGGCTTTCTTCACCGAAATTTCCCGGCACATGACATCCCTGTGCGCCAAAAGAAAGCGCAGCGCAAGCGGCTTTGCAAGCATTCCATAGAGATGGTGATAAAGCACTCCCCTGTCGCGGAAAAACTTTTCGTGATACCCGTTAAACCAGGTAGAAGGACGCTCCTTCTCCTCCCCGATACAGGCTGTGTGCGCATATACGGTAAGCCCCGCCCTCAGACAGTCCCGCAGAAAAAGGCTGTCCTCCCCGTTGCTGTACTTCGCACCACCGCCAAAGAGAAGCGAATAATGCACATTCGCACGCCGCAGGGACGAAAGTTTTGCCGAAATGCTGTAGGCGGGATATCTGCCGTAATTCTTCCAGGTGACGCGCCCGGTTGACCGGTTCCAGTAAGTTCTGCGGGCGGGAGCGACCTTCACATTAAATAGGATTAAATCCGCGTCGGGAAGGGCACGGTAAGCATCCAAAACCTTCTCTGCATAGTCAGGCGAAAGCACGATATCCTCATCGGAAAAGAGCACTAGCTCCCCCGCCGCATGCAAAAGCGCCGTGTTGCGGCTCAGTCCCACTCCCCTCTCCGGCATGGAAAAACAGCGCACCGCACCGCCGGATATGGGAACTGATTCATACCCATAATGATCGCACTGATTCACAAGGATCGCGTCTGTGGCAATATTCATTTGTGAAATCAACGCCGCCGCATCTTTTTCCACCGCGGAAACCAGGACTTCCAGTTTCATGCTTCACCCTTTTTCTTTCCCACGCAGTGCATCTGTCCCCATTTATGAATCTGCACCATCTGTCTTTTCGCTCTTCGCTCTGCCTACCAAAGAATCTCTCCCGTAATACTTCCGTAAAAAGCCCGCGTCACAGTCCCGTATCGCCACGCCCAAAAGCACACAGTCCTGCGCGGCAAGTTGGTCAATCACATAAGACACCCAGGCGGCATTCGCCTTTCCAAAGGGTACGGACAGTACCACGCCCGCTGCCTTTCGCAGGTTCCCAAAATCCACTTCTGAAAGCGGCTGATTAGGAGAAGCTTCCCATACCGTAATGTCCCCTGCCTTTTTTCGCAGATAGGCAAGATTGTTTTGATAGTCTTCGTTCAGACTTCCCGGCCCGTCGGCATAGCCCAAAAACGATACGTCGGTCACCTTCTTCAAGTCGCCTGCTGCCAGGATCTTCGCCTCAAAAATACCGCCAAGCGCGATGCCCAAAAGGGCAAAAAACAGCCCCAGCAAAAGCCCCAGCAAAACAGCCTGTAACAGACGGCTGTCCGCCACCACAAGCTTCGCTTCCGTCTCCTGAATCGCGCCGATCTCAAGAAATTCTTTCGCCTGCCCGCCATATACAGTCAGCGCCTGTACCGCGGCGCGCAGGATCGCCTCCGTGCGCTCCGCTCTGTTCGTGGTGACTGTTACCGTGAGCAGACGGATGTCCGAAAGAATCTCCGCCCTGATCGCCGCCTGCACCTCCTCGCGGGTATAATCCTCCGAAAGATAAGAAAGCGTCAATTCCATAATCGGATCGGCCGCCATCAGGTCATTCCAGGTATAGCCGTTATAGGCCTGATAGACTTCTCCCGTCTCATCCGCCGCAAAATCCAGATACACTTTTGCAAAGGCCTGATACTCCCGCTCTCCCTCCGGCACCGTCCGCGACAGCGTATAAAGAACCCCGAAAAGAAGTGCCGCCGCTGCCCCTGCCGCAATCACAAGAGGGAGCCGCTTCCACAGACAAATCATATACTTTTTTAAGTCCATGCCTTCCTCAGCATAGTTACTACCCTTCATATCGTAAGCCTTTCTATTTCATCGCTGTCGTCTGATCCTTTTCGACTCCCTCCGTGCTCTCCGGCTTAATCAATATTTTCAGCGTAAGCATCATCAGCTTTAAATCAAGCCATACCGAATACTGTTCAATATAAGTCAGATCCAATTTTAATTTATCGTACGGCGTGGTATTGTATTTTCCGTACACCTGCGCATAACCCGCAAGCCCCGCCTTCACCTTCATGCGAAACGCAAACTCAGGCATTTCTTCCAGATATTGATCAATGATCTCAGGCCGCTCGGGTCTGGGGCCGATAAAGGACATCTCTCCCTTTAAGATATTGATGAGCTGCGGCAATTCGTCGATCCTGGTAGCGCGGATAAACTTTCCCACCGGTGTAATGCGGGAATCATTCTTAGACGCAAGTCTCGCCACGCCGTCTTTCTCCGCGTCCACCCGCATACTGCGAAACTTGAGAATGTAAAATTCCTTTCGGTCTCTGGTGCAGCGGATCTGTTTATAAAAGACAGGCCCACCGTCATAAAGCTTGATTGCCACCGCCGTGATCAGCATAAAAGGCGACGCAATCACCAAAAGCAGCACCGAACAGATCAGGTCAATCAGCCGTTTCGCCAGACGCTGCTCCACCTTGAGGGAATATTCTCTGGTCAGATAAACAGGCGTGTCAAACAGGTGCAATTGATCCGCGCCTTTCACCAGCACATCCGAAATTTTCGGCATCATATAAACACGGATGGAACGGCTGTAACAATACTTCAAAAGCTCATTCCTTTCCGCCACGGGGATGTCCCAAAGCACCACCGCACCATATTTTTCGCCGATTTCTTCTTTTATGACTTTCGTCCCTTCCGAGATATTCATACACTTTTTAATCTGATACTTATCCCGGCGCGATTCAAATTTCGCTATAATATTATCAATGGGCCGTTCTCCGTGCACAATAAGGATATCTCTGGGCGGAAATGCCTTATAGTAGCAGGCGTTGCAGACATAGACCCAAACTGCCGATATGACCGTCTGAATCAGCATCACCTCCGCAATGGGACGCACCGCCACCACCCAGTTTGCCATCAAGGAAATCTGGAAGTAAGAGATCACATTCACGAACAACAGCGAAAAGACCTCTGAAATAAAAACATCCGTCGCCTTCAGATAACCGACTTTCAACGCCCCATACATGCTGGCAAAAAAGAACAGTAGCACAAAATAGATCAGAATGATCAGCAAATGACCGTTTCTGAAAAATTTTGCCTTGCCGTGAAAGAGCAGATACGGGTAGTATTCCTGAAACCAGAAATAGGCATAGACCGCCGTGTGGATGAGCAATCCGATAAAAGATAACTGCAATATGACAAGTCTTTTTAAGGATTCAAATCGTCTCATGGTTTACTCCGTTTTCCCTTTACAGGCGCCTTGCAACTGCCCTGAACGCCCAGGGAATAAAATAGCGAAAGCTTGCAGACACCGAAAGTCCTTCCTGCCTGCGGTAGAGATTCCAAATCCGCCGCAGCGCCTTCATCTTGTTGGAAGAAAGGGATTTGGGCGGTCTTCTGTAAATCGCAAGCGTCTCATCGAGACCGTAGGCCTTATGTCCCGCCCGCAGGATATTCCACCAGGTCGCCGTGTCCTCACTCTCCACAAGCGGCATCCTGATCAGCTTGTCCGCAATTTGTTCTCTGTCAAGAAGCACCGTGGTGGTAAAGATCACCGTCCGCGAAAGTGCCTCCTGATACGTGAGAACGGGCGGCACGTGCACGACTTTCCCCGTGGGGACAGCATCCTCATCGCCAAACTCATAAGCGGAGAATACAAAACCGGCCTTTCTTTCCTGTAAAAAAGTAAACTCCTTTTTCAGCTTTTCGGGCAACCACACATCATCCGCATCGAGAAAGGCGATATATCTGCCCTGCGCAATCTGCAGCCCCGTGTTTCTCGCTGCTGCCGCCCCCTCGTTTTTCTCTTTGCAAAGAAGAAGAAGGCGCCTGCCCTGCCCGTCGGTATAGCTTTCCGCCGACCGCACATTGGAAATCTGTGCGGAAAATTCCTCTGTCACATCCTGCCGCCCATATCCTGCAAGCGCGTTGCGGACAGCCTGTGCGCTTCCGTCAGGCGAAGCGTCCTCGATCAGCAGAAGCTCCCAGCTTACAAAAGTCTGCGCCGTCACCATGGCGATTGTCTTGGCAATATACGCCTCCGCGCCGTACACCGGCACGATCACGCTGATCAGTCCGTCTTTCCTTTCCTTCAAACCTTCTCCCTTTCGCTCTCATCCCGAGCCGCCTCTCCTATCTCTTCCTTTACCAGGTAGATCGGGCGCTTTTTCACTTCCATATACGTTTTGGATAAATACTGTCCCAGGATGCCCAGACAGAAAAGCTGTACGCCGCTGACCATCATGATAATGCAGACCAAAGACGGCCAGCCTGAAGTCGGATCATCAAACAATAGTTTGCGCACGATCGTAAAGATGATCATCGCAAAAGCAAGCACACAAAAGAGCACCCCCATCACGGAAGCAATGGTAAGCGGCGCCGTGGAAAAAGCGATGATCCCTTCCAGTGAGTAGAGAAAAAGTTTCCAGAAGGACCACTTCGTCTCTCCTTTTCTGCGCTCCACATTTTCATATTCCAGCCACTTTGTCTCGTAACCTACCCAGCCGAAAATTCCCTTGGTAAAGCGGTTGTACTCCGACATCGCCAGAATCGCATCCACCACCTGTCTGGTCATCAGACGGTAATCCCTTGCCCCGTCCACAATCTCCGTTCGCGAAATTCTATTCATCAACCGATAAAACATCCTTGCAAAAAAGGAGCGAATCACCGGTTCTCCCTTTCTGGTCACGCGTCTGGTCGCCACGGAATCATAACCCTGCTCAATATACGAATACATCTGCGGCAGAAGCGAAGGCGGATCCTGTAAGTCCGCATCCATCAGCACGGCGAAATCACCCTTACATTTCTGCAAACCCGCGTATATCGCCGCTTCCTTGCCAAAATTACGGGAAAAGGAGACAAGCCTCACACGCGCATCCTCCGCGCAGATTTTCTTTACTTCCAAAGCCGTCTTGTCCTTCGACCCATCGTCCACATAAAGAAGTTCGAGCGCTATCTGCTTTTTATCAAAAAAATCCGTATTTTTGCACAATTCATCGTAAAAATCCCTGACGTTTTCTTCCTCGTTGTAACAGGGCACGATGACGCTGAGTAACTTCATAACGTTCTCCTTTCGTGCATATCAAGATAAGTGTATCACATTTACATAAAAAAAGGAAGAGACGTATCTCTTCCCTTATCAACCGATCAAATCGTTTTCCAAACGTATGTAATCCGCAACGACCGCAATATACTCACTGTTGGTCGGTCTGTTGTATTCCGGACTGTTGCTGTAACCGAACAGTTCCTCAAAGAGATCGCTGTTGCCCCGTTCCCATGACACCTCGATTGCATTACGGATTGCCCGTTCGATCTTGGTGTCCGTGGTCTGGTACATTTTCGCCAGATCCGGATATAAAAGTTTGGTTACGCTCCCTACCAGCTCCATGTCCTCCACGCACATTTCCAGCGCGCTGCGCAAAAACTGATATCCCCGCAGATGCGCCGGGATACCGAGTTCCAGCATGAAATCCGAGATTACTCTTTCAATCTCATGTCTGCTCACCATATTCTGTTGTGCCATTCCCCTTTTACTCCTTTGCATCTTTATATTTGGCAGCTCCGGCAGTCCCTCCGTAAGCTGTCATATTCTTTCGACAGAATATCAAAGATTCACCGCGCTGTAAATGATAAGTTATCGCGCCGCTTTTTACAGCCGTGCATCCTGCACGTTTTCCTGAAACCACTTGTAAGCAAGCGCCACGCCTTCCTCCAGCTCGATCTTATGCTGCCAGCCAAGCCCATGGAGCTTCGTCACATCCGTAAGCTTTCTCGGCGTGCCGTCCGGCATATTGCTGTCCCAGACGATCTCTCCCGTATAGCCTACCACTCTCTGCACCGTCTCCGCCAACTCCCTGATCGTGACCTCCTTACCGGTGCCGATATTCACATGCTGCTCGCCGCTGTAATGCTCTAACAGGAACACGCAGGCGTCCGCCATATCGTCCACATAGAGAAATTCCCGCAGGGGCGTTCCCGTTCCCCACAGCGTCACTGACGGCGCGCCGTTTACCTTGGCTTCATGGAATTTGCGGATCATGGCAGGCATCACATGGGAGCCTTCCAGATCATAGTTGTCGTGCGGGCCGTAGAGATTCGTCGGCATACAGCTGATAAAGTCATCCCCGTACTGCCTCTTGTAAAACTTGCACATCTCAAGCCCCGCAATTTTTGCTATGGCATAGGCTTCGTTCGTTTCCTCTAACGGCCCCGTGAGCAGCGCGTCCTCCGGGATCGGCTGCGGCGCCATTCTGGGATAGATACATGTGCTTCCCAAAAACAGAAGTTTCTTCACTTTATATTCGTGGCAGCACTGAATGACGTTGCACTGAATCTGCATATTCTCGTAAGCAAACGCCGCGGGCGCGGTATTGTTGGCATTGATGCCGCCCACCTTAGCCGCCGCCAAAACCACCACATCAGGCCGTTCTTTGTCGAAGAAATCCCGCACCGCTTGTTGACTGAGCAGGTCAAGTTCCTTGTGCGTCCTGCCGATCACATTCGTGTAACCCTTCGCTTGCAGGGAACGCACGATTGCACTGCCCACCAGCCCTCTATGTCCTGCCACGTAAATTTTGTCTGTCTGTTTCATCCTGTTCTCTATTCTCCTAATCCTGATTTTGTCTTGCATGGCGGGCATTTATACCACACCATAAGCATATCTGCTCTTAGTTTATCACAGGACTTTCCCTTTTACAAGAAGGCGGCTTTTCTATTCTTCTGCCTGTTCTTTCACCAATTCAAATGTGGATGTAAATGCTTTTTTCTTTAGTTCATACCATACTCCCGGATGTTCAAGACTTTCATATTTCTGACCCACCTCCATTTTATCTAATTCCATTCCAAACACGCTGACTACCTTTGACGCCATCAAGAAACGCTGTTCCAAAATCTCCGGCTGTTCCTGTTCTGACTGCGACTCTTCTGACTTTTCCTCCTCTTCCAACTCTTCCTCCTCAAATTGTGACTCCCAGGCATTTTCTATCATATCGGCTACCGTCCTGCGCGGCACCGCGTTCAGCTTCACCTCCACATGATAACAACGATACCCCTCCTTCTCCTCTGTCTCCAACAGCTGAACATCAGAAAATGTGGATGCGCCGACAAGCACTTCCTGTTGTCCTTGAATATCCAGAGACTGCGGGTCTCTGCCTCTTATCTGCTCCGGGCAGGAGAGCATAACAAGCGGAAAATCCGGCGGTACGATCATGTGAAGGACTACTGCGTCCTGCCCCTTTTCTGCATCCGAAAAATGCTGCGGCGTTTCCATACCCCACGATGCGCTTGACGGAATGACATCTCCATACCGACTTATGGTTTCTTCGATTTTTGCCCGGGAAGCTCCTCCCTCAATTTGGGGAATCCGTATTCCCCGATATAGCGTTAACTCCTGTTCGCGCGGTGCAATTTCCGCTAAAGTTTCCGCCATCTCATAAAAAGCATCCGCAAGTTGTGCCAGCGCATCATACTCCGCCAGGCTCATATTCGTTTTCAGACTCCCGTCCGCGTTGCGTTTGCCTGTAAGGGTAGCCGGACCGCCGCCGGTGATATTGCGAATCCAATAATATTCCTCATTCGGATTCGGCACTTCAGACAATCCCCGCCCGATATATTCCAAGTGTTTCCTCGCAGTCTGATAATTTGCTTCCATGATCGGATCTGCAACAACAGCCAGTTCCGGAGACGGCTCCGGAACGGCCCCGCGCGCATTTTCAAGCGGATGCATCTCCATGGCCAAAGAGGCATGCATGGGTATCGTTTGCTGCATTCCCGTCATACTGTTTTCCTGCATTTGTATCGATGATAAAAAATCCATTTTATTTTTCCTCCTTTATCCTGTCGAATTTAAACATTAATGATCCTGTTTCCGTAAGCCTGTATTTTATGCCCGGCTGATCGCTGCGCTCATACACATCACCCTTTTTCATTTCCTCTACGCTCATTCCAAAAATATTTTGCACTACACTTTTCGTATAACTGAGATGGTCACGAATGACAGGCGGATTTGGCGGTACTTTCCTGTCTCTCTCCTGACGGGCAGCATCTATTGTGTCGAACACAGCACCGCGCGGCACCGCATTTAGTTTTACCTCCACATGATAACAGTGATGCCCTTCCTCCGTCTCCAACAGCTGAACATCAGAAAATGTGGATGCGCCGACAAGCACTTCCTGTTGTCCTTGAAGATCCAGAGACTGCGGGTCTCTGCCTCTTACCTTCTCCGGGCAGGAGAGCATGACAAGCGGAAAGTCCGGCGGTACGATCATGTGAAGGACTACTGCGTCCTGCCCCTCCTCTGCATTCGAAAAATGCTGCGGCGTTTCCATACCCCACGACGCGCTTGAAGGAATGACATCTCCATACCGACTCATAATCTCTTCGATTTCCTCTTTGGAGGCACCTTCCTTCACTTTTGGAATCCGTATCCCCCGGTATAGCGTTAACGCCTGTTCACGCGGCGCAATTTCCGCCAGATTTTCCGTCATATCATAAAAAGCACCCGTGAGTCGTTCCAGCGTATCATACTCCTCCGGGCTCATATCCGTTCTCAGACTCCCGTCCGCGTTGCGTTTACTTGAAAAGGTAGCCCGACCGCCGCCGGTGATATTGCGAAGCCAATGGTATTCCTCATTCGGATCCGGTGCTGCAGACAATCCCCTCCGCATATATTCCAAGTGTCTCCTCGCAGTCTGATAATTTGCTTCCATGATCGGATCTGCAACAACCAATTCAGGCGGCTCCGGCACGGCCCCGCGCGCATTTTCAAGCGGACGCATCTCCATGGCCAAAGGGGTCTGCAAGGGCGTCTGCTGCATTCCCGTCATACTGTTTTCCTGCATTTGTGTCGGTGGCTTAAACAAATAATCCATTTTTCTCTTCCTCCTCTTTTCTTTCTTCCGACGGATTCGGTCTATCTCCGGCTTGGTTTCTCATTTTACCATGTCAATATCTATCTTTCTATCCGGATCCGTTTAAGATTTATTAAAGCCTGCACCGGCAACCTCAAGTTGCGAAAAAGCACGTTATTGTTGGTGGTAAATGTATTTTTCATTTTGTATCATAAAAAGTAATAGGAGGCCCACAATGAAGTTGTCGGAAAAAATAGTAGAAAGTTGTCGGAAAAAAATAGTAGAATTAAGAAAGAGAATGACGCAGGAAGAACCGGCTTCCCTCTGCAATGTCAGCAGGCAGTCCATATCGAAATGGGAAATGAGGCGGAAAAGGAATCTGTATGCAGCGAATGTCGTAAAATGGGCATCACTGACGCACAGATGAATTGGCCGGAATAGGAGAACGAAAATGAGAGTGCTATTAACATCAACGGGTTTGGAAACCGAAGAAATCAAGGAATGTTTTGTGGAAATGGCAGACCGCGAGATGTCCCTTATGAAGGCTCTGTTTATACCGACAGCGGCAATCGATGCGGGCGCAATCGAGGTACTGCCAAAATGTATGAACGATTTACTAAAATGCGGCATCCCGGCCGAAAATATCAGGGTATATGACCTTCATGTCGGAATGGAGATTGAAGAGCTGCAGCAATATGACGTAGTATACCTATGCGGCGGCAGTACGCAGTATTTGCTCGAAAGAATCAATGATACAAACTTTAACAAGTCATTGATGGCATATATCCGTGGTAACGGTCTGGTAGTAGGCGTAAGCGCCGGAAGTCTCATTTTTGCCAACAATTTACCCGGCAATCTGGGGTTAATCGATACGAAGCTGGACGTCCATTGCGCAGACGGAGAAAAGCGCGGGAAATTGGCATATCCGTTAAAAGATCATGTGAAGCTTACCAATACCGGTGCGCTTTTGATACGGGATATTCCAAACGCAATGGAAATCATTGGCGAATAGAAGAAACAGCAGAATCCTCTGCCCGAAACCCGTCCGCAAGCCCGTCCCCCAAAAAGACGATCTGTGGTTTTGCGGGCGCGGAAGGAAACGCGTCGTATCCCGTCTGGTCTCCTTTCACAGGATAATAAAAAGTAACCCCTTCGATCTTACAGGATTCCACATCATAATTCTCATACTCTTTCTGTAAAATCCAGTATTTGTTCTCATGGGAAGTGACGATACCGCGCCCTAAAGCGAATACCTTGTATGCGAGTAACAGTACGACTGCCGTACAGACGATATTGCCTGCTATCAAGCGCCAGCGTACCGTTACATTTTCGACCTCACAATTCAAAATTCCTTCGGCCTGCGCCCTGCCGCCCGCTTCCATAACCGCCGCGTAAATTCCTCCAAACACGACCGCCGGCGTCAGATACACATAGACGCAGCCGTAACGCATAAGAGGCGACGTACAAAGCCAGAACAGAAAGGAGGCCGCCACCGTACCCTGCACGGTCAGAAGCGCAAAAGACCGCGTTCTCTCACGCACCGCCCAGACAAGCAGCGCCGCCACCGCCAGACCCGCCGCCAACACAAAAATCTTATCGCTTCCCGCAAGAACGCGAAACCAATCGGGCAGCCACTCTGTCGGCGAAACCGCATACCTTGTCACATCGCTGTAGCCCCTGCCCCAGACTTGAATCTCCCGCGCGTCATAATCCGCCACGCCCTTCGGAATCTTCCAGATGACAGTAAACAGGTCGATGCGCGTAAAAGGGTAGACAAGCCATCCCGAAAGAATCACATTTCGAACGAAAAAAGGAAGCGCCGTCACAAAACCAAGCCCCAGCCAGACGCCCGTCTCTTTCCATCGTTTCTCCTTAACCAAGCGGCAAGCGGGATAAATCACAAGCAGTAAAATAAGCGCCGCAGACAGCTTCACCGTCAAGAGGAAAACAGCAAGCACACACAAGAGCGCATAGGGAAATATTTCCCGCTCCCCGCTCTCCACAAGCGAAAGCCATGTGATCACAAGATAAAAAGCAATCAACACCATAAAATAATCGGAAGCCGGAGAAATCATTTCATCGAAAATATTGACCAGATAATAGACGCACACTACCCGCGCAAAATCGGAAGCATGAAGCTTTCTCTCCCGCAGGGAATCTACAAGACGCAGACATCCCGACGCCAAAAGAAAAGCGAGAAATCCCGCCACACAATGAAAGGAGCCTTTTCCCAAAAAAGCCATGCTATAGAGAGCCGACAGCGCAAACGACGCGCTGTTATACGCCAGCCTGCAATGCAGATTGCCCAACCCCTTTACCACACCGTACTCCTCGATCCAGCGGATACTCTGCGCATGATAGAGGGCGGTGTCATAATGGAGCATTCCGCGGGAGGTGCCGTAGGCAAATAATAAAAACAGTCCCATCACGGAAATGTATTTAAGCGCGCAAAACAAACTGTCTGATTTCCCCTGCATTCCTACACCGGCTCCCGCTGTGCCGCTATCGCCCCACGGCAGCCACTTTGCCAGCACTTCCGCTATCCCCTTCCGCTCCCGCAGCATGATCCAAGCGCATACTGCGCACAAAAAAACATTGGCCCAAAGTCCCACGCCTGCAAACAGGCTGAAAAACTGTGCGTAGACCGTGACGCAGACCAGACCACACATGATATACGCGTCCGGCTGTTTTGGCATCCGCCCGGGCGCCAAGTCCTTCTCCCCGTGTTTTTCCGCAGGATAAGCAAGGTGCCGCGTCAATAAACGCAGCACACCATACCCGACCAAAAATGAAGTTAAGAGGATATAAATCCAAATAAAAATCACCGATAACATATCAATTTCCGTTTTTCTTCCGATATTCCTCGCAGCTCATCCCCGCGATTTCCTTTAAGTCCGCCTCCATCATCATGGACACCAGCCCCTTAAAGTCCACATCGCGTTTCCAACCAAGCTCCCGCTCCGCCTTTTCACAGTTGCCCCAGAGAAATTCCACTTCCGCCGGGCGATAAAATTCAGGATTGACATCCACAAGAAGCCTGTCCGTCTTTGCGTCATACCCCTTCTCATTCACGCCGCTTCCTTCCCAGCGGATGCTTATGCCGAGTTCTGCAAAGGCCGCCTCCACAAACTCCCTGACCGTATGCGTTTCGTTCGTCGCCAATACATAATCGTCGGCTTTATCCTGCTGTAACATGAGCCACATTCCCTTGATGTAGTCCCCCGCAAAGCCCCAGTCGCGCTTCGCGTTCATGTTGCCAAGAGAAAGCTTTTCCTGATTACCCGCAAGAATGTTCGCAATCGCCAACGTAATCTTTCTGGTCACAAAATTCTCCCCGCGCCTGGGCGATTCATGATTAAAGAGAATACCGTTGCAGGCGTACATATTGTAAGATTCCCTGTAGTTCACCGTAATCCAGTAAGAATAGAGCTTTGCCGCGCCGTAAGGGCTCTTCGGATAGAAGGGCGTCTTTTCGCTCTGGGGAGCCGTCTCAGGAATGCCTCCAAAAAGTTCCGATGTGGAAGCTTGATAAAATCTGCACGTTCCGCCGTTCACACGAATCGCTTCCAGAAGCTTTAAGGTACTTACGCCCGTGGCCTCCGCCGTGTACTCCGGTACCTCAAACGATACGCCCACATGAGACTGCGCCGCCAGATTATAAACCTCAGTCGGGCGAATCTCCGCGATCAGCCGCATCAAATTACTGGAATCGGTAGTATCCGCGTAGTGCAGGAAAAATTTTACCTTATGATAATCAGATGCAATCAGATGATCGATCCGTCCCGTGTTCGCAATACTGTGCCTGCGGATCAGGCCGTGCACCTCATATCCCTTCTCCAATAAAAACTCCGCAAGATACGAGCCATCCTGCCCTGTTATACCTGTAATAAGCGCTGTTTTCTGCATGCCGGTATACCATTTCCTTTCTATCATAATTCATTTCAATTAACGCCGCCAGCTCTCGTACATCTTCTCACAAAATATGCCGTCTGTAAAGGGAAAACGTCACCGTGCCGCTATTTTTCCCCTTTTAAGTATGCCGCAATCGCATCATGCCAATCCGCAAATGCAAAATTCGTTGTCATACGGAACATATAGTTTTCCAAAATAGAATAAGCGGGGCGCTTCACAGCGGCGCCGTACTCCTCAGAGGTAATGGCTTCCACCACGGTCTTTTTGCCCGCCAGGCGGAAAATTTCTTCCGTAAACTGTGCCCAGCTGCAATCCCCTTCGCAGGTCGCATGGAACAGGCCGTAATTCTCCGTAGGTAAAAGATAGGCCACCGCCTTCGCAAGTTCCGCTGCACTGGTAGGCGACCCCACCTGATCGCGCACCACCCGCACTTTGTCATTGGTTTCGCTAAGCCTGAGCATCGTTTTTACAAAATTCTTGCCGTCGCCGTAAAGCCACGCCGTGCGCAGGATAAAATGCCTGTCGCTAAACTCCTTTACAAACGCTTCGCCCGCAAGTTTCGTCCTGCCGTAAGCCCCCTGCGGTCCTGTCGGATCGGTTTCCCGGTAAGGCCTTGTGCCATTGCCATCGAACACATAGTCCGTGGAAATGTGCATCAGCTTCGCCCCCGTCTCATTCGCCGCGATACTGAGATTCCGCGCACCGATGGCATTGATGCGAAAGGCCAGGTCCTCCTCCTTCTCGCAAGCTTCCACCGCCGTGTAGGCGGCACAGTTGATGATTGCATAAGGGTTTATCTCCCGTGCGAATTTCATCACATCATCCACCTTCGTGATGTCCAACTCACCCACATCCGTGTTGACCAGTTCATACTCGCTGCTGTTCGCGTACTGCAGATTCACAGCCCGTCCGAGCTGGCCGTTGCAGCCTGTTACAATTATTTTTTTCATGCTATTTGTCCCTTTCTGTATTTAACATTAATTATTTATTATAGATATCTGCCCTTATATTTTTCTCTTGCTTTCTTCGTGTATTCGCTGACAAATTCGCGTTTTGCCTCCGTATACCCGTCCCGATCGTGCTCATAAGTTTTCCAAAGCGACAGTTTTAATTTCTCATATTCTTTCGCAATCGCAGGATGCTCATTCAGGTAATCCCTGAAATACACTTCGTCGTTATCACCCAAATACCGCAAATGCAGGTGAAATACTTTTTCTTCAAAACCGTTTTCGGTATATCCCTTATTAAAAGATATCTTCTTTTCATTTTCGGACATGCAGAGATATCCGTTCTGTGAGATTACATCCTTCACTTTACGGATATCTTCCGTCAAAGGAATCTCCACCAGGATATCAATGATCGGCTTTGCCCATATATGATCGATTGCGGTACTTCCAATATGACTGATTTTTACATCCGTTATATGATTGGTTAAAAAATCATATATCCTTTGACATTCTTCATTGTACCATAGTTTCCATCTTTCATCATGTTCCACAAGAAAAATGGGAAATAGCTGCCACAATTCCTCTAATGTCATTTCCGATAATTTTTTAGGCACCGTATTCCTGTCCTTTTCTGTTTCTCTCAAACAAAGCCGTCCAAGCTCCAGCACTTTTTTCTGCGCTTCCACAATATCTTCTTCCATACCGCTCCATTGTATCATATCTTCATGAATAAAGTACAGCATTCGCTCCGAAAGATTGGACAAAAAAGCCTTCACGACTTTGCCGGATGCACCCGCCATCGCCGCCGTCAGGGTCATGTTGTCGGTATTTCGCAGGATAAGCCGGATTTCATAATCTCCCAAGCCGGCAAACTCCTCCAATAAATCTGTCTGTTTGGAGTAACATTTTTTACCCTGATACTGCTCCAGAATTTCCTCTCTCGTATACTGCATTACTTCCCGCATTTTCCCTGCATTCTTCTCTCTGTACTCCATACCGATGAAGGATGCAATCAGTTCCCTGACGATCTCCGTGGATTCGCCGGAGAAAATTTTGCGCAATGCCGACACGATCATTTTCCCTTCCGCACGTTCCTCCTCCGGCAGCGCCGCTGCATAATTTCCCAAAAAAGAAAATATCTCATCAGGCCCCAGCTGCTTCATAAACAAATCCAGCGCATAGGGAATGGCAAAAGCAAGAAATCTGCTGCCGCCTTTGAATCCGGAAATACACGATTCCACGGCAAGCAATCCTTGCGCTCTGCTAATCTCGCTGCATTGCAATAAGTCCTCCCCAATCACAGCAAGGCGGAGTTTTGCTTCGTCATAAATTCCTATTTTTTCTACCTGTATCTGGGTTCTGCCCACCAGCTCATCGATGCTGCACGCAAAAAGATCCGCCAGCGCCCACAGCATTTCAATGCTTGGCTTTGACAGATCCCGTTCCCATTTGGAAACGGCCGCCGGACTGACGCCGAGAATTGCCGCCAACTGCTCCTGACTCATCCGCTTTACCATGCGCAGGGAATAAAGTTTTTCTCCCATGGATATGCCATGGTACGTTATGCTTTCCATCCGTTTTCCTCCTGCTTAACAATATTGCTTCCGCCCACATTATACTTTAGGACCAGTTTATATTTCTCCACACGTAAAGTCAAAGGATAAAACGTTGCTTTTTTCAACCGCTGGTTTCGGAACAAACAAAAAACCATAAAATAGTCAAGACAGTATTGCATAACCTTGCTATACTGTTATCACATCGCGATGGAAAGCAGGAATCAACATGAGTTATTCAACCATAACACACGCTCTTGTCAGTTATGTAGAAGGCCATCTTGCCAATATGAGTGTATCGGAAATGGCAAAAAACTTTGGTTTTTCAGAGATCTATCTGCGGGAGTTATTTTACAAGCATGTAAACATACCGATCATGCAGTATTGCAAAAGAAGAAAACTGATTGCGTCAGCATTTGAACTGCTGCATTCTGACAAAAAAATCCTTACGATTGCTCTGGAATACGGATTTTCCAATCCGGAATCCTATACGAGAGCTTTTCGGAAGCATTTTGGCATGACTCCCAGCCATTTTCGCGCAGAACGACCATTGATGGGAGGACAGCAATTGGAGCCGGGTGTTTTTGGGTTGGAGCGACTTGACAGCAAACCGAAAAGGAGCGATGAAATTATGACGGAGCGAATCGAGAACAATACCATATTATACGGAATCCGAAAAATCGAGCATGGAGCCTACGGAAGCAATACCATGTTTCCCATCTGTGTAAAGGCGGTATCGGAATATTTGGGGGATGATGTTTCTTATGCCTATATTATGGCAGTAACCGGAGCCGCTTTCCGCCTGGTCTGGAACAGGAACGAATGGGACTTAAGCAACATTGACATCTATCATACATTGAGGGAATCAAATACGATCTATCAGTATGGAGCAAGAGCGCTGGGCAGAGATTTTTCTTTCTTGGGGCGGGAAAAAGAGACGACCAAAAAAGAATTTTCCGACTTTATAAAGAAAGCGATTGCAAACGGCTACCCGGTCATTGCATTAGGTATTATCGGTCCGCCGGAGCCCTGCATTGTCACTGGCTTTGAAGCAGATGGAGATATTGTCATGGGCTGGAATTTCTTTCAAAATGACCCTGAGTTTTCTTCCGAAATCAGTACCATGGACAACGGATATTTCCGCTGCCATACATGGTGGAAGAATACCGATACACAGGCAGTCATGTGCATCGGCGCGCTTGCAGACACTACCTATGATACAAAAGACATCATCAACATGGCGCTTAAAATCATGGAGCCGCGGGATGAAAACACATACGCCAAAGGAATCAGAGCATATGAGGCATGGAAGGAGATGCTCCTTCAGGAAAAGTGGTTTGGAAACGGCAGTACATTTGATGTGCTGTTTTCCAAGCTTCTTGTTCAAAACGACGCTATGACCTGCCTGCAGGACGGTAGGAAATGGGCCGCAACCTATTTTGAAGAACTGGCTAATCAGTATCAAGATGAAGAAAAGAAACTCTGTCTGGATATTGCCGATTCTTTTCATAAAGTCAGCAAGGCTGCCGAAGAAATGCAGCGCTTAATCGGAGATTGGAATGATACGGAGAAAATGCTCCAAAATTTTGGCAGCCGATCGATACGGGAAAAACTGGGGCAATTGATCGATGCCTGTCAAAGAGAAGATTGCCGCGCATATGAGCAGCTCAACCTGCTCTATCAAAGATATTTCTCAAATAGATAGAACCGACCTTTTCTCCAGTGGGCATGTCCGACTCTGCGATACCCCAAGTGAGAATACAGTTTCAATGCGGAAGGATTATGGCTGAAAGCATCCAGTCTGACAGCCGTGATCCCTTCCGCTTTACATTTTTCTTCAATAAACTGCATCGTTTGTTTTGCCACACCCTTATGTTGAAAATGAGGATTCACACACAGCCGATGCACCACGCAAAATTCCCTGTCGGGATATTGCCAATGGCCATTTTGATAGGCTTCATCGCATTGTTTGTTCAGGGCAAAAACTACTGCAATTTTTCCTTCTGATACGCCAATATATAAATTGTCCTGTCTGATATCTTCGGCAAAATCCTCTTTTGTCGGATAAATTTCATCCCACTGGTGGATATGGTTGTTTTCCATGGTTTGGATTGCAGTTTTGACTAGGAGCACGATTTCGCTCAAGTCAATTTGGTGTGCCGGACGATATTCTATTTTCACGTTATGCTTCCTCATTTCTCTTTTGTTTTCTTTGTTTCACCCAAATATATGTATTCCTATAACACGGCATTTTCAACATGCTCGTATTCCACAATTTCTCAAACTCACCAACCGCTATTTTTCTGTTATAATACCGCTCATTACAGTTGACCAATTCCTTCAACGATTCCGCCACATAAATATAGGATTCATCATACCCGACAACAGGCACGAAGTGCAGCCAATTCCTATCGGCCCACGTCCGTATCAACACGATCACAGGTCTTCCTTGGCTGACTTCCTTTTTTAATGCAGTGAGATTCCCAGCACAGTATTTCCCCTTAACTCCATATTGAGAAAGCAGTCGTAAAATCCCTTTGGGCCGCACACAGCCGTCTCTTATTTTATTGGGAATCACTTCATATAAACTGTCTCCGTCTTTTTCAATATCCCAATGCCGCAAGAGATAAGCCGTCGCAAAACCGGCGCATTGATTTCTGCTCTGCATCTCAAATCTATTGGCTTTTATAATAACAAACTCTTTGGTTTTACATTTCAATGAAAAACGAAAATGCAGCGTACCCATTACAATGCTGTTAATAATCGTTGTAATAATCACATAATATAGCAACCACAAAAGCAGTCCCAAAATTTTATCTATAATGAAAATCATATGCTTTTAATTTTACCTCTTAACTTTCTCGCTTAAATCATGCGCACATTTAAGCGAGAAAGTAAATGCAAAAAAAATCTACCACCGCGTCATATTCTTCTCAATTTTCTTTTGGTAGGACTCCTTTAGCTCAGTGACAGAAATCCCATAACACAGCAATACATCATTGTAATACATGAGTACATCCGCCAATTCTTCCACCAGCTCTTTCCTCAATCCGACATCGACACAAGCCCTTTCACCACCGTTTTTTTAACGATATCAATCACTTCCCCTATTTCCCCTACCATCCACAGCAATTTATTCTTCCCTGTTTCAGGAGAAATCGGCTCCCACCTGCCTTTATACTGATTCTGAAGTTCCTTTTGCATTTCCTGCATTTCGTTCAAGCCAAAATCTGTCATCATTGCCTCCTTTTCTGCACACGTTATAGCACAAACCATACATGAATCTACTTCATGATTTTTAATCCAAGTTCAAATGCTAAAAGCATAATCTTACTCTTATCATCCAATCTCACATCACCGGATACGCTTCCGGGATCCCATGAAGAATGATCCAAATTATCCCCCGCATAGAAAAACTGAAAAAAATCAGTATTTCTAAAGTTACACAGAGCTTGCATTCCGGCACACTCCATCTCTACACAGAGTGCTCCCTGTTCCTTTCTCTGATTAACTTTATCTCTTGTTTCCCTGTAGCAAGCGTCTGTCGTCCATGTAGTTCCCTCTACATAGGGATATCCTAATTCTTTCAATACTTCCTTAAACTCTTCTTTATACTTTGGATTTATCTCAATCGTATCAGCTGGCTCTGCATAATGATAACCGGCTCCTTCATCTCTTAAAGCCAAAGTAGGAATAATAATTCCGCAATCTTTTATGGATTATCCAGAACTCCACAATTACCCAACAAAATCAACCGCTTGCTACCCATAGCAATTAAATCCTCATAGTGAGCCAAACAAATCGGTTCACCAACATGAGACTGGTACATTGTCAAAAAGTTTTTTAGAAAAGCATGATATTGGTACCTCAGGAAAATCCTCCAGTTTATCAACAACCATATCCGGATTTATAATAGCAACATTATCAAAATCAAATTCTTCTAAATAACATTACATTTTCTCCTTTGTTATAAAAATTAAATTTACCACAGCGTCAGATACCAAAATCTGACATACTTTTATCCTCCAAGATTCGTTAAAATGTAAGGCTTTTTCCCAACCGTTCCCTGAAGATTTATAACCCCCCGTCTCCCCGCCTCTTTCAGCAAATGCGGCTGTATTTCGGGATAAGTCCATTTTTCAGGCATCCTGTCCGTTATCATAATTCGTTCGATTTCACTATGCAACGCTGTCTCAAACTGCTTTACGTCAGCAAAATACAGCATTCCAAAAGATTCTTCCCCGTTAAAATTGTCCGGCGCCGTCACCGAATACACACAAACCGGCTCTATCGTAAATTCCAAGGCCCCTGTTTCCTCATATAATTCCCGCTTTGCCGTATCCAAAATCTTTTCTCCGGGCTCACGATGCCCTCCGGGTATTTCCCAGGTATCCCTGTCTCTGTGCTTACAAAACACATATTGATTGTCACTTTTGGTAATAATTACCGCAAACTTAAGCAGTTCATCCGCTACGCTATCATAAAACTTAACTTCTGTCATTTGCAGCACGCCTCCTCGTCAAGTATATAACAATATTATTATCTTATCACACAGGCACACACATTTCCATTTCTCATTTTGCTATCATCCGTCTATGAAGTGCGTTTTTTAGTAGATTATCATCTGCCTGTATGCTAAAATGGGAAAGAATCCTTACGGAGGTGTATCATGCAAACCATTATGATTGTTGAGGATGATCCTGTAATTCGCGAGGAACTGACATTCTTGTTGGAAAATGAAAATTATCAGGTTTTAACGGTATCAGATTTTGAAACTGTCCCGGAACAGGTATGCCGCGCCCGCCCGGATTTAGTCCTTCTGGACTTGGGCCTGCCTGCACGCGACGGTCTTTCCCTGTGCAGTGCAATACGGGAAACTGCTCCCATCATTGTCGTTACCAGCCGAACCTCTACATTGGATGAACTGCGGGCGTTAAAATCAGGCAGCGATGACTATGTAACAAAGCCTTACAACATTCCCGTTCTTCTGGCACGGATCAAAGCAGTTCTGCGGCGAAACAGCGGTGAGAATGCAGAACCCGATGTTTTGAAAGCGGCGGGGCTTCAGCTCAGTTTGTCAAAGGGGGTTTTGAGCGCAAACGGGCAAACCGCAGAATTGACCCGGAATGAACTGAAAATTCTATCCCATCTGATGACCCACGCCGGGGAAATCGTCTCACGGGCGGAATTGATCGAGGTGCTATGGGACAGTCAAATTTATATCGACGACAATACCCTCAGCGTCAATATGACACGCTTGCGAAACAAACTGGAGGAAATGGGGATGCCGGATGTTATTAAAACCCGCCGGGGAATGGGGTATCAGCTATGACGGCAAGAGAATTTATATCGGACAGACTGGGACAGATAATTCTCCGCCTTGCACTGCTTTTTGCAACTGCAGCATTTCTGCTCGGAACAGGTACACAGCCGGGTATTATTACGCTTTTGCTGATCGGATACCTGTTACTTTTTTTATGGGAACAGGTATCTGATTTTTGGCACACAAAAAAGCGGCTGGATGAGCTGCAAGCGATCATGCGTGAATTGGATCAGCGATATCTTTTTACCGAATGTGTATCTCCTCATAATCTCTATGAGCGCAAGCTGTTTGAGCTGCTGCGCCTGTCGGGTAAATCCATGATGGAAACGGTGTCAGGCGCACAGGCCGCTCAAAAAGAATATCGGGAATATATAGAGCAATGGGTACATGAAATCAAAACACCCATCACGGCTGCAAAGTTGATTTGCCAGAATACAGACAGCAATACGCGGCGCAAACTGTTAATGGAATTGGCCCAAATTGACGCTCATGTGGAGCGTGCCTTGTTCTATGCCAGAACGGAAAACCCGGAAAAAGATTTTATCATCAGCAAGACGGAGCTTTCCGCAATCTGCGAGGAGGCAATCCAGAACCACAAATCCCTGCTGATCCAAAATGGCATTCGGGTAGAAACACAAGATTTGGATGAGATTGTCTATACGGACAGAAAATGGGTATCGTTTATGCTGGGACAGCTTTTGCAGAATGCCGCCCGCTATCATGGAGAGAAACCTGTTATCACATTGTCAGGCAAACGATTGGGACGGCATGTGCAGCTTGCCGTAAAGGACAACGGCATCGGTATTTCTACGCATGAACTGCCCCGTGTCTTTGACAGAGGCTTTACCGGAAGAAACGGGAGAAACCGCGGAGGTTCCACCGGCATGGGCCTATACCTCTGTAAGAAGCTCGCGGATGCTTTGGAAATCGGTTTGGAAATGCAATCAACAGAAGGACTGGGAACCTGTGTGACGCTCACCTTCCCGGCAGAGGTGAATCTTACAAATATGTAAGGAAACACAATATCAATTCGATACAAGCGATTCTTCTTTTGTGCTATCCTAAGCAGACAAAGGAGGTATCTGTATGCTGCAAGTACGTAATATCGAAAAATACTATGGAAACAGGAACAATATCACCAAGGCTCTGGACCGGGTGAGCTTTGATGTGGCTGACGGCGAGTTTATCGCCATTATGGGGGCGTCCGGAAGCGGCAAGACCACTCTGCTCAACTGCATCTCCACAATTGATACCATAAGCGCCGGGGATATTTTGCTGGACGGAGAGAGCATCGCGGAACTGCCATCCGGTGAACTGGCAAGGTTTCGCCGGGAAAAGCTGGGCTTTGTGTTCCAGGACTTCAATTTGCTGGACACGCTGACGCTGGAGGAAAATATCGGTCTGGCTCTGGCGCTCAATCACGCCGCTCCAATGGAGGTGCAAAAGCAGGTCAGGCAGACAGCCGCTTCGCTTGGCATCGTAGATGTACTAGGTAAATTTCCCTATCAGGTATCCGGCGGGCAGAAACAGCGGGCTGCCTGTGCCAGAGCGATGGTGGCAGGACAATCTCTGCTGCTGGCGGACGAACCGACCGGGGCTCTGGATTCCACCGCGTCCAAAAATCTGCTGGAGATCATGACGCAGATGAATCAGGATATGGGCGCCACGATTCTTATGGTGACACATGACGCATACAGCGCCAGCTACGCAGGACGCGTCTTATTTTTGAAAGACGGACGGCTGTTCAACGAACTGCTGCGCGGAAATCGCAGCCGCAGCGTATTCTACCATGAAATATTGGATGTGCTGGCTTTGCTGGGAGGTGATATCAGTGACGTTATCTAAACTATCCCTCCGCAACGCCAAACGGCAGGCTGGTGATTATATGATTTACTTTGTCACGGTTGTGATGGTGTGCGCTATGCTTTATGCCTTCAACTGTCTGGTATTTTCTAAGGAAATTCACAACCTGTCCGGCATGCTGGACAATATGTCATTGATGATTGTGCTTGCCAGCATCGTAGTCATTTTTATTGTAGGGTGGCTGGTATCTTACACAACAGGCTTTATGCTGTCCCGCCGCAGCCGGGAGTTAGGGACCTATCTGCTGATCGGGCTGGAAAACAAACAGGTTGCCCGCCTGTTCTTTCTGGAAAACCTGTCGGTGGGCGGTGTCGCGCTGCTGTTTGGTATCCCGCTTGGCAACCTGGTTTATCAGGCGCTCCGCGCGATCCTGCTTACCATGTTCAGCGAGCCGTATCACTTTCGTTATGACTTTTCCCTGAAAGCCATAGGGCTGACTTTGGTTTATTGTGCCGCCATTTATTTCTTTGCGCTGTTTCGGAGCCGAAAGCGAATCCGCCGCATGAAAATCTATGACCTCATTTACTTTGAACGACAAAATGAGGAGGAGCTTGTAAAAAGGAGTAAAACGCGCAAAACCATGTTTGCCTCCTCCCTCGTCTTTGGCATTGTGGGGACGCTCCTGCTGATGACGGCGTCAAAACTAATAATCGGCATCCTTGGCGCAGGATGTATCATCGTATTCATCTACAGTTTTTTTACCAGCTTTTCCTCCGGCGTCCCGGCATATTTTGATCGAAAACCGGAGCGGAAATATCAGGGACAGAATTTGATGATCTTTCGCACTCTGACCGCAAAGCTCGCATCCATGGGGATCGTTATGGCAACGGTCGCACTGCTTATTACCGCCACCCTGCTTACGGAGGGAGCCGGGATGGTATTCAACGGCATCTTTCAGGGACGGCTGGAGAAAAACGCCTTCGACCTGCTGTTTGTATCAGATCAGGAAGATCACACGAATCGGTGTCTGGAAAGTATGAGGGAGCAGCTTCCCTTAGCCTCTTTTTGGCAATACAAGCTTTATCAGGGCGCTGACGATTCTCTGGTTGCCTATCTGGAAGAAACTGCCGGCTACTACCGGTTCAGCTATAACCATGACTATAACGCAGCCCTTCTCATGGCGTACAGTGATTACGCTGCTCTGCGGGAAATGCTTGGACTGCCGGCGGCAAAATTGGAGCCAGAGCAGTATATCATCCACTGTATGCCTTATCTGGAAGAACCTCTGCGCCAGTGGAATGAGCCGCTTTCATTGGACGGAAACGTTCTGTCCAAGGGGGAGATTTATACGGAGCAGTTTGCCCAGAATCGTTGGAATGGCAACGGCCACCAGTTTTTGCTGATCGTTCCGGATGAAGTTTGCGTTACCCGTCCGATCCTTCGGTTTGCCGTAGCTGCCATGACCGAGTATAACATCACAGCTGAGCAGTTTGAAAGATTGGACCAAAGTCTCTATGAACGGACAGCGGATGGAGTGCATCTCATGGTCAATGACTGGGACTATCTGTACTCAAAAGCCGCCAATTTGCGTGATACCGCCGTATGGTCCGCAATGTCGGTTTTTCCCCTTTTCTATCTGGCGTTGATCTTAATTATGACCGCCGCTGCCATTTTGACCGTTCAGCAGCTCAGCGAGACGGGACGCTACCGCCGCCAGTTTGAATTGCTCCGCAAGCTGGGTATGGACAATCAGGAGATGAGGCGGGCGCTGTTTCGACAGTTTGCGATTTACTATCTCATGCCTGTGATTCCTCCGGTACTGATCGCAATTCCTTTTATTTTGGATATGTGTAACGCGGTAGAGCCGGGAACCATGGTGGGAGTAAACAGCCCGCCGATGATTCTGACTGTTTCTCTGGGCTTATTTTTCCTGATATATCTGCTCTATATCGTGATTGCCTATGGCAATATGAAACGAACCGTTTTTTATTTTCAGCAAAATTAACTTAGCATCAACGCAGCTAAGCGGGAGGATTGAAATTCTTTCATAAATGGCAATTTCAATCCTCTCTTAAATCCATCCTGTCGATCCCTAAAATATTGCGGGAAGAAATATACATAGAATCATTCTCTATCTGCGTGCGCCCTGACAGCTTTAACGGCGTATGGATTCTTTTTATTTCTTCTAAGGTATCTTTATGCCAAAAAGCAATCTCCGAACAGGGAAACGAGACGGTTGTCAGCTGATCCTGATATATTCCCGCGCAGTCAAACATCTTTTTATGCGCATTTTTAGTGAAAGTCTCAACCGCAAAGCTCCCCATATCAATCTTGAAAAGTTTTCCGTCATGGCATGCAGCATACAAGGTATCTCCTTGGAAATACAGGCTGCCGACATTTTTCTTGCCTAAAACAATTTCCTTCTCTATGGTAAGCGTGGTTTTATTAAGAAGCAGCACCTTACCATCAACGGTTCCGCAGATCAGGTAGGAATCATATGACTTTACACTCCACATACTGCTTTCGGAAATCACATACTCTTTGCTCTGATACGACTGTCTGTCAAGGGTAATGATTTTCCCGTTTCGGATGGAACAATACACCGTATTATCATCCACAGCGATCCCACAGATATCAGAACGCAAATCATCACCCAATTGCCACTTACCAATCAACTCATAATCTTTCCGGTTCAAGATATAAAGCGTACAAAAATCATAGATAAAAATCTGCTCCTCATCCGCAATCAGTTTTCTGGATAAGCCTTCTTTCTCAAAAACTTCCTTTTGACAGATGATATCTCCCGAATATTTATCAACCTTAATTATGCTCTTGCCGCACATGCAGTCAATATACTGATTCGTAACATGAAATCCTGTTACGACCGTACCCAACTCGACTAAGTGTTCCATACTTGACTCCTCTTGGATATACTCAATTTCGGCGATATCGCAACGCTTAAATGGATGTGATCCACGCACACTGCTCCATCTATTATCCGGGCTTCCTTATCCTTGCACAATATTGAGATGACCAGTTCCGCTTCGCGGATTCGAATTAGCTGAGAGTTTCCGGTTCGTCCTCCTCCCGTCCGAACCGACAGCCTGCCTCCGCCGGAAGATATACCACTTCTTCCGGCATCTGCTCTGTGTTTTCCTGCGGTGTCCGCGAATTTGACTGATACGGGATAATCGTCACCTTAAAAGTCGAAACCGCCTGTTTCGTCACCGTCGAAACTGCCGTTACGGTAAAGGTTCCTGTTTTAGCCGCTGTAAGCTGCATTTCAAACGTTGACGAGCCGGCTTTAATCTTGGCAATCTTATTGTCTCCGGAAGAAATCGTCCATTTCAGTTTATCCGTCTCCAACGTCCTCGCCAGATTACTCACCTGTGCCATAAATACATAGGTTCCGTTATTCTCCAGGAAAATACCATCCTCGTTGTCGTAATCAATCTTCTCACCCGTGGCATTCGGATCCTTACGCAGTTCTTCCAGACCGATATATCTCACATCAATATCGCCCCCTGAGGTGAGAAGCGGTTTGCTTGTAACAAACTTTTTCACTTTAGAAGCTTTTGTATTGCGCTTCGCGGCATCCGCATCATAATGTGCCGTGAGAGTCGCCTCATAAGCCTTGTTGCTTGACAACCCGGTCAGTTCACAGGTAAAAAGTTTTCCTTCCGCGTCTTTTGCAAAACGGCAGGTATAGCCTTCCGCCGTTTCCGCTCCGGCTGTGAGATCCGTCAAAGGAAGTACCTCTTCCGTCACCACATCCCTAAGCGCTATTGTATAGTAATACTTACTGCCCGATACTTCCTTTACCGTTTCAGAAGGAGTAAACGAAAGAATCGCAGAGGTATCCCTTACGGTCACATTTTTGATAACAGGCTGCCGCATGTCGTTAATCTTAATCGTCGCAGTCCTTGCTTCCGCCGCTGTTCCCGCACGTAGACCAAATCCAATCGACACACTGTTTCCGCTTTTTCTTACTCCGTTATTTTCAATCAATGCCGCCGCAGTAATCACTGCATCCTCTGCAGCGCCCTCCTCTCCGGAAATCTCGAAACAGCCGGTGTCCCGAATCTCCTTCAGCGCCGCGTCAAAATCAATTTCACGCAGATCCATTGCGTCCACGGAGCCCTTCACATTCACACCGATACATTCCCTAATCGGAATACTCTGTCCCAGCGCAAGCTTGACTGTCTTATTCGCAAGCGCGGAAGGTTTCTTAATCACCCTGATCAATATGGAATCCGACTCTCTCAAAGTACCTGAGGAATCTTTACCCGTCACATAAAGTCTGGCTTCTCCGGCCTGATTACCAAGGCTGATCTGCCCCGCCTTGTCTACTTTCACGACGTTTTTGTTGTCCGTAATGAATTTCACGGACTTAAACTCTGCGTCGATTGCTTCGCCATTTTCATTCATCAGCTTATAAGAAACCTTAACCGGCGCACCGCTTGCCGCCAGCTGATCCCCCGTTACCGTAAAGAGCGGCATACCGTTCTCAGAAACCGCCGCCGTCAAGTTCGTCCCGTCCCCTGCAAGCGCCGTAAGAGTCACAGTTGCAAAGACAACTTTCTTTGTGGTAACCTTGCCGCTGACCGCACCAGAGAAGGCTACCGAAGAAACCGCTGTTTCGGACGCATTTCTTACATAAAAAACATATGCCGTCTCCGGCTGCAAACCGGTAATCGTCAGCCTGCTGTCGGACGCCTTTGCATACTCTGCCTGACAGCTGCCCACGCCGATGCTGCTTTCCACTGTCTGCAGCACCTGCTTTTTATCTTCATCGCCAAGAGACTTTAACAGCTTCCCATTCATTCCGGCTCTCTTCAAAGCACTCTCTATTTCATCTTTCCACTGCGCTGGTTTCGCATCCGTCAACCGAGGGCTAAGCGGTACCGCATAGACTTCCATATACTGCCCTGTAGCATTCGCCTTCCAGCTTATGGTAACGTTCGTATCCTTAATCGCCGCGGCCTTGATACCCGCCGGTGCAGTCACGTTTTTGACCGTGATCGTTGCAGTTCTCGTCGATTTTGCAATGGTATTTCCCGCTTTATCCACAGCGCTCACCGTGATTTCTGCCGTGCCCGGCTTGATCGCCTTCATGACTCCCGTGATGCGGTTTACCTGAACGATGTCTCCTGCGCCGGATCGATAAATCAGCTGTGTAATATCTCTCTCGTATTTCTTATTGATCATGACATGGACCGCCTGACTCTGTCCGACATACATTGTCTTATTCAGTCCGTTAAACTCTATGGAACCGGGCAGAACCGCATTCTCATTTCTGCTCTCCATAAGACAGTCAGCCGTCGCCTCTACGACCAGATGCTGCTCATGCGCGTATGTATCCGCTCCGCCCCACGAAATAACCAATTCTTTTGAATCACCCTTCGCTATGGGCATAATTACCAGCAGGTAAGAATAATCGGCCGCTGCCTCCACATAACAATCTGAGGCGCCCGTCTTCCCTTCGCCGAGCAAAATCTCGTCTCCCAGCCTTACAGTGGTCTTCTCAAGTGCAAGCGCTGTACCTTTTATCGATTCCGGCACACTTAATTTGAGTGCCACATAATGACCGCTCCTCGCATCTTTATCCGGCAGCGTAACATTTGCCGAATATGCGACCGCCTCATACATGGCCGTTATCACGGAACCATTGTCGGCCGTCATAAACAGCGGTGACGACGGCTCGATCCCATATACCGCCGCCTCGCTTAAGTCTCCTGCAGCCGCCTGCTGCTCCTCCAGTTTCAGTCCTGAGAAATCCATATGATAGGTGTTCGGCTGATAATCGGATGTTTCATCCTCCCCATCGTAATCGATCGTTATCGTAACCTCATCGGTATAATCCGTCACACGTATGATAAAGTCCGCACTGCCGCCAGCCAATGTGCGATCGCCCTGTGCCGCCTGCGTCTTTCTGTAATATACCTTTTCCCGCTTCCCTTCTCCTGCCGGAAACGAGACGCACAGATAACCTTCATCTGTAAGCTTAGCCGGATCCGCTTTGACCTTCAGCGCGAGGAAATAGCCCGACGTCGGCATCTGTGCCTGATAGCCGAGATATCCGCTGCACCCCGCCACGTATTTCAAAGTGCCTGTTGCCTTGATCATACCACCGCTGACCGCGTATTGCGCAGACATTCTTGAAGAAGTCTTTTGCAGATGACTGTCCAGCGCCTTGATTTCCTCATCTGTAAGGCTCCGGACACTCTGGAGTTCACAGCTCTGCCCGGCCTCATAAGAGGAGTCCGGAATTTTGGAAAGGTACTCATCTTTGATTTCCTGCACAAGATACTGCGACTGCAGTGTCGTGTGGTTAAACTCCTTCTCTCCGCATAAGAACACTCCCGCATTCGTGTCTAAGTAATACCAGTTATCTCCAAGCCTGACAATATTGTAGGTGTGGGCGTTGGCATCTGTACCCATCAATACTCTGGCAGGTATTCCCAGCTCCCTTGCCAGTCTGTAAAATAACAGGGCGTATCCCTGACAAGTTGCCTGCTTATGATACAAGGCCGAATAACACGTGTGATAAATAGGGTCAGGTGTTCCTTTGTAACCCACATTCTGTCGTACATAATCATATGCCGCTTTGATCTTATCATAATCAGAAGCATTCCGATAAGGATAAAGCGCGCCGCCGGGTCTGTATATGATCTCATCAATTTTACTGTCAACCCAGTCTTCCTGCGCTTTCGTCGTAATAAAGGATGGCGTAAAGACATATTTATGATAGATAGAGCCGGTACCGTCAAAATACGCGCTGTCTACTGCCAGCCATTCATCAATAAAGCTTACTTCTCCCGCTTTACCTCTCGTCAGCTCCAGATAGTCCCCCTCGTTTGGCTTTATGCCCTCTCTTTCCCGGTAAAAATCAAAAATATCTCCATATGGGTCTCCGGCATCGTCTCTTTCCGGCCACCAGCCCGCATCATCTTCTTCCTTCACATAAAAGGTAAATTCTTTCGTACGGTTGACCATCTCATCCCGCACAGCCTGCGAAAACTCTGCCTTCGTGCGGTAAAAATGCAGGCTGTCTCCGGATTCCCCGGGGTCTGCTTCCCCTTCCACAATGTGGACCGGAATCTGCCAGTAACAATAGCCGCTCGCATTCTCTTCCCCATCGTACATGGATACGGTGAGATAACAGGTGTCTCCCACCGCACCGGAAAGCGCGCTGATTTTTACCTTGTAATTGATAAAATCAATCGCACTGTCATTCGGTTTCGCCAATTCGACAGGCAGAATCTGCATGACGCTGTCAGCCACCTTCTGCGGCGGATTGTTATCCAGATTTTTCGTCATGCAATATTCATCAAATAAATACCATCTCGCGCAATTCCGATCCGGCGTTTTGACGGTGCCGTCCTTGTTCACCCACACAAGACGAAGTTCCTTCGACTCTCCTTTACGCAGACGCAGTTCCTCCAGCTTCTGCCCCTCTGCGTCCGTGATATATGCGCCGACATAATCGTATTCCAGCGTCTCGGTTCTTTTGATCCCATAATACATATCTGCATTCGTCACGGCTTCGGTAAGAAATCCTTCCGTCCCGTCCTCATTCACAATGCAGACTTTATAATAGTATGTTTTGTTGCCCGTACCTTCCGCGCGCGGCACAGCCGTGTCTTCCCACACATAGACAGGCTCAAAGCTTGTCGGCGGGCTTCCCCATGCGCAGGAAACTTCATCAATCTTCTCATATGTGCCGTCCTCTGTTTCAGAACGGTATACCCAGCAGGTAACTTCCCCGAATTCGGGAATATTCGCAAGTTCCCAGTAAAGCTTTACGCTCCCGTACGTCTGCTCACATACCTGCAAATCAGCAATTTCCATGCCGGTAACCTTAATATCCTTTTCGATCACGTTACTGGCATAGCTGCTGGTAGCGCCCCACGTGTTAGACCATTTTGCACTTTCCTCAAACACCGTCAGGTGATAGGTCCCCGGCGCAATATTTTCAGACAGGGGAAAACTCACTGTTCCCACAGTCACATTCTCGCTTTTCGCATATGCCGCTACGGTTCCGGCGCTGTCCGTCAACATGGCGACCGTATATTGATAATCCCCCGCACCCGCTGCAGTGACGTTAACGCTCAGCGTTCCGCCCTCCGCGACGCTGTCCGGCAGTTCTGCCGCAAAGCCGGTGTCATCGCTTTTCATAACCAGCTCCCAGGGCGCATCAGATGTGCCGAGGTTCTCTACTGCGGTTAGCTTTGCGCTGTCGTAATATCCCGTCGGTTGATTGATCATACTGTAAAGCACTTTTGAAGTATCCAGATACAATGCCGGAATACAGCCGTAGTTCGCCTCCAAAAGCGAGGCATCCGTCATCTCCCCTATTGAACCGTCATCCCACAAGAGCATCTGGTTTCCGTCACTCACCGGAAGAAGCACGTTGGCAATCTCGTCAGTCCCGCCGTTGTGCCTCGTCTTGTCAGCGCTCACATCATTCGTGAATCCATACGCAGTATTCGTGAGTTCCGCCTCGCTTAAAAGCGTGACCTCGAGGATCGCCTGCCTGTCCGCATCCTTGAAATACTTCGCATTCTGCTTATAGTCCGCCCCGTTTAAATAGGCATACAAATCACTGTCTTCCCACGGCGCGGATGTACTGACCCCATTCACAATCTGATTTACATCCGCCCATAGCAGCCCGCGATCCGGGTCTAACACTTTCCATGTATTATCATATACCTGCGTATTCAGCCCCAGATTGCCGGCATTTAACATCTGCCCTACTACTTCCCCGAAGCTGACCCTGCTTCCCTTCCAGTACGACGTGCCGTCAGCCGGTTCCGGAGACTGCATGCCATAAAATCCCAGATTAATTTCACGTATCTGCGCCGATGACGCGGCTCTCTCTGATGCGGTGCGCCCCGAAACATAAGCGTACGGCTTCTGACTCCGTTCTTCCTTCACAACCGGCTCTGCTTCTCCGGCCTCCGCCTCGCTCTCATCGTCCTCTGTTTCGTCCGATATCCCACCTTCTACCGGCTCCTCTTCCGTCTCGTCTTCGTCCGGCGTCTCCTCTTCCGCCGGTTCTTCTTCCGTCCCGTCTTCGTCCGGTGTACCGTCTTCTGTTGGTCCCGCTTCCGTTCCGGTGCCGCTCGGTGCCTCACCTTCCGCTGGTTCCTCTTCCGTTCCGGTGCCGTCCGGCATCTCGCCTTCTCCTGATTCTTCTGCTCCAGTGCCGTCCGGTGTCCCGCCTTCTGCCGCTTTCCCCTCCGTATCGTCCTCAGACGTTGTCACTTCTCCTGCACCCGTCTCCGACCGGTTTTCCGTATCCTCCTGCACTGCCGCAGTCACTCCCGTTTCCAGTGGAGATGCTGCATACGCTGCATTCATAAAGGAGCCATTTGTACATACAATGACCCCGCACAAAACACCTGCCAAATATTTTTTCCATCTTCCCATCCTCATATTTACCTCCATTCCGAAGCATTACAAAACACAAAAATATAGTATAAATAGAATAACATATTCATTATCTTATTACAATAAACTATACCCTTTGTCAAGG
>DLAF01000060.1 GCA_002492725.1 Lachnospiraceae bacterium UBA7054
TGGCGTTTCGCAAACGCCTATTTACAAATATGTAAGAAAGGAGACGACATGATACTGATAGATTACAAAGACACCCGCCCCATTTACGAGCAGATCGTGGAGCGTTACAAGACTCTGATCTTAAAGGGCGTCATGCAGCCAGACGAGCAGATGCCTTCGGTGCGGAATCTGGCGATGGAGCTTTCCATCAATCCGAATACGATTCAAAAGGCCTATGCGGAACTGGAGCGGCAGGGCTTTCTCTATACAGTAAAAGGCAGGGGGAATTTTGTCACCGGCGACGGCTGCCTGGTAGAGAAGCGCAAAAAAGAGTATATTGACCAGATTCTGGAGCTTGTGAAAGAAGTGATTGAACTTGGCATGAGCAAGATGGAGGTTGTGTTTGAAATTGAGAAGTTACAGATTTAGAAGGGAGAAATAGACAAAAATAAGTAGGATGGCCGACAAGGAGGAAACTATGATTGAGATACATAACCTGACGAAGCGCTTTGATCAGATCAAGGCCGTCGATGAGGTCAGCGTTGCCATTCGTGAGAAGACGGTGTTTGGGCTGATCGGCACGAACGGCGCGGGGAAAAGCACGGTGCTTAGGATGATTGCAGGGGTGATCAAGCCTGACGAAGGTACGGTGGCGGTGGACAATATGCCCGTGTACGACAATGTGGAGGCGAAAAAAAGGCTGTTTTTTATTGCGGATGAGCCTTACTTTTTTGCGAACGCCAATGCACAGACGATGGAACGTTATTACAGCGGTGTCTATGAAGCATTTGATAAGGAAGAGTTTTATCGTTATCTGGAAAAATTCAGCCTGGATAAAAACAGAAAGATCGGGACGTTTTCCAAAGGCATGAAAAAGCAGCTTGCCCTGCTTTTGGGCATCTGCGCCCACACGAAGTATATTCTCTGTGACGAGACTTTTGACGGTCTCGATCCCGTGATGCGGCAGGGCATCAAGTCCATCTTTGCAAAAGAGATGGAGGAACGGGGCCTGACGCCTGTGATTGCCTCTCACAATCTGCGGGAGCTTGAGGATATCTGTGATCATGTTGGGCTGTTACATAAGGGAGGCGTGCTGCTTTCCAAGGATCTGGAAGATATGAAGTGTAATATTCAAAAGGTGCAGTGCGTCTTCGCCACGGTGGACGATGAGATCAAGGCATTAAACGGGTTGGAAATACTAAAGAAAGAGCAGAGAGGATCCCTTAGCACGATCACCCTGCGCAGCGGCAGGGAGGAAGTGGAGGCAAGGCTTGCCACGGTGGACACCGTTTTTTACGAGGTGCTTCCGCTTTCTTTGGAGGAGATCTTTATCAGTGAGACGGAGGTGGTAGGCTATGACATCAAAAAACTCATTCTGGGCTAGCTGCAGAGAAAACCATAAACGGCGGATCTGGGTGTGGATCGTGGCGGTGCTTTCACAGCTCCTTGTTTATGGCGGCATGACAATGGTCTACTTAAGCCGTATCCGCAGTTTTTATGAGGGAGGGACCTATCGGACAAGACAGGCTTTTGAGGAGGCGATGTATCAGGCGGCGCGGGATGCGCTCGGATTTTCGGATAACGTTTATCCTTTCATTATGATTCTGGGGGCAATCATCGGAATACAGGGTTTTTCCTATCTCTATGACAGGAGAAAGGTTGACATGTATCACAGTGTTCCGGTAGCGAAAGGCAGAAGATTTGCAGTAGTCTATTTAAACGGCCTTATGATTTATGTTGTTTCTTATCTGGCGGGACTTTTTGTCAGCATGGTGCTTGCGGGCGCACAGGGCGCGGTGAACGCTGCGGTCATTTCGGATGCGGGATTGGCTTTTTTGTGGAATCTGTTTTTGTTTCTTGTCAGTTACCATATGATGATCCTTTCGGTGATGCTTACGGGGAATCGCTTTGTGACGGCATGCGTATACCTGTTCCTGGGACTGTTTGAAATCTGTGCCAACGCGATGAAAAATGCGTTGAGCTGGGACTTTTATGACACGTATACCATAGCTTTTAAGGATTCGGCTCCGAAACTTTCCGTCTATTATGACTGCACGGCAAATATCTGGCAGTTAAAGAATCTGAAGGAGGCAGGAGAGAAGGCGGCGCTGGCGTTCCCCATCATGGGGAAGTGGGCGGTCATTGCGGCGGTATTTCTTGCGCTTTCCTGGATCGCCTATCGAAAGAGGGCTTCCGAGGCAGCTGGGAAGGCAATCGCCTTTCCTGTGTTGAAACCTTTTTTGAAAGTGGCGGTGGCGATTCCCGGCGCGCTGCTGATCGGTTCTTTGGTGTACGATTCTTCGAACGGCAACGTGACGCTGATGGCGGCAGGGATGCTCGCGGGTGCGGTCATTATCTGTGCGGCAATGGAGGTGCTTTATGCGTTTGACATCAGATGTATCTTAAAACATTTACCGTCAACGGGAGTTGCGATTGCAGGTGTTTTGGCAATATTTTGTATCTTTAAGTGGGATCTGACAGGGTATGATAAATACATACCGGATCAGAACCGGGTGGAAAGTATTGCAATTTCATTGGACAGCTATTATGATAATTATTGGGATGAAAACAGGCAGTATATCAATTCCGACGATTATATCAAAGAAAACATGTTTCTCACCGATGCTAAGCCGGTTCTTGCGCTGGCAGCCATGTCACGGCAGACGGATGCCGAAGACATGGGACAGAGCCGTACCCTGCAGGTTCTCTATCGCCTGAAGTCCGGCAGGGAGAAGGCAAGAAGGGTTGTAGTGGATTATGATGATCCGAAAGCGGTGGCGTATTTGGATCAGATTTTTAAAACCGATGAATTTAAGCGCGGCATCTTCCAGGTGATGACGGACGAAAAATACTGTGACGGCGTAACAAAGATCAGCTACTCGAACGGTCCGGTCAGGACGGCGATTCCTGCTAAAGAGGCCGATGCGCTGCGGGCTGCCTGGATCAAGGATATGGAGCAGTTTGATTTTAAGCTGGCAAAGGATGGTATGCCCTGTGGACAGATCACACTAAGCTATGCCGATTACTCGCAGAGGGAGTGGTATGTGTATGATACGTTTACAGAGACGATTGCCTGTCTGAAAAAGAATGAAGCCTTTTATCCCGCGCAGCTGAATGCGGAAGATGTTGACTATATTACGGTGGTAAATTATCACAATGAATTGACGCAGGAGGCTGTGGATATGGCAGTTGATGAGAGTGTTGCGCGTGAAGGCGATATGCCGATAGATGTAGCTATCGATGTGGACTACACCGTAACGGAGAACTTTACCGACAGGGCGCAGCTAGAGGAGATTTTGTCGGAAATTCATTGTTCGTATTTCACCTCTCCCTGGGGGAATTATAACGGAATCGAGGATAATTATTCTGTGAATGTGGTGTTTAAGAAAGATAGTGATTATCCTTATGAGAGAGATTCTTACTACTTTAACTATGTCTTTGTCAAAGGGCAGGTGCCAGATTTTGTAGCGGAGGCAACTGCGTACACAGAATGAGAGATTACGAAACTCCTTTGAAGTTGTAGATATTGTACAAACAGCATAATGATATCAACACTATGATGAGTTTCGTAATCGCTAAACGCAATAGAATCAAGAAAGGAAACGGATGTGGACGTTAACAGATGGGGTGAACCGGTCATTCAGGTGACGGATCTATACAAGATATACCGGGTCGGAGAAGAGCGGGTACGGGCCTTAAACGGGGTCAGTTTCTCCATCAGGCGGGGATGCTTCTGCTCCATCGTGGGCGCTTCCGGCTCCGGGAAATCCACGCTGCTCAATATGCTGGCGGGACTGGAAAAACCCACCAAGGGCGAGATCGTGATCGCGGGAGAGCACATGGAGAAAAAGACGGAGAATCAACTTGTGGCTTTCCGCAGGGAACATATTGGTTTTATCTTTCAATCCTTTAACCTGATGGGAACCATGAACGCCATCGAGAATGTAGCGCTGCCGCTGACGTTTCAGGGCATGGACAAGAAAAGCCGCAACAAAAAGGCGGAGGAAATGCTCGATCTGGTGGGGCTGACCAAGCATAAGAAGCACAGACCGAACCAGATGTCCGGCGGTCAGCAGCAGCGTGTGGGCGTGGCGAGAGCCCTGGTCGTGGAGCCGGAGATCATCTTTGCGGACGAGCCAACCGGCAATCTGGATTCCAACACTTCCGTGGAGGTCATGAATCTGATGAAAAAGGTGGTGCGGGAAAAGAACCAGACGTTAGTCATGGTCACGCACGACAATTATCTGGCGAGTTTTGCGGATATCGTAATCCGAATCCGGGATGGAAAGATTCTGGAGATTGACGAGCGGGATGAAAAGGATGTGCCGGATGAAATCAAGGTGCAGGAGTGATATTTTTGGCGTTATCATATTGCAGTTAGGGAAGAAAGAGGACGGATGGAAAAATGAAAAAGAATGAGCAAATCAGAAAAGGAACATTTGTGAGGAGAAAAGCGGCGTGTCGGATGGTATTTTGTATCCTGCTTAGTGCAGCGTTGTTTCTGGCGGTGCCATCGGTTTTTCCGATTCCCGGAGGAATGCGGTATGTGGAGGCGACGGGGGAGAGCGTCAGTGCCAACAGCACGGACAACACCCATTATGTGCAGCGGACTTCTGACCGGGTGATCACGGACGATGACCGCGGCGATGCCGATAAGGATCTGCTTTTCTATATGCAGAGTCTGGAGGTGAAATATCATCTGGATGAGAAGGTGATGGAGAGCCTTCACAAAGTGTTTGACAGCGCGGTCTACTATATTGCGAATACCGAGATGTCCCTGACGGAGTTATGGAATTATGTCGGAGGCGTGAAATCTTCCATGGAATCAGCGGCGACCAATAAGCTTTCGCAGACCACCAGCGAATTTTTACAGGTGGCAGACAACTGGGAAACGCCTATTGTGAGCTATGGACAGGGTGTGGCCATCGTGCTGCCGATTGTCAATTTCGGCACCGAAGAGCTCAACGACCTGATCGTGGAGCCGGTAATCTCCAACGCAGTGACGGAGTGGCCTTTTGAACCGGATACGACAAATTATCTGCAGACAGAACCGTTTATTCCCGGCTGTCAAACGAAAGAGTCGGCCATGGCAAACCGCAGGGAATTTACCTTTCATTTCACGACCAGAAGCGATGTGATGAGCGGGTATTATCCCCTGAAATTTAACATATCCTATACGAAGGCAGGCATCCGCAGCGAGAAACCGGCGGAACTTACCGTGTATGTAAAGACCATCGGTAAGCCCGGCAGCGGTATCATCGGCGGTAACGGTTCGGAAGCAGCCGGTTCTAAGCCCCGTATCGTCGTGACGGGTTTTGAGACGAACCCGGCCAAGGTCTTTGCGGGAGAGACCTTTACCCTGACAATCCATGTAAAGAATACGTCCAAGGATACGACGGTGACCAATGTGCTCTTTGACATGCAGGCGGCGCAGGAGGGAGAGGATAAGACCAACACCTACTCGGCTTTCCTGCCGACATCCGGATCAAGCTCCGTTTACATGGAGAAGATTGCTCCGGACACTTCGGCGGATATCGAGATCGAGATGACGGCCAAGGCGGACTTAGCGCAGAAGCCTTACGTCCTTGATGTCAACATGAAATATGATGCAGCTACGGTCTTTGATTTGACCGATAAGGCCAGCGTATCGATACCGATCTCGCAGGAGAGCCGTTTTGACACCAGCATCCCGGAGGTGGTACCCGATAATATTGAGGTTGGGTCCCAGTCCAACGTGATGTTCAGTATTTACAATACGGGAAAGACGACCCTCTATAACGTACAGGTGAAGTTTATCGCGGACTCCATTGCGGAGGCATCGGCTTTTGTGGGCAATCTGCAATCCGGTAATACGGGCAACGTGGACGTGATGCTGACGGGCGCAGCGGCGACTATGGATGATGGCACCGTGAAACTGGAAATTTCCTACGAGGACGAAGCGGGCAATGTGACTACGGCGGAAAAGACCATTACTCTTTTTGTAAATGAAGCTATGATGGACGATATGATGATGGGTGATGATTTTATGATGGAAGACGGCATGATGCCGGAGGGCGGGGAAGGAACAAAACCGAAAACCGGACTGATCGTGGGAATCGCCGCTGTGGTGATTGCGGCAGCGGTGGCAGGCTTTGTCGTATTTTTAAAGCTTCGCAAAAAGAAAAAGGCGGCGCTTGAGGAGGCGGCAGATCTGGCGGATCTTGAGAAAGACATTTTCAAATAATGGGCAGTTTCTTATCGCCTCATCGCAACAGGCTGCTCAGAAATGAGGATTGATATGAAGTTTCTTGATTTGCTGCGGATGAGCAGCAGTAATCTCTGGAAAAGAAAAGTGAGAACCATTTTGACGGTGCTTGGCGTGGTGATTGGCGTGGCTTCCATCGTGGTTATGGTGTCTCTGGGTCTGGGCTTAAGTAAATCTTTGATGGCGCAGTACGAGTCCTATGGGAGCCTGACACAGGTGACGGTGAATGCGCCGTGGAACGATTCTTCCACGGAGGAGGTAAAGCGGCTGGATCAGAAGCTGATCGATGAGATCCTGCAGATGGAACATGTGGAGTCGGTGTACCCGGTGCTGGAGACGCAGGCGCTTGCCCAGTATGGCAGCTACCAGGGATATTTGCAGATACAGGGAATGACGAAGGAAGCAATTGAGAGTTTAAATCTTGAAGTGGGACAGGGGCAGCTTCCCGGAAATGATCAGACGCTTACTTTTTTCTATGGAAATCAGGTTTTACAGAACTTTTACAATGCCAAGGGAAACGGCGGCGGTTATTGGGAGACAGGGATTTTGCCGGATATCGATCTGATGAAAGACCCGATTTTTGTCATTTTTGATATGGACGCTTATTATCAGTCCGGTTCTACGGATGAAAACGGACAAACAAAGAAACCGCCCAAAAAATATCTGATCGAGACCTGCGGGGTGGAGGCACAACCCGCGGAAAACCAGTGGTCCCAATACGGCTGGTATACCATATGCGATATTGACCAGTTGATGACGGAACTGAAAAAAATCTTTAAGAATAAAGTGATTCCCGGACAGCCGCAGACAAAGACGGGAAAACCTTATAAAGAGATTTTTTATAGCCGGCTGCTGGTAAATGTAGACAGTATGGACAATGTGGTAGCGCTGCAAAAATCGCTGACGGATCTGGGATATGATGCTTACAGCCAGGCGGAGTGGGTGGAGTCCGAGCAGAAGACCATGGGCTACATTCAGGCAGTGCTCGGCGGCATCGGTGCGGTGTCTTTATTCGTGGCGGCCATCGGCATTACCAATACCATGATGATGTCCATTTACGAGCGCACCAAGGAGATCGGCGTGATGAAGGTGCTGGGGTGTGACCTGCGAAATGTCCGCAGCCTCTTTCTGATGGAGGCGGGTTTCATCGGTTTTATCGGCGGCGTAATCGGCCTGATTCTAAGCTTTATCCTGTCCGTTGTGATCAACAAGGTGGCGGCGAACGCGAACGAATATATGAACACTTCGGGCGGCATTTCCTATATTCCCATCTGGCTGGTGTTTTTGTCGCTGGTATTTGCCGTTATGGTGGGTATGGTGGCGGGATTTTTCCCGGCCAGGAGGGCGATGCGCTTAAGTCCGTTAGCGGCGATACGAAACGAATAACAATAGGGGCAGGCGCTAAAAAAGCGCTTGCTTTTTTTATCCCGCATATTATATAATAGATTTACATAAGTATTTATTATGGTAATCTATTGTCACATAGGATGGAGGAGTGCATATGAAAAAATACAAAAGATCGGCAAGGTTATGTATGACGGTTCTGGCAACCTGCGGTCTGTTGCTTTTGCCGGCGTCGGTGCCGAAGATGGATGTGCAGGCGGCGGAGATCATCGCCACGGTGCAGGGAAAGGTGATGGAGGGGACGACCGCGAAACTTTTATATCTGAATACTTCAGATGGTAAGATGGAGATTAAAATCGACGGGGATACCAGTACCGGAAACTGTAAGATGCTTTTGCCGGACAAGAAGATCAGTGTGTCGGTGGCAAACGGAAACGACGGTTATCTTCATGCGGTCACCATTTCGGAGAACGGGGAAAATCCCAGCGTTTCCCTGGATACCACAAAGGTTTCCAATGTGATTGGAACAGTCAATAAGAAAACAACGGAAAACGTCCTGTATCTGGATACGGCACAGGGCGAGATGGAAATAAAATTGGATCGGGACACGGATTTTAGCAGCTGTTCCGTTTTGGTGGTATCCGGGAAATACGTGGTCAGGTGTGCGAGAGGAGAAGACGCCTATATGCACGCTCTCAGCATAGCGGATGTGGGAGCGACGCCTGCCGTGGAGACATCTCAGACGGATGTAACGGCTAAGACCTTCAATCAGGAACCGGTGGTTAATGTGACGGGTGAAACAAGAACGGTATCGGGCACCATTAAGGAGAGCACGAATGAATTTATGCTGAATCTGGGAACCTCGGAAGGCGATTTCACTTTTAAGATCGACGACAGTACGGATACGTCGAAGGGTATGATCCTGACGCCGGACAACAAACTGATGGTCACCTATTTCAGGGGTTCGGATAATAATCTTCATGCCAGTGCAATCACGGGTGTGAAAGACAGCTCGTCGGCGACGCTGGACGATTCCTCACCGGCGACAGTGACCGGTACGGTAAAGAAAAAATCTACGGAGAATATTCTTGTTTTGGATACGACTGCGGGCGAGATGGAGTTAAAGCTTGACAAGGTGGAGAGTCTGAGCGGCTGCAAGGTGTTGGTGGCGGGGAAAAAGGTTTCCGTGACCTGTAAGAGAGGGGACGATGCCTTTATGCACGCACTCACCGTCAAGGCAGACAATGCGGCAGGCAGCACGGCGGGGGATGAGAAATAAAAAATACATGAAATAAGCCTCCTTTGCGCATACTAGATAAAAATATGCGCAGAGGAGGTTTTTTTATGGGCAGCAAACTACGAATCGTGGATGTACATGCGAGACAGATCTTGGATTCCCGAGGGAATCCTACCGTGGAAGCGGAGGTGACCGTAGAGAAGGAGGTGGGCGGCTGTCAGTACACAGGCAGGGCGGCTGTTCCCAGCGGGGCAAGTACCGGGCGCTTTGAGGCGGTGGAACTGCGGGACGGAGAGACGGTGTATTTCGGCTTGGGAACGACCAAGGCGGTCAATAATGTGAATACCAAGATCAGGGAGGCGCTTCTTGGTATGGACGCCTTTGATCAGGGGCAGATCGACAGGGTGTTGGTGGAACAGGACGGTACGGACAACAAGAGCAATCTGGGAGCCAACGCGACGCTGGGTGTCTCCATGGCCTGCGCCAGAGCGGGCGCGGCAGCTTTGGGGATTCCCCTTTACCGCTACTTGGGCGGCGCTTATACCAGACTCTTGCCGGTGCCGATGATGAACATTCTAAACGGCGGCAAGCATGCGGACAATACCGTTGATTTTCAGGAGTTTATGATCATGCCCGTGCAGGCGGAGAGCTTTGCGGACGGGCTTCGTATCTGTGCGGAGATTTATCACAACTTAAAGAAAATATGCAATGGCAGGGGCCTTTCGACCGGCGTGGGCGATGAAGGCGGTTTTGCACCGTCGCTTCCCGACGCCTTTGCGGTGCTTGACCTGATCGTGGAGTCCATTAAGGCGGCCGGTTACACGCCGGGGCAGGATATCAAGATTGCGCTGGACGTAGCGGCCTCTGAGCTTTATAATGAGGCAGACGGGGTATATCATTTCCCGGGAGAGACGGAGTTAAAGCGGCATAAGCAGGAGACAGAAGGTTCTTTTGTGTCCTCGTGTTATGAAGCGGGCTGTCAGACATCGGACTGCGGGGAAATTCCGGAGATTACAAGAAGCACGGAGGAGATGGTAGCCTATTATGAGGAGTTGGTGGAGCGGTATCCCATTATCTCCATCGAGGACGGGCTGGCGGAGGACGATTGGGACGGCTGGCAGATGATGACAAAGAAGCTGGGGGAAAAGATTCAGCTGGTGGGCGACGATCTGTTTGTCACCAATACTAAGCGCTTGGATGCGGGTATCAAGCTGCAGGTGGCCAATGCGATCCTGGTAAAGGTGAATCAGATCGGCACGGTCAGCGAGGCCATGGACGCCATCGAGATGGCACAGAAAAACGGCTATAAAGCGGTGATTTCCCATCGTTCCGGCGAGACGGAAGATACCTTTATCGCGGATTTGGCGGTGGCGGTGAATGCGGGACAGATCAAGACGGGCGCGCCCTGCAGAAGTGACCGTGTGGCTAAGTATAATCAGCTGCTCAGGATCGAGGAGGAACTGGGGAGCGTGGCGTGCTATAAGGAGCCGTTCAACAAGATATAAGTTGGTGACGGCGAAACTCCTTCGTGGGTGTGGAAATTGTATAAATAGCATAACCAACGCAGACACGCTCTCGCTCCGTGAAAAACGCAGCGGCACATAAGATGCTAAAATACAGCATCTAAGTGCCGGCGTCTTTCAAGGGTCTGCTTATGGTTATACTATTTGCACAATTAGGAAGAACTGTGAGGAGTTTCGCAGTTACATTATTTTTCAATCGCGAGTTTGTGCCGGGGCCGCAAACTCGGAATCGCAGAGCAAAATTTGAAATTTTGCTCGCTTGCCGTCGCGAAAAGATGCTCCGGCATGGAGGTAAGTATGAAACGAATTGGGGTGCTGTCGGATACGCATGGAAAGCTGCGGGAGGAAGTAGTGGAGATTCTGCGGGGGTGCGATGTGATCTTGCATGCGGGGGACATCAATACCCCAAAGGTGATGGAGAGCCTGCGGGAGATCGCGCCGCTTTATATTGTGCGCGGGAATGCGGATAAGGAGTGGGCGGAGGGACTGCCGGAAAGCCTGACGGAGGAAATCTGCGGCCTGCGGGTCTTTATGGTACATAATAAAAAATATCTGCCGAAAGAAATCGGCAATTTTGATCTGGTGGTATTCGGCCATTCCCATAAGTACGAGGAGCGCAGGGAGGGAAACTGTCTTTTTTTAAATCCGGGCAGCTGTGGGCCGAGACGCTTTTCCCAGCCTGTGACCATGGCGGTAGTGGAAGTGGAGGAGGAAACGGGCATTACCCGTGTTGTCAGAGAGAACATTGTGCAGGACGTGCAGAGTTCTTCGGATGAGAAAAGTGCGAAGGCGGTGTCTGCGCGTCAAGGGAATGTGGTGTTCGGAAAAGGAGCTGACATAGGAGGATTAGCGGAAGCGGCGTTTTCCGAGGATAAACTGCGCCTGATCCTGCGGGATATCGATAAGGGGCGACGCGTCTCCGATATTGCCGGAAAGTACGGAATATCGAAAGGGATAACGGAGCAGATCTGCCGTCTGTATTTGACCCATCCCGGTATTGACGCGGCAGGGGTGCGGGATAAGATGGGACTGCCGCGGAATCGTTAAAGCGGCAGACTGTGACGGCATGGAGGAATAGCATGATACAGATTATAAAAAGTAACAAAACACAGTTTGAATATGACATACAGGCACTTTTAAAGTCTTTTTATCCTGAGTGGGAGCCGCGGATGCTGGCGCCGGATTCAGAAGTGAGGGATAAGAGGATTTTAGAGGGCGAACCGGTGATGGAGCTGCTTTTCGGTGAGGATGAAGTGACGCTGGAAATGCTTTCTAGTTTACATAAGTATACCTGGCAGCCCCAGGAGCCGGCGGGTACTGCGGAATATAAGAACGCTTTTAAGCGCTTTTTCTACCGCTGCCTCTGTGAGGAGACGGGCACGACCCTGCCCTGGGGGAATCTTACGGGGATCAGACCCACGAAGATTGCCATGACCATGATGGAACAGGGAAAGAGTGAGGAGGAGACTGCGGGTTACCTGAAAACCATGCACCTGGTGAGTGTGGAAAAGACCGCGCTGGCTCTGGATATTACCAAAAGGGAACAGCAGATTTTGAGTACCCTGCATTATGAGGACGGTTACAGCCTGTACGTGGGGATTCCTTTCTGTCCGACCACCTGTCTGTACTGTTCCTTTACTTCTTATCCCATCGGTGCATGGAAAAAGCGGGTGGGGGAGTATCTGCATGCGTTGGAGAAAGAGATTGACGCTGCGGCAGAACTGCTTCGGGATAAAATACTGGATACGGTTTATATCGGCGGCGGTACACCAACTTCCCTGTCGGCGCAGGAGCTGGCGCGGCTTCTTGCGAAACTGAGAGGTGCGTTTGATTTTGGTCATGTGCAGGAGTTTACGGTGGAAGCGGGAAGGGCCGACAGCATCACGGAGGAAAAACTGCGGGTACTTTTGGAAAACGGGGTGACAAGGATTTCGGTCAATCCCCAGACCATGAAACAGGAGACGCTTGATCTGATCGGCAGAAGGCATACCGTGGAACAGGTGGAAGAAGCCTTTCATCTGGCAAGACAGATCGGGTTTGATAATATTAATATGGATATTATCCTGGGGCTTCCGGGGGAGACGGCGGCGGATGTGGCGCATACCATTGAGGCGATTAAGGCACTTTCGCCGGATGCTCTGACCGTGCATTCCCTGGCGGTGAAGCGGGCTTCCAAATTGGGAAAATGGATCGAAGAAAACGGGGCCACGGCTTATAATAACACGGAAGAGATCATGGAAATCGCGGCCCGCGGCGCGGCAGATATGAATATGGTGCCTTACTATCTTTATCGGCAGAAAAATATGTCGGGTAATTTTGAGAATGTGGGGTATTCTAGGGAAAATAAGTATGGAATCTACAATATTCTGATCAACGAGGAGAAACAAACCATCGTTGCCCTGGGTGCGGGTTCCATCACCAAAGGCGTTTTTCCGGGCGACAGGATCGAGCGGTGCGAGAATGTGAAGGATGTGGTACAATATATGGAAAGAATCGATGAGATGATTGAGAGGAAACGACAACTGATCAAATAGGGAAACAGGAGGAAAAGGGATGGAAGGAATCGAAAAGGTAACACAATTTTTAAAGGAAGCACAGACTTATTATCTGGCTACCGTGGAGGGAGACCAGCCGAGAGTCAGGCCTTTTGGAACGGCACATATTTTTGAGGGGAAATTATATATCCAGACAGGAAAAGTAAAGAATGTTTCCAGGCAGCTTCTGGCCAATCCGAAAGCGGAGATCTGCGCTTTTAAAGGCGGGGAATGGATTCGGATCGCGGGAGAGCTGGTCGAGGATGACCGTATGGAGGCCAGACAGTCCCTGTTAGATGCTTATCCGTCGCTTCAAAATATGTATGCGGCTGATGACGGCAATACGCAGGTGTTTTATTTTCGGAATGCAAGAGCAACCGTCAGCGCTTTTACCCATGAGCCGGAGGAGATTGATTTTTAAGCATTATAGAATGAAAAAATAGTATAAATGTGAAGGAGGAGATTATAATGCAGTACAGAATTATCGGAGACACGATGCCGGCGGTGGAGGTTTTATTCGACGCACCGGGAGAAGCGATGTACACCCAGTCGGGCGGCATGGCATGGATGTCAGAGGGGATCGCGATGGATTCCAACATGAAGGGCGGTCTGGGAAAGAGCATCGGCCGTATGTTTTCGGGAGAGTCGCTGTTTATGGCGACCTATCGCGCTGAGAGGCCCGGCAGCATGGTGGCCTTTGCTTCCACCGTAGCCGGGGAAGTGCTTCCTGTTGATGTCGGGGCAGGCGGTGGCCTGATCTGCCAGAAAGGAGCCTTTCTCTGCGCGCAGGAGACGGTGAACCTGAATATCACGTTTACCAAAAAGTTATCCGCCGGACTGTTTGGCGGAGAAGGATTTATTTTGCAGGATATCAGCGGAAGCGGCATGGTATTTCTGGAAATCGACGGCAATAAGGTGGAGAAAAATCTGGCGCCCGGCGAAGTTATCAAAGTCGATACGGGAAATGTGGTAGCCTTTGAGAGAAGCGTAGGCTATGAGATCGAAACGGTGAAGGGGCTGAAAAACATCTTCCTGGGCGGCGAGGGCCTGTTTTTGACAAAGCTCACCGGGCCGGGAAAGGTGATTTTGCAGACCCAGAATTTTAATGAGTTTGCGGGGCGGATCATTGGATTGATGCCGTCGAGGTAGGGATGGCTGATGTAATGCGGCGGCAGTATATCAGCTCTGCCGCCATAAAAAAGTACTCCCCAAAATAACCATCGGGAAAAGAAAGCAGCAAAGAAGCGGCATCAACAGATTTCCGGGCGCAACCGTATGCAGAAACAAAAGCGAAAACACGATCTGGCATCCGAGAGAAATTCCTGTAAGCTGTAGGCAGCGTTTTAACAATTTGCCCAGCGCATAGATGATAATTTCCCTGCGTGCAATCGGCAGATATCGCGTAATTATATAGACGCTTTTTATTTTCCCCTCTTCCCGAAACTGAAAATACCGTCTCATGTCAAATTCCAGTCCCATCAGCTCTAACATAATGTACATGGGAACTATTGTGTAATCGCCTTCCCAAATCTGGCAGGGCAGAATCAGCAGAAACATGGCGAGGGACAGGCTGATGATCGCTGCAATGTGCAATCCGTAACAGTCCCGCCACCATGTTTTTTCTTCTTCATAAAATTTTTCTAATAGGATCTGTGCTTTTTTATTCATCGTTACGATCCTGCTCCTTTCCCAGCTGCGGAATGATGTCAAGGCTTTCCCCAAATGCAACGAGAGAACCGTTCTTCATTACACCCACAAAATCCGTCTTTCTCTCTATCTCCGAAGGAATATGGCTTGTTATGAGCACGGCGGCGCGCTCATCCAAAATAAGCTGCTGTAACAGATGGAAAAAGTCAACCCGGAATACCGGATCCATTCCTGCCGTGGCCTCATCCAGCAGATATAGACTCGGATTGTGTGCCATGGCGAATGCAAGCTGAAATTTTAACCGTTCCCCTCTCGACATATTTTTATAAATTTTTCCGCCGGACAGCTTCATGGAATCCATTGTTTCCAAGAATTTTTCCCGATTAAACGAATCATAGAACATACCGAGAAAATCCGCGTTTTGTCGACAGGTACATTCCTCAAAGAACCGGTTGTCCTCAGATACAAATCCTATCTTATTTAGTATCTTAGTGTGTTCTTTACGGATATCCGTGCCCTCAATACAAATTTGCCCTTTGTATTTGATATTTTCCCGCAAGATATAATTCATAAGCGTTGTTTTACCGGCGCCGTTTTCTCCCACAAGTCCATATAAATATCCGGCTTCCATTGTGAAGCTGATATTTTTTAAAGTAAAATTTTGCAGGGGGAATTTTCGGCTGATTCCGGTAACATGTTCAAACGATAAAATAGTCTTTTTTTTCATAATTTCCATCTCCCTTGGTATCTCAGTCTGCTTTGTACAAAGTTTCCGCCATCTCGATAAACTCGTCGCAGCCAAGCCCTGCCTGTTTCGCTTCATAGATGACTTCGCCAAGGCGCTTTTCCAGCATCATCAACTGTTTCTCTTTCAGATAATCCGTATTATATTCGCAGATATAAAACCCTTTTCCGGCGACGGAGCGGATCAATCCTTCTTTTTCCAGTTCTTCATACGCCCGTTTTGTTGTGATTACGCTGACGCCAAGATCTGCCGCCAACGAGCGGATGGATGGCAACGCTTCCCCCGCCTTAAGTTCCTCTGTTACAATCGCGTTTTTTAACTGGTTGATAATCTGCTCATAAATTGCCAGCGTTCCCTGTGGAAGTATCGTTATCTTCATTTTCATCCCATGCCCTTTCTAATGGATGACATTTTCAAAAGAAACCGCCGCCTGTAATTGTTTCTCGGCGGATTTTAGGTGCTTGATTTCGAGCGGCAGCTGAACAAAATAGAAGACGGCAAACAAAACGGCCTTTATTCCCATGTCCGGTTCGGCATCCGCTATGATGCCAACCTGTATCACGCTGGACAATATGGCAATGACAAAGATAATTTCACCGATGACCATGCCGCTTACCTCTCCTTTCGCGTTTTGTTCCCGGCTGATTAGAAGCGCAACCATTAAATAATTAAGCAGTATCTCTATCACGGAAAAAATATCACAGTAGGAATAAACAACTGCGATACAGACTCCCAAAACACCCGGAAGCATATGCACTCCGACTCGGAAATAATACGAGTTATAAATATATTTCCTGCGTTCTTTCGGCTGCATCGGACACAAATACATCATTTTAGGAAGACGAACCGGATGCGCCAGTACGGAAAAATAGGCGAGAGCTATCGGCATAAATACGGCAAACTGTACTGTTACAACACGCCAGGAAAATTTGGTATGTAACAGAAAAGGTCCACAAAGTGTCATACCAATAAAATAAAAAGGGAAAAAAGAAAGCTTGTTTGCCAGATTGTTTTTCCTTAAATTTCCTATCCGAAACATTGCAAAATAATCCCGAATCATGTAGGTTATCATGCTTCCTCCCTCCTCTTGGTATAAAAGTACATCAACTCCTCAATTGTCGGATTCCAGACGGTAAGGCTTTTATCATAACGGTTCAGCCTGCTGTGAGCGATGAGCGCCCTTGTCCCGTATGCTCCATCTTCCAGATGAATGATTCTCTCCGGGGGAAGCAGATTAATCTTATACTTTTCTCCGGATACCATGCGGTAACACTGATGCAACTGTTCAATATCCCCCGTAAAAATTTGATTCCCCTCCTCCAAATAAATAATGTAATCCGCCAGGCGGTCAAGATCCTCCGTGATATGTGATGCCAAAATCACACTCCTTGTTCCGTCCGCAATAAACTCTTTGATGATCTGAAAAAACTGCTTTCGGAAATCGGGATCAAAATTCCCGGTCGGCTCATCGAGTATCAATAATCTTGCGTCGTGCGACAGGGCAAAGGCAAACTGGCATTTTAGTTTTTCTCCTTTTGACAGGCGCCCGAATTTTCTTTCTTTTTCGAGATGAAACAGGGACAGATATTTTTCCAAACATTCACGACGGTAGCCGGAATAATATTTCCCGTATGAGTCGGCATTTTCCATAAGCGTCAAAGAAGGATTCATTAAATCTTCCACGAGCACCGTTCCGATCAAATCATGAATCGGTTTTTCTTTGTCCGCATAATCCATGCCGTCTATCAGAAGACTTCCCCCGTCCGCATGGTACAGACCGAGTATCAGATGAAGAAGCGTCGTTTTCCCCGCACCATTTTCCCCAATCAGACCACATAGGTATCCTGCCGGAATCTCAAAAGAAATATTGCTTAACCGGAAGCTCCCTATTTTCTTGAAAAGATTTTCCGCCTGCAATAAATTCATTTTTCCGCGCTCCTTTCTGGTTCATGGTATTTCAGCTGTGTATTTTCTGTATATATTAATATATACACTGTATGCACGGGACTGTCAATATGTTTCTGCGGTTTTGTTTTCTGTGATGGTTTGGAATCATAATGAAATAAAGTTTTACAAAGAAAACTACTTTAGAGTATACTACTTATAAGTAGTTTTCTTTTTTACGGATTGATATGTGCGGAATGGTTTCTTTGAGACATGATCGTGGTTAAAAGATAAGGAGTCAGACTGTCATCCACAGCTTGTATTTATACAAGATATAGTTTATAATATACGAATACTGACAATATGTGCTAAATATTAATTTGGCAGAGCGAAAGGGCAGGATTTTATGTGCGAGGAAAAAATAAAATCAGTTGTAACGCAATTTGCAAAGGAAGCAAAGAAAATATATGGGACAGTCTTGCGAGATGTGATTTTATATGGTTCCTGTGCGCGGGGCGATTTTGCAAATGATAGCGATATTGACATAATGGTCTTACTGGATGTTGGACAAGAAGAAATAGGAGAAGCGAGAAAAAAGATTTTAGATGTATCAGATCAGATTGATTTGGAGTACGATGTGGTTTTGGCGCCTGTGATTCAGAGTTGGAGGCAGTATAATCAGTATATGACTGTTTCGCGGTTTTATCAGAATATTAAGAAAGAAGGTATTAAATTTGCCTGAAAATACAGTATTACAAAGAGATTATGCAAAATATAGGCTTGATAAATCAAAAGAAGATTTGGAAGCGGCGCATTTACTGTTTTCTCAAGGCAGTTATAGGATTGCTAATAATAGAGCGTATTACTCAATATTTCATGCTTTGAGAGCGGTATTGCTTCTCGATAACTTTGATTCAAGCAAGCATAGCGGTGTGATTGCTGAGTTTCGCCGTAGATATATAAAGGAAGGCGTTTTTCCTATAGAAATGTCAAAAATGATTGGCTCAGCTTTTACAATTAGAAATGCGTCTGATTATGATGATATGTTTATAGCGAGTAAAGAGGAGACAGCGGAGCAGATTTCGAATGCGGAGTGGGTATATAGGATAGTTAGTGAGTATATTAAGATTTGAATGACATATTCAGATATGTGATTGCTTTATTGGATGTATAATATTGGGCTATAGGATAGTTTGGAGGCGGACAACGGAGTGTGGTGTTGCAACTGCAATATAGAAACAAATGAGAATGTGTGCCCAATTTGTGGCAAAGAAACAGTAGCAGATATTCCTGTTGGAATATATTGGTGTAAACATTGTAAGATACCTATTATTCAGTTAATCAATCAGGCGGATAAAGGTATATGCTCAATCTGCGGTGGAAAGACAAAGTATTTAACAACGGATTTAAGGCCAGTATTTCCGGAAGAACGTTTATTACTGGAAATATTATTAGACAAAAAGCCACATGAATTTGTAAAGAGCTCAGTTTGGGCTGTTAATAGCAGATATTACATAGATGGTAAAAGCATTTCTATTCCAAGCAGTTTATTTCAGATTGCTGATACGGATACGATTGCTAAAAAATTAAAAGAATACGATTCTACAAATACATATGAGTACTTTAATGAGCATATAAAAACTTTTGCCAAAGCAAATCGTAATAGATTAAATTATTTGAAGGATGAGTCTTTTGACTTTGTGAGAAACACTGCATCAAGGTTTGATGAAGAGAGTTTGGTAATATCATTTTCTGGAGGTAAAGATTCTACGGTTACTGCTGATGTAGTTACAAAGGCATTGGGTAATCCAAGCCTTGTTCATATCTTTGGAAACACTACGTTGGAGTTCCCGTCTACTGTAGCATATGCTGAGAGATATAGAGAGAACCATCCGCAAGCTATTTTCTTGTTTGCAAAGAATGAAGAGCAGGTGTTCATGGATGTTTGTGAAGATATTGGACCACCAGCACGTATGATGCGTTGGTGTTGCTCGATGTTTAAGACAGGCCCAATTACGCGTGTTCTCAACAGTTTATATAGGAATCAGCAGATATTAACTTTTTATGGAATTAGAAAGTTTGAATCTGTTAGCAGAAGCAAATATAACAGAGTTGAAGATGATGCTGAATCAGTAAAAATACAGCAGCAGACAGTGGCATCTCCGATTTTCTTTTGGAAAGACATAGATATTTGGCTTTATATATTGGCGGAGGATGTTGATTTTAATGAGGCTTATAGATTGGGATATGACAGAGTGGGTTGTTGGTGCTGTCCAAACAACAATCAGAGAGCGCAATTTTTATCCAGAATTTATATGCCTTTTCAGTCTAAAAAGTGGAGAGATTTTCTTATAAGTTTTGCAAAAAAAATTGGCAAAGAGGATGCGGAGGTATATGTAGATACTGGCAAGTGGAAAGCACGTCAAGGGGGAAATGGTCTTACAGCTGCTGGCGATGTAAAAATCAAATTCACAAACTGTACAACGGAAGATCATGCGAAGATATATCGTTTGGTTCGCCCGTTCGATGATGAATTGCTAGGCATGTTTACACCTTTTGGTAGGGTAGCGCCGGAACTCGGCAAGAAATTATTGCATGAGGTACTTGTGCTCGATGCCAGAACCAATGTACCCATTTTATCAATTCAGCCTTTTAGTCAGGATGGATATGAATATGCTGTCAAAGTTAGAACTATGAATGTGCAGGACGATGATGACTTGCAGAGAATGGTTGGTTATCAGATTCGTAAATTTAATGCATGTAGAAAGTGTTTGAAATGTGAATCGGTTTGTCGAGCAGGAGCAATTTCAATTTCAAGTGATAGTTATTACATAGATCTAAACTATACCCTTTGTCAAGG
>DLAF01000039.1 GCA_002492725.1 Lachnospiraceae bacterium UBA7054
ATTTCCTCCTACTCGATCGCGTATAAGCAGAGCAGGAAGACTTACGGAGCAGGCATCATGCTTGCATGAATGCATGATCCGGGAGGCTTACGGCGAGCAACGCGAACTCGAGATGCGCAGCGTCTCGAGTCTGCTTATACGCACATGCAAAGCATCTCGAGTCTGCTTATACGTATTCTAGGAATTTATAGAATTGGTAAAAATTTTTTTTGCAGTTTCAGAAAATGTGTGGTAAAATAAACAAGTTGCAGACCTTCTATTTTATTTTGTTCTGCATTTTGATTTTGGATTATCTTGGAAGGGGAGGTTTCGCATGATAGAAGTTACGAAGATCAACGGCGTCAAGGTGTTGATTAACCCCGATTTATTGGAACTTGTCGAGGAGACGCCCGATACGGTGCTCACCTTAACGACAGGTCGGAAAATAATTGTAAAAGAAAGTAGACAAGAAGTGAAAAATTTAGTAAAATCGTATAGAAAGGATATTTTTGCAGACTAGTGTAAAGTAGGTGCATACATATGGATATAGCTTCAATTATCGGTTTGTTAGCGTGTTTGGCCCTGATGATCTTCGGTATGGTGTTCGGAAAGTCGTTCGCTACCGTGGCCAGTTTCCTGCACGCCCCCTCAGCGTTGATTACCTTCGGCGGCGCTTTATGTTGTATTATGGCGAGTTATTCCATGCCAAGTTTCGTTGCTGGATTAAAGAGCATTACTCTGATCTTCAAGACGTCTACCATGAACGTGCCGGAGATTATTCAGAAGATTATAGACTTATCGAACGTTGCCCGTAAAGAAGGTCTGCTCTCCCTGGAGGAAGCGGCCAGCGATATTGACGACGAATTTTTGAAAAAGGGCATTCTGCTGATTGTAGATGGTACAGATCCCGAGCTTGTGCGCGCCATCATGGAGACGGAACTTGTCAGTGTGGAAGGCAGACACAAGGAAAAGATCGGCTTTTGGGAAAACCTGGGCGCCATGGGTCCTGCCTGGGGTATGATCGGTACTCTGATCGGTCTGATCCTCATGCTGAAAGACTTGTCCGACCTTGCGGCAGTCGGCCCGAACATGGCAACGGCTCTGATTACTACGTTCTATGGATCCGTCCTTGCGAACTGGATTTGCGCGCCTGTGGCCACAAAGCTGAAAGGCAAGAACGACGAGGAGATGATGGTGAAGGAGATCGAGATCGAGGGTCTGCTTTCCATTCAGGCAGGCGAGAACCCTCGTGTCATCGAGGAAAAATTGAAGTCCTTCCTTGCGCCTGCGGATAGAGGCTCCTCCGGTGAAGAAGGCGGAGGTGAGGAGAATGGCTAAGAAGAAACAGGAAGACCCGCCAAAAGGTTCACCGGCGTGGATGGCCACATTTAGTGATTTGATGAATCTTCTGCTCTGTTTCTTCGTGTTGCTTTTTGCAATGTCCAATGTGGATGAGGCGAAGCAGGAGGCAATCGTAGCGTCCTTGAACCAGGCGTTCTCCGTGTTTGATGGAGGCGCACAGGCAATTGGCGATGGGATTTTGATCAGTAACGGCGTCAGTCAGCTCAACGAGCTGGATGATTTTATAAACAGTACAGGTAAGCTCGACGAGGGCCAGACCGTCGATGAGGATATCGCGCAGGATTCGTCTGCGCAAGCTGCAAAAGAGCAGCTTGAGGAAGCGCAGATGGAAGAATCCGAGAAACTTGCGGAGAAGGTTCAGGAAGCCGTGGATGAGAAGGATATGCAGGATGAGGTTCAGGTGCAGTTCACTTCCCAATATGTCCAACTCACACTCAAAGGTTCTATCCTCTTTGATTCGGGGCAGACGCTTTTAAAAGAGGAGGCGAAGCCGGTGCTCGATCAGGTGGGACTGATTCTGGAACGGTATGCGACGGGAACCGTTGAAATCGAGGGACACACGGACAACGTGCCGATGTCGGGAGCAAAATACTCCAATAACAATGAGCTGAGCTCCGGGCGTGCACTTTCGGTGTTTGATTACATCCTTTCGGTGACAAACTTAAACCCGGCGAATATCAAACATGCGGGCAGGGGAGAATATCTTCCGATCGCGGATAACGCGACACCCGAGGGAAGAGCGAAGAACAGAAGAGTAGAGATCAAGATTTACAACTCCATGAGCGCTTACTGATCTCAGGAGCTTTAAGTCATAAGAAATCATAGATACAATATCTATAGAAGGAGAAACGAAAGGCTATGAAGAAGAATCTGATTTCCATTATTATTCTGGCGCTTATGATCGTAAATATTGTTCTGACGGCGATTATGATGTTCAGTGTGGTCGGGGCCTCCAAAAAGACTGCCGCGCTGGTGGATAACATCGCCACAGCCATGGATCTGGAACTTGCAGCCAGCAGTGAAGGCGAAGCGGCTGAGGAGGTCATCTCCATGGCGGATACCGAGACCTATTCTTTTGCTGATAACATGACGATCCCATTGAAAAAGAGCGAGGGCGATGATAAAGATCACTATTGTATCGTTTCTATCACCCTTTCAATCAACACCAAGGCCGACGGTTATAAGGAGTATGGCTCTGCTGAGAATCTGGCTACCAGAGAGGGGCTGATCAAAGACGAGATCAACGGTGTGTTTGCTCAGTATACGATGGAGGAGGCACGCGACAATCAGGAGATCATCAAGAAAGAGATCATAGACAGAATACAGCAAATGTTTGATTCCAAGTTTATCTATAACGTGTCCTTCGGTGACATCATGTTTGGATAGTACTTAGAGAAAATGACTGCCACAGGAGGTGAACTTTCGTGGGTGAGGTACTATCGCAGAGTGAGATAGATAATCTGCTCGCCGCCTTGAGCAGCGGCGATCTGGACACCGAAGAGTTAAATAACGCGGATGATAAAAAAGTAAAAAATTATGACTTCAAACGTCCTACAAAGTTCTCCAAAGAGCATCTGCGGACATTGGAAATCATATACGAGCATTACGGACGGCTGCTCTCAACGAGTATGCCGGTGTATTTGAGAAAGAATATACAGGTCTCGGTAACAAGCTCCGAGACGGTCATATTCTCAGAATTTTCAAACTCTCTGTCTAATCCGGTGATCCTGGGCGTCGTAAACTTTCAGCCGCTTGGGGGCACGATTTTGATAGAGCTGGCATCCCAGCTGGGGTTTGCGATGATAGACAGGATGCTTGGCGGTTCGGGAGATCCCTTGGAAAAAACCAGGGATTTCACGGAAATTGAAATGACGATCATAGAGAAGATGATGGTAGTCTGTATGCAGCTCATGCGGGAACCGTGGAAGAATGTGGCGGATATCAATCCCATGATGGAGCGTATCGAGACAAACTCACAGTTTGCACAGATTATCGCCCCCAGCGATATGATCGCAATCGTCACCTTAAATATGAAAATAGGCGACGTTGAAGGATTTATGAATGTATGTCTCCCCTTCTTCACGTTGGAGAGCGTCATGGATAAGCTCAATACGAAGTACTGGTACGCGAATCTGCAGGAGCATAACGAGGAGAATTTCGAGGAGTATGTCGAGGCCCTGATCAAGAGGGTGGATGTTCCTGTCAAGGCTGTGCTGGGAAAGACGAGCATATCAGTCACCGATTTTGTGAATCTGCAACGCGGGGACATCATAAGACTAGATACCGAGGTGGATCAGGATCTTACAGTGTATGTGGGGAATATCAAAAAATTCACCGCACTTCCGGGTACCAGCCGAGAGAAGAATGCTGTGAGAGTCACTTCGGTGATTAGAGAGGGGGAGTAAAGCATGGACGGAATGTTATCACAGGATGAGATTAACGCGCTGCTAAATGGCACGGATGAGCCGGCAGGCGATGATACAGCCGCAGATACAGCGGATGCCGCAGTATTTGATGGGCCTGAAGCTGACGATTCGCTCCTGACAGAAAGTGAGAAGGACGCCATCGGTGAAGTCGCCAATATCAGTATGGGCGCTTCGGCGACCACCCTGTTTTCCATTGTAAACCGTAAGGTCAACATCACGACGCCTGTGGTCAAGCTGGCGACCTGGAAGAATGTACTGGAAGATTACGAGAAGCCCTGCGTATTTATTCTGATCAAGTATACACAGGGGTTGGACGGATCGAATATCCTGATTTTAAAGGAACATGACGTAAAGGTCATCACCGACCTGATGATGGGAGGTGACGGTACCAATACAGACGGAGAGCTGGGTGAGCTTCATCTTTCGGCAATTTCCGAGGCGATGAACCAGATGATGGGATCTTCCGCAACATCGCTCTCCACGATGCTTGGCAAGATGATTGATATCAGCCCCCCGGAGGCCAGTCTGGTGGATTTGACCGCCTTTAAATCAGGCGGCGATATTGCGGATTTCCTGGAGGGAACCTTCGTCAAGATTTCTTTTAGGATGCAGATTGATGAGCTGGTAGATTCCACCATCATGCAGTTGTATCCGGTGGATTTCGCAAAAGATATCTACCATACTTTCATTGTCAGCCAGGGGGCAGACAGCGAGGCTCCGGCAGCAGCGGCTCCGGACCCTACCCCGGCACCTGCACCTGCTCCGGCTCCGGCAGCAGCTCCGGCTCCACAGCCGATGCCGATGCAAATGCCGGCACAGGATATGAGCCAGATGCAGATGATGCCGCAGATGGGAATGCCACAGATGATGCCCCAGATGGGAATGCCGCAGATGATGCCCCAGATGCCGATGCAGCCGGGCATGAATGTACAGCCGGTTCAGTTCCAGAATTTTGCAGCCGATTTTAATCCGATGCAGAGTCAGGAAAACATTGAGCTGATCAAGGATGTGCCGCTTGAGGTGACGGTGGAGCTGGGCAGGACTTCCCGGTCCATTGCGGAGATTTTGGATTTTGCACCGGGTACGATCATAGAGCTTGACAAGATCGCGGGCGAGCCGATCGACGTGCTGGTAAACGGAAAGTTTGTTGCAAAAGGCGAAGTAGTAGTAATCGAGGAAAGCTTTGGTATTCGGGTAACCGAAATTATCAAATAATATGTGATAGGAGAAGAGAGATGGCAAAAAATATTTTAGTATGTGATGATGCAGCGTTTATGCGAATGATGATCAAGGACATCCTGACCAAGAATGGCTATAACGTGGCAGGAGAGGCGGAGAACGGCGCAAAAGCAGTCGAGAAATACAACGAGCTTAAGCCCGATCTTGTGCTGATGGACATCACCATGCCCGAGATGGACGGCATCCAGGCTCTCAAGAAGATTAAGGAGGGAGATCCGGGTGCTATGGTTATCATGTGTTCTGCTATGGGTCAGCAGGCGATGGTTATCGAGTCCATTCAGTCAGGCGCCAAGGACTTTATCGTAAAGCCTTTCCAGGCAGATCGCGTACTGGAGGCTGTTAAGAAGGTCGTGGGATAATGCTTCTCGCATTACCGGACAGGACTGACTCCTATGTACAGCTTATAACGGTATTGCTGCTGTTTGTGTTTGTGCTGGCTGTCACGGCTGTGGTCACCAAGTGGATCGGCGGTTATCAAAAGGGAGTATCCGCAGGCGCAAACATGGAGCTTTTGGAAGCGCTTCGACTTTCTAATACCAAATATATCCAGCTGGTAAGGATCGGCAGGAAGTATTTGGCGCTTGCAGTCTGCAAAGATACTGTTACAATGATATCAGAGATTCCCGAAGAGGATTTACACTTTTCAGAGGGGTCTACCAGTGGCGTGTCCAGTTTTAAGGATGTGCTCACAAAAATGCAGAGAGAAAAAATCCTGGAAAAAGAAGACGGGCGAGACGAATGAAGAAATATTTTTCCGGATATGATTTGGCAAAATATATATGCCTGCTGATGGTGGCAGGCATATTGTATCTTAGTCAGGGGAATATCGTATATGCCGCAGAAGATACGACGAGCGCGGTGACGGATACCCCTTACCGGGAATCCAATCTCACCGGCACCAGCGCGGAGAGGACAAATCAGGATCCGCCCGGGGCATCGGAGACTGCCGAAGATCTGGCTGAATTGAATATTGCCAATACGGTGACGGTGACCTATAATAACGGCAACGGAAGCGTTAATGGCGCGCTGCGCATTTTGGTGGTTCTGACGCTGATTGGGATTGCACCGACGCTGCTCATTATGTTAACCTCGTTTACGAGGATCATCATCGTGCTGCATTTTACGAGACAGGCGCTGAACACACAGACGGCACCGCCAAATACGGTTTTGATAGGTATCGCCCTATTTTTGACGTTTTACATTATGCAGCCGACGCTGACTGCGGTCTATACCGAAGCGGTGGTGCCCTACGAGGCGGGCGAACTGACACAGGAGGAAGCGCTTACGGCAGCGGCCGCACCGATCAGACAGTTTATGTATAAGCAGACACAGAAGAACGACGTAAACTTTTTTATGGATATCAGCCGCACGGAGTGGAGCGGCGAGCTGGACGATATTCCGATGAGTATCCTGGTGCCGGCGTTTATTATCAATGAGCTCAGGCAGGCATTTATTATCGGCTTTTTGATCTATATACCGTTTATTGTGATTGATATGGTAGTGGCTTCTACTCTGATGAGCATGGGTATGATGATGCTGCCGCCGACGACGATTTCCATGCCCTTTAAAATACTTCTTTTCGTACTGGCGGATGGCTGGTATCTGATCATCAAGGGCGTGGTAGAGAGCTTTAATTTTTGATTTTTAGGGTGGATTATCAGTGGGAAATGGAGGTACGGGTAATTGACAGTCAATGACGTTACGGCAATTGCCGAACAGGCGATCCTTACGATCATAAAGTGCGCCGCACCGATGCTTTTGGTATCACTTTGTGTGGGATTGGCGGTCAGCATTTTTCAGACAGTCACCTCCATTCAGGAGCAGACCCTGACCTTTGTCCCCAAAGTCCTGGCGATTTTTCTCTCGCTGGTTGTCATGGGACATTGGATCATGAACCAGATGGTAGAGTTTATGACCGGGCTGTGGCTGAATTTTAACCAGTATTTACGTTAAATGGCATCAGAACTACATTCCGTTTTTGGGAAGTGGCTTTATGATAGATATAAGCTTTACCTATGCAGATTTGGAATATTTTTTACTGATACTGGTACGGATTAGCTGTTTTGTATATGCTGCTCCGTTTTTCAGCATGTCAAACGTGCCGAGAAGGGTGAGAATCGGATTTTCTATTTTTCTGTCCTATCTGCTCTATAACGCGATTGATCATAACGAGGTGGTGTACAGCAGCCTTTTGGGTTATGCCGTGATCGTAGCAAAGGAGGCGCTGACCGGTTTTGTCATCGGCTGGGGTGCGCAGATATGCAGTTCGGTGACTACCTTTGCGGGCAGCATTGCGGACATGGAGATTGGACTTTCCATGGTTTCCTTGATTGATCCGGCAACGAGACAGCAGGCCACCTTTACCGGCGTGTTTTATCAGTATATGTTCACTTTGTTTATGATTCTTTCCGGTCTCTATCAGTATCTGCTGCGGGCACTGGTGGACACTTTTACTTTGATTCCGATTAATGGTGCGGTGTTTAAGACGGAGGCGCTGCTTTCGTCTGTCCTCATGTTTCTGGCGGATTACATCGTGATCGGTTTTCGTATCATCCTGCCGATCTTTTGTGCTATGATTTTCTTAAACTGTGTGCTTGGTGTGCTGGCAAAGGTGTCTCCGCAGCTGAATATGTTTGCCGTGGGTATCCAGCTGAAAGTACTTGTGGGCCTGGGAATTCTTTTTCTGTCGATGCGGATGCTGCCGGCACTGTCGGACAATGTATTTGCACAGATGAAGCGGATGATCGTATCCTTTGTGGAGGGAATGATTTAAAAATCATGCTGATGCACTGATTTTTAAATCGCAAATTTGTGTAGGAGCATCACAAATTTGTTGGAGGGCAGACGCAAATTTGAGATTTGCGTCGCCTTCGTCGCATGAATGCTTCGAAATGAGGGCATGGTTTGAGTTTAGCATATGAGCTGCAGTTCTTCGCCAAGGATGGCCCCGGCGGAGAAAAGACAGAGGAACCTACCAGTAAAAAACTGAAAGATGCCAGAAATGAAGGACAGGTAGCCAAGAGCAAAGAGGTGACAAACGCCTTTGAGATGCTGGCGGCGTTTCTCCTGCTGCGCTTTTGGGTGGAGTACATGGGAACCTTCTTTGTGGGGGGGATGCAGGAACTGTATTCTCAGATCCCGGATTACGCAAAGCTTTACGAGGGACATATCCAGACGGCGACCTTTCGTATGCTCTTTACCAGATCGCTTTCCAGGATATTGATTATAATCCTGCCGTTTTTGATCGTGGGATTTCTGGTAGCCTTTATCACGAATCTTTTGCAGGTGAAGTGGAAGGTTACCACAAAGCCGCTCAAACCGAAATTCAACAAGCTGAATCCCGTGAACGGATTTAAACGTTTTTTTTCACCGAATTCCCTGGTGGAGCTGATAAAATCAATTTTAAAGCTGACATTGATTGGCTATGTGGTGTATAATTATCTGAAAAAGAATATACCGCCGATTTATCTGCTTTACGATATTTCTTTAAATCAGGGGATCGTTCAGGTTGGATTGCTGGTGATCAATCTGGGAATCCGGATCGCGCTGTTTTATATGCTGATTGCGGTGGCTGACTTTGTCTATCAAAAGGTCAAGTTTAAAAAAGACATGAAGATGACCAAACAGGAGGTCAAGGACGAGTATAAGAACCAGGAGGGAGATCCGCAGATTAAGGGAAAACAGCGCCAGAGGATGATGGAAGCTTCCAGACGCCGCATGATGCAGCAGCTTCCGGAGGCGGACGTGGTCATCACGAACCCGACCCACTTTGCGGTTGCGATCAAATATGAACCCGAGGTTTACGACGCTCCCTATGTAGTGGCGAAGGGGGCCGATTATCTGGCACAGAAGATCAAGGATGTGGCGAAGGAGAATCACATCGAGATCGTAGAAAATAAGCCGTTGGCCAGAATGCTCTACGCGAATGTGGAAGTGGGTAATGTGGTACCGCCGGAACTCTATCAGGCGGTGGCGGAGGTACTGGCTTTCGTCTATCACTTGCAGGGTAAAGTATAAAATGCGAAGCTTTTGAGTCTGCTTATGTGCAATCAAGAAATTTTGGAAGGAGGTGAACCGCGATGCAGAAACTGAAGATAGGAGACGTTTTCGTGACACTGTATGTGTTGGCGGCGTTTATCATGCTGATCGTCCCAATCAGTACGGGACTTTTGGATGTGCTTTTAGCCTGCAATATCGCGCTCGCCTTTACCATTATGTTTGGCTGTATGTTTGCCAACGAAGTGTTGCAGATGTCCTTTTATCCGACGGTCCTGCTGTTCACGACGATATTCAGGATTGCCTTGAACGTTTCCTCTACCAGACTGATTCTTTCTAAGGGTGATGCCGGCAACGTGGTGCAGACCTTCGGTCAGTATGTGGGCGGCGGCAATCTGGTCATTGGCGTTCTGGTGTTTATCATCTTAATTATTGTGCAGTTTATGATTATTAACAAAGGTTCCGAGCGTGTAGCTGAGGTGACGGCGAGATTTACCCTGGACGCGATGCCCGGTAAACAGATGGCCATCGACGCCGATTTAAATACCGGCGCCATCACGGACGAGGAGGCAAAGCAGCGCAGGGATAAGATTCAGGAGGAATCCACGTTTTTCGGTTCCATGGACGGTGCCGTGAAGTATGTCAAGGGAGACGCAACGGCAGGCCTGATCATCACCTTTATCAACATCGTGGGCGGTATCGCTTTCGGTGTATTGCAGCAGGGACTTGAGATCACGGAGGCGCTCAGCAAATATACGATCCTCACGATCGGCGACGGTCTGGTAAGCCAGATCCCGTCCCTTCTGATCTCTCTGGCGACCGGTATTCTGGTGACGAAGGGTTCCAAGGAAGCAGATTTCGGCACGGTGCTGATCAGCCAGCTCTTTGGAGTGCCTAAAGTATTGTATCTGGTAGGTGCGGTTCTCGCTTTTCTGGGCATTGTAACGCCCCTGAACCCCGTAGTCTTCGTGGGGCTGGGACTGATCTTTATCGTGGTCGGCAGAGTGATGGCCGGTACAATCGAGACAGCGGAGATCGAGCACGAGGCGGACGAGGAGGAGGCGGCTGCGGAGGAGATCAGGCAGCCGGAGAACGTGACATCCCTCTTGCAGGTAGATCCCATCGAGCTGGAGTTCGGTTACGGGATTATCCCGCTCGCTGATGTGAATCAGGGCGGTGACCTCTTAGACCGCGTGGTCATGATCAGAAGGCAGATCGCGTTGGAACTTGGTACCGTGGTGCCGATCATTCGTCTGCGGGACAACATACAGTTAAATCCGAATCAGTATATTATTAAGATAAAGGGTGTGCAGGTCAGCGAGGGCGAAATCCTCTTTGACCACTACATGGCCATGAACCCGGGCTATGTGGAGGAGGAAATCACGGGTATCCCTACCTTTGAGCCGTCCTTCCATCTGCCGGCCATCTGGATCACGGAAGGGCAGAGGGAGCGCGCGGAGAGCATGGGCTACACGGTTGTGGATCCGCCGTCCATTATTGCGACACACTTGACGGAGATCATCAGGCAGTACATATCGGAGCTTCTTACGAGGCAGGATGTACAGAGCCTTGTGGACAATTTGAAGGAGACGAACCCTTCGCTCGTGGAGGAGCTGGTGCCCAAGCTTCTGGGACTCGGAGAGATCCAGAAGGTGCTGCAGAATCTCTTAAAGGAGGGCATATCCATCAGGGATCTGCTGACAATCTTCGAGACCCTGGCGGACTATGCGACTACCACCAGGGATACGGATATCCTGACGGAGTATGTCAGACAGAGCTTAAAGCGTGCGATTTCCGGCAAATTCTTCCCGGCGAACGAGACTTCAAGCGTGGTGACGCTCGATCCGAAGCTGGAACAGGAGATCATGGCAAGTGTCAAACAGACGGAGCAGGGGGCATACCTGACGTTAGATCCTGCCAAGACCAAGGAAATCATGGCAAGTGTCGGCACAGAGGTCAAGAAGCTCGAGGATCTTGGCAAGATGCCCATCGTTATTACTTCGCCTATTGTCAGAGCATACTTTAAAAAGCTGACGGAGGACTATTACAGGGATTTGGTGGTTGTGTCTTACAACGAGGTGGACTCCAATATTGAATTACAGTCTGTTGGGATGGTGACAGCATAATGATAATCAAGAAGTTTATTGCGAAAACAGAACAGGAAGCGATCGAGAACGCCAGAAAGGAATTGGGGGAAGGCGTTGTCGTCATGAATGTAAAGCCCGTAAAAAGCAAGGGCCTTTTCGCATTTTTAAAGACGCCGATGGTGGAGGTCACGGTGGCCTTGGAGGAGGAGAGCGAAAAGTATTCGGCGGCAGTTTCCGCAATCAATAATGTAATCGCCTCCAGCCAAAATACACCCGTTATGGAAACACCTGTTACGGAAAAGCCTGAGAAGCGGGACACCAACAGCGCTATCGAGGAAAAGCTGGACAGCCTGCAGTCCCTTTTGGAGCAGCAGTTACAAAAGCCGGGAGAGGAAAAGGAAGAGAAGGCGGAGGAGGCTGCACAGCCCAAGGAAGAGACTGAGACAGACAAATTCATGCGTCTGCTCCATGATACCATGCTGGAGAATGAAGTGGATGAGAAGTATGCGCAGGAGATCATCGACGAGATCGAGCTGATCAATAAGCCCAATATTCCCTTTGACTATGCGCTTGCGAATATCTATCAGAAGATGATTTTAAAATTTGGAAAGCCGAGCGGCATCGAACCTGCTGCAAACGGTATTAAGCTGGTCTTCTTCATCGGTCCGACAGGCGTCGGAAAGACGACCACCATCGCAAAGATCGCCTCTAAGTTTCGGGTGGATGAAAAAAAGAAAGTGGCGCTCCTTACGGCGGATACTTATCGGATCGCCGCAGCGGAGCAGCTGCGTACCTATGCCAATATCCTGGAGGTGCCGTTCCGCGTGATCTATACGGTGGAAGAGATCGCGAAAGCGTTGGAGGATTTCAGGGATTACGATTATATCATGATCGATACGGCGGGACATTCCCACCAGAACAATACGCAGAAAGATAACATGTGTAATATCATACATTCCGTTGATGATAAGGTTGAAAAGGAAGTGCATCTGGTCTTAAGCGCCACCACCAAATATCGGGATCTGATCAGCATAGCGGATTCCTATAAGGAGATGGCGGATTACAAGCTGATCTTTACGAAATTGGACGAGACGACAACGCTGGGAAATCTCCTGAATCTTCGGCTCTACACGGGGGCGTCACTGTCCTATGTGACTTACGGACAGAATGTTCCGGACGACATTGAAGACTTTAATCCGCAAAAGACAGTCAAGAGACTGCTTGGAGGAAAGAGCTGACCGGACAAAAGAATCGGAGGAAAGACTAAGGAGGAAGCCCGGATGGATCAGGCTGAACAACTGAGAAGGATAATAAAGGGCAGCGCTCCGCCGAAACGTCCTCTGGCCAGGGTCATTACGGTGACCAGCGGGAAGGGAGGCGTGGGAAAGTCCAATACGGCGATCAATCTTGCCATACAGTTTCGAAAGATGGAGCAGAAAGTCATTATTTTGGATGCGGATTTTGGGCTTGCCAATATAGAGATCATGTTTGGTGCGGTGCCGAAACATAACTTGTGTGATTTTATTTATCAGGGAAAGAGTATTAAGGATATCATAACCTGGGGGCCAATGGAGGTTGGCTTTATCTCAGGTGGTTCCGGGATTGCCGGCATGTCGAATCTGGATAAAGATCATCTGAGTACGATCATCGGGGATCTGGCAGAACTTGACGAGATGGCGGATACCATCATTGTGGATACCGGAGCGGGTATTGCCGATGCCGTGCTGGAGTTTTTGGTGGCAAGCGGTGAGATTCTGCTGGTGACCACGCCGGAACCGACGTCAATCACAGATTCCTACTCCCTCTTGAAAGCTTTAAGCCGACATCCGCGGTATTCTCCGGAGACGACGCAGATCAGGGTGTTGGCCAACAAGGTGACAGGGGAAAACGAGGCACAGGCACTTTATATGAAGCTGCAGACGGTGGTGGAACGTTATCTGAAGGTGCCGATTTCCTATCTGGGCATGATTCCGCAGGATCCGCAGCTTGCCAGGGCAGTGATGCAGCAGATGCCGGTGTCTTTGGAGAATCCAAAAGCGCGTTCGGCCATGGCTTACGAGGCGGTGGCGGCGAAGCTGATGAATCGGGAAGTCGATCAGAATGTAAAAAGACGTGGGATGGCGGCATTTTTTTCCCACATTATTTCCAGAAGATAAATCTTGGCGGGAGCGGCCGCGGGATGGCCGGGAGGTAAGGTATGGCGGAATTATTGTCTAAATATGTGGTGCCGGGCGGCGAGGTGGAACTGCGTGCCATCGAAAGAGGCTTCGGGGCCGGGCCGGGGAGCGAAAAAGAGAAACTGCCCCATCGCAGCCATGTACTGAAGGTGCTCACCGAAGATCGGGTGGAGATTACCATGCCGATTGAGGACGGAAAACTGATTCTTCTTCCGGTGGACGGCGAGTACGATATGTATTTTTATGGTGATAACGTGGTTTACCAGTGTAATGCCAGAGTGGTGGACCGCTATCGGTTTAACGGGCAGTATGTGCTGGTGATGGATCTGACCAGTAATCTGCGGAATTATCAGAGGAGAGAGTATTATCGTTTCAGCTGTGCGTTGGAGATGGATTCCAGGCAGCTTGCCGAGGAGGAGGAGATTGCGGACGCGGCACAGGAAGAACTTCTGCCTTCCCTTCCGCTAAAGAGCAGCGTGATCGTGGATATCAGCGGCGGCGGCCTGCGGTTTGTAGCTTATTACGCTTATGAGGTGAACAGCCTGATTCTGTGTAAGTATCATCTGCAGCTGGAAGGAAGAGAAAAGGAATACCGGCTGGTGGGCAAAGTCCTGGCGGTGAACGAGCTGGAGCATCGGCCCGGCGTTTTCGATCATCGCGTGCAGTATGTCAATGTAGATCCGCAGGAGCGGGAAGAAATCATACAATATATTTTTGATGAGGCCAGAAAAGTACATAAATAACAGGAAATCGAACCGGAAACAGGATAACAAACAGCAGGCAGAGCAAATGGCTGCAGAACGTGGAGGAGGTGCAGGCGAAACAAATGAAAAATATATTACTTGTTGACGACTCTGCACTCATGAGAAGAGTACTCTGTGATATAATAGAATCTGACAAACGATTCCATGTACAGGACCGTGCGGTAAACGGTCTGGATGCATTGAATCTGCTCAGCAGAAAAACCTATGATGCGGTTGTTTTGGATGTCAATATGCCGCAGATGAATGGCCTGGAGCTTTTGAAGCAGCTGCAAAAGAGAGGCATTCAGGCAAAGATCATCATGGCAAGTACCGACACCAGGGACGGCGCAAAGGTCACACTGGATGCACTGGAGCTGGGAGCTCTTGATTTCATCCATAAACCGAACAACGCCTTGGATTGCAGAGACAGAAATTTTGGCGAAGAACTTCTGCGGATTTTGACGGCAGTCACGGAGATGGATGTGCCTAAGCCTGTTGCAATCGGAAGCCCGGTGGCGCCTGCAGGCAGAATCGGCCCGGTGGGGATCGGCCAGGCGGTGACGGAAAGGAAGCTGCCGACAGCTTCGGCATCTGTGCCCGCTGTGTCATCCGGCAAGGCGGTTTACGAAGCAGGCAGTCAGATCGTGGCTATTGCCAGTTCCACAGGCGGACCGAAGGCCCTGCAGGCAGTCATTCCGAAATTGCCGGCGAACCTGAAGGCGCCGGTCGTGGTGGTGCAGCATATGCCGCCCGGATTTACGGCTTCCCTGGCAGAGCGCTTAAACTCCTTAAGCATGCTCAATGTGAAGGAGGCGGCGGAGGGAGATGTACTGTTACCCGGAAATGTCTACATTGCCATGGGAGGAAAACACTTAAACATCCTGCAGGCTTTGCCGGGAAAGTACACGATCCACTATTCGGACGAACCGACGAGAGAGGGCGTGAAACCCTGTGCGAACTACATGTACGAATCCCTGATGGACAGCAAATTCGACAGGGTGTTGTGCGTAGTTATGACGGGGATGGGTGCGGACGGTACGCAGGGGATCCAGAATTTGGCGCTGAAGAAAAAAGTTCATGTGATCGTACAGGAAGCGAGCACGTGTGCAGTGTATGGGATGCCAAAGAGCGCCGTGAACGCAGGACTGGCAGATCAGACAGTGCCACTTGAGCAGATTGCACAGGAAATCATAACAAACGTGGGGGTAAAATAATATGGATGTAAGTCAATATCTCGAGATTTTCCTTGATGAAACCAATGAACATCTCCAAAATCTCAACACGCAGATCCTCTCTTTGGAGCAGGATCCTGAAAACATGGACACGATCAACGAGATCTTCCGTGCGGCACACTCCTTAAAGGGAATGGCGGGTACCATGGGTTATAAACGAATGCAGACGCTGACCCATGATATGGAGAACGTTTTTTCCGAGGTGCGTAACGGCAATATCAAGGTGAAGGCGGATATGATCGATGTGCTGTTCCAGTGCCTTGATGCGTTGGAAGAGTACAATACCAATATCCGTGAGAGTTCTGATGAGGGCACTAACGATAATGGCGCGTTGATTAAACGCCTGAATGATATCATGACGGGCGGATCCGGCGCAGAAGAGGCGCCTGCGGCGAAAGAGGAACCGGCAGGGGAGGCAGCTGCGGCGAAGGAAGAGACGGCAGCATCTGCAGGCGGTGGTTTTCATGGCGTCAAGCTGGATGAAAATCAGCAGAGTGTGTTAAGCGATGCCATCAAGCAGAATAAAAAGGTATACGGCTTGACCGTCAGGGTGCAGGAATCTTGTATTCTGAAGGCGGCGAGAGCCTTTCTGGTGTTTAAGGCGATTGAGGAGACCAGTGAGATCATCGTTTCCGATCCCTCCTCTCAGGATATCGAAGACGAGAGGTTTGATCAGGAGTTTAACCTGATCATCGTTTCCGAGGCCGATCTGGATGTGGTCGTGACGGCGGCTAAGGGCGTGTCTGAAATCGAAGATGTCACAGGCAGCGTGCTGAAGTTAGAGGATATCACCGGTGCGGCAACTGCGGAGGAAGAAGCGTCCGGTGCATCGGAGGTTTCCACGGAGGCTCCGGCACAGCAGGAGGAAGCGCCTGTGGCGAATGAGGCACCTGCCGCGCAGCCTGCAGAGAAGCAGACACAGGCTCCCGCAGCGCAGACGGCACCCGCCGCAAAGAAGAATACGGCAAATAAGCCTGTGGTCAACAGGACCGTCAGAGTCGATATCGAGAAGCTGGATACGCTGATGAATCTGGTCAGCGAGCTGATTATTGCAAAGAACTCCCTGGTTTCGGCCTCCGCTATGTCAGGAAATTCGAGCCAGGCAGTAAATGAGCAGATTGAGTATCTGGAGAGTGTCACGACCTCCCTCCATGAGTCCGTCATGAAGGTGAGAATGGTGCCTATTGAGAGCACGGTCAACAAATTCCCCCGCATGGTCCGCGATCTGCAGAAGAAACTGGGCAAGAAGATGGAGCTGTACATGAGCGGTGAAGAGACGGAACTTGACCGTACCGTGGTGGATCAGATTGGCGATCCGCTGATGCATCTGCTCAGGAATTCCGCAGACCATGGCCTCGAGTCAGCTGCGGTGCGTAAGGAAAGAGGGAAGCCGGAGGTCGGATCAATCTTCCTGGATGCTTATCAGGACGGCAACAACGTTGTGATCGAGGTCAGGGATGACGGTAACGGTATCGATACGAAGGCAGTAAAAAATAAAGCCATTGAGAGAGGCATCATTACTCCGGAGCAGGGAGAGGCCATGAGCGAGAAGGAGATCATTGACCTTCTCTTCAATGCAGGTTTTTCCACGGCCAAGGTGGTATCCGATGTGTCGGGGCGCGGTGTGGGACTCGACGTGGTGAAATCCATGATCGAATCCTTGAGCGGTGAGGTGGAAGTAAAATCCAGACTCGGCGAGGGAAGTACCTGGACAATCAGACTGCCGCTTACACTGGCGATCATTCAGGCCCTCATGGTGGAGATTGGCGACGAAAAGTACGCGATTGCATTGGGATCGATCCAGACCATCGAGGATATCCTTCCCAGTGATGTGAATCTGGTGCAGGCGAAAGAAGTGATCCAGCTTCGCGATTTGGTGATCCCGTTGATCCGTTTAAATGAGATCCTGGATATTCCCAGCAAAAAGAATCCCGAGGACAATCTGGTGGTTGTGGTGGTCAAGAAGGGCGACAAACTGGCAGGTCTTGTGGTAGACGAGTTGATCGGGCAGCAGGAAATCGTTATCAAGTCACTTGGCAAATATATCAGCAAGTGTAAGATTATCAGCGGTGCGACGGTTCTCGGTGACGGTGAAGTTGCACTGATTCTGGATGCCAACGCACTGCTCTAAAACAGGCCATAAAGGAGGGAAAAAACGTGAACGATGCAACATCGACATATGAAACAAATGAATTGAGAACGGTGGGTGAAACCACGCAGTTTATTGTGATAAAGCTTGGCGAGGAACAGTACGGCATTGACATCAAATACATAGACAACATCGTGAGGATGCCGCACATTACCAGAGTACCGAAGGTAGACGAATATTTAAAGGGCGTGATCAACTTACGCGGTGAGGTGATTCCCGTTATGAGCATCCGCATCAAGATGGGGCTGGAGCCTGATGTGGAAACCAAGTCCAGCAGAATCATCATCCTGAAACTGGAACAGCAGGGTACGATCGGCGTGATCGTCGATGAAGTAAAGGAAGTTGTGACCCTGGAGAATGACAGGATCGAGAAGATGGCCTATGACTCCAAAGACGAGAGGGCGACTTTCTTAAGCGGCGTCGGGAAAAGTGACGGCGGGCTGATTTCTCTGCTGGACCTGAATGCGGTTGTTTTGGATTCATCACTGACGTGATATAGGAGGAGCTATAGTGAGTGGACTTAATCTGGATGAAATGTCAAATGAATATTTTGACGTTTTGAAGGAACTGGGTAATATAGGCGCCGGAAATGCAACCACTGCGCTTGCGCAGCTCATGCAGACGAAGGTGGATATGTCGGTCCCCAGAGTACAGCTTTTGGAATTTAAGGAGCTGGGCGAGGCCATGGGCGGTGAAGAACTGGTCATGGCGGGAATTTATCTGGCTATTGAGGGAGATATCAACGGCAGCATCATGTTCCTTTTGGAAAAAAAGGCAGCCAAGCATCTGGTGGGAAAACTGATCGGTACGACATCGGAAGGCGATGATTTTACGGAGATGGAATTTTCTGCTCTCAAAGAGGTGGGAAATATCATCACGGGAGCTTACCTAAACTCCCTCTCCAGCATCACAAATTTGGTGGTGCAGCCTTCGGTGCCCGATCTTACGGTAGATATGGCAGGGGCGATCATAAGCGTGCCTGCGATCGAGTTTGCTGCTTTGGGAGATCGGATGCTGATGATTCAGACCCAGTTTTTTGATGAGATGGTATTAGACGGATTTTTTATCCTGATTCCGGATCTGGATTCATATGGGAAAATGTTAGGAGCGTTAGGAATCAGTCTGTAAAGACTGCTGACGCGAGTATGGATTAAGAATTTGTAAACAGGAGAAAGCGGTGTTATGGGAGTAGAGATAAAAGTCGGAATGGCCGACTTAAAAGTATGCGTCAGTCCCGACAGTGTCACCACGCTGGGGCTGGGGTCTTGTGTAGGTATTGCGCTTCGAGATCCGATCACGAAGATTGGCGGTCTGGCACATATCATGCTGCCGGATTCCACTATGATCCGCAACAACTCTAACATCCCGAAATTTGCGGATACGGGGATTGAGGAGCTGGTGAGACAGGTGACCTTAAAGGGCGCGAGCAGAGCGCGACTGGTGGCCAAGATCGCGGGCGGTGCGCAGATGTTTGGCTTTGGCAGTGCAAGTGAGACAGTCCGGGTGGGTGAACGGAACGTGGAGGCGACCAAGAAGAAACTTGCACAGATGAAAATACCGATTTTGGCGGAGGATACCGGAAAGAATTTCGGAAGAACAGTCATTTTTTATCCGGAGACCGGAGATTTTGTGATCCGGGCGGTGGGAAAGCAGGAGTATAAGATCTGATTCCTGAAGGAGAGAAGGACGAAAGGGTTATCAAGTGGACTGGGAAGAATCAAACAAAGAAGAGACAGATGTAGACGAGAATGTAGAACCGGAGCTTGCGGGAGAAGAGGCGGAACCCGGTGAGGAGCTCGAAACCGCTGCCGAGCGGGAGGCGAGAGAAAAACGGGAGGAAGCGGAGAGAGAGGCAAAGAAGAAAAAGCGCAGATTGATACCTGCTTTTGTCACTCTTATGGCAGGTGCGGCCGTCAGCATTACCATGAGGATTTTACACTATGAAATGCTGACGATGTTGATTGTTCTTCTGTGTGTGCTTTCGGGCTTTTATTTTGTGGGACGGATCCTTCAAATCATGTTGGATAGATTCGAAGTGCAGATTCATGAGGCACAGATGGAGGAAGGCGAGGTTATTGAAAAGGAACCTTCCTAACAGGAAGCGGCGTTTCTGTGCTTAAAAAAGGCAGGTAGGGACTCTGTATGGACGAGGTAGGGAAAAAGAAGCTCTGGGAGGACTATGAGAATACGAAGTCCCCGGAGATAAGGGAAAAGATCATATTGGAGTATGCCCCTTTGGTAAAGGTAGTGGCCGGACGTCTGAGTATGTACCTGGGATATAACGTGGAATACGAGGACCTCGTGAGCTATGGGATATTCGGATTGATTGACGCGATAGACAAATTTGACAGTCTTAAGGATGTCAAATTTGAAACCTATGCGAGTCTGCGGATCAGGGGTGCGATCCTGGATCAGATCCGTAAGATGGACTGGATTCCGCGTACGATCAGGCAGAAACAGAAGCGGATCGATACTGCCATTCGGGAGATCGAGACAACGAGCGGTAAGAGCGCGACGGACGAGGAGATTGCCCGGAATTTGGGCATCACCGATGACGAGTATCTGGAGTGGCAGTCTCAGATGAAGATCACGAATGTGGTATCTCTGAACGAATTTTTAGAGCAGGGAAGCGAGGTCTCTAACGAGTCGGCGCCTGCGAAGAGCGCGGCGTTTGATTCACCGGAGGAGATTCTGGAAAGAGACGAGTTAAAAAAGATGCTGGCAGAGTCTTTGGAGATCCTGACGGAGAAGGAGCGAAAAGTCATCCTGCTTTACTATTATGAAGAACTGACCTTAAAGGAGATCAGCAATATACTGGAAGTGTCCGAATCGAGAATCTCGCAGCTGCACACCAGAGCTCTGCAGAAGATGAGGGGGAAACTGGGCGATTATATCGGAATTCTAACGGATAACGGCAGGAGAAAGTAAAATGAGGTATATATGAACGGATATTTTAGATTGGTGAATCAGCAGGGAAGATCATCCTTAAAGCTGTTCCCGCCCACCGGAGAAGGAAAACCTGTGGATGTGACCGATGTGGTTGAATATTTGACCATGAAGGATTACGCCTGCGATCTGCCCACGTTAAAGAGGGCAATCGATGGGGCACAGAAGGAAGAACAGGAAATCCTGCTTGGAAACGAGACGAGACTTCCGGAACGGGAGTGTTATAAACTCACGGTCAAGCCTGATAAGATGCAGGCTTATGTGAAGTTTTATGCGGCCTCCGAGGGCGGTGAGGATATGACCGCAAAAGAGATGTTCGACGATTTGGATCATCGCGGCATCAAATGCGGGATCATACAGGATGCGATCGAAGACTTTTTTAAAAAACGGGAATACTGCGAGGAAATCCTGGTGGCGCAGGGCATGGAACCTGTCCAGGGAAAGAACGCTTATATCGAATATCAGTTTAATACGGACAAAGCGGCAAAACCGACCTTAAAAGAGGATGGAAGCGTAGATTTTTTTCATTTGAACATACTAAATCACTGTAATAAAGGAGATGTGCTGGCCATTTTACACCCGGCGCAGCCGGGGCAGCCCGGACAGAATATCTTCGGCGAAAAGATTGCACCGGCAGAGGTGCGCGAAGAAACATTAAAATTTGGCCACAATATCGAATTATCGAAAGATAAGACCATGCTGACAGCCATGGTGGACGGTCATGTGGAACTGGTAGAGGGATCCGTGTTTGTCTCCGATGAACTGGTGGTGGAGAATGTGGATACTGCTACGGGAAATATCGAATATGAGGGAAATGTTCAGATAAACGGCAACGTGGCGACAAACTTTGAGGTGAAGGCAAAGGGAGATATCATGGTAAAGGGCGTCGTCGAGGGCGCAAAACTTACCGCTGACGGCAATATTATCATTGCCAGGGGTATGAATGGCATGGGCAGGGGCGTTTTGACGGCCGGCGGCAATATCGTCTCCAAGTTTTTGGAGAACGTCACGGCACAGGCAGAGGGCTATGTGGCCTCCGAATCCATCCTGCACAGCAGGGTGACGGCTGGCGGCGAGATCAATGTGGACGGCAGAAGAGGATTTATTACGGGAGGAAGAGTTTCAGCCACAGGCACCATCAATGTAAAGACCCTGGGTTCCGAGATGGGTGCGGACACCATTGTGGAAGTGGGTGCGGACCCTAAGATCAAAGCGCGTATCAACGATTTGCAAAAACAGATTCTTGAGGATACCAAGACGCTGCAGACGGTACAGCCGATTCTGGTTTCCACAAAGCAGAAGCTTTCACAGGGCGTGAAGCTGAAACCAGAGCAGATTCAGTATGTACAGTCATTGGCGGCGACAAATCAGCAGAAGACCCAGGCAATTGCCGATGCGAACAAGGAGCTTGAGACGTTACAGAAACAGGCAGGGAATCCGGCGGAGGCAGTGGTGCGCGTAAAGGGAGAGGTCTATCCGGGTACGCGCATCTGCATCGGGGATGTTTCCATGGTAGTGCAGAAGACTACCCATTACTGTCGTTTTGTCAGGGAGCGCGGCGATGTGAAGATGGCGCCGTTTTAGTGTGCGAGATTCCGGGAGGAAAGACAGATGGCGATTGGTTTTGTGGAGATGCAGGGGCAGATTACGAGAGCCCAGGATTTTACCACCATCAAACACAACGAAGATACCAAGGGGATGGTGGATCAGACGAATTTCGGCCAGCAGATGACGAAGCAGGTGGAAAAGCAGGCGCAGCGTGTCAATGAGCGGGAGAGAACGGAAAACCGTGGGAAAAAGCACGACGCAAAAGAAAAGGGAAGCAACGAGTATTACGGCGATGGCGGCCGTAACAGAAAACAGGAAAAAAAGGAGTCCGACGGCAAGGTGCTCTTGAAGGGTGTGAATACCTTTGACGCGTTTCTATAGAGCGGCAGTTGGAGTGCGAAAGGGACAGACATGAGCGTGATAGAGATCGTTCTGATCGTTGTCGGCGCGGTGATCCTGATTGTGGGTTATCTTTTGCCGGCAGGGAAGAGAGATACAGACGAAGAAGTACAGCTGATCAGTGAGGCAGAGATCAGAAAATTGGTGGAGGGCGAGACGGAGACTGTGAGAGAACGGGTTTCCGAGATCGTGGACGAGACCATTGCTTATTCCATTGAAAAGACGGAACGTGCCATGGAGCGCGTGGCCAATGAAAAGATCATGGCGGTGAACGAGTATTCGGACACTGTTTTGGAGGAAATTAATAAAAATCATAAGGAAGTTACCTTCCTCTATGATATGTTAAATGATAAGCATGACACGCTGATGGCCAGTATCGGTCAGGCGGCCCAGGCGGCTGATGAGATCAGGCAGACCATACGGGACGCTGAGATCACTGCCGATGAGACCGTCAAGAAGGCAAAGAATGCTGAGGGCGCGGCGGATGAGGCGATTCAGAGGATCCGCAGCGCGGAACTTTCCGCGAAAGAGGCACAGGAAGCTGTGCAGGAGGCCGTGCAGTCCGTGATGGGAGCAGTGGAAGATACCAGGATTGATCTTAGATCGATTCACGGTGCGGAAAGGTATACACCCGAGATCGTGGACGAGGAAGAGGTTCTGTCAGAACCGGAACCGGAAGAATTTTATGGGGCAGAAGATTTTTCAAAGCCGGAGCAAGATACGCTTCCAGAGGAGGAGTATACGCCGGAGGAGGTGGAATTTACACCGATCAAAGCCAAACGGGTGGAGATCATTCACGAGCCGGATGCGGACTATGTGGCCGGGGAGCCTGATATTTCAACGAGCGCAGCTTTTGCAGAGCTTGGGATCTTCGGGAATGCCGGGAGAAGAGAGGCGGCAAAAGATGAACCGCGCGGGGTGGATATCCGCTTTGCGCAGGGACAAAATGACGGGCATAACAGCAATGAGCGGATTCTTGAGCTTCACAAAGCCGGAAAGTCCAATATGGCAATCGCCAAGGAACTTGGGCTTGGGCTTGGGGAAGTAAAGTTGGTAATAGATTTGTTTGAAGGCATATAGGGGCAAAGCAGCATGGAAAAGAAGTATTATTTTCGAGGGCTGGGTCTTGGTATCATCGTGACGGCGCTCATCATGGGAATCGCGCTTACACGCGGTGAAAAGAGTAAGATGTCGGACACTGAGGTGATTGCCAGAGCGAAGGAGCTTGGCATGACGGAAAATACCAGGCTATTGGAACCGTCGGAAACGGATGAGGATTTAGAAGAGACGGAAGCGTCGGCTGAGGAAGAAAAGGCTAAGGAGCCTGTGAAGAAGGATGTGGCAGTGGCGCAGCCTAAGGAGGATGCGAAGCAACCGCCCAAAAACGACGAAAAAGAGCCTGCAAAGGCAGAATCGACGACGCAGGAAAATGTGACTTCCGGGAATACGACGCAGAGTAAAAAGCCGCAGACCGGTACAAATGAAATGACCAAACAGGACGAGGATACGGGGCAGAAGGCGTCGGAGGAAGCAGCATCAGCGGAAGAATCGTCCACAAAGCAGACGGCAGTCGGAGAGACAAGCATCACCATCGTCAGTGGTGACGGTTCTTACACGGTTGCGAAAAAGCTGGAGGAGGCGGGCGTTATTTTTTCCGCATCATCTTATGACGATTTTCTCTGTCAATATGGCTATGACAAGCGGCTTAGAACGGGAACGTTCCGGATTCCGGCAGGCGCGAGTGACGAAGAGATTGCCAGGATCGTGACAAGTCAGCCGTAACATAAATTCTATCACAGTCGGAGGAGTGGAAAATGAGATCAATTAAGAGCAGGATTTTGGTAACAGTTGTTATTTGTGCGTTGCTGGCATCCTTCATCTGCGGCGGTATCAGTATCTTTAATGCCAGCGGAACCGTATATGAGGATTCCAAGAAGGAAATGCAGTATGCCTGCGCCAGTCAGGCGGCAGAGCTGAATGCGCAGATGCACAGGGTAGAGCAGTCGGTAAACACGGCGTATAATCTGGCGCTGCAGCAGATTGACAGTCTGCATGCGTTCAAGACGTCTAAGCCCTATGTGAACAAAGTCACAATGAACATGGAAAAGCTGCTCTATGAAATCGGAAGCAATACAGAGGGCGCGCTGACGGCTTACATCCGTTACAATCCGGAATTTACGGATCCTACGAGCGGTGTGTTCTGGAGCAGAACCAACGAAAATGAGGATTTTGTAGCGGAGCCCTGTACGGACTTTACCATGTACGAACCGGACGATCTGGAGCATGTTGGTTGGTATTACATACCTGTAAACAACGGGAAACCGACGTGGATGGCACCTTATCATAATTCCAATATCAATGTTGATATGGTATCCTATGTGATCCCGATTTTCATAGACGGAGAGTCAGTCGGTATCATCGGTATGGATGTCGAGTTTAATAAATTTACGGACTATGTGAATCAGATTACTGCGTTTGACACGGGCTACGCGTTTTTGGAGGATGGGAACGGTAATATTGTTTACCATAGATCACATGACGCGGGAAGCGCAATCTCCGGCCTGGAGGAAGGCGGATCCATGACAGCGGCTCTTGCGGATCCCGCCATGGAAGGAACGGCTGTTACCTACCGTTATCAGGGTGTAGATAAGGATATGTGTTATGTAACGCTTGCAAACGGGATGCGTTTTGTACTGACGGCTTCGGAAAATGAAATGAAGAACGCAGCAAAGCATCTTGCCCTGCTGATTCTGATGGGTGCAGTCATCGCTGTGGCATTTTCCGGTGTGATCGGTACAGTCATGGGTATGGCCATTACCCGGCCGATCACGCAGATCGATGACATTGTATCAAAGACGGCGCACTTTAATTTTTCAAAAAATGAAAACAGCGATAAACTTTGCAAGAGGCAGGATGAGAGCGGTAACATGGCAAATTCGCTCAGGGAGATGCGGGCGAGCCTCCGCTCTATGGTAGCGGATATCCAGAGAACCTACTCCGACTTGGAAGACACGCTTCATCGGCTTTCAGATACCACCGATCAGGTGCAGGATATGAGCGGCGCGAACACGGAAACGACGCAGGGGCTTGCGGCAGCTATGGAGGAGACGGCGGCGGCCATGGAGACGGTGAATACTACCGTAAATCATATTAGAGAGAGAGCGCAGGCAATCCGTGACAATTCCAAAGAGGGCGAGAGAGCTTCTCTGGAGAGCAAGCTGCGCGCCGATGACTTGAAAAATACCACGGGAGAAGCGCAGGACAAAACCACACAGATGTATAAGAATGTACAGGAAAAGACCGCGGCGGCCATGGAACAGGCGCAGGCGGTGCAGAAGATCAACCAGCTCACCCAGTCTATCCTGGATATTTCCGGGCAGACCAATCTGCTTGCGCTGAATGCGTCTATCGAGGCTGCCAGAGCGGGCGAAGCGGGCAGGGGCTTCGCGGTGGTAGCGGATGAGATCGGCGGCCTTGCGGCGCAGACATCCTCCACGGTCGGTAATATCAACGGCATTACCACGGAGGTCAATCATGCCGTACAGAATATGGAATCCTGCCTGCAGGAGACCCTTTCCTTCCTGGAGGAGACGGTGCTCAAGGACTACAGCGATTTCATGGGCGTGGCGGAGAAGTATACGGAGGATGCCTCCAATTTTGAGGAGAATATGAAGGCCATCGGTGACGAGGTGGATACGCTGCTTGCAGCGATCGTGGAAATCGCAGATTCCGTGGCCAATATTACAGTCACGGTGGGTGAGGCGGCTGAGAATATAACCAGCATTGCGCAGAAGACGCAGGATGTTTCCAGCCTGGTAGAGGGCAATGCCGAGCTTATGGCGACCAACTCGGAGAATGTGGTGAAATTAAAGAATATCGTGGATATGTTTCAGAATTAATATCATTTAAAGAATCCCTCTTGCATGGGGGATTCTTTTATGGTATAGTATCTAAGTGTGCCTGAGGCGCACGGAACCTAATAATCACATATGCCCAGCCCATGCCGGTGCCCTTTTTATGCGCAGGGGTGGCAGGGAGGCGCAAGGCATATGGCAGACAACCAAACGGAGGGAAAGAACATGAGCGTTATTTCAATGAAGCAGTTACTGGAGGCGGGCGTCCACTTCGGACACCAGACCAGAAGATGGAACCCCAAGATGGCTCCTTACATCTTTACCGAGAGAAACGGTATCCACATCATTGATCTGCAGAAATCTGTGGGTAAGGTGGACGAGGCTTACAAGGCGGTATTTGACGTGGTGGCGCAGGGCGGCACGATCCTTTTTGTGGGAACCAAGAAGCAGGCGCAGGATGCGGTCAAGACTGAGGCGGAGCGCTGCGGTATGTACTATGTCAATGAGAGATGGCTGGGCGGTATGCTCACCAATTTTAAGACGATCCAGTCCAGAATCGAGAGATTGAAAGCAATCGAGAGAATGAGCGAGGACGGTACGTTCGATGTGCTTCCTAAAAAGGAAGTCATTCAGATCAAGAAAGAGTGGGAAAAACTGGAAAAGAATCTGGGTGGTATCAAGAACATGACCAGAACGCCTGACTGTATCTTTGTAGTAGATCCCAAAAAGGAAAGAATCTGCGTACAGGAGGCGCATGCGCTGGGCATCACCCTGATCGGTATCGGCGATACGAACTGTGATCCGGAGGAACTTGATTATATTATCCCCGGCAACGATGATGCAATCCGTGCGGTGAAACTGATCGTGTCCAAGATGGCTGACGCTGTAGTAGAGGCAAACCAGGGCGCGGAGGCTGACGACTATGCGGCAGAAGCTGAGGCGGAGAAAGTAGAAGAAACCGACGAAGAGGCATAAAGGTTTGGAAACCCGATGCGGGCTGAACGGTAACGTATTGAAGCAGATCATTCAGGAGGAAAAATAGATGGCAATTACAGCGGCAATGGTAAAAGAGTTAAGAGAGATGACCGGTGCGGGTATGATGGAATGTAAAAAAGCGCTTACCGAAACCGATGGTAATATTGATGAAGCAGTTGAAGTATTAAGAAAAAGCGGTGCAGCAAAGGCGGAGAAGAAAGCAAGCCGTATTGCGGCTGAAGGTATCTGCCGGGTTGCTATTCATGAAAATAAGGCGGCAGTTGTAGAGGTTAATTCCGAAACAGACTTCGTTGCAAAGAATGAAGTGTTTCAGACTTTTGTACAGGCAGTTGCCGATAAGGCACTTGCATCTGGCATGGAAAAGGCCGGTGATGGGGAAGATGTCGCTGAGATCCTTGGAATGAAGGAGGAGTTAAACGAAAAAACTTTGACAATTGGCGAAAAGCTTTCAATCAGAAGATTTGAATGCGTTTCTGCAGATTGTGTTGCTTCTTATATCCATGCCGGCGGAAAAATCGGTGTCCTTGTAGCTGCGAATGGGGATGCATCTGATGAAACAAAGACAGCGCTTACCAATGTGGCAATGCAGATTGCAGCTATGAGTCCCAAGTATATCTCAAGAAATGATATTTCTGCAGAGGAACTTGCCAAGTTAAGAGACATTACGCTTGAAAGCTCATTAAATGACCCGTTCTCACTTCCTAAGCCTATTTTACAGGGACTTCTTGAGAAGGCTGTTTCAGGCGTATGGAGCGAGGAAGATGTTGCGATTTATGAAGAGAAGAAGAGCAACATGAACTATTTACCGAATTTCCTCTCTAAGGAAGCGGCAGCACAGCTTGCAGGTCTTGCGCTTGAAGATAAGGAAGCTATTTCCGGAAATAAGATTTTTACCGGATTGGTAGAGGGACGTGTTTCAAAGCACTTAAAAGAAATCTGCTTACTTGACCAGACTTATGTGAGGGCTGAGGATGGAAAGCAGACTGTTGCAGCATACCTTGCTTCTGTCAATAAAGCAATTGTCATTGAAAAGATTGTTCGCTTTGAAGTCGGCGAGGGTATGGAGAAGAAGTCAGAGAACTTTGCGGAAGAAGTTGCAAAGCAGATGAACGGCTAAACAAATGTAGAAGCCACTTCCTTAAGGAAGTGGGCAAAACAGATGAACGGCTGAAAGAAATAATTAGGCATCATTACGTATCTTTGTTATAGGTAATGATGCCTTTTTGTCACAGGAAGAAATCTTTGACGAAAAAATTTCAGGTATTTTTCACAAAAATTCTTTTCGTAATTCCTCAGATATGATATAGTATAAGAGAATGTGGGATAAGAGAGTACAAAGGAGCCGATGAAGATGGATGCGGGACAGGATGCACATTTTCAGTTGATGAAACGGCTGCTCGTTATCATTCCGCTTTCCATGATACTGATTTTATCGACGCTGTGTGTGATTCTGGGCGTAGGTCTCTATGATGCGAGGCGGCAGTTAAAGGAGCTTCGGGAAGAAACAGTCCCGGCGATGGCGCAGGATCAGCCTGCAGAGGAAGGAGAACAAAGCGGAGCGCTGTACACGGCTTCCGGTGTGAATGAGTCTGAGCGCAGCGTATCCGATGCAGAGGACGCGGCGGACAAAGAAGGAGACGGCGGCAGGAAGGTATATTTGACCTTTGATGACGGCCCCAGCAGCAACACCGGTGAGATTTTGGATATCCTGGCGGCGTACGATGTGAAAGCGACCTTCTTTGTAGTGGGGAAGCCGGAAGAAAAATATCAGCCGTTATACAAAAGAATCGTGGAGGAGGGGCACACGCTGGCGATGCACTCCTACAGTCATAAATATAATGAGATTTATCAATCTAGGGAAAGCTATATAGAAGATCTTACAAAACTGCAGGAATTTCTTTATGAGACCACGGGTGTCTGGTGCAGATACTGCAGATTTCCGGGCGGCAGCAGCAATACGGTCAGCAGAGTGGACATGCATGAACTGATTGCTTATCTGGAAGAGCAGGACATGACTTATTATGATTGGAATGTGTCTTCCGGGGATGCCTCTGCGTCTTATATCAGTCCGGAGGCAGTTGTGAGAAATTCTACCGCGAGACTTGCGGAGTTTAGCGAGGCGATCATTCTGCTTCACGACGCTTCGGATAAGGATTCAACAGTACAGGCTTTGCCGAAGTTGATCGAGAAGATACAGGCGATGGAGGATACGAAGATCGTTCCAATCACAGATGAGACGGAACCGATTCATCATATCAGCAATGATTAAAGAATGGAGGATTAGGGAATGGGTTTTTTTACGGATTTAAAAGATGACTTATCCCAGGCAGTCAATGAGCTGATGCCCGAAGAGGAGCTGGCGGCTCAGGGACAGTCAGGAGAAGCGGCAGCCGGCAAAGCGGCTGCAGACGACGCGCTCGCATCCGTGGATCTGAGCGGCATGCTGGATAAGATAGAGGAGATGGGAGACCTTGGAGCGATAGCCGATGCAGAGCCTGCACCCGCGCAAGATTCGGTAGTCGAAGAAGTCGTGATGCCGGAGGCGGTGATTGAGGAGGCTTTGGTCGAAGAACCGCTGATGGAAGAAGTTTTGACGGCGGAGCCGGTCGTTGAGGAAGTTGTGATACCGGAGCCGGTAATCGAAGAGAATGCAGCCGCAGAGACGGCAGCAGAGGAAGTAATAGAGGAAATCAAGGAAGAGGAGGCAGAACCCGAAATGGCAGAGGAAATCGTAGCAGAGGCAACCGCAGAGAAAGAGGAAAACGGCGGAGGGAAAGGAAAGGCAATGGAAGTACAGGCAAATCGCGTGGCAGTAGACGAGACGGCAGTGGTGACGGAAGGTATGACAATAACAGGTGATATCGTATCAGAGGGTTCCATGGAGCTGATCGGTACGGTAAACGGAAATTTGGATATCCTTGGTAAGCTGAATATCACCGGTACGATTCAGGGTAATTCCAAGGCGGCTGAGATTTTCGCTGAGGGTGCGAAGATCACCGGCGAGGTGAACAGTGCCGGCAGTGTAAAGATCGGCCAAAGTTCCGTTGTGATCGGTAATATCACGGCTACCAGCGCAGTGGTCGCAGGTGCAGTCAAGGGCGATATCGACGTGCAGGGCCCCGTTATTCTGGATACCACGGCAATCGTAATGGGCAATATCAAGTCCAAATCCGTACAGATCAACAACGGTGCGGTGATCGAAGGTATGTGTTCTCAGTGCTATGCGGATGTGAATCCGACCTCCTTCTTTGAAGAGTTCAAAAAGAAAAAATAACTCCTGATATCATCGGGAAGGAATTGACGCAGAAATGGGGAATAACATGAAGCGTATACTCTTAAAACTGAGCGGAGAAGCCCTGGCAGGCGATAAAAAGATGGGTTTTGATGAGGAGACGGTACGGCGTGTGGCTTTACAGGTGAAGCAGCTTGTAGACGACGGTATCCAGGTGGGGATCGTGATTGGCGGCGGTAATTTTTGGCGCGGACGTTCCAGCGAAAATATCGATCGGACGAAGGCGGATCAGATCGGGATGCTTGCCACGATCATGAACTGTATCTATGTGTCGGAAATCTTTCGTTCCGCAGGTATGATGACCGCGGTTTTAACGCCCTTTGAGTGCGGTTCCTTTACCAAACTGTTTTCCAAGGACAGGGCAAACAAATATTTTTCCAGAAATATGGTGGTCTTCTTTGCAGGTGGAACGGGGCATCCCTACTTTTCAACGGACACCGGCGTGGTGCTGCGGGCCGTCGAGGTGGATGCGGATGTGATCCTCTTGGCCAAGGCGGTGGACGGCGTCTATGACGACGATCCGCGGAGCAATCCGAACGCCAGGAAATATGATGAAGTTTCGATTGATGAGGTGATTGCCAAAAATCTTCAGGTGGTGGATATGACGGCCTCCATTTTGGCAAGGGATAATAAAATGCCCATGTGGGTGTTTGGGCTGAATGAAGAAAACAGCATTGTAAACACCATGAAGGGTGAGTTTAACGGCACAAAAGTGATTGTGGAATGATAAGTCGGAGGAGTTTAGTATGGATGATAGACTAAAGCCCTATGAGGAAAAAATGCAGAAGTCCTATGACTTTCTGGTAAACGATTTGGGTACGATCCGTGCCGGGCGCGCGAATCCCCATGTCCTCGATAAGATCAAGGTGGATTATTATGGAACGCCCACGCCGATTCAGCAGGTGGGAAATATCACGGTTCCCGAGGCGAGGATTCTGCAGATTGCTCCTTGGGAAAAAAGCCTGATCAAGGAGATTGAGAAGGCGATCATGGCGTCGGATGTGGGTATTACGCCGACGAACGACGGTTCGCTGATACGTCTGGTTTTCCCGGAGCTTACGGAGGAGCGCCGTAAAGATCTGGTGAAGGATATTAAGAAGCGGGGCGAGGATAATAAGGTGGCAATCCGCAACACGAGGCGGGATGGTAACGATGCATTGAAGAAGCTGGCAAAAACCGAAGTCTCGGAGGATGAGATCAAGGAACTGGAAGAGAAGTTACAGAAACTGACGGACAAGTTTATCAAGGATGTGGATAAACTGGTGGAGGAGAAATCCAAAGAAATCCTGACTGTGTAACACATTAGAGGGGCTTACAGAATGCGAGATTCTGTTGCCCCTTTCCGTTTAGAGGTTTACATAATTTATTCAAAAAAGGGGTAATTATGGCAGAAGAAACGAAGATTCCACAGCATGTCGCCATTATCCTGGACGGTAATGGCAGATGGGCCAAGAGTAAGGGAATGCCCAGAAATTACGGTCATGTGCAGGGGGCCAAGACGGTAGAGGTCATCTGTGAGGAGGCCTATCGCATGGGGATTCAGTACCTGACGGTGTACGCCTTCAGCACGGAAAACTGGAACCGGCCTGCGGACGAAGTGGATGCGCTGATGGGACTTTTGCGAGGTTATATGAAGACCTGCTTAAAGACGGCAGCAAAAAATAACATGTGTGTGCGTGTGATCGGGGAGAAATCCCGGCTGGATGCGGATATCAGAAAACGGATCGGAGAGCTGGAGGAGGCCACGCGGGACAACACGGGGCTTCATTTTCAGATTGCCATCAATTACGGTGGCAGGGACGAGATTGTGCGTGCTGTGAGGACATTAGCCGGACAGGTGAAAGAAGGGACGCTTTCTCCGGAAAAGATAACGGAAGCGTGCTTTGCAGATGCCTTGGATACGCGGGGGATTCCTGAGCCGGATCTTTTGATCCGTACCTGCAATGAACAGAGAATCTCGAACTTCCTGCTCTGGCAGTTGGCTTATACGGAGTTTTATTTTACGCCCGTGGCCTGGCCTGATTTTACGAAAGAAGAATTGGAAAAGGCTGTGGAAGCATATAATAAGAGGGACAGACGATACGGTCTGGTCACGGAATAGGGGGCACTATGTTTCGTACAAGACTACTGAGCGGTATTGTGCTGGTGGCAGTTGCGCTGGCAGTTTTTCTTGCGGGCGGATCGCTTTTGGCGCTGGTGATTTTCTTTCTTTCCGTGGTTGCCTATCAGGAACTGACGACAGCCTGCAAGGTGCGGGGGGAAAAAATGACGCCGGGTGCTCCGGTTATTGTGGGTTTGGTAATGACACTTTTGTACTATGCGATGATTGGGCTGGCCCTGGCAGTGGATATCCAGACGGTTTATCCGGCGATGATCGTCGTGATCGTGGCGGCATTCCTTGCTTTTTTGTTCGTCTATGTGTTTACGTTTCCGAAGTACCATGCCAATCAGATCATGTCAGCTATGTTTTCCTTCCTCTACGGACCTGTGATGCTGTCTTTTCTCTATCTGCTGCGGGAGGGGTTTGACGACGGAATCTATCTGGTGTGGTTTGTGTTTCTGGCTTCCTGGGGGAGCGACACCTGCGCCTACTGTGTGGGTGTACTGATCGGAAAGCACAAGATGACGCCGAACTTAAGCCCGAAAAAGACAGTGGAAGGTGCAGTAGGGGGCGTTCTTGGTGCAGCGATTCTGTTTGCGGTATATACGCACTTTGTGATCAATGTTTATACGACAATCACATTGTCACTGCCCTTCGCGGCGGTTCTTGGTGCGGCGGGGGCGCTTGTCTCCATGGTAGGGGATCTGGCGGCTTCAGCGGTGAAGCGGGATCATGAGATCAAAGATTACGGGAAACTGATACCGGGACACGGCGGGATCATGGATCGATTCGACAGCGTGATTGTCGCGGCACCGATCGTTTTTATCGGTATCAGCCTGATGATGAATTTATGATGTAGTTATCCTGTCACGCTGCCGGTCACAGGCCGTGTGCAGTTAAAAATCGGGGATAAGTTGGGAGACATAAGATGAAAAAGATTGGTATTTTGGGGTCTACTGGCTCGATTGGCACGCAAACACTGGAAATTGTCAGGAAGGAGAAAGATTTACAGGTAGTGGCCCTGGCAGCAAATTCCAATGTGAAGCTTATGGAGGCGCAGATCAGAGAATTTAAGCCAAAGACGGCTGCGCTTTGGGAAGAGGTGGCGGCGGCTGATCTGCGGGAGCGCGTGCGAGATCTGCCCGTGCGGGTGGTAAGCGGCATGGATGGCCTTTTGGAGGTCGCCACGGAGTCGGATATGAATATCCTGGTCACCGGTATCGTGGGCATGATCGGCATCAGACCGACGATTGCCGCGATTCAGGAGGGAAAGCATATCGCTTTGGCAAACAAGGAGACGCTGGTGACGGCGGGACATATCATCATGCCTTTTGCCAGAGAGAGGAATGTTTCCATCCTGCCCGTGGACAGCGAACACAGCGCCATTTTTCAGGCGCTGCACGGGGAGAACAGTGCGCGGGTGGAAAAGATCCTGCTCACGGCTTCGGGCGGCCCTTTCCGGGGCAGAACCAGGGAAGAACTTACGGACATTACTGCGGAGGACGCTTTAAAACACCCGAACTGGACGATGGGGCCAAAGGTCACGATAGATTCCGCTTCTCTTTGCAACAAGGGACTTGAGGTGATGGAGGCAAAGTGGCTCTTTGATGTGGATTTTTCGCAGATTGAGGTTTTGGTGCATCCCCAGAGTATCCTGCATTCCGCCGTACAGTTTGCGGACGGTGCCATCGTGGGACAGATGGGCGTGCCGGACATGAAGCTTCCGATTCAGTACGCGCTCTTTTATCCGGACAGACGGCCCATGCAGGGCGGGCGCGTCGATCTTTGTAAGCTGGGGAGCCTGACGTTTGAAGAGCCTGACACGGAGACCTTCCGGGGGCTTGCACTTGCTTATGAAGCCGGAAAACGGGGCGGATCAATGCCTACTGTCTTCAATGCGGCCAACGAGAAGGCAGTGACGCTCTTTTTACAGAAAAAAATCCAGTTTTTGCAGATTCCCGAGCTGATCCAGGCTGCCATGGAATCGCACAGTTATGTGGAAAGCCCCACGGTGGAAGAAATCCTGGAGGTGGAGACACAGACTCACGAATTTATCAGAAGAAAGTTTGGAGAGTAGAAAATTGATTAGAACAATCGTGTTATTTGTCATTGTATTCGGGCTGGTGGTGATTTCCCACGAGCTGGGACATTTTCTCATCGGGAGAAAAAACGGGATTCGCGTGGTGGAATTTGCAGTGGGAATGGGGCCGACGCTGTTTTCGTTTACGAAAGGCGGCACCAAGTATTCCCTGAAGCTTTTGCCCATCGGCGGCGCCTGTATGTTTGACGGCGAGGACGGCGTAGATCAGGAGCGCGGTAAGGCTTCTGTACCGGACGGCATGGAGGCAGAGACGGGCGGCCCGCGGGGGATTGCCTTTACGGAGGCGGGCGTCTGGGCGCGTATGGCGGCAGTCTTTGCAGGGCCGTTTTTCAACTTTATCCTGGCCTTTGTGGTGGCGGTGATCTTAAGTGCCTTTTCCGGGGCGGATCTGCCTGTAGTGGGAGATGTGGACGGTGTGGATATCACAGTGGAAGAAGCCGGCGGCACACTGATCACTGCGGCGAAAGATGCGGGGCTGCAGAAGGGAGACGTGATCAAAAAGATTGGGCGGGAACCGATCCACTTTTTCCGTGAGGTCAGCCTGATTTCTGCCCTGAACCAGGGCGAGGAGATGGTGATCACCTATGAGAGGAACGGGAAGACGAGTGTGACCAGGCTGACCCCGCAGTATGATGAAAATAGCGGCCGCTATTATATGGGAATCACGAATGGCGGCGTTTATATGAAATGCAATCCGCTCCAGGTGTTCCAGTATGGGTTTTACGAGGTGGAATATTGGGTGAAGATCACCTATAAGAGTCTGCTCATGCTGGTGCGGGGACAGGTGACAAAGGACGATGTGGCAGGCCCCGTGGGAATTGCGCAGTTTGTAGGAGAAAGCTATGATCAGGCGGAAGAGAATTATGGGACGCCCTATGCGATCCTGACGATGTTGGAGATTGTGGTACTTTTGTCCGTGAATCTGGGCATTATGAATCTTTTGCCGCTGCCGGCGTTAGATGGCGGGCGGCTGGTCTTTATGCTGGTGGAGGTGATCCGCGGCAAGCCCGTGCCACCCGAAAAGGAGGGCATGGTACACTTTGCGGGGCTGGTGGTGCTGATGGCGCTGATGGTCTTTATCATGTATAACGATATTATGAAGCTGGTGCGGTAAGCATCGGCCGGATACAGAGGTGCAGCGGAGAAATATTTTTTAAAAATATTTCTCCGCTTTTTACTTGTTATTTGGTGGCAGATATAGTAGAATGATCCCATCGGATCCCGTTCCGGGATTCCAGAAAGTTTTGGCGGGTTTCCCGCAGATTTTCACGAGTTGTTGTAAAAGCAAAGGTTTTAGGGGAATTACATGTGTTATGTAATTTTGCAGGATATTATGCGATAGGGAATGTCATGGGAGAAGGAGGGCTTTTCGCGTTATGGAGTATCAGACAGGGGTATATTGGTGTCGAGGGCGCGTGGCGAAAAGGAATCAGGACGCGCTTTTGTTACAGCAGGTTTTGACCCGCAGAGGGCGTGTGCTCATGGCGGCGGTATGCGACGGGATGGGCGGCGTCTCACAGGGGGAAATAGCCGGCGGCTATGTGGCGGAGCGGCTTCAGGAGTGGTTTTATACGGAGTTTCTGTGGATGCTTTGCAAAAAGAAGCGTATTTGGGTGATCCGCAGATCGCTGGACAGGCTGGTTTATCACATGCAGCAGCAGATACGCCGTTATGCCGGGGAGGAGGGCATTTCGTTAGGGACGACGATGACGGTTCTTTTGCTGTGGGAGAATGCCTGGCTGGTCTGGCATCTGGGAGACAGCAGGGCCTACAGGCTGCGGTGTGGCCGTATACAGCAGCTTACGACAGATCATGTGCAGGGCACGGGGAAACTGACGAAATGTGTGGGCAGTTTCGGGAGCTTTGTACCGGAACATGCGGTGGGTGTGCCACGGGACGGGGAGGGATTTCTTTTGTGCAGCGACGGGTATTGGCGGCGGATGGCACAGCAGGAGATTAAGGACGTCCTGGCGCCCGCGCAGTTAAAGGAGGAGGCGCAGATTGAGAGAAGGCTTAAGGAGATCGGGGAGGCTTGTATGAGACGGGGTGAGAGAGATAATTTGTCAGCGGTCTATTTGAAATTGCATAAATGACACAATTAGGTTGGGACATAGTGAATTACTTCATAATTTGGTAAGTTTACATAACTTAGAAGAAGGGGAGGAAAGGAGAAAAAAGTGGTGGATCGGCAGATCGGAAAATATCGGATTTTGCACACCCTGGGGCAGGGCGGCGAGGGAATCGTGTATCTGGCAAAGGATGCAGATCTGGGAAGACGGGTAGCGTTAAAGTGCCTGCGTAAGGATGCGCATCCTGGAGAGGGGGAGGCCATTAGGCGGGAGGCGGCATTTCTGCGGGATCTGCAGCATCCCATGCTGCCGGTGGTCTATGAGCTTTTCCATGGGAATGCGTGTGAAAATGAGGCTCCTTTTTGGGAGGACGGCTGGTATCTGGCCATGGAATATATAGCGGGGATGAGTTTACATAACTATATTGAAACAAGAGGGGGTGTGCGCGAGGAGCAGGCCTGCCTTTGGGGAGAAGCGCTTTTGGATGTTCTCATCTACCTACACACGAGAAAAACACCTGTTATTTATGGGGACTTAAAGCCTGATAATATCATAGTCTGTCAGGATGGGAGCCTGAAATTGATTGATTTCGGGGCGGCTTTTCTACGAAATTACGGAGAGAAAGGGGATGGGCGGTTGGCGTTGACAGCGGGTTTTTGTGCGCCGGAACAGCAGGGGCTGGCGGGGCGACAGCCCTATGCGGATGAACGCAGCGATATCTACGCCTTTGGCAGGACGCTCTATTACATGGTGACGGGAGCGCATCCCGGAAAGCCACCCTACGGGCGATTGGCGCCTTCCCTCTATAATCCTTTGCTGTCTCCGGGATTTGAGCGTCTGGTGGAGCGCTGTACAATGGAAGAGCCGGGGGAGCGCTATCAGGTGGCGGCGGAAGTACTGCGCGATCTGCGGGAGCGCGGCCGTTTTAAGCGTGGTACGGGGAAGAGAGGGTTTCTGCGCCGCGTGGAGAAGCAGATCTGTCTGGTGCAAACGGAGGGTTGCGGTTGTTTTGCGGAGGGGTTTCGTATATAATAATTGATAAGACAGTACGCAAGGAGGCAAGATTGAAAAATCAGCATTGAATGCTTCGGAATGGAGGAAACTGTGAAAACGCATAGGCAGCAGACGAAAGTCATTACGATAGGAGACAGAAAAATCGGCGGGGGAAATCCCATTTTGATACAATCCATGACGAATACGCCCACGCAGGACGTAGAGGCGACGGTGGCACAAATTTTGCGGCTGGAGCAGGCGGGATGCGAGATCATACGCTGTACGGTGCCTGACGAGGCGGCCGCGCTTGCGCTTGCAAAGATCAAAAAACAGATTCATATCCCGCTGGTGGCGGATATTCATTTCGATTATAAGATGGCCATTGCTGCGATGGAAAACGGTGCCGACAAGATCCGCATTAACCCCGGCAACATCGGCGGGAGGGAAAAGGTGGCGGCGGTGGTCGAGACCGCAAAGGAGCGGGGGATTCCGATCCGCGTGGGCGTAAACAGCGGTTCCCTGGAGCGGGAACTTGTGGAAAAGTATCATGGCGTGACGGCGGAAGGAATCGTGGAGAGTGCCCTTGATAAGGTGGGGATCATTGAGGACTGCGGTTATGACAATCTGGTCATCAGCATCAAATCCTCCGATGTGATGATGTGCGTGAGGGCGCATGAACTTTTGGCGGAGAAGACAAGATATCCCCTGCATGTGGGCATCACGGAAGCGGGGACGGTGACGAGCGGCAACATCAAATCGGCCGTGGGCCTGGGCATCATCTTAAACCAGGGCATCGGTGATACAATCAGGGTGTCCCTGACGGGAAATCCCGTGGAGGAGATCAAGTCCGCAAAGCTGATCCTCAGAACGCTGGGGCTTCGAAAGGGCGGTATCGAGGTAGTTTCCTGCCCGACCTGCGGCAGAACGAAGATCGATCTCATCGGGCTGGCCACACGGGTCGAGGAGATGGTACAGGATATTCCGTTAACGATCAAGGTGGCCGTTATGGGATGCGCGGTGAACGGGCCGGGTGAAGCCAGAGAGGCCGATATCGGCATTGCAGGCGGCATCGGTGAAGGGCTTTTGATCAAGAAGGGCGAGATCGTGAGGAAAGTGCCGGAGGATGCACTTTTGGACACGCTGCGGGAGGAGCTTTTGCACTGGAATGAGTAAACCGTTTTTTGATGTTTTTCCGACTTTAAAATTGGATACGGGACTGAAGGATCTGTTTGAAGAGGTCACGGTGGAGAAGGTGACCAGCACGAAGCGGAAGGATTTTTTGCGTATCTATATAGCTTCAGAGCATCTGATTGCCAAAGAGGATGTTTATCGTGCAGAGCGTGAAATCGGCAGGCAGTTTTTCCCGAATATGCCCGTAACAGTCAAGTTTTATGAGCATTTTACGCTTTCTTCCCAATATGATCCCGAAAAGCTGATGGATGCCTACAAAGAAAGCATTCTGCTGGAACTTAAGGAGGCGTCCCCTGTGGAGTACAATCTGTTTCGGAGGGCTGATATCGCCTTTTTTGGGGACACGCTGCGGCTGACCGTGGAGGATACGGTGCCCGGGCATGAAAAGTCACAGGAGCTTGTACGGATTCTGGAAAAAATATATAACGAGCGTTGCGGAATTCCGGTGAAGATTAATCTTACCTATAAGGAGCGGCCTGTAGGAAAGCGGCGGGAGGAGGATGAGCATCGACTTGCCATGCAGGTGGCGGAAATCTCGGCGAGGGCAGGTTATGCCGTGCGGGAGAAAGGGGCGGATCTTGCCGTCCTACAAGGCAACGTAACAGGCGATATTGAATCAAATGCCCGGACGGGGCAGGCTGCTTGGGCAGGGAGCGATTCGGAGCATGTATCCTATACGGGGGCGGGGGGCGCAGGATCGTCGGGTACGGATTCGGCTGGGAAAGCTGCTGCTTCCGCTTTTTCCGTACCGTCCCCATCAAAGAAAGGGAAATGGGCGGACGGCGACAAAAAGACGGATTTCAAGCGAGCCCTCAAGCGCTCCGACAATCCCGACGTGATCTATGGCAGAGACTTTGACGAGGAGGCCATCCCGATCGAGGACATCATCGGCGAGATGGGCGAGGTAGTCATCCGCGGAAAAGTGATCCGTATGGATAAACGGGAGATCAAGAATGAGAGAACGATTCTGATCTACGATGTCACGGATTATACGGACACCATGACGGTGAAGTTTTTTGTACATAATGAACAGGTAAGTGAAATAACTGGCGTTATGAAAGAAGGAGCCTTTGTCAAGATCAAGGGCATGACGGCGGTGGACAAGTTTGACCATGAGCTGACAATCAGTTCCCTTGCCGGGATCAAGAAAATTACCGATTTTACCACTTCCAGAGAAGATCGAAGCATCAGGAAGCGGGTAGAGCTTCACTGCCACACGAAGATGAGCGATATGGACGGGGTATCGGAGGCGAAGGATATCGTAAAGCGCGCCTATAAGTGGGGGCATCCCGCGATCGCCATCACCGACCACGGCGTGGTGCAGTCCTTTCCCGATGCCAATCATGTGTGGGAGGATCTGTGGAAGGCGGAGAAAAATCGCTGCAAGGAAGCGGGGGAGCCGGAGCCTGATAAACAGGGCTTCTTTAAGGTGATCTACGGGGTGGAAGCCTATTTGGTGGATGATCTGCACGAGATTGCCGCGAACGAGAAGGGACAGGATTTCGGGGCAGATTTTGTGGTGTTCGATATTGAGACCACGGGCTTTTCACCTACACAAAACAGGATCATTGAGATCGGCGCGGTGAAAGTGAGCGGCGGGAAGATCGTGGAGCGGTTTTCCACCTTTGTGGATCCGCTGGTGCCCATCCCTTTTGAGATTGAGAAACTGACTGGAATAACAGATGATATGGTAATGGGGGCGGAGCAGATTGACGTCGTGCTGCCAAAGTTTCTGACCTTCTGCGGGGGCTGTATCCTGGTGGCGCACAATGCGCAGTTCGATATGAGCTTTATCATGGAAAACTGCGACAGGCTGGGCATTGCCCATGACTTTACCTATGTAGACACCGTGGGCATCGCCAGACTCCTTCTGCCAAATCAGAAGAAGCACACGCTGGACGCGGTGGCAAAGACCTTAAACGTGTCGCTGGAAAATCACCATCGGGCGGTGGATGATGCGGAGGCTACCGCAGAGATTTTTGTGAAGCTGATTCCCATGATGGCGAAGGAGGGGATTACCACCCTTGCGCAGATCAATGAGAGAGGGAAGGCGAGTCCGGAGATCATTGGCAAGCTTCCCACTTACCATGCCATCATTCTGGCCAAGAATAATGTGGGGCGCATGAATCTCTACCGTCTGGTGTCGGAGTCCCACTTGACTTACTTTGCGGGGCGGCCGGGGCGGCCCAGGATCCCCAAGAGCCTGCTTACGCAGTACAGAGAGGGCCTGATCCTTGGAAGTGCCTGCGAGGCGGGAGAGCTTTACCGTGCGCTTTTGGAACCAAAATCCGATGCGGAGATTGCCAGGCTGGTCAATTTCTATGATTATCTGGAGATCCAGCCGCTTGGCAACAATCAGTATATGATCGAGTCGGAGCGGGTGCCTAATGTGCAGTCCATGGAGGATATCATAGAGATCAACCGTAAGATCGTGCGGTTGGGCGAGCAGTTTAAGAAGCCGGTTGTGGCCACCTGTGACGTCCACTTCTTAAATCCGGAGGATGAGGTTTACCGCCGCATCATCATGGCCGGCCAGGGCTTTCCCGATGCGGACAACCAGGCACCGCTGTATTTCCGCACAACGGAGGAGATGCTTGACGAGTTTTCTTACCTTGGCAGCGACAAGGCAGAGGAGGTGGTCATCACCAACACGAACCTGATCGCGGATATGATCGAGGTCATGTCGCCTGTGCGCCCTGACAAGTGCCCGCCCGTCATTGCAGACAGCGATAAGCAGCTTACGGAAATCTGTTATAACAGGGCGCATGAGCTTTACGGGGAGACGCTTCCGAAGATCGTGGAAGACCGGCTGGAGAAGGAGCTTCATTCCATCATCAGTAACGGCTTTGCCGTGATGTACATCATTGCACAGAAATTAGTATGGAAATCCGTGGAGGACGGCTATCTGGTGGGGTCCAGGGGGTCTGTCGGCAGCTCGTTTGTGGCGAATATGGCGGGGATTACGGAGGTAAACTCTTTAAGCCCTCATTATCTGTGCCCGAACTGTCATTATTATGACTTTGATTCGGATGAGGTGAAGGCTTACGGCGGCGGCGCCGGCTGTGATATGCCGGACAAGGCCTGTCCCGTCTGCGGCACGCCTTTAAATAAGGAGGGCTTTGACATTCCCTTCGAGACGTTCCTTGGCTTTAAGGGGGACAAGGAACCGGATATCGACCTGAATTTTTCGGGGGAGTACCAGAGTAAGGCGCACAAGTACACAGAGGTGATATTCGGAAACGGACAGACCTACCGTGCGGGCACGATTGGCACGCTGGCGGATAAGACGGCCTACGGCTATGTGAAGAATTATTATGAGGAGCGGGGAAAACACAAGCGGGCCTGTGAAATCAACCGTATTGTTACGGGGTGTACGGGCATCCGCAGGAGTACGGGGCAGCATCCCGGCGGCATCGTGGTTCTGCCCGTGGGCGAGGATATCAATTCCTTCACTCCGGTGCAGCATCCCGCCAACGATATGGACACGGATATCGTTACGACGCATTTTGATTATCATTCCATCGACCATAACCTTTTGAAGTTAGATATCCTCGGGCATGATGATCCCACCATGATCCGTATGCTGCAGGATTTGACGGGACTCGACCCTGTGACGATCCCGCTGGATGATAAAGGCGTGATGTCGCTTTTTCAGTCGACGGAGGCGCTGGGGATTACGCCGGAACAGATCGGCGGCTGTAAGCTGGGGTGTCTGGGGATCCCGGAGTTTGGCACGGAGTTTGTCATCCAGATGGTGATTGACGCCAAGCCGAAATGTTTCACGGATCTGGTGCGTATCTCGGGCCTTTCTCACGGCACGGACGTGTGGCTGGGAAACGCCCAGACGCTGATTGAGGAAGGAAAGGCAACCATTTCCACGGCTATCTGCTGTCGTGACGATATTATGATTTACCTGATGCAGCAGGGGGTGGAGCCGTCTTTATCCTTTACCATTATGGAGAGCGTTAGAAAGGGAAAGGGGTTAAAAGACGAGTGGATTGAAGCGATGAAAGAGCAGGGTGTGCCGGACTGGTATATCGGATCCTGCAAAAAGATTAAGTATATGTTCCCCAAGGCCCACGCGGCGGCCTATGTGATGATGGCCTGGCGCATCGCTTACTGTAAGATCAATTACCCGCTGGCTTATTACGCGGCTTACTTCAGCATCCGCGCCTCGGCCTTCTCCTACGAGCTTATGTGCCAGGGCAAGACTCATCTGGAGAGTATCATGGCGGACTACAAAAAGCGGGGCGATGAGCTTTCCAAGAAGGAGCAGGATGCTTACAAGGATATGAAGATCGTGCAGGAGATGTATGCGAGAGGCTTTGACTTCACGCCGATTGATATTTTTTCGGCACAGGCGAAACTGTTCCAGATCGTGAACGGAAAGCTGATGCCTTCCCTGACCAGCATCGACGGTTTGGGAGACCGTGCGGCGGACGCCATCGTGGAGGCAGCAAAGGACGGACCGTTTTTGAGTAAAGATGATTTCAGGGATCGCACGAAAGCATCCAAGTCGATCACGGATCTGATGGATCGGCTGGGGCTTTTGGGGAATCTGCCGGAGTCGAATCAGATCAGTATCTTTGATCTTGCGTAGTTATCATTAGGAGATGAAGATTGTGATATCTATCGCAGGCATAAAAATAGAAATAAGACGGAGGAGAGTATTATGAGAAAAATCATTACAATCGGAAGGGAATTTGGTGCAGGAGGCGGCGAAATCGGCAGGCGCGTGGCGACGGCTCTGGGAATTGAATACTATGACAAGGATATCATCTTAAAGACCGCCGTTTCCGGGAAAAATCTTGATCCGGAGCAGGTGCGCAGATGGGATGAGCGGGTGCCCAAGAGCTTCGGCTTTACCCAGAGTCTGTTTGATTTTTATAATAGGCCTCTGGAGGAGGAGCTCTGGCAGGCACAGCGGGACGCAATCAGAGGACTGGCAAACAAGGAGAGCTGCGTGATCGTGGGAAGAAACGGGGACTATATCCTGAAGGAGTTCGATCACTGCCTAAACGTTTTTATTCATGCGGGTTTTGACTGGCGCGTGCGGCGTATGACAAGGCTGATGGAGCAGGTGCCGCCTGAGCAGGTGGCAAATGATGTGCGTGCGGTGGATAAAGCGCGGAAGCGGTACTGCGAGTATTATACCAAGTGTGCTTACGGCGATGCCCGCAACTTTGATTTGACCCTGAACACGGAGAAGCTGGGCTTAGACCGCGCAGAGGAGTTGATTCTGGAAGCGGCAAAGGATATCTGAGTGAACAGTGGAAAGACACAAAATAGCATGTGATATTGTATACAATGATACAAATTCTCCTTGACAACCATAGCAAATCTTTTTATACTAAGGAAGATTAAAAAGGTAAAAAGATTAGGCAAGGAGGAGAAAAGTATGAAAAAATTGATGAAAAAAGCGGCGGCGCTTTCCCTGCTGGCGGCTATGACGCTAAGCATGACAGCCTGCGGCGGCGCAGAGGGCAAGAAGTATGTGATTGCGACGGATACGGTGTTTCGGCCCTTCGAGTTTACCAATGAGAACGGTGAGTTTGTTGGTATCGATGTGGATATCGTAGCGGCAATCGCTGAGGATCAGGGATTTGAATACGAGCTGCAGAGTCTTGGCTGGGATGCGGCTGTTGCAGCGGTACAGGCAGGACAGGCGGACGGCCTGATCGCGGGCGCTACCATCAAGCAGGAGCGTATCGATTCCGGCTGGATCTTTTCTGACGGCTACTACAATGCAACCCAGACGTTTGTGCTTCCCGAGGGCAGCGACGTGACCTCGTTTGAGGACCTTGCGGGTAAGAATGTGGCGGTCAAGAACGGCACAGCGGGTATGGACTTTGCGGAGAGCTTAAAGGATCAGTACGGCTTTACGACCACCGTGTTTGAAGATTCACCGACCATGTATCAGGATGTGATCCTCGGCAATTCCGCAGCCTGCGTGGAAGATACGCCGATCATGGCGGATTCCATTAAGACAGGCGGCCTTGCGCTGGTGATTCCCGAGGGGATGGAGAGCGACGGCGCGCCTTACGGTTTTGCGATCATGAACAAGGACAATCAGGAGCTTCTCGACAAGTTCAATGCCGGACTTGCGAATATCAAGGCAAACGGTAAGTACGACGAGATCATCGCGAAATATTTAGGAGAATAGTTTTATGGTAATGATCATTCAGACCTATTGGTCGATGCTTTTGAAAGCGATGGGGCGGACACTTTTGCTTTGTCTGCTTTCTTTAGTGTTTGCCACCGTGATCGGCATGATTTTCGGGCTGATGAATGTGGGGCGCAGCAGGGTGCTTAACTTCATCGGAACGGTTTATGTGGATGTGGTGCGAGGCGTTCCGTTGATCGTGCTTGCCTATTTTATTTATTTTGGTATTCCGGCAGGGATTCAGAGCCTTGGGTTTACGAATTTTAAGATGGGCCCCCTGCTGGCGGGTACGATTGCCCTTTCCATGAACTGCGGCGCGTATATGGCTGAGATTGTCCGAGCAGGCATTCAGAGCGTGGACAGAGGGCAAATGGAGGCAGGCAGGAGCCTCGGGCTTTCTTACGGCGCGGGGATGGCGCTGATCGTGGTACCACAGGCGGTGCGCACGATGATCCCGTCGATCATCAACCAGTTTATCATTACCTTGAAGGATACGTCGATCCTCTCTGTGATCGGTTTTCCGGAGCTTACGAACGTGGGTAAGACCATTATGGGCAATACCTTTAAGAATCTGCAGGCATGGGCAATCGTCGGCATTATGTATCTGATCGTCATTACCATACTGAGTAAGGTTTCCAAGCGGATCGAGAGGAGGATTAACCGTGGCAGATAAGACGGATGTCAAGATTTCTGTGAAGAATTTGAAGAAGAACTTCGGTTCCCTGGAAGTGCTTAAGGACATCAGCCTGGAGGTGACGGAAGGCGAGGTGGTCGTGCTGATCGGGCCTTCCGGCAGCGGAAAATCTACCCTGCTGCGGTGCCTGAACCAGTTGGAGAAAGTGACTTCGGGACAGATTGTGGTGGATGGCTTGGATGTGACCGATAAACATACGGACATCAATAAAGTGCGGGAGAACATCGGCATGGTGTTCCAGCATTTCAACCTCTTTAATCACCTGAACGTGTTAAAGAACATGACACTTGCGCCTGTGCACTTAAAGACACTTTCCAAGGAGGAGGCGAAGGAAAAGGCGTTACAGCTTCTTTCGCGGGTAGGGCTTGCGGATAAGGCGGAGGCTTATCCCAGTCAGCTTTCCGGCGGCCAGAAGCAGCGTGTGGCGATTGCCAGAGCCTTGGAAATGAACCCGGATATCATGCTCTTTGACGAGCCCACGAGCGCACTCGATCCCGAGATGGTGGGTGAAGTGCTGGCCGTGATGAAGGAACTTGCCAGGGACGGCATGACGATGGTGGTTGTCACCCACGAGATCGGTTTTGCCAGAGAGGTGGCAGACCGCGTGATCTTTATGGAGGGCGGATATATCGTAGAAGAAGGGACACCCGACGAGGTGTTCAATCATGCGAAGGAGGCACGCACCATCGACTTTTTGAGCAAGGTGCTGTAACTGTGACCGAAGGAGTTTTGCTTTGTGCTGTACGGGAAAACCGGGAGCGTCGTAAGGACGCTCCTTTTTTTGTCTTGACACGGCGGTCTATTGATGATAGACTATACATGTGGTCGATTGTTAATAGACCAAAATATGCCTTTAAAGGCGTTGATAGGAGGAGAGAAGATTGAAAGAATATAAACTGGCAGAGGGAGAGGCCCGCTTTGCGAAACTGATCTGGCAAAGGGAGCCGCTTGCTTCATCGGAGCTGGTGAAACTGTGCGAAAAGGAGTTTGGCTGGAAGAAATCTACCACCTACACCGTACTGAAAAAGCTGTGTGACAGGGGGATTTTTCAAAATGATAATGCGGTGGTGACGTCCAGGCTTTCCGAGGAGGAATTTAACGGCTTTAAGAGCCGCAAGTTTGTGGAGGATTCCTTCGGCGGCTCCATTCCCCGTTTTTTGACGGCGTTTATGGGAGGGAAAAAGCTGACGAAAACGCAGGCGGAGGAGATCAAGAAGCTGATTGACGAGCATACGGACAATTGATAAGGAGAGTGCGGACATGACAGAAATTTTTGAGACTATAATCGGCATGAGCCTGACGGCTGTTTACTGTATCGGCGTGGTGATTGTGCTTCGATTGCTGCTTAGAAAACAAGCGAAACTGTTTTCCTATTTGCTGTGGGGCGTGGTCTTGTTTCGTCTGCTTTGCCCATTTTCGATTCCCAGCAGCTACAGTTTGCTGCGAATGGATCCGGCGGTGGTGTCCGAGCGTGTTTTTTCCGGCGGACAACAGGCGGTTTGGCAGGGGAAGGGCTATCTGCCGGATGCAAACGGAGAAGCGGACGGAAACGGCAGTGCGGAGGCGGAGGCGGCTTCCCTGCGCGTGGTGAAAGCGCAGAAGACGGGCATGGTACAAGGAATTCTTGCGATGTGTGCCCCAATCTGGCTGATCGGCATGGCGGCTATGCTTGGCTACAGCGTTTGGACGGCAGGCAGACTGAGACGTTTTCTGTCTAAGGCGCAGCCTGTTGAGCTTGGAGATGAAGGGCGGGAAAAGGAGAGCGTTTTCGAGATGAACGGGATTGCTACGCCCTTTGTGTTCGGGGTGGTTCGTCCGCGCATTTATCTGCCGGCGCATCTGCAGCCGCAGGAGCGCCGCTATGTGTTAGCTCACGAGCGGGTGCATATTGCCAGAAAGGATTACCTGATCAAGCTGATTTTCTGGGGTGCGGTATGTCTGCACTGGTTTAATCCTTTGGTTTGGCTTTCCTTTAAGCTGATGGAGGGCGATATGGAAATGTCCTGCGACGAGATGGTCTTAAAGCGGCTGGGCGAGGAGGTAAAGCAGGACTATTCGCGGGCACTTTTGGCACTGTCCTGTGAAGAAGCAGGGTTGCATGCAAGCCCGGTAGCCTTTGGAGAGGGCAGGTTAAAAGATCGCATCCGCAATATTCTCTCTTATCAAAAAGGCAGGATCGCAACAGCGGCGGTGACGGCAGTGCTTTTGTGCGTGCTGGCAGCGGGGCTGATGCTGAATCCGGCGGGAAATCGGCGTACGAAAGAAACGGGGGAGAAACTTAGTTTTCTCAATACCTACGCCAATGCTTACTGCGAACGGAACGGGGATAAGATTGTGAGCATGTATGCGGACGAGGAGACCGCATATCAAAGCCTGCCTTATTTGGATAAAGTGGAAGGAACGTATACCTTTGGCTTGTCCAGCCCCTGGCCAAATGAGTTTCGTGTTGTTATGACTGAGGAGTTGACCGGGGACGGCGGGGAGGACGGCGGTTTGGCGGAAATTTGGTATTACGCATGGACTTCCGATCCTCATGTGACAGTCTGGAAGGAGAACCTTCGTTTTGCACGGATTGGGTCAGGAGGAGAGCAGGACTACCGTGTGACGGGCAGCAGCCTTCAATATCTGGACAGTATTTCCACGAGCGCGGCGTTTGACGAGGCTTACCTGATTGCCGGTGAATATCAGTTTACGGATTATGAGGAACGGGGATTTTTGGAGTCGATTCAGTTTCAGAGCGAATATGACAGAGAAAATAGAGAGGACGACCGTAATGTCGTATACAGAAGTCCGGAGACGGCAGCGGTATGGATTTTTAATCTGACGGATGGAAGCGCTGAAATCGTTTCCGCAGACTCAGACGGCAAAGCGATTGTGCGTTATACCTTTGCGGATGGCAGCAGTGTGGTGCTTCCTATGTATAACGCATGTTATGATAAAAATACGGAATCTTCCGAAACGGCAGATGGTGGGGATGTGACGTCGGAAGACGTGTGGCTGCCCGATCTGGCGGCATGGAGAGATTATTAATATTACATTATGTAAACCGCAAAAGAGGGGCGGTAGAGAATATCTGATATATTTTTGGCACAGGCAGACAGCGCCGGCTCTTTTTTGCGGTTGGTAAAAAAATTATAGAAAAATAAAAAAAGGGCTTGCATTCTCCATGAAAATATAATAAAATAAGCAAGTGTCAATCAGATGGCTCGTTGGTCAAGCGGTTAAGACGCCGCCCTCTCACGGCGGAAACAGGGGTTCGATTCCCCTACGAGCTGTTGACTGTTTTAGAACAGCCCAACCCGAAAGAATACCGACAATTGCGGATGACAGTTGCCGGTATTCTTTGTTTTGCTTTACATCACAGACTTCGTATTAAGCGAGCTTTGCCTTTACTTTCTTCATATCCGATTCAAGTATTCCCACTCTGATCGTCAGCGCTTCGACTTCGTTGCCGGACCGTATTGCATCATGCAGATTCCGGGATAAATCGAGGTGACCTTCCGCTACCCGCTGAATATTGACGCGAATCTCGTTTTCGAGGATCAAATTGGTGTAGACCACCTTGTTTTGGATTGCGTCTGTTTTTAGATCCAGATTTTTGACGTCCTCTTTCAAAGTCTGGACATCCTCCTTTAGGCCTGAGACATCCTCTTTTAAAGTCTGGACATCTTCTTTTAAGCCCGAGACATCCTCCTTTAGGCCTGAGACATCCTCTTTTAAAGTCTGGACGTCTTCTTTTAAGCCCGAGACATCCTCTTTTAAAGTCTGGACGTCTTCTTTTAAGCCCGAGACATCCTCCTTTAGGCCTGAGACATCCTCTTTTAAAGTCTGGACGTCCTCTTTTAAGCCCGAGACATCCTCCTTTAAGCCAGAGACATCCTCTTTTAGAAGATGGATATCCCCTTTCATCTCCTGCATTCCGGATAGAAGCAGGTCCAGTTTTGCACTGTCGTTCATGCGTTACCTCCTTTCGGCGCTACGGCAGCACACACATAGTATGAAATGATTTTGCTATTGTGTTTCTCTCCAAGTAAACAGAGTATAGCATAAAAGGAGATGAAAGTCCATGAGTTTTTAAAAATAATGTGACAAAAGAGTTACGATTTTTCGTTTATTTTACCGAAACAGGCAGCGTGACTGCAGGCGGCCGATTCGTCTTCCGGCAGCACCGCCGTCATCAGATAGAAAGGCAGACACAGCACACAAAAGTAGACATAACGAAACTCCGTGGCTACCGGCGTTGCGATGAGTACGGTGAAAAGCAGTGCGATGCTTGGCAGATAGCAGATGAGTTTGTCATATTCCCCGCGGATGATCACGGTGCTTATGCAAAAGAGCAGTACCCAGCAGGCCACCCCCATGCTCCAGAGTGTGCCGTAGATGGGCACCATGCCGCCCAGCTTGATGGCAATCTCCTTCCCTTTTACGACCAGAGGGCCGCCGATCAGCGGTGTGTGGGAGACGCCAAGGTTCGTGGCGCTGACACCCTCTGCCTCTGCTACCAGATAAAAAGAGTCGGGATACCAGTAGCCGTAGGTCTGATCCACGTAGGCAGTCAGGTAATCTCCGGGATAGCGCAGGCCCAGATTGATCCAAAGCCGGAAGAAATCTTTTTTGTGGGCCACAAGATAGTCCTGATTTCCCGCCCGTACCAGTTCCTTGATGTTATCCGCAAAGCCCGGATTGTAGAGCTCGTGGATGTAGGTTGTGTCTACCACTTTTTCAATCAGAGCGGTCTCTTCTTCGGTAAGTGCTCTGTCATTGCAAATAACGGCCGTAATCTGCTGCATGGGAATGCTGACGGATTCAATGAAATCAGGCTGCTCCACATGAAAGGCGCGCATTACGGGATATTTGATGATGACAGAGCCAAGCAGGATCAAAAAGAGCAGAGGATAGATGGTTTTTGCTTTTTTGCGAAAGCCGAACAGCAAAAAGGGCAGGAAAAAAAGAAAGGCATACCAGCCGTTGGATCGAAAAAGACATATCATAACACCTGATATTGTGAAAACGGTGAGATTTTGTGCATTGATGCTGCCACGGATGGAGAGGCGTAGGATGGAACAGCTAAACAGAAGTGCAGCCGCGGCAAAAGGAATGTCCTTCCAGATGGTTACGGAAAAGACTGCGTGATAAGGAACCAGCGCGTAAAAGCCCGTGATCAGGAACAGTAAAAAGGGACGGATCCGCTGCGCACGCAATGTAGCGATAAAATAGCTGATGCTGCCGGCGAGCAGACACATTTGAAAAAAGGTATAGAAGGAAACGGCGGCCACCATGCTGCCTGTGAGTGCGTAACCCAGCCGGTAGAAGAAACCGAATACCAGTGTATGAACCCAGGGGTGGTGGTTGGAGTAGGGAATGAGTCCGAGCACCTGCTCGAACTGGTTGATGCTGTCGGGTGTCATGATGCCGGGGTACTGATAGAGATAATAGGGCAGCCAACACAGCATACATACGAGAAAGGCGCTAAGTGCCGTGTGGTTTCGGCCGAGGTTTACAAAAGCGCTGATGCAGGCAGAGAGTCCGGCATGTTGTCCGTCATGTATGTAAGTATCATTTTGATAGCGGGTGAGGAGCCTTTTTTTTAGAAGCTCTTTATCACAGGTATAGGAAAACAGAAAGAGAAGCAGGTTGTAGAAGAGGGACATAAAGCCTGCGAAAATAACGGTGAGTATGATCAGGCGATAGAGACCGCTTGTGAGCAGTTCAATATAATGAGGGTAGTCTACAATCATATAAAGAAAGGTAAAGACGGCGGCAGTGGCGAGAGAGAGTCTGTTGGAAATCTCCAAAAGAGCCATTCTGCGGTTCACATGCCGGTAGAAGAAAAAGGCGAGGAGAAAAAACACAAGGGTCAAAATATTGCCGGGTTCCATGCGGGATGCCTTCATCAGTGCCCAGGCGGTTAGAAAACTCTGGAGCAGATGTGAGATTAAAGTGCGGTCCGTTCTTTTCAGCATTTTTTGTCCCTCTTTCTTATATAATGTACCCATAGATGT
>DLAF01000011.1:0-15196 GCA_002492725.1 Lachnospiraceae bacterium UBA7054
TTTCACATCGTCAAGCCCTTTTTTTGAATTTTTTACAAATTTTTTAAAGTTCTGTATCTGGTATCCTGCGCTTACTGCAAATGCAGGGTGCCATCTGTTTCACCGCCGCGAAGAATAAAGTCGATTGTCCCGGGATTGGTTCCCTGCGGTACCTCCACGATACTGACAAGATCCACGGAAGAACTTGCCGGAATCACGGAATCGTAAGTCTGCATATCATTCACCAGCATCGTTGCCAAAGCGCCTCTGCTTGGCTCTCCGTTAACGGAGACACGGAATGTTGCGCCATATCCGAGCATATTTAATGTCTGATCCTCTCCGCTCAGATTCTGCGCGCTGAATTTCAATACCAAAAGCTGATTTCCCGGTGTAGCATCCATAGAGAAAAACAGCGTTTCTTCCTCTCCTGCGGGCGGGTAGGAATCCGTCACCTCACAGCTCTGATAGGTGATCATGATATTCGGGATACCGTAATACTGCTCCACAGAGGTAATTTCCGGCTGTGTCTGCTCCTCATCCTGACTCACATCCACCACAACAGGCTCTTCTGTCTCCGGTTCCGCCTCTTCCTCTTCAATTGGCTCCTCTACGGTTTCTTCCGGTTCCGGCTCTTCCTCAGCCGGCATATAACCTGAGGTATCGACCAGACGTCTGCCGTGCGCCGTGTCGTATTTTAACAGTACTCCTACTGCATATTCCGATATCAATTCTGTCTCATCCTGTGTCAGATTCGGCATTGCGCCACAGCCTGTCATCAGAAGCGCTGCCGCCATACTGCCTAAAATCATACTCACTTTTTTCACTTCGGTATCTCCCTATACTCTGATTTCTATTAAATATGTGCGCCTTTTTATTATACTCTACTATTTTGATTCTTACAAGTCAAACCCCTTCAAGGCGGCTAAAACTTACAACAGATCAAAAATCAATCTCTCTCATGAGGCTGCGCCGGATCCAGCTCAAACCAAAACTCCACGCCGTTGTCATAATTGATCACGCCGTATTTTTGATTCATGGATTCCATGATCGCCTTAACGATGGAAAGGCCAATCCCGCTTCCGCCATATTCTCTGCTTCTTGCCTTATCAACCTTATAAAATTTCTCCCACAAGTGCTCAACACTTTCCTGTGGAATCGGATTCCCTGTGTTAAAAACAGAAATCCTCACCCGTTCCTCCACCCCGCAAATCTTGACGTCTATAATCTTTTCCCCCTGTGCATAATTGATGGCATTGGTTAAATAATTTCGAAAAACTTCCTCCACACGAAACTCATCCCCCCAGACATAGATAGATCCATAATCTTCCATGCGAATGGATATTTCTTTCTGCCGCAGCAGAATATCGGAGGCGGCAATGCAATTTTTGATAAGTGTCGTCACATCAAAGCGTTCCATGCTCACGATCTCATTTCCCGCCTCCAGCTGATTGAGCGTAAGAAGGTTCTTTACCATAGCATTCATCTTTGCCGCCTCATCCATGATGACATCGCAGTAAAATTCCCTGCTCTCTGCATCATCATTGATTCCTTCCTTTAACCCTTCCGCATAACCCTGGATCAGTGCAAGCGGTGTTTTCAGCTCGTGGGAAACATTGGAAAGGAACTCTCTGCGCCTCTCATCCACTCTGTCTTTTCTTTCAATATCCTTCAAAAGCTCATTATTGGCTGTCTTCAGCTCCGAAATGGTAGCCTCAAGCGCCTCTGAAAGCTCATTGATATTATTCCCCAGAATCGCAATCTCCGTTTTATCCTCTCCGGTATATTTTGCCTCAAAATCCAAATGCTTCATCCGCTCCGATATCTTTGCAAGCTCCAAGATCGGTTTTGTGACACGATTGGAAATCCAGCCAACGAGCATCACACTGACTAAAATCGCCGCCACACCCACATAGGCGAGAAAATGGTTAGAGATGGACACGCTCTCCCTGATCCCTTCCAGCGCGCTTCGCAGCATGAAAAAATATCCGTTATCCAATATCCCCCACATCTCGATATATTCTGTCTGCGTCTTGAAATCGCGCACCACCCGCATTTTATAGTTTGCCGCATTCTGCAATAGCTCTTCCTCATCCACCCCCAGAAAAATGTTATCAAACAACTGCTTTAACACTGTTTTTGGATCGTTCATGGAGTATTTGACGGCCTGTGACTCTCCATCTGCCACAAGCACCTGAATATTATACTTTTCACAGATTTTTTTTAACTCGATATCATACTCTTCCGAAGTGATATCACCCGCGTTAGAAGCACCGTTGATACTGTAATACGCACTCACCAGCGCATTCTGTTTTTTGTTAAGATAGTAGGTCCCAAGCAGCGTCGAATTCAAGAGCAGACACAGCAGGATTGTACCCGTAGTCAACGCAAGAAAGAGGAACGCGAATTGTCTTTTCATCGAATATTTCATATTATTAAGACCATACCCTTTATCCGATTATTGTTTTGTCACAACGTTAACATTTTAGCGGACATTTGTCAATAGAGCCGCCGGGTTGACTTTATTCCCGTATATGTTAAGATGAAAACAGCAGTCTGAACATATAAATTTTTCGTGCACACCGGGAGGAAACCATTGAAATCAAAGCGTCGCTACATCTGGGCCAACATAAAGCTGGTCGGCACCATAGTCCCCGTCGTCCTTATTATGATCGTCATCTACTTCATGCTCGTGCGCAGAGAGGTCCTGACGCTCTCCAGGGAAAAGTTAGCTTTAGAATCTCAATACTATGCGGAAGAAATCAGCACCTGGGCAAGGTCAGTCTTAAGTGAAATAACGATCTATCAAACAATGATCGAACAGTTTGGCCTGGATAATGAAGATACTTACGAGCTGATGGCTACAAGCGCCGGCAGCCACGATGCTTATCCTTACGGTCTGTACATGGGCGACGATCAGGGAAATTACTTTGACTCTTCCGGCTGGGTTCCCGATGAAGACTTTGTTGTCACAGAACGCGACTGGTACATAGAAGGGCTTTCACACGATCACTTTGCCTTCGGTGAGCCCTATGTGGACGCCATGACCGGCGGCACCTGTGTGAGCGTCACTTGTCGGTTGAACACGTCTCCCGCTGTGACGGTGCTCTCTACGGACGTTTATCTGGATTATGCCTCACAACTCGTCAGCGAAGTCACCTCCGACAAAATCGAACACGCTTTTTTTGTCACCAGAGAAAGCAGGCTCATCGTGGCAGACTCTAATGCTGCCATGACCGGCCTCTCCCTGAGTGATCAGAGCGACTCCCTGCTTTACAAAAACGTCAGCCGTCTTCTGGATGGCGAAAAGACCGGCCAGAGTTCTGTTTTGGGCGATGAAAGCATCTTTTTTGTGGATATCAACGTGATTCCGGACACTGACTGGTACTTTGTCACCTGCATGAACCGCAATGAAGTACTGCGCGATCTGTGGCGGATTGAATTCCCCATGCTGCTTCTCGCGGTGATCGCCTGCTTTGTGCTCTTTATTCTGACTTCCATTTTCTCCAAAGAAATGCGTACGATCCGCACCAAGGCAAGGCTTGACCCGCTCACCAAGCTGCTCAACCGAGAGGGCTTCGAGGAGATTGTGCGGCTGTCCCTTGAGGATCGCCCCGGACAGGGCGTCCTGATGATCATAGACATGGATAACTTTAAGCTGATCAACGACCAGCTCGGGCATCCCGTCGGCGACCAGGCTCTCAAGGAATTTGCCACTATTTTGGAAAACTATTTCAATCGAAATAAGGATATCGTATCTCGTCTTGCAGGCGATGAGTTTGCCGTATTTGTCGGCCGTGATATCACCACGGTGGAAACGGAGAGTATGCTAACCAAATTTATGTCCGTAGTCCACCAGAATTTTGACCATAAATTCCCCCACCAGAAGCTTTCAGCCAGCATCGGAGCGGGTACTGCCGCGAATTGCGCTTCCTCCTATGAAGCGCTTTATCAGTCCGCCGACAAAGCGCTCTATGAAGCCAAATGGAATGGAAAAGACCGGTTCCAGATCCACTAAGGTTCCCAAACCGGTCTTTCTCGTATTTCTTTACCTGAATCATCTATCCTTTTTCTGTAGTCTCTTCTTTTCCTTTTTCAGAAGTCTCTTCTCTCTCCTGCTCCGCTTGTCAATGATAAGATAGAAGGTTGGCATCAGCAGCAGGATCAGGATTGTGGAGGCAATCAATCCGCCGATGATGACCATCGCCATCCCCTCCATCATCACGGAACCTTCCCCGATTCCCAAAGACATCGGCACCATGGAGAGAATCGTCGTCAGCGTCGTCATCAGAATCGGCCTGAGACGAATCTGCCCGCTCTGGATGAGTGCCTCCTCCAAAGGCATCTCCTCCCGCAAAAGGTTTGCCGTATCCACATACAGGATGCCGTTATTTACCACGATACCCACGAGCATCAGGACACCCATCAGGGAGACCATGCTCATCGTCGTACCCGTCACATACAAAAGCCCGAAAGAACCAATCAGCGCGAAGGGGATACTCGTCATAACCATCACCGAAAAGCGCGGGGATTCAAACTGCATGGCCATCACGAGAAAGATCAAAAATACCGCCACAAAAATAGCCACGATAATCGCTTGAAACTCATCCATGATCATGTCATCCATCATGCTCGACGCCCGCGACACCCCTCTCGGGAGCACCATCTGCTTCATGGCCTCTTCCACCGCGTCCTGCGCCGTAAATCTGGCATCCTCCGTGGTGCTTGCCGTTACCGCTGCCTGATATATACCGTCCACACGGGTCAGCGTCACCGGGGCATCCTGATACTCCACCGTAGCAATCTCCGACAGGGGAATCTGTGTGCCGTAGGGCGTTGTAAGCGTCATGTTTAACAATTCGTTCATCCCTTCGTACTCACCCTCGGGATATTCCAGTCGCACACTGAGTTCCTGGCCGTTTTTCTTGAGCTTCGCCGCCTCAATACCACTCAGCGTATTGTACATCTCACCCGCCACCTGAACCGGTGCAAGCCCTGCCGCCATACTCTTTAAAGGATCAATGATGATCTTCGCCTGGGTCGACGCCTCCGAAAGATTGGAGGAAGTCTGTAAGATACCGGGAATACCCTTCATCATATCCTGTACCTGCTTTGCCGCCACGCGCAGATCGTTCAGATCACGGCCAACCAGATCGACCTCAATGCCCGTGCTCATCATACTGGTCATACTGGCTCCGCTGGCGCTGATACTGATATCCATGTTCGTCAGGTCGGACAATTTCCTCGTATACTGCTCAATGGCCTCCCCCGTGGACAGTTCGCAGTCTTTCACAAGATACGCCGTCAGGGTAGCCGTGTCACCGGAAACACTGTAAGAATAGTGATCGATATTCTCGTCCGCCTCCGCCATCTCCTCAAGGAAACGTGTCTGCTCCTCGATTCGCTCCATCTTTGTGCCGGAACGGAAACTCGCCGTAATGGCAAAGGCATGTTCGTCCATGGTTGGCATCAGCTCCGTATGGATGCGGCTTACCAGCATGAAAGCCGCCACCAGAAGAAGCACCGACACCACCATCACAAGGACTTTCTTCGGCAAAAGCCTGCGAAGGAGCTTATCATAACCGCTGTTGATCTTCCGAAGCAGTTTATTGATTGGCAAATCCTTTTTCTCTATCGGTTTAAATTTTGCAAAGAGCAGCGGAATAATGGTCATCGCCATGATCAGGGACGCCAGCATCGCCATGATGATGGTCATACCAAGCTGGGAGAACAGCTGCCCGGCAAGACCGTCCATCAAACTCAAAGGCGCGTACACCACCACTGTCGTGATCGTGGAAGCAATAATGGAAGCTGTCACGATCCCGGTCCCTTTCATTGCCGCCTCCCGGTACTCCCCCGTTTCGTCCTTTAACCGAAAACAGCTCTCCAGCACCACGATGGAGCTGTCAACCATCATACCGATAGCGATGACGAGCGCGCCCATGGTCACGACATTAAAGGAAAAGCCCAAAAGGTTCATACCGATCATTGTGGCAAATAAGGAGATCGGCATCGCGCTTCCCACGATCAGGCTGGCACGAATGTCTCCAAAGAAAAGAAAGAGCACCAGCATGGAAAGCGCCACACCCAACACCAGTGTACTGGCCACGGAACTCAGGGAAGAGATAATCATATCGCTGGCATTGTAGACCGTCTCAATCTCTACCACGTCATTATCCGCCTGCAGACGCTCCAACACCCTGTCCACATCTCTGGTCACATCCACGGTGCCATAGCTCTTTTTCTTCGTGATTGCCACCGTGACATTTTCCTGCGCATTATAACGACTGATACTGGATGCATCCCGCTGACTCTCACTCACTCTGGCAATCTCCGATAAGGGAATGACCTGCCCTCTGGACGTAGTGATCGGAATATTCTGAATCTGCACCACACCCGAAATATCAGCGCTGCTGGATACCGCGATATCCTGCGATCCCTGACTCACGGCTCCCACAGGCACGGTAAAGTCCATGGCACCGACAGTCTGTGCAATGCCGCTCATCGTCACCCCGTACTCCTTCATGGCCCGGGAGTCAAGCAGCACACGGATATAATTCTCCCTGCCGCCGTACACCTGCACATCCGCCACACCGGAGATGGTTTCCAGTTCCGTCACCATAGTATCGTTTACATAACTCAACACATCGCTGTCGCCCACTGCCGTCACGGAGATATCCATAGTCTCCATCTGATCCATGGCCATCTCTATGACAGTCGGATCCTGTACGTCTTCCGGCATAGAAGCCTTCGCCGCATCCAACGCCGTCCGCAAATCCATATAGGCATCATCCAAATTCGTCCCGTAGTCATATTGAAACATGACCATGGACATATTCTCCGCCGACTGGGAAGTGTAAGTGGAGACACCGTTTTGCTCTGAACCCGCAGCCTCCACCTCCTTTGTCACCAACTCCTCCACGCTCTCCGGATCCGCTCCGGGGTATACCGTGTAAACAAGGAGCATGGGAAGCTCAATATCCGGTGTCAGTTCCAATTGAAAACCCGGTATGGAAGAAATGCCAAACACCACCAGGGCAAGAATGATCATGGCAATGGAAACAGGACGCTTTAAAGCTAATTTCGTCAAACTCATCGTATTCTCCTACTCTTCGCCCGCTGTCTCTTCGGCGTCTTCTTCCGCTTCATTCTTCATCTGCACGGAAACCTCTGCTCCCTCCCGCAGATTTGCAGACCAGCTCGTGATCAGCACGTCCTCCGTACTAAGGCCGTCAAGCACCGTGATCGTCTCCTCATCGAAAATACCGGTCTCAACATCCATTCTCTTCGCAACGCCGTTCTGTGCCACATAAACGTAAGGCTGGCTGTTGTCGTAATACACTGCGTCATAAGGAATCAGAATAGCATCCGCCTGGCTGTAAGTCTGCGCCGTCACCTTCACGCTGCTGCCCGTGAGCAGACTGTCGTCCGGTGTGCTCACGCAGGACTTTATCACAAACAATCCCGTGTTCTGATCGATCATGCTCCCAATCTCAGTGATCACCGCATCGTAAAGCTTACCATTCCTGTCCACCTTTAACTTCTGGCCCACCCGCAGCGTAGAACGGACGCCCTCGCTGACGCCAAAAGTAACCGTCATGGTATTTTTATTGGAGATCACGAAAGCCGGCGTCTGCGGAGATGCAAAATCATGCTCCTTCACATTCACCGCCTCAATGATACCGTCAATGGGGGCTGTAAGCGTATACATATCCAGCTGATACTCTGCACTCTCAATTCCGATTTTTGCCCCCTCGGCGCCGACCTTTGCGCTGTTGACCTGCGCCGCCGCGGATTCTACTCCCAGGGCAGCCGTGCGCTTACCGATATCCTGCACCTTGTCCGTATTGACATTTAACTGTGCCTCCGTCAGATTTTTGACCGTCTCCGTCTGCTCTTTGCTCTTATAGGTATCGGAGAGCGAACCTCTCAGCTGTTCCTCCCCATCCTCTATGGATGCAATACCGGACTCCAGCTGATCGTAGGCTGCGCTTGTCTGGGAGGCTGCCGCCTGGGCGGACTGTAAAGCCTCTTTGAATGGTTTGAGCGCTTCCTCGACTGATTGCAGCACATACTCCGCTTCTTTCAGTTCCTCTTTTGCCGCCCTAAGTGCCTCCTCATAATTGGGAACGGTCTCTTCCGCTCCCGGTGTTTCCAGCGTGGTAACCGCAGCAACAGCCGCATAATACCTCCTTTTAGCATCATCATATTTATACATGGCCGCTGCATCATTATAAGCTTTCTGCGCCTGTTTCACATAACTGTTCGTCTGATTGACCGCATCGCCCAGACCGTCCAGCTGCTCCTCGGCATCTTTCTTGTCATTTTCCAAATCCGCAAGCTGCTCATTCATATCATCTATGCCATTGCTGATACTGTCGATCTGCATCTGCATCTGATACATGGTCAGATCTTTCTGCCTCTGTGTCTGCTCGTTCTGCATATCTAATTGCGCCACCGTACTGTCGTACTGTGCCTGCGCGATCTCGTATCCGACTTCCGCCGCTGCCACTCCCGCAGATGCGCTGTTGTACTGTGCCTCGGCACTGGCAAGTTGAAGTTCGGCAGCTTCCGTATCAAGTTTACATAACTCTTGTCCCGCTGTCACGGTATCTCCCACATGGATGTCTGTGCTCAAAACTTCCGCCGTCACCATAGGGATCACATACACAGATTCCTCAGGACTGACCGTACCAACGAACTCATTTTCCAGCGTAAGCGTACCTGCTACCGGCATCTTCGCCTCCACCGGGATCATCTCGCTTGGTGTCTCCTCCTCCACAGTCTGGCCGCAGCCCGCAAGCGTTACCGAAAGGCACGCCGCAGCGAGGAACGCCGCTATTCTCTCACGCTCAGATTTTATGTACTGCCGTCTCATATAGCCTCCTTGCAAACTTGTCTACTTTGTGCATGTATTATCATAGTATCAAAAGCCGGAAAATGTAAAGTGGCTTTCCTTACATTTAAGACTTTTTTTATCTTTTTTACATTTTTTCCCGAAAAAAATCGGCTCCCCGAAAGGGAACCGATCTCCTCTAAACATTTCTGTTTTTCTTTGACAGCCACCTCGCCAGCATTCTCTGTAGCTGATCCACGTCCAGCGGCTTCGACATATGTTCGTTCATACCACAGGCTTTCGACTGCTGTATGTCCTCCAAGAAGGCATTTGCGGTCATCGCCACAATGGGAATCTTTTTGGCGTCCTCCCGCTCCATGGCGCGCAGCGCTATCGTTGCCTCGTACCCGTTCATAACAGGCATCTGCAGATCCATAAGAATCAGATCGTAATAGCCTTCCTCGGATGCAAGCATCATGTCCACCGCCTCTTTACCGTTCTGGGCCGCCTCGACCGCCGCTCCGGTCATGGAAAGAATTTCCGTAGCAATTTCCCTGTTTAAATCATTATCCTCCACCACAAGAATCCGTTTGTCGGAATAATCCGCCTCCCCGATCTGTTCTAACGTCACTTCCGCAGGCTTTGCCGGCTCTCTTGGAATAAAATTACGGAATGCGTTTAACAATCTGGTCTTATCAAACGGTTTTCTGATAAACGCATTTACACCAGCCGTACGTGCCTCCACTTCAATATCCACCCATTCGTGGGCAGAAACGAGAATCAGCGGAATTTCCACGCCTTCCTGTCTGCGTATCGCCTTCGCCGTCTCCATGCCGTTCATGCCCGGCATATTCATATCCAGCAGAATGGCAAAAACATCTTCCCCTTTCCGCCTCTTCTCCCGCATATAGTCTAATGCCTCTTCCCCGGATTGCACCCACTCGCCGCGCATCCCCAGATTGCTTAAAAGAAAATTGGTGGTCTCACCTGCAAAAGGCGAATCATCCACCACCAGAACTGTCCTTCCCGCAAGATCCTTCCTGTTTACCACACCCGGCACCTGATACTTTAACGGTACGGTAACTGTCACTGTCGTTCCAACACCCGGCTTACTCTCAATTTGAATATCTCCGCCCATCATTTGAATGATATTGCGGCTTATCGTCATTCCCAGCCCGGTTCCCTGAATCTTGCTGGTACGCACATCATCCGCCCGCTCAAAGGGATCATAAATATGCTGAAGAAACTCCTCCGTCATACCAATGCCGTTATCCTTAAAGACAAACTCAAAACATCCGACATGCTCCTGCTGAGAAGCTTTTTCCGTAATCTCTATACTGATTGTTCCGCCTTCCATTGTATATTTGATCGAATTGCTTATCACATTCGCAAATACCTGTTGCAGTCGTCTTGCATCTCCCCGCACATTGGTATTCTGAACGCCATGAGCCCGAAATTCTATCTTTTGCTTCTTCTCCCGTGCGGCTGCGGAAAGCATATTCACCATGTTGTCTATAATATTCAGAAGGTTAAACTCTTCCTCCTCCAACGTCAGCGCACCCGCCTCGATCCGACTCATATCAAGCACTTCATTGATCAGTGAAAGAAGATGTTTGCTCGCCGCAGAAACCTTCGCCAGGCACTCCTCGATCCCGTCCGGATCGTGAAGCTTGGTCCCCGCAATGGCGGTCATACCGATAATCGCGTTCATCGGTGTCCTGATATCATGCGACATTTTAGAGAGAAAATCCGTCTTCGCACAGTTTGCCCTGTCAGCCGCCTCGTAAGCATCCAGCAATGCCCGTTTCGTCTCTTTGTCTTTTTTGCGGATGGCCGTGATATCCTTGGCATTGTTGAGCGCCAGAATATCACCGCTGACAGCGTCTTTCGTAAGCAGGATTGTATGCCGTAAAACCACAGGCTGCTCGTCGGAACCGGAAGCCTCGATCTCCATAATCAGTTCATTTTCTCCCCGCTCGTAGGCCTCAAGCAGATGTCTGGTATTAATGGTCTGCACATAGACCTCCCTGTCTTCCGGGAAAACACGTTCCTTGCTCCAGCGCAGGAAGAAATCGTCCGCGTTGCATGGCGCCTTCATGCCCATCTTGGATAAAACCGGCTCCATCTCCCCATTGATTATCTCATAAAATTCTTCCTCGATCAGATTCCGCGTCACATTGACATTAAACACAAAGACCGCCTCAGAGACAATTGCCTGTCTGTACTGTTCCTCCGCGCTCAGGGTACGGCGCAGCATATGGTTTGACTTGCGGATCTTGTCATTTGCCTCTTTCAACTCTTTTTGCGCCTGCACCAGCTTCGCATTTGTGCGAAGCAGCTGATCCGTCATCTCTGTTTCCTTGGTCTTCTCCTCAGAGATATTTTTCACATACCACATGACTCTCGCATTGTCCGCGCTGAAATTTTCCACGGGCACAAGCTCGGTACGTGCCCACTTCCACTCTCCATCCAGAAAACGCTGATAATTAAAATAGAGAGAAGGACAGCCGTCCAAAAAAATCTGCTTTAAGTTTTCCGCCGCCATGATTTTCTGGAAATTTTCCCGATCGTCCTCCGCCACATGATTTTCCGCGCAGGAGATAACTGACATGCGATAATCACCATTAAACTGCTCAACTTCCAGCGCTTCGCTCTCCATAAACTTCAGGTTCACGATGGTATTTTTATCAAGATCAATGGCGCTGATTCGAAAATAAGCGTCCTGTAACATTCGAATTGCTTCCTGCGCAAGCAGAATATCCCGATGTTCCGCATCAATCAGTCTGATTGCGCTGATCCATATCTTTCTGCCGTCGCCCGCCGTCGATTCCGTCCTGAACTCCCGTACCCAGATTGGCTCCCCAACACCGTTTTTAATGCGATATTCCCGAACATCCTCCTCCCCAAACGGACACACTCTGGTAAAAATCGGACGATCCGCCTCATATACGGCCTCCAGATATTTACCGCCAGTCAACTCCATAAGCTGCTCATAAGACATCCCCATGTTGTTGAGTGCGAAGGAACTGATAAAGTAAACAGGAAATCCCTCCTCATAAAAGCCCCCTACTACGCCAACCGCCACATTCCTGCTTAGCATGTCGATAATTTTATCCTGATTATCCGCTAAAAGATCCTCTTCATCCTGCGTAAAATACAGCTTCTCCTGGTAAAACGAACGTTTGGGCATCTCTTCCCTCCTGTCACACAAGCCGGTCTCCCGCCCTATGACCTACTCTTCCTCAAATTTGTAACCCATGCCCCAGATGGTCTTGATCAATTCACCCTTTTTCCCCATCTTGCTTCTGAGCTTTTTCACATGTGTGTCGATTGTTCTGGCATCCCCGAAATAATCGTAATTCCATACACTATTCAAAATCTTCTCACGAGACAACGCTATCCCCTTATTTTCCATGAAATAAGCAAGCAGCTCAAATTCCTTATAACTAAGATCGACCGTCTCTCCTTCCATGGTGACGCTGTGCGCCTGCTTGTCCAAACGGATTCCTCCGGCTTCTAAAATCGTCTCTGCCGCCGCTTGTCCGCTCCTGCGAAGGATTGCTTCCACCCGTGCCACCAGGATCTTCGGGCTGAAAGGTTTTGCGATATACTCATCAACCCCCAGCTCAAACCCCGTAAGTTCATCCCGCTCATCCGCTCTGGCAGTCAGCATGATGATCGGTACCTTTGAGTAAGCACGTATTTCCCGGCATACCTGCCAGCCGTCCATTTTCGGCATCATCACATCCAGAATCACCAAATCGATATCATTTTGTTCAAAAAACAGATCGAGTGCCTCCGCTCCGTCCGCTGCCTCCACAACCTCATAATGGCTCTTTACCAAAAAATCCCGGACCAATTTGCGCATACGGCTCTCATCGTCCACCACCAGGATCTTTGATCTTTCCATACGATATCCTTACCTTACCTTTCCTCACTCAATTTTCTGCATATCCAGCTTACGCTTTTCCTCCCGCACAGCCTGTTCCCTCTGCGTAAGCTCCTGTTCCCATGCCGAATATTCATTCTCAATTGCCTGCCTGTAATTGATGATATTTGGCGTATCACTGTTCCATGCAAACAAAACCATCGCCACCACCAAAACCACCAGCACAAAATTGACCAAAAGGGATGCCACGAACCGTCCCTGATACTCCGGATGTCTTTGCGCCACGCTCAGTCTGATTGAGCGGCTGTTCGCCGTCTTGTTGCTGAAGGTCGCATAGAGCGGCACCGGTCGCACCTTATCCGCCGGCACTCCCCACTTCAACAACTCTCTTTGCATCTTTTGCAGATAACTGAAGCCGACAGGCGTCAGGAATACCCTGTTATCCACCGCCCGGTTATAGACTAGCAGTACGTTCTGTGGTCTGCGATAGTCCAGATTGCGCTCCAGATTTTCAATTTTTTTTAATTCCATTCTGGCTGTCTCCGCATCGGCCACCGTAGCAAACCGATATCCTTCCACAACCAGATCGTCCTCTCGCTTCTCCATAACTTCTCCCTGAAAGCGGCATTAGATTTTAAAGATATCCATGTTTTTCTCAAGGCGGTTCGCCACTTCTCTAAGCCGGTTCGCATTCTCGGAAATCTGATTCACGATACTGCTGACCTCCGTGACGGACGCAGAAGTCTCCTCTGTACTGGCCGCATTCTCCTCAGCGATCGCCGTCAGGTTCTGCACCACATCCACCACGACAATCCTGGCCTCATCCAACCTCTTTGTCTTGTCCGAGATCCGGTTTACACCCAGAATGGAAGAACGGATTCCCTCGCCGACCTGGCGGAAGCTCTCGTCGGTATGTTCCACACTCTCATTCTGACTCTCCATGATCCGCTTCACATCCTCCATGGTGGCTACGGACTTCTGGGAATCCTCAATCAGAGAGTCAATAATATTTTCAATCTGACGTGCGGAATCATTCGACTGCTCCGCAAGTTTCTGAATCTGACCGGCAACCACTGCAAAGCCTCTGCCCTGTTCACCTGCTCTGGCTGCCTCGATGCTCGCATTTAAGGAGAGAAGATTCGTCTCCTCCGCAATGGAGGTGATCAGCGAAGTAGCCTCTCTGATCTTCATAGCGGACTCATTCGTTGTGTTCGTCTGCTCATAAATCACATCTATGGCTTCTCTGGCCTCATCGTTTATCTTTGCAAGCTTCTGCAGGGTGTCAAAAGCTTCCGTGCTGAAGCGCTGCATGGAGTTGGCGTTATCGATCATATCAGCCACCTCCTGCGCCGTCTCCTCCACCATATTGCCCATCAGGATCACGTTCTCCGTAGCTTTCTGCGTCTCATCCGCCTGAGAGGAAGCGCCGTCGGAAATTTCCGACACAGCCTTCTCTACCTGATCCACCGTAGTTGCGGTCTCATTGGCGTTTGTATTCAGGATATCTGATGCCTCAAAAAGCTGTTCGCTCTGCTCCCTGAGCTCTGAAATCACCTCCACGAGCTGCCCGCGAAGTTCCGCTACCGCACGGCTCATCTGTCCGGTCTCATCATTTCTGGCCGTCAGCTTCTCCTGTCCTTCTATTTCAGAAAAGTCCATGTGCGCCAGACGGCTCACAATTTTCGTTACCTCCAAAATGGGTTTTACAACTTTATTAACGATCAAAAAGCTGATAATACTGGCAATGATCACCAAAAAAATCGTACACACTGTACCGGTAAGTGTCACGCGATGTACCGTACTCATCAGATCGTCTTTATCCGCCGAAACCACCAGAATACAGTGTCCCTTCTCCGTCACATAGTAAGCCGCATATTTCATCGCGCCTTTAAATTCGTACTCTACCACTTCGGGTTTGGGTACATTGCCCGCCTTCAGCTTCTCTACTACGCTTTTCACCACAGCGTTTTCCACCGGTTGTCCTACTTTATCCTTTGTGGGATGGTAGAGCATCGTGCCGTCCTCCGCTACCAGATAAGCATAACTTGACTCCACACCTTCCAGTCCCACCTCACCGATGGCGGCGCTCAAACCACTATAATCCACAGCCGTATTATAGCCGATCATCTCAATCTCTTCCTCTATCTTTTCCCCGTAAGCCACCGCCAGATCATAGAGATAGTTTTTATTCAGATCCATAAGCGGTATTCTCAGATTTCGAATCAGCACTACCGACAGACACACGGACAAAATTGTCATCGAAATCACCATCACGCCTACGATTTTAGCCCTCACGGACTGAAACAGATTCTTTTCCCCATTTTGATTCATTTTCTACCCTTCCCGGACAGCTTTTTCTGTCCACGGCAACCATCTCTTTGGTCACAACACATTTTTTATATTTTACCACCAAAAGCAGTCTCTGTACAGAAAAAAATGCCGCACCGGAATTTCTCCGAATGCGGCACTTTCAGTGGACCAGACGGGAGTCGAAC
>DLAF01000011.1:15487-48344 GCA_002492725.1 Lachnospiraceae bacterium UBA7054
CCTGTCCTTCTACTATCATAGTCTGTTATTGCGGATTACTCCACATTCCCTCCCGATCCGGGAAACAGACACCCCGAACCGTTCAGTAGCCTCTGATACGCCCGCGGGATAGAGGCGTCACCCGCGTCGTTTCCTACAAAGTCGATGCCCGCATCTTAATGTGTAGGTGCACTAAGGCGGACAGCTGCCCTTAGGCAGCGTATGCTAAATTGTCTTCAGCGTTTGTATTTAAGTTTGTGATTTGACGCATCACCTGCGGATAGCTTCTCCAGCTGCAAGACCCCTGTCGAAACCTTGACTGGCCCTTATAAGTTATAGTATAGCACAGGCACATGGCCTATGCAAACTTTCTACAGATTTTTGATCTTAAACTCCCTCTCATGTTCCCTGCGGATGTCCTTCTTGGCAATATCCTGCCGCTTATCGTAAAGCTTTTTGCCTTTTGCAAGACCAATCTCGATCTTTGCCCTGCCATCCTTAAAGTAAACCTGCAGCGGAACAATGGTGTAGCCCGCGCCCGTCATATCGCCCGCAAGCTTCCTGATCTCCTGCTTATGCAGAAGAAGCTTTCTGGGGCGCAGAGGATCCTTGTTGAAGATGTTGCCCTTCTCATAAGGGCTTACATTCATGCCGTAGACATAGGCTTCCCCGTTGTCAATGCGCACAAACGCTTCCTTGATACTGCACTTTCCAAGACGCAGAGACTTGACTTCCGTACCGTGAAGCGCAAGGCCCGCCTCATACTTTTCCTCTATGAAATAATCGTGGTAAGCCTTTTTGTTATTGGCTACCAGCTTCATAGGCTCCTTTGCCATCTTTTCACCTCTTTCAAAGATACAAAGAAAGCACTCTTACCTGTGCAAGAGTGCCTTTGTCTTCCGAATCCTAAAACAAGTTCAAGTTTAAGACGACCGCCAGCAGCATGAACCCAACCGCAAGCCCCGTCGTAATCTTGACGAGCTTTCCTTCCATGGAACGGCCCTTATTCTTGCCCCAGTAGGTTTCCGCCGCGCCGCTGATTGCTCCCAGACCGGCCGACTTTCCTTCCTGCATCAGTACCAGTATGACAAGTGCCACACAGATCAAAATATAAACGACTGTCAAAACAATTCGTAATGCTCCCATAGTATCCTGTTTCCTCCTGCATATCCGGCTCACAAAATTCCAAACAAATCACATGATACCACATTCCTTTTTAATATGCAATACCCAAAATCCGCACACTTTTCTCACTCGTTCCATCCCCGGACCGCATCTTTTTGATAATATCTTGCCATGCTCTTGTTTTTCCAGTCTCCGGGATCTTCTTCGATATCGCTCCAAAACAACAGATAGGGATGGGTCTTTAGCCTCGGAAGCGCGATTTCGTCCGTTTGCGCCGTCTCAGCTTCCTGCACCAGCCTGTCCCTCTCCTTCGTTTCCTCTCCATAGGCGGCTGCCTCCCCCGCAACCAGCGAGCGGATGGCAGAAGTGCTTGTAAAACAGTCCGGATCTGCCTTGGCATACATAGCCCCGATGAAAACGACAAACAGGAAAAGCCCTGCCAGATACTGCAGCGTTTCCTTTCTCTCCAGACAGCTTGCGCCCTTTTCCTTTTTGTCCGGCGCACAGGTTTGCCGTGCACCTCCCCACTGTCTGTAGATCCAGCCCATGCCGTAAAACAGATTTCCTGCCAGAAAAAGCATTGCATCCAGATAAATGATGTTAAAAATCCTGCCGCCGCCGGGCTCCCCTGTCGCAAACAGGCTGGGCGTAAACATGGCTGACAGGATGCAGTAAGAATAAAAGGCGACAAGCAGCGGTGCCGGGTAAGAGAAACGGTCTCCCACCGCTTTGACGGCCTCCCACAAAAAAGGCACAATCGCCAGGGCAAACAACAGATTTGTCCAGGTAAACCAGGTATGCCAAAGGTATTCCGTACAATAATAAAAGGACAGCAAAACCGATTTCACAACGCCGGGGCGATACAGGATCTCCTCCTGTCTGACCGCGTTTCCCGGAGCCAGTACATTCAAAAGAAACGCCGCTGCAAAAAACAAAAAGGGAACAAGAAGGCGCAAGCCTTTTTTCTTCTGTCCGGCCGTCAGCAAAAGCAGCAGAACCGTCACAAACAAAACCGCCGCGATCAGCGCCGTAATATAATTACTGCCGCCGATAAATACGGCAAGCAGACAGGATAAGGCCATCCTTCCCTTCTGTTTTTTTTCCTCTTTCAAAAGCAGGATGCACTCACTGCACAAAAACAATGCCACACCGTGCGGCAGCATGTAATGGGCGGCTCCGTTATACCAAAAAAAGCCCTGCACTTTATCGATCATACACTGTGTCGTAAAAAGGAGATATAACATGGAGACGCACACGAATACCGATTTTCGCACATGGATCACCTTTACCATCACCGTGTGGAGGAAAAAGAGTGTGGAGGCACTGAGCATTCCAATCATAATCGGCGGCACAAGCGCATACAGGCCCCATATTCCCGGCTGCAGCGCCATCAAAAACATCGTCGAGAAAGTCCCCTGCCAATGCTGCCACCGATCCGCCACGGCAGCACAGGCAGCTTTCATCGTCTGAAATACGGAATGCGTTCCCGCCCACGCAATATGACAAAAAGCGCTGTACCCGTAATCATCCGCCGCCGGATAATCGTATCCGCCCAGCCAAAAAACGGGAATCAGACTCAGTGCGAAAAGGAAAACAAGAAATGCCGCTATTTTTGTCACCCTGTCATACTTTTTCAAAAACCTTCTCACTGCGAAGTTACCTCCTCTTTACAAAACAAAAGCGGCAAAAGGGTCCTCCCCCGCGCAAAGTCCGCTGTAATATTCCATCAGATAAGCTTTCATCTCCGTGTGGCTCTCCCCCAAATCCGCAAGCATCGCCTGGAAATTTTCTTTGTCTACCGCACCAATCTGCGTAAGAAAACGATAATAGGGAAGTTCGTCACCGTGTTCCTCAAGCACCACCCGCCAGGTCTCCTCAGTCTCCTGTCCCTTTCTGTGCGCAAGAAGGTAAGCCGTAAGTGTTTGCCGATCTTCCTGCGCAAGCAGGGTATCATACATCAGCCTGCACACGGCAAGCCTCACCTTCTTGCGCCGCTGCTGCTCCGTGTAGTGGTTCGGATCGTTCTCCCTGCTGCCGTAGTCCTCCTCCCCGCAGAGCAGCATTTTGGAAAAGCCCTCCGCGTCAGGCGTCTCCATCACGGCACGCAGTCTTACATCCCACCTGGCAAACCACTCCTCGCTCCCCGCACTCTCCAAATCAAAGAGATAAAACGCGTCCAGCGGGCACACCGCTGCCGCCATGAGATATGACACATCCGTCATCTTTTTGTCCTGTGCCAAAGAAACGCCGTCTATGATCTGTGCAAGGGAAAAGCAGTCTCTAAAAATTCCCTGTCCAAGCACAAGTCTCCTGTATGGCAGGGTGATCTTCGTCAGTTTCGCACAGCAGGCAAAGGCCCAGTCGTCAATCCATCGAATCGTCTCCGGCAGCATAATCTCCTTTACCGTCTTGTTGCTAAGAAACGCCTTTTTCCCGATGCGGGTCACAGGCAATCCCTCAAGTTGTGCCGGAATGGCAAATACCGCATCCCTTCCCCTGCTGCCCGTAATTTCCACACTTTCCCCGTTCGCAGCATAGGTAAGACATCCCTGCGCCGTATTCCATTCACCCGTTTTGACCTTTCCTCCCATAACTCTTTGCCGCTTTCCTCTCCTTCTCCTGCCCTTCCCGAAAGCCTGCCGCTTCTACAATTCCAGCGCCTCGATCTTTGTAAGCAGTTCATCGCCGCGCTCCGTCAGCATAAGCTCCTCGTTATGCCGCCTGTAATCCTCGCTGCCGTAAAGACTGATAAATTTTGCGCAGTCCTCCTGCACGGTACACTCCGTCATAAGCAGCAGCATTTCGTTGCCTGATCCAAAGGTATCCTCCACAAACTGAAAGAGGAAATGCAGTTTTTTCTGTACATCCTGCGTCCTTTGCCGGTAAGCCGCGACCTCCTCCTGAAACAAACCCTCTAACAGTAAGAACGCCTCTTTTGCATCTGCTTTGTCCGCCGTCCGAAGCATCTTTTCCCCGGCGGAAAGGAAACGCACCACCGCCCTGCTCTTTTTCTTATCCCGCGCGGAGAGTGCGCCCGCCTTTTGCAGGGAATCCATGGCCTTCTGTCTGCCTTCCCTCTGTTGGCTCAAGCGTGTGAGCAGATCATCTGTGCGTTCCTCCTCCGCCGCCTTTTTCTTCAGTGCGCGCAGAGGCCCCATGACCTCGCTTAAGATATCGCTGTCCAGGATATTATCCCGTATTTCCTGCCGGAGCTTATCAATCAGCATCCCCATAAGGGAGAGGCGTTCGTCAAAATCCGCCTTCCTGGCCTTGTCCTTGGCCTGTTCACTCACAGTTCCGCCAAGAATCTCCTCCGCCCGATAATCATTCTTATATTTTTGATACAGATCGTAGTAAGCGCAAAATTCCTTCACCACCCGCTCGTCCCGCAGATACTGGCCCACCAGCGACTCCTCCACGGCGATGCCTTCTTCCTCATAGAGCGCAAGCATCTCAGAAAGATCCTCCCAGCCTCTTGCCGTAATATAACGCCTGCCTTTCACGGTGGTCTCCACCTGGTAGAAATCGTCTTTTTTCAAATCCAGATAATTTAAAATGGCAGCATGCAGTCCGCGTCCTATCGCATACTCTTTCCAGATACCATAATCCGCCTCCACCGAAAGGATCTTTAAGCGATCCATGGTCACTATGTCAAACTCCCGCACGGATTTATTGTACTCCGGCGGATTGCCTGCCGTCACGATGACCCAGCCGTCCGGCACCCGATGTCTGCCAAAGACCTTATACTGTAAAAATTGAAGCATGGAGGGAGCAAGTGTCTCCGAAACACAGTTGATCTCATCCAGAAAGAGAATCCCTTCTCTAATGCCGCTTACCTCCATCACATCATAGATCGAAGCAATAATCTCACTCATCGTGTACTCCGACACCTCGTACTCCTTACCACCGTAATTCTTTTTCACGATAAAAGGAAGGCCAAGCGCCGACTGTCTGGTGTGGTGGGTCATGGAATAGGACACCAGCGCGATGCCAAGCTCCTGCGCGATCTGCTCCATGATGGCCGTCTTGCCGATGCCGGGCGCTCCCAAAAGAAAGATGGGCCGCTGCCTGACGATAGGGATGCGGTACTCGCCTTCCTCGTCCTTTTTCAAATAGATACGCACGGAATCCTTGATGTAGTTCTTTGCTTCCTTAATATTCATATCGCTTCCTGCTCCTCATAAGCCTGTCAGACCGGCTGTTTCGCTTCTTCAAATTTTTCAATTTCCTCTTCCTCCAGGACAATCCTGATGGCCCAGGGCGGCACCTTCGGCGCATTGTCGTCATCCTGCAGAAATACAAACGCCACATCATAGTCCGGCATATACTCCGGGTAAACGCCGTAACCGTCCGTAAAATAGATCAGCCCTTTGAGATCCGTAAATTCTCCCTCGTCCCGCAGCTTTTCCACATAATCGAACACAGGGCGAAAATCCGTGGAGCCAAAGCCCGTCAGCTTCCCTGTTTCCAAAAACGCGTCGAAATCTTCCTGCCCGCTGATCTTCGTATCCTGTCTGACCTCGCTGTCGCACTGTAAGATATGGACGTTGATCTTTGTAAAAAAACTCTCCCGCTGCCGCATGATATTGTAGGTTTTTTGCAGAAAGGTCTGCACGATCTCCCCGCGGCAGGAGGCAGAGGTATCCAGCGCGATCACAAAATCCCGGATTCGCTTATCCTCCTTATATTCCAGAGGCTCCACCAAAGGCATATTTCCGTAATTGGAAAGTCCGTAAGTGTAATAGATATAGTCAAACTCATCGTCACTTACGCGGACAGACTCTCCCATGACCATAAAACGCTTGAGAAAGTCGGTGTAATCATATCGTTCCCGAAGCGCTTCCCGAAGATTCTCCTCCATACTCTCAGCGTTATTTTTATCTCTGCTGAAGCTTTTTAAATCGGCGCGGATCCGCTCACCAAGTTTCCGCCATTGTTCGGCAGATGGCACCAATTCTTCCTGCCTGTCCCAGAAGATATGCTCGTCATAGTGACAAAGCCTGTGCCAATCTTTCTTTGCCTTCTCGGAAGGCTCCTCAATGCGAAAATGCCGGTAAAGTTTCTCTGCCGTCAGCCCGCCCGCCTGTTTCCTTAGAACCTCCAGACGGCTTTTCAGCTCATCATCCTCAGGCATCGCCGTAATGGAGAGGGAAAGCTCCACGATCACGCTCTCCACCGCAATGTCCGTGGCCAGATCCCAATACTGCCTCTCCGTCTGCCGTGCGCCAAGACTGTGCGAAAAAACACAATGCAGGAGCGTATGCAGAAGGAGTCTGGCCCCGCAGCCGCGGGCGTCCCGATATTGTCTGACTAAAAGCGCCGGATCGTAGTAAAGGCAGGCTCCGTCAAACAGATGCGCTCCCGTCTCTTCCCTGCACACCACGGAAAGTTTGGATAAAGCGACGTCTAAAAACCGCAGATTCATTAAAAGCCCGTCGTGGGCCAGCCCCATGATCTGCCCGGCGATTTCGCGCAGCTGCTGTTTCGTATCAACACGGTTATCCTGTTCCATACGCCCGACTGTATCCTTTCCTGCCGCCGTCTGTTTGACTGATGCTTCATCGAATGCTCCGCCCGTCTCTTCTTGCGTACTGCCGCAGTTTGTGTTATGTAAACTATCGTGTGCACCGTTTTATTTAAGTTATGTAAACCATTTTAATCAGATATAGAATCACCAGATGCCCCGGATAAAAGAGATAGAAAAACCATTTGGAAAAAGTCTGCCCCCGCTTCGCCCGCTCTCCGTTATAGAAGACCAGCACGGCCGCTCCCGCCGCCAAGATTCCGATTCCCGAGCAGAGCGCACCGCACACTGCCCCGGCCGTCAGGCCGGCTGCCTGCCCTGCTATTTGACTTTGCATCATATAACTTTGCAGATTCAAAACGGTAAAAAACAAGGCAATCCCCACATAGCTTGCCCACATTCGTCTCTTATCTCCCCAATTTCTTGCCAAAAGAATCGTCAAAAGCGGCGCGATCACCGCCCAGTCGCTAAACACCGTGACAAGGAGCAGCAAGATGCAGAGGATTTTTTGGAGCAGGAGGCTTTCCACCCGTTCCAACACCACCAGAATCAAAAAGCAGCAAAACAGGGTGAAAAACATATTCAGATTGCCAAAATGAAAGGCAAGATAGTAAGGCACCTGAGACAAAACGGCAAACAAAAAAAGCCTCCTGCCGTAATTTGCTTTGGAACGGGTGTGTTGATACCCCTCCACCAGAAAAAAACACATCACCGGGGCCGTAAAATAGCCGATATCCTCCAAAACCAAACAAAGCGGTGTTCCACTTGCTAAAAACACATGGGCAATATGGTTTAGCAGCATGGTGAACATGGCAAAATATTTAATCTCGTCCCTGTTCAACATTATTTTTGTCTTCATTGCACAAAAGGATTGTAGGCCTTCTCATGACCGATCGTGGTACTGTTCCCGTGGCCGGGGTACACCTTTGTCTCGTTGGGAAGGGTAAACAGTTTATCTTTGACCGATCTGGTCAATGCACTCATGCTGCCTGTCGCCAGATCCGTCCTGCCCACCGACTCCTCAAAAAGCGTGTCGCCCGCAATCAAAATCCCGTCCTCCTCAAAATAATAACAGCAGCTCCCCACCGTATGACCGGGCGTGGCGATCAGCTTACAGGTCATATCCGCGATCGTGATCTTTTCCCCGTCTTTTAAGTAGCGGTCAGGAATCACCGTGTAGGGCCTGCCCACCTGATCGGAGACATTGGTCACCGCATCCTCACAGAGCGCCTTTTCCGCCTCATAAGCATAAAGCGGCGCACCCGAAAGCTCCCGCAGGCGGTTACTGCCCCAGATATGGTCAAAGTGCGCGTGGGTAAGGAGTATCCCCTTCACCTGAAAGCCCTTCTCCCGCAGCGTCTCGTAAATATAGTCTCCCTTGTCCGCGGGGTCGAAAAAAATCACATCCTTCGTCCCTTCCCGATAGATAAAATAACAGTTTGTCTGGCAGATGCCAAGCATCAGCCGCCCAATCTTTAAATCTGACATTTTAAACCTCCATGATACTTCTCGTTCAGCCGGACGTCCTCTCAATCTCAAGAATGCTCTCAATGCTTCTCAACTTATCCACGATACGCTGCAGTTCCTCCCTGCCGCTGATTTCAAAATTGATCATAATGGTCGCCGTCCCCTGCTTGCTCACACGGGTATTCAGCGCCAGGATATCAATGTTCTTTTCCGTAAGCGCTCTGGACACATCCGCCAAAAGTCCGTTTCTGTTGTTGGCGTAGATGCTGATCTCCACCAGATACTTGCCACCGCTTTCCGCAGCCTCTTCCTGCTGCCACTCCGCGTCGATCAGACGGTTTCTGTCTATCTCCGGCAGATTCAAAATATTCATACAATCGGTCCTGTGGATGGAAATGCCTCTGCCCCTTGTCACAAACCCGACGATCTCATCCCCCGGCACGGGACTGCAGCACTTGGAAAATCGCACCGCCACATCGTGAATGCCCTTCACGACGATACCACTCGCATTCTTTTGGATCCTGCCGCGGTTTGCCTGGACGCTGTTTTCCACCTCAGCCATAACCTCGGCATCAGTCATCTCCTTCTTGTGGTCGTTTTCATACATTTCCAGCATGCGGTTTATGACCTGGCCCTCCTTGAGCGCGCCGTGTCCCACCGCCGCCAGAACCGATTCCCAATCCTGGAAGCCGTATTTTCTCATGATGGCTTCCTGGTATTTGGGCACGATCACTTCCTGCAAATTGATGGTCTTTGCCTTGCAGTAGGTTGTAATCAGCTCCTTGCCCTTAACGATGTTTTCTTCTTTCAGTTCATGTTTGAACCATTGGTTAATCTTATTTTTCGCCTGGGTGCTCTTGACCACATTGAGCCAGTCCCGGCTGGGCCCCTTGGAATTTTGGGAGGTCATGATCTCTACCCGGTCGCCGTTTCTGATCTCATAGTCGATATTGACCAGCTTCCCGTTCACCCGTGCGCCGATCATCTTGTTCCCCACCGCGCTGTGCACACTGTAGGCAAAGTCAATCGGTGTGGAACCCGCCGGCAGACTCTTGACATCCCCCGTCGGCGTAAAACAGTACACATTGTCGGAAAAAAGATTTAAGTCATCCTTTAACAGATTCAAAAATTCCTTGTTATCCGAAAGATCCTGCTGCCACTCCAGGATCTGACGCAGCCAGACAAGCTTCTCCTCCTCCTGCGCCTCCACTTTCTTTCCGTCGGAAGCCTCCTTATATTTCCAGTGGGCCGCAATACCGTACTCCGCCGCCTTGTGCATCTCGTAGGTGCGAATCTGAATCTCAAAGGGCTGGCCGCTCGCACCGATCAGCGTCGTATGCAAAGACTGATACATATTCGCTTTCGGCATGGCAATATAATCCTTGAAACGACCGGGAATCGGCTTATACATCTCGTGGATTACACCCAGCGCCGCATAGCAGTCCTGCACCGTATCCACGATGATGCGCACTGCAAACAGATCGTAAATCTGGTCGATGGACTTATTCTGGTTCTTCATCTTCTTATAAATACTGAAAAAATGCTTGATACGGCCGTCGATCTGGGCTTTGATGCCCGCGTTTTTGATGTGGACGCTCACCTCGTCCACTATGGTCTGAATGTAACGTTCCCGCTCGCTCTTTCTGATTGCGATCTTATCCACCAGATCATAGTAAGCCTCGGGCTCCAAATATTTCAATGATAAATCGTCTAATTCTACCTTTATTTTGGAAATACCAAGACGCTGGGCGATGGGAGAATAAATATCAAGCGTCTCTCTTGCGATCTCCTGCTGTTTCTCCGGACGCATATGCTGCAACGTCCGCATATTATGCAGACGATCCGCCAGCTTGATCAAAATGACGCGGATATCCTTCGCCATGGCAAGGAACATCTTGCGCAGATTTTCCGCCTGCCGTTCCAGCTTTTCCGTATCTCTGTCCTGATTTGCGTGTTCTCCGTGAAAATTCAGCTTATCGAGCTTTGTGACGCCGTCCACCAAAAGGGCAACGTCCTCGCCGAACTGCTCCCCGATTTCTGCATCCGTCATAATGGTATCTTCCACCACATCATGCAGAAGCCCCGCAACGATGGTCTCTTTATCCAACTCCAGATCCGCAAGGATGATGGCGACATACAGCGGGTGTATGATATAAGGTTCCCCGGATTTGCGCACCTGACCCTGGTGGGCTTCGGAGGCGACCTGATAAGCCTTTCTGATCAGGCTGATATCCGTAGAGGGATGATATTTGCGCACGCGAAGAATAAGCTCCTCATAGAGCTGCCCCGGAGTCTGAAATTCTTCAATGGATTCAATTCTGCCGTCGTCAATGACCAGCTCAGTCTTTTCTTCTGTCATACGCTCACCGACCCTTATCGGATTACATAATATTACATATTAGCAATTTTACGCCATTCTCATATTATTTGCAAGAGTAATCAAAATAATTTATGAACTCCTCGCCAAATCGTCTGCCTACAAAAAATGCGCCCTCCCAAGCGAACTTGGAGAGCGCATCCTTTCTTCATGTTTTTCTTTTGCGCCTTACATCATCCCCATGCCGCCGGCACCGCCTGCGGGCATCGGAGGTTCGGGCTCCTTGATGTTGGCTACCACGGACTCTGTGGTGAGCAGGGTGCTTGCTACGCTGGTCGCGTTCTGCAGCGCGCTTCTGGTCACCTTTGCGGGATCCAGGATGCCTGCCTTGACCATATCCACATACTCCTCGGTCAGCGCGTCGAAACCTACGCCTACCTTGGACTCTCTTACCTTATTGATGATCACGGAACCTTCCAGTCCTGCGTTTGCCACGATGTGATACAAAGGAGCCTCGAGAGCCTTCAGCACGATCTGTGCGCCTGTCTTCTCGTCGCCTTCCAGCTTCTCCGCCATCTTTTCCACTTCCTTAGCCGCATGAACATATGCGGAACCGCCGCCTGCGATGATACCTTCCTCCACAGCCGCTCTGGTAGCTGCCAGCGCGTCCTCCAGACGAAGCTTCGCTTCCTTCATCTCGGTCTCGGTCGCTGCACCCACGCGAATCACTGCTACACCGCCTGCCAGCTTTGCCAGACGCTCCTGCAGTTTCTCCTTATCGAAATCGGAAGTCGTCTCCTCGATCTGCTTCTTGATCTGGTTGATTCTTGCTTCGATTTCCTTCTTCTTACCTTCGCCGTCCACAATAACAGTGTTTTCTTTCTGCACTTTGACAGATTTTGCACGGCCAAGCTGATCGAGGGTTGCATCCTTAAGCTCTAAGCCAAGCTCGGAACTGATCACCTGACCGCCTGTGAGGATCGCGATATCCTCAAGCATTGCCTTTCTTCTGTCACCGTAACCGGGTGCCTTTACCGCAACCACATTGAAGGTGCCGCGCAGCTTATTCACGATCAGGGTGGTGAGCGCCTCGCCCTCCACGTCCTCTGCAATGATAAGCAGTTTCGCGCCGGACTGAACGATCTGCTCTAAGAGGGGCAGGATCTCCTGAATGTTTGCAATCTTCTTATCCGTGATCAGAATGTAGGGATTCTCTAAAACCGCCTCCATCTTATCCATATCAGTTGCCATATAAGCGGAAATGTAACCTCTGTCAAACTGCATACCTTCCACAAGATCCAGCTCCGTGAGCATGGTCTTGCTCTCCTCGATGGTGATCACGCCGTCGCCGGAAACCTTCTCCATAGCGTCAGCTACCAGCTTACCTACCTCATCGTCGCCGGAAGATACCGCCGCTACTCTCGCGATATGCTCCTTGCCGTTTACCTTGGAGCTCATCTTCGCGATGGCTGCCACAGCCGTCTCGGTTGCTTTCTTCATACCCTTTCTTAAGATGATCGGGTTTGCACCTGCTGCCAGGTTCTTGATCCCCGCATTCACCATAGCCTGTGCCAGTACGGTCGCCGTGGTGGTGCCGTCGCCCGCCACATCGTTTGTCTTGGTTGCCACTTCCTTGACAAGCTGTGCACCCATATTCTCAAAAGCGTCCGCAAGCTCGATCTCCTTTGCGATGGTCACGCCGTCGTTGGTGATCAGAGGTGCGCCGTAGGATTTATCCAATACCACGTTTCTGCCTTTGGGTCCAAGAGTCACCCGCACGGTATCCGCCAACTGATTTACGCCTGATTCCAAAGCCGCTCTGGCTTCTGCACCATATTTGATTTCCTTAGCCATAATTGATTTCCTCCTGATTTTCTGTTTTGATTATTTAATAATTGCTAAAATATCGCTTTGTCTCACGATAATGTATTCCTCATCTTCACCGAGTTTCACTTCTGTGCCCGAATACTTGGAATAGATGACCTGATCGCCTGCCTTCACTTCCATTTTCACTTCCTTGCCATCCACAACGCCGCCAGGGCCTACCGCAATGACCTCCGCCTGCTGCGGTTTTTCCTTGCTCTGTCCCGGCAATACGATGCCCGATTTCGTGGTCTCCTCCGCTTCCAGCTGCTTTAAAACAACTCTGTCGCCAAGTGGTGTTAACTTCATAATAAATGCCTCCTTCTTCGTATATGATATCTTTGATCGTCTCTTTTCTGTTAGCACTCACTACTATCGAGTGCTAACGCTAGAACATATATTAGTCATATATGCAGGGGTTTGCAAATTGTTTCACAGCCGCATATATGACTATTTTTCTCTTTTCCTATCGCTATCTCTCTTTTTCTCTTATTATCTCGTTTTTATCCATATAAATAGATTTTATACTTATTTTATAATTATAGATTCAGGACCGCAATCCATGCTCAAGCCGCTCTCTGTAACCCGGCGCATTCTTTAATTCAAACTTATTGTTAAACATCTCATACTCCGCATCCGGAAGCTTATCCGAAAGTCTCTCCTCTACATTGCGCTTATAGACCAGACCACAGGCCACGGAGGGCGCGAGAATATCGTCTTCAAACGTCTGACACACCCGCTTTACCCGCCAACAGTAATCCTCTGCTTCACCGTCCTCCGCCATAGGGATCAGCACGATGAATACATCCCCGTCCACACGGCCGATCACGTAGTCGGGCTTCTTCTCCTGCTTCAGAATATCGGCGATCGTTTGGATCAGCCGATCGCTCTCCTCGTCGCCAAAATGATCGTTCACAAACTTCCAGTCATTGATATTGAAGTTGATGACCGCCACGGGAACCACCTCTGCCCTGTCGATCACCCGCATACGCTCCTCAAAATAAACCTTATTGTACACTCCGGTGAGCGCATCCTCATTCTCTCCTCTGGCAGTCTGCACATGCTGCACACCCACCTTATCCTCCAATTCATCCAAGTAGATTGCGGATTCTCTGTGAAGATAGGCCTCTTCTCCCCAGTGGGAGAGCATATGGGAAAATGCGTCGAGAAGTTTCTCGACCTCCCCTTTCTTTTCCGAAGCAACTCCGTCCGTCTTCGCATAAAGATGCGCGATGGTGCGTCCGTAGACTCTGATCTTTCTGCCCGGCTCTCCCACCACGTCCGGCGTAAATCCCGCAAAATTTCCCACGGAGACGACCTTCTCACCGTGTCTTTCCGTAAGGAGCACCTCAAGACCGCTCACAGCGTTAAGCGCTCTCATGCAATCCGCAATGGCATCGATCTGGTAGAGATGATCCAAGCCGTAATTTTTTATGTTATCCTTGATCCGCTGCTCAAAAGGAACCGCCTTATAGTTCATGCCAATCCATTCTCCTATCCCCGATTTTAGAAAGAAATACATAATTAGTATACCTTTTTTCAAAGGGTTTGTCTAGGGACAGGATGGCAGTCTTTCACTAGCGATAATTCCGGCTGCAATAACCGTATTCCTCCACTCCTTCCAGGGCGTTTAGCTTGAGCGCCAGCAAAAAGAAATAGCCCGAAAGCAGATTGCAAAGATCCAACAGCCCATTCGGAACCTCATGTCCCCGCTGCAGATATCTGTACAAAAGCCTCACCAGACATTTCGCCTTTACCCGTAAAAGATGAGCCGTGCAAGCGCTTTGACATCCGCAGGGCAATACGAAACCGTGCACCGTACTCTCCTTCTGCAGCCTGTCCACCATGGCAGCGAGACGAGCCGTCTCGTCCTCCGTCACCGTAAGCGACGTGCGCAGAGTGGGGTTAATATGGTAGATCATTTCACAGATCCACAACAATTCTTCCGCTAAATTCTGATTTGTCACCTGGCTTCGCAAAAGGCCTGCGCCGCTTGCCAGCTCATCTGTGACAAGTTCAAAGTCACAGCGCAGATCATCATCCGCATCGCTCAAAAAGGGATATGCCTCATAAGGACTTCTATAAAACGCCATCTCTTTTCCTCCTCATTCCCACCGTCCAAGCAGGCTTTTCATATAGCAGCGCACATCCATGCCGTAGAGTCCGTCGAGGAGGTTGAAATCCAGTTGCTCCACCGGACCGCAGACAAGCGCGCTTCCCTGATCGAGCAGGAGAGCCGTGTCCGCAAAGGCAAGGGCCAGGCTGATATCGTGAAACACACCAGCCACACACCTTTCTCCTTCCGCTGCCCAATTTTGCAGACTCTCTATCAACTCTGCCTGCGATCGCAGATCCAGATGATTCGCAGGTTCGTCCAAAAGGATGATCTTCGGGCTCTGCGCAAATGTTTTGGCCAGAAACACCCTCTGGAGCTGTCCGCCGGAAAGTTTTGTCACCATCTGCTCTCGAAGCTCCCACGCATCGGTCAGACGCAAAGCCTCCTCCACCGCCTTACTGTCAGCCTCCGTTTTTACGGGAAAAGGGAAACCGGACTGGTGGGCGTAACGTCCCAGCATGACCGCTTCATATACGGTATAGTCAAAAGCCGTCTGGGAAAACTGGCTCATGAGCGCAATTTTTCTTGCCCGCTGCTTAGGGGACATCCCTTCCAACATAAGACCGTCCGCCTCCACGCGTCCCTGACAGGGAAGCACACCGGCGAGTGCCCGCAAAAGCGTCGTCTTGCCACAGCCGTTAGGACCGAGAATACACAGCCGCTCCCCCGCCTTTACCTGAAAGGATAAGTCATGTATGACCGTCGTTTTCCCATAACCGCAGGATAACTGTTCAACGGTAAGTAATGTTTTTTCGCTCATGCTTCCCGCCTCCCCGCAAAGAAAAGATACAGGAAAAAGGGCGCACCGAGCAGCGCCGTAATCGATCCGATCGGGATCTCGTGCGGCGGGGTAAGCGTCCTGGCCGCCAGATCGCACAGCACAAGAAAGGTTCCTCCAAGCAAAACGCTTGCCGGAAGCACTCTGCGATGCGATGCGCCAAAAAGCCGTCTGGCAATATGAGGAATGATCAGATCCACAAAACCGATGATTCCCACAAAAGCTACCGCAACACCGACCAGCACCGCCACTGCCGCCAGCAGCCGTCCCTTGACGCGGCGCAGATCCACACCCATGGCCACCGCCTGTTCCTCCCCGAACGTCATCACGTCAAGTTCCCCGGCATAGCGCAGAAAATAGAGAAAGGCCACCACCGTAACCGGCAAAAGCGCCCATACCGCACTCCACTCCCGCATGGAAAAGCTGCCAAGCTGCCAGAGCTGGATGCGCTGCGCATACTCAGGAGAGGCAGTGGCAAGCAGCGTCATCACGGCATTGCAAAACAGAGAAACCACCATTCCCACCAACACGATAGTCACATTGGACATGCCCCGGTCAATCCTTGCAGAAAGTAACAATACCAGAAATACCGTACCGAGCGCAAAACCCAGACTGAGACCGGGCAAAAGGAAGGTGCCGATTCCCGCCGACGCCAGACCGAACACAATGACGAGCGCCGCCCCCAGGCCCGCCCCCGCGGAAACACCCAGACCAAAGGGTGAAGCCAGCGGATTTTGCAATACGGACTGCATCACCCCGCCGCCGGCAGACAGGGCTGCACCCGTCAAAAATGCCAAAAGGACCCGCGGCAGGCGCATATCCAGCACCATAACGCTGAAGCTTTCCGGAATATGATCCGGCAGGGGCAGGCCCAAAAAACGTCCCGCAACGATGGCAAGGATATCTCCGGGCGGCACATACACACTTCCTGCCCCCACCCCAAAAACAAGAGCAAGAAGCGCCGCCGCAAAGAGGATTCCCATTTTCGCCCCCGTACCCGGTTGCCTCTTAAGTTTCATGATGATTCTCTCCCTCAATCGGTTCCGAAACGCTCAGGATAGAGCGCCTGTGCCATCTGCTCCACAGCCTTTACAATATTCTGATTCGGCAGGGAGGACGCCATATTGTCAATATAATAAACCCTCTTATCCATCACGGCAGATACGCCTGCCCAGCCTTCTCTGCCGAGGATCTCCTCTACGGGAGCATCCGTGTAATTGACATTGGTAAAGATGACATCCGGGTTGGCCGCCACCACAGTCTCCCCCTCCACGGAAAGCCACCCGCTCTGATCGGAAAGGACATTCTTTCCTCCCGCCAGCTCGATCATCTCATGCAGATAAGTGCCGCTCCCGCAGCTATACAGATAAGGGGCCGGAGAAATCTCAAAATAGACGCTCTTTCGCTCCTCCTCCGGAATCTCGGAAACAACAGATGAAACATTATCAAGCGCCGAATCCATTTCTTTTACCACGCGCTCACCCTCGTCAGGTACGCTAAAAGCAGCCGCCAGAAAGCGGATGTCACTTCTCACATTTTCAATGCTCTCACTGGTGGGCACACAGATCACGCACACGCCCGCGTCGATGAGCGGCTGGTAGGGCGCCTCCTGATCATAGAGAGAAAGGCTTGACACCAGGAGCATATCCGGCGCGAGGGCCGTCAACTGCTCCACGTCGGGATTCACTGTGTCAAAGGTGGGAACATCTTCGGGAAGACCGACAAGACCAACACTCTGCAGATCATAGCCGACTATTTTTTCCTCCAGGCCGAGCGCCACCAATGTCTCACAGATTGAGGGGGCAAGTGCCACCACAGAGTCTATCTGATTGGGGATGGTGATGGCTGCGCCGCTGGGGTCGGTGGTCGGCAGTGCAGGCGCGTCAGCTTCGGCTTCAGCTTCCGTCTCCTCTGCCTGCACGACAGTTGCTTCGACATCCGTCTCCGCTGTCTGTGCGGCAGGCGCTTCGGGTTCCGTCTCCACTGTCTGTCCGCCGCAGGCTGTCAACATACACAGCAGCACACTCAGCAAAAGTGCCGTGATCTGCGTTTTCATTCTTTTCTGTGTTTTCCGTTCCTTTTTCATGTCGTTCTCCTCGCTTTCTTCTGTCATTTTTCCTACTGCTGCCGTCTCTGCCGCTTTCTGAGTCTGCTGATGCGCATCAACAGACAAGGAATACACCGCGCAAAACAAAAGTTCCGCGCCGAAGCGCGGAACGCAAACGACCCTGCCACAGACGCAGCAAGGCCGAAAAATACGCAGTTCCGGTTTCGGCAGAATGCCATCTAACTGCCACGTATCTGACTCATCCTCTTTTTTCTTTAAGAGGCATCACAGTGACCGACTCGCAGGGCTTTTCACCCTATTCCGTGTGCCGCAGGCGCGGCTGCAGTTGATGCAATATTGAATTCTGGCGAAAGTGTAGCACAGCTTTTCTTTTTTGTCAAACCCATGGCAAAATTAACTGCTCTCTGCTATAATCATACTAATGACATAGTGCTGACGCAAACGCGAAACCAAGGAGTCTTACTGACTCTCCGGTTACACATAAAAAGCTCTGACAGGGAGGTAAACATGGAAAGCAACACACATTTTCAAATCACCGACAAAGCAGGCTATTTAAAAGAAATCGACCGGGTGATCGCGCAGGGTCCCTACCGGGACGACTGGGCAACCTTGACAGCCTTTCAGACGCCGCTTTGGTTTCAGGAGGCAAAATTCGGCATTTTTATTCACTGGGGACTTTATAGTGTGCCTGCCTACAACAATGAATGGTACTCCCGCAATATGTACATTCAGGGATCACCCGAGTACGAACATCACATCAAGACCTACGGCCCTCATAAGGACTTCGGCTACAAGGACTTTATCCCTCTTTTTACGGCCGAGAAATTCGATCCGGATCACTGGGCGGAAACCTTTGCGCAGGCCAGAGCAAACTATGTGATTCCCGTGGCGGAGCATCACGACGGCTTCCAGATGTACGAAAGCTGCCTGTCCGACTACAACGCCGCCAGGATGGGTCCGAAACGTGATATCCTCGGTGAGTTGAAGAAGGCCTGCGAAAAGCGGGGACTGCTTGTCGGCGCTTCCAGCCATCGTGCGGAGCATCACTGGTTTATGGGAAACGGCAAAGACTTTGACAGCGATATCAAAGAGCCCCTCTCCTGCGGCGACTTTTACTGGCCTTCGGAACAGACTCAGCCGGATATGCAGGATCTTTTTGCAAAGCCCTATCCTGACCGGGAATTTCTGGAGGACTGGCTCTGCCGCACCTGCGAGATCATCGACCGCTATGAACCGAAGCTCCTCTATTTCGACTGGTGGATCCAGCACGAAGCCTACAAGCCTTACTTAAGAAAGATAACCGCTTACTGCTACAATCGGGCTGCCGAAAAGGGGTATCAGGCAGCCATCTGCTACAAGCACGATGCCATGGCGTTTGGCAGCGGTATTGTCGATGTAGAGCGCGGAAAGTTTGCGGACGCCAAACCTTACCCCTGGCAGACCGATACCGCCATCGCCAGAAACTCCTGGTGCCACACGACAAGCCTCGACTACAAGAGCAGCAATGAGATCCTATGTTATCTTTTGGATGTCGTCAGCAAAAACGGCAATCTCCTGCTCAACGTCGGGCCGAAAGCGGACGGCAGTTTTGCCGACGAGGATGCCGCCATACTGCGGGATATCGGTTCCTGGTTATCCGTAAACGGAGAGGCAGTCTATCATACAAAACCCTGGCGTCACGCTGCGGAAGGTCCGACGCAGGAAACGGAAGGACAATTTTCCGATGCGGCCGCCACAAGCTACACAAAGGATGATTTCCGTTTTACCGCCGGAAACGGCTGCATCTACGCAGCCTGTCTGCACTGTCCCGATGATGGAAATTTCCTGATCCGTTCCCTCGGGCACTCTGCAGATCCAAACAAACCGAATTTCCACGGCATCATCCGCGATGCGGCGTTTCTGGGCTTTCCCGAAAAGCCACACTTCTTCGTCGATGATGAAGGACTGCACCTGACAGCGTGCAGCGTAAAGAGTGATTTTCCCGTGGTGTGCAAGATTTCTGTGGAATAGACAGCCTTCTTCATGAAACCAAACTGATATTAGGAATGAAATGATATGGAAACACTGTTTATTGTGGACGACGAAAACTCCATAAGGGAAGGCTTAAAGCAGATCATCGACTGGAACGCGCTGGGCTTTGAACTCTGCGGAGAGGCCTCTAACGGTAAGGATGCGCTCTCACAGATTCTCGCCTTAAATCCCAGTCTGGTTCTGCTCGACGTAAAAATGCCGGGACTCCACGGTACAGAGGTAATCCGACGTGCAAGGGAGGCCGGATTTGAGGGAAAGTGCATTATCTTAAGCGGTTACGCTGACTTTAAATATGCGCAGGAAGCCATCAGAAGCGGCGTCCGCTTCTATCTCACAAAACCCATCGACGAGGACGAATTGTTGGAAACGGTTTCACAAATCCGGGAAGAACTTGTGCAGGCGAAGCAGGACTCCTCTCATCTGAGTGCCTACAAAAATCGGGCGAAGGGCATCGTACTGCAGGAGCTTTTGCAGGGCACACTCCCCGCGCCTCTTTCCGCAGAGGACAAACAAACCTTCGGCCTGAATGCCGCTCTCTATCAGGTGGTTCTCTGCGAGGATTTTTGTGCTCCGAATATCTCCTCCGCCCGCACCTTTGCCGGCCTCCTGCAGGTTACCAACCGGGAAAACACCTTATTTGACCATTTGCAGATCGAGAACCGTGATGTACTGCTCCTGAAGGGAGAACGCGGCCTGCGCAAGCTGAATGAACTACTGGAACGCTTTGATCAGGACGAATTTCAAGAAAAAAAACTCCCGGATGAGATGTTCATGACCTATGGGAGGCCCGTCTCCTGTCCAGAGGATATCCACCTTTCCTACGAGGATGCTTCCGCCCTCCTTGACCGCCGGTTTTTCTGTCCTCCCGAATTGCTTGCCATCGGTTTCGAAACGCTTCCCAAATTGCAGAAAGATTCTGCTGCCCCGATGGCAGAATCTGTTTTTTCTCTTTCCCCGGAAGACTTATCCGACTACGTAGAACGCCTGTGCGACTGTCTTTCCACCTACAACCGCCGCATGACTGTGGATACCCTGCAGGAATTAACGTTATCGCTCGAATATTTTTCACATGATATTCCGCACATACGTCTGTTCCTGATTGACCTTTTCCTGCAGATCAGAGAGAAAATGACCCATCTCTATCCTGCCATGACGCTCCCTTTTCACAGCAACTCGGAGGTCATCGCCTTCATTCAAAAAAGCAGTTATCTCTATGAGATCCTCCGATTTTTGTCAGAGCAGTTTGAAGCTGTCATGGGAACCCTGGGAAATTCCGCCAAAGACACGATCCTCTACGATGTCATCTTTTACATCGATCATCATTTTAAGGAAAATATCAAACTGGAGGCCATCGCTCCCCTCTTTGGTTATAACAGTGCCTATCTCGGCAAAATTTTCACAAAGAGTGTGGGGGAAAGTTTCAATTCCTATGTGGATCATAAGCGCATTGACTGTTCTAAAGAGCTTCTTATGCAGAACAATCTGAAAGTGTATGAAGTTGCCGAACAGGTAGGTTATAAAAACGTAGATTACTTCCACAAAAAATTCCGCAAATATGTAGGAATCAGTCCCGCGGAATTTCGCAAGGGGCACGGCTTTTCCCCTGACTGCGTAATTACCCCCCCCCCCTGAAAAAATGGCATAAAAAAGGTCTGCCGCATTCCTACACGGCAGACCTTTTCTTTATGCCTTCATTTTTATTACTGAACGATTGCAACCTTCTCGGCAATGATGTTCGTCATCATATCTTCTGCCTCGGTCATACCGGTTGCCTCAAGCTCTGCGATCATCGCATCGTAGTTTGCATCAAATTCAGCCTCGGTGCCGGTCACGCACTTGATGAGCGCAGACCATGCAACCTCGTCAAGCTTATCTACGATTTCCGTGAACTCCAAAGGCATTGCATATGCCCAGAGCGGGGAGTAATCCGGTGTCTCAAACTCATCGGGCTGCGGGAACATATCAACAATCAGCTCTACGCCCCACGCCTCGACAGCCGCCTTCTCCTCAACGTTATACTCGTCGATTACGGCCTGCTTGCTGGTTGTGGTATAGGTGCTGCCGGTAGGATCCAGGATACCATCACCATAGGAAGGGAACGGATAGTTGTGGAAACCAACGCCCGTGTTCTTGGAATAATCCGCATCCTCCTGCGAATACTTGATCTCCTCGGGAGTTCTGTAACGATGGCCTTCATCGTCAATGAAGTAGTTTACGCCTTCGATGCCCCACTTGTTGAGTACCTGACCCTCGTCAGAGCAGAGGAAGTCAATGAACTTGATTGCTGCCACAGGATCCTTACAGGAGGTGGTGATACCAACACCGGTACCGGTGGTCAGACCCTGATACATAAGGGACGGACATTTCGTGTTCTCGTCCATGGTAACAGGCAGGCCCGCATAGGTCAGCTCATACTTGCCGTCCGCTTTCAGAACCTTCTCACCATCCTGATAGTCCCAATCTTTATCAAAGAGTGCTACCACACGGCCGGACGCAATCTTTGCAATATAGTCCTCGTGCGTCTGCGTCGCGAAATCGGGATCCAAAATACCCTCGTTGTACATACGGCAAAGCCATCTAAAGTACTCTCTCTCCTTTGCGGAGCTGAACTTGTACACGCCTTCGTTGTTCTCCGTCACGATCCACTGTCCGTTATCCGGCGCACCATCCGCGATGAAGCCTGCCGGATTGCCCAGGGTGATCAGCCAGTGCCAGTCAGAGGTAGAAAGGCTGATACCGATTCTGTCAAGGCCGTCATCCGTAGTCGGGTTAGCCGCAATGTAATCCTTGATCATCGTCTCCAACTCATCCAGATTCTTCGGGATCTGATAATCCTTCGCTTTCAGGGCTGCCCACTGAATCTGCATATTGCCCGCATCCTTAAATTTTGTGCCGCCTACATTGTATGCGGATAACTGATAAATAGAAGGATCGTCTGCGGACTGCTTTAACTTTTCAAACTCGTCGCCGTAGAGCTTTTTGATGTTGGGACCGTACTGCTCAATCAGATCCGTCATATCCATCATCGCACCCGCGTCGATCATGTTGCCTGCAGAACCTTTTGCAAAAATAATGTCGGGATAATTCTGCTCGGCAATCATCAACGCAACCGCTTCGCTCTCATCATTACCGCCCACGGGACGGGTGGTCTTTAACTTCACGCCCGTCTTCTCCGTGATTGCAAGCGCCACGGGATCCGTCCAGGGATCGTCCTGGTTCGCATCAGCATTGAAGAAGGTCAACTCGATCACTTCCCCGGATGTCGCACTGCTGCCATCGTCGGATGCCGCAGGCGCGCTGTCCCCGCTATCCGTCGCCGCAGGCGCACTATCTGTGCCTGTGGACGCGCCACTGTTGTCACCGCCGCCGCAGCCGGCCAAGGTGCCGACTACCATTGCTGTCGTCAACAGCAATGCGCAAACTCTTTTACTTTTCATACTTTTTCTCCCTTCTTTTCTGAGGTATTTCCTCATCACACTGTTACTCTATATTTACCGGCTATCGCCGCATAAATATCGTTTAATCCTTTACCGCGCCGACCGTCATACCGCCCACGAAATATTTCTGTAAGAACGGATAGACAATGATGATGGGTACTGTCGCGACAATGGTGACCGCCATACGCACGGACAGGGGCGACACCGCATTCTTTAACTGCTCCGCTGCATGGGGATCAATCTTGACCTGCGCCTTCTCCATGATTTCGTAGAGCACATACTGCAAAGTGGGCAGTTCCTTTGCGTAAAGGTAGGTGTCCATGAAGGAGTTCCACTGTCCCACCGCATAGAACAACGCCACCGTAGCCAAAACCGGTTTACATAACGGTAATACAATCTTTGCCCAGATCACAAAATCATTCGCGCCGTCCACCCTTGCCGCCTCCTGCAGCGCCAGGGGAAGTCCCTCGATGAAGGAGCGCACCAGGATCATGTTGTAGACCCAGATCAGTCCCGGAATGATATAGACAATGAAATTATTTCCCAGCTTTAAATCTCTCATCAAAAGCAGGTACTCCGGGATCAGACCGCCGCTGACGTACATGGTGATCACAAACAGCGTGGTGAAAAGCTTGTTAAAATAAAAATCCTTTCGGCTCAAAACATAAGCCAGCATCGCCGTACAGATCACGCCCGCGCCTGCGCCGATTACCGTTCTCAGCACAGAAAGCAGGAAAGCCTGCGCCAGGTTGTTTTCCTTAAACACATAGATGTAATTGCTCCAGGTGAACTTTCTGGGTATGATGAAGTTAATGTTTCTCATCGTGTCAATGGGATCGTTGAAAGAGATTCCCAGCACGTTCAAAAACGGATATACGGTAATGATAATCAGGAAAATGAACACCACTACCAGAATGTAATCCAGGATATTGTCACGACTCTTAATACGGTTCGCTTTTACTTTCGCCATGGTCATCCCCTCCTTTAAATCAGTCTGCTCTCGCCAAGCCACCCTGCTATCTTATTTGCCAGGAAAAGCAGGAGGATGCCGACTAAGGACTGGAACATACCGATCGCGGTACCAAGACCGTAGTTGCTGTTACCGATACCTCTTACATAAGCAAACCAGGAAAGTACCATCGCATGATCCTGTACGATACCGTTACTTAAGAGCATCTGTCTTTCCATTCCTACATTCAGCGCGCCGCCGATGCCCATGATCAAAAGGACAACGATAGTCGGTTTGATTCCCGGAAGCGTAATATGCCAAATTCTCTGGAGTCGGTTCGCACCATCCACCTTTGCCGCCTCATATAAGCCCTGATCGATGCCGGCCATGGCAGACAGATATACGATAGCGTCCCAACCCATTTCCTTCCAGGTATTGATCAAAACAACCGATGCCCAAAACAGCGGCGAATTCGTACTCATCAACCCCAGCTTTGTGCCCAGGAGCGTATCCAGCATACCGCCGTCGTTTAAGACCATCTTAGCGATACTGGCAATAACCACCCAGGATACAAAGTGCGGCAGATAGGAAATCGTCTGCGCAATCTTCTTAAACTTGATAAAACGGATCTCGTTTAACATCAGTGCAAACAGGATCGCCATAAATGTTCCCACCGCGATTCCCAAAATACTGAGTCCGATGGTATTGATCATCGTCTGCTTGAACATTCGATCTCCGAATGCCTTAGTGAAATTCTCAAAGCCTGCGAAAGGCCTCTCCCAGATATGTTTTGAAAGATTCTTGGGTTTTACCTCCTGAAAGGCCATTGTCCAGCCCCATAAAGGTATGTACTTAAAAATGATCAGCCATATGACGAAGGGAAGCGACATCATCAACAGATATCGCTGCTTCCACATCAACTGCAGGCTGAACTTTGTCTTGACGACTTTTTCTTTTTGCGCTCTTTTCGCACTCATACCCCGCCATCCTTTCCTCTCTTTTAGCCTCTTATTCAGGAAATAAAAAAGGCACCGGGAGACGGCCGCCGCACGGCCTGATTTCCCTGATGCCCCTATTATAAAGACATATACTGATAAAAAATACCGAAAAGAATGGAGAAAAATTACAGTCATTTTTATAGCTTACCGGTCAAGCCCGCATTCTTTCTGCAGGCAGGATCAGTCTCACCCGGGTTCCCTTCTCCGGCTCCGCATAAACATGAACGCGGTAACCTTCCCCGTAATGCAGCTTCATTCGCTGGTTGATATTATAGAGACCGATGCTCTTGCTGCGGCTCATGTCACGTATCTCAATGTCATGCCTGAGCCTGCCAAGCGCTTCCTCTGTCATTCCGCAGCCGTTATCCTCCACGTCGATGATCAGAAACTCCTCCCCCGCCGCATCCGGCGACTTACAGTAAATACTGATCTTGACCAGACCGTCTGCCTCCTTTTCATCCAAACCATGCACAATGGCATTCTCCACCACCGGCTGTAGAAGCAGCGGCAGTATGTGATACTTTTCCGGAACGATTCCTTCCTCTATCTGCCTCTCATAACCAATCCGCTCTCCAAAGCGAAGCTGCTGAATTTCAATGTATTCGTCCACATGATGCAATTCCTCCGCAAGGGTCGTGAAGGAGGTTCCGATATTTTCCAGAACATAGCGCATAGACTTTCCCAAAAGCTTAATGGCCTTCGCCACCTCTTTATCTCCCGCCGAAAAAGCTCTCATGCGGATTGTCTCCAGCGTATTATAAAGAAAATGGGGATTGATCTGGCTGGCAAGCATCTTAAATTCCATCTCCTGCTGTCTGATCATAAGCTCCTGCTCTTTGATTTGCGATTCAAATGCCCTGGCCTCCTGCTTCTTGATATTTTCCACCATGACCTGAAGATCGCCGAATGCCTCGGAGAGTTCGTCTTTTCCCCGAAAAGCCGGGATCAGCTCATAATCCTGATTGCTCACCTTGTGCATCTCCTGCCTGAGCAGCATGACTCGTCCCGTGAAATAATTGGTGAAAATATGGATCAGAATGCCGGGAATGATCAATGCAGTCAATGTGATCAGCCCGCAGATCAGCATGATATCCTGAATATTTTTATAGGCCTTTTTATCCAGCGAGCACAGATAGATCCGGGATCTCGACTGATAGGCATGAAGCGTGACGATCTCCACGAAACAGTTCTGCCCGTCCACCTTCTCTATTCCGCTATAGCGAAAATAGGGTTCCTCATAATCCACGGCGACCGGCAGCGCCATACCAAGCCTCTTTGTGTCGGAAGCATAGAAGGCCGGCTCCCTGTCCACTGCCATCACGCTTTCGTACTCAGTGCTGTCCGTCCAAATCCGCAGATAATTGGTGTCGATGTGAATGACCAACACTGCATGGTACGGTGTATTGACCAACGGTATCCCCTTGACCAGACACAGATCCCACATCATGTCGCGGTATCCCCTCTTCCAGGGAACAGCCCGCCAAAATACGCCCGGCTTTTCTAACGCCTGCGTATACCAGAGCGTTTCTGTGATCGTCTCATCCACCGGAACAAACTGCTTGTAATCGTCCAGATAAGGATTATCCGTAAAAATCTCAATTTCGGCAATCTGGGCGTAGGTCTGGGCATAGGTGCTGAGTATCTCGCTTTTGTCAACCGCACTGATGTAGTCCTGCCGCCTTTCAAACTCCGTCGCCAGAATCCCTCTTACTTCGCCGTCAAATGAGATATCCTTCGAAATGTTGTAAAGCTCCCTGGTGAGATCAAAGAGAACGTTCCTCACCCGATAATTATCAGAACGCAGAAGATCCGTATAGTAGTTGACCATCAAGTGATGAATATAGGCAATAAGGAAAGCGCCAATCAAAAGGATCGGCACCACCACAACAACCGTATAGATCTGATATAACTGTCTCTTGATTTTAAATCTGTTAAAGAACATCCTGATCCTCCGGGGTGTGAAACATTTTCGTTTTTTATTATACATCAAAAAAGGGGGGTATCAAAGAAAAATAATTTCCCTGATACCCCTTCTATTCTGCACATTTTAACTATCAGTTCGAAAACTCCAATACTACGCGTTCACAATCTGGCCAAAATCAGGCTTTAAGGAAGCGCCGCCGATCAAACCGCCGTCAATGTCGGGCTTTGACAGAAGCTCAGCCGCATTGGATGCGTTCATGGAGCCGCCGTACTGGATGCGCACCGCCTCTGCGGTAGCCGCATCATACATCTCAGCGATGCAGTCGCGGATGCCCTTGCAGACTTCCTGCGCCTGATCGGAGGTAGCGGTCTTGCCGGTTCCGATTGCCCAGATAGGCTCGTATGCAATCACCATGCCCTTCACCTGGTCGGCGGTAACGCCCGCCAGGTCGGACTTAATCTGTAAACGAATCCAGTCCATGGTCACGTTCATCTCTCTCTGCTCTAAGGACTCACCGCAGCACAGGATCGGTGTAAGGCCTGCCTCCAGTGCCTTCAGCACCTTCTTATTCAGGAAAGCGTCGTTCTCCTTGAAGTACTCTCTTCTCTCGGAGTGGCCGATAATCACGTACTCGACGCCGGCATCCTTTAACATGGGAGCGGAAATCTCGCCCGTGTAAGCGCCCTTGTCCTCGATATAGAAGTTTTCGGCGCCCACATGTACGTTGGTACCCTTCACAGCCTGTGCCACGGGCACAATGTCGATTGCAGGCACGCAGTAAACCACGTCAACCGCATCATTCACTACCAGATCCTTTAACGTCGCGCAAAGCGCAACCGCCTCGCTGGGAGTCATGTTCATCTTCCAGTTGCCGGCGATGATTCTTTTTCTAGCCATTGTAGTAATCTCCTTTATTTTTAATTTCATTCGCAGAGACTCAAAATTGCTGCGCAATTTTTCGTGTGCGTTGCACCCTCAAACGCCCGAATCCGAAAGAGACTTTGTGCAAGCACAGCCTCTTTCCGCTTCGTGCATTCTCGCTCTGCTTATCGCATCATTTGTCGTCTGCTGCCACAACGCCGGGAAGCTCCTTGCCCTCTAAGAACTCCAGGGAAGCGCCGCCGCCTGTGGAAATGTGAGACATCTTATCTGCAAATCCGAGCTGGTTACATGCTGCTGCGGAATCGCCGCCGCCGATAATGGTGGTCGCATCTGTCTCCGCCAGAGCCTTTGCCACAGCGATGGTACCCTTTGCCAGAGTGGGGTTCTCAAACACGCCCATGGGACCGTTCCAGACAACCGTCTTTGCGGACTTCACCGCATTTGCAAACAGCTCCTGCGTCTTAGGGCCAATGTCCAGACCTTCCTTGTCGGCAGGAATCTTATCGGAATCAACATACTCTACGTCAACAGGGCCGTCGATGGGATTCGGGAAGCCCGAAGCCACGCCGGTATCGATGGGCAGAAGCAGCTTTTTGCCAAGCTTCTTTGCCTTCTCCATCATCTCCTTACAATAGTCGATTTTCTCCTCGTCCACCAGAGAGTTACCGATCTCATAACCCTGCGCCTTTAAGAAGGTGAAAGCCATACCGCCGCCGATGATCAGCGTGTCGCACTTCTCGAGCAGATTGTTGATCACGTTCAGCTTATCCGCAACCTTTGCGCCGCCAAGGATGGCCACGAAGGGTCTTACCGGATTCTCCACCGCATTGCCGAGGAAGTCGATCTCCTTCTGCATCAGATAACCGACCGCATTTTCGCCGCCTTTTTCGGTGATATACTTGGTAACCACCGCAACAGAAGCATGCGCTCTGTGTGCGGAACCGAAAGCGTCACACACATAAACATCAGCCAGATCAGCCAGCTCCTTCGCGAAAGCCTCGCCTGCCTCGCCGGGCTTGGTCTCCTCCTTACCGCGGAAACGGGTATTCTGTAAGAGCACCACATCGCCCTCTTTCATCGCCGCTACAGCCGCCGTAGCCGCCTCGCCGGTTACATTATCATCCTTTACAAAATTCACGGGCTTGCCGAGCTTCTCGGACAGTCTCTCCGCAACAGGCGCAAGGGACTCACCCTCGTTGGGACCGTTTTTCACCTTGCCAAGGTGAGAACAAAGGATTACTTTACCGCCATCAGCCAGAAGCTTCTTGATGGTGGGCAGAGCCGCCACAATACGGGTCTCGTCCGTAATCTTGCCTTCCTTTAAGGGCACGTTGAAATCGCATCTCACCAGCACGCGCTTGCCCTTCACATTGATATCGTCTACTGATTTTTTGTTCAAAGACATTTGTGTTTCCTCCTTATTATGATTGATAAGATTTTGAGAAACGCCTGTAAAAAAGAGACCCGGCCCAGCGGCCGAGCCTCTCTGTTTCTCTCATTATTCAAATCGAACCTTAGAATTTACCGGGCGGCGTTTTTCAGACGCCCTACTCATTCTTTCGATTTATGCCAGCTCCGAGAAGTACTTGATGGTACGAACCATCTGAGAGGTGTAGCTGTTCTCATTGTCATACCAGGAAACAACCTGTACCAGATTGTCAGCGCCAACCATGGTCTGGGTCGCATCGAAGATGGAACCGTAGGTGCTGCCTACGATATCGGAAGAAACGATCTCATCCTCGTTGTAACCGAAGGACTCGTTGGAAGCTGCCTTCATTGCTGCGTTGATCTCTTCCTTGGTAACAGACTTCTCTACGGTTGCAACCAGGATTGTGGTAGAACCGGTAGGAGTAGGAACACGCTGTGCGGAACCGATCAGCTTGCCGTTCAACTCAGGGATAACCAGGCCGATAGCCTTAGCTGCGCCGGTGCTGTTGGGAACGATGTTCACTGCGCCTGCGCGGGATCTTCTTAAGTCACCCTTTCTCTGAGGGCCGTCAAGGATCATCTGATCGCCGGTGTAAGCGTGGATGGTGCTCATGATACCGGACTTGATGGTAGCCAGATCATTCAACGCCTTAGCCATGGGAGCCAGACAGTTGGTTGTGCAGGAAGCTGCGGAAATGATGGTATCCGAAGCCTTTAAGGTCGTGTGGTTTACGTTGTATACGATGGTAGGAAGATCATTTCCTGCAGGAGCAGAGATAACAACCTTTCTTGCGCCTGCATTGATGTGCGCCTGCGCCTTCTCTTTGCTGGTGTAGAAACCGGAGCACTCTAAAACAACGTCAACCTTGAGCTCACCCCAAGGGCAGTTGTTTGCATCGGGCTCTTTGTAGATCTTTAATGTCTTACCGTCAACCGTGATGGAATCCTCGCCTGCGGATACGGTATCAGCCAGAGCGTATTTACCCTGAGAAGAATCGTACTTTAACAGATGCGCCAGCATCTTGGGGCTGGTCAGATCGTTGATTGCTACAACCTCATAACCTGCTGCTCCGAACATCTGTCTGAATGCCAGACGGCCGATACGGCCAAAACCATTGATTGCTACTCTTACTGCCATTTTTCGTTCCTCCTAAATATAGATTTTTTATAACACCTGTTATATCATTTTGCCAATCTGCATGGAAAAGATTGACAAAATTTAGTCAGCGAATATATTTTACCCAATTTGTCCCAAAAATTCAAGACATAAATCGAAAATATTTGGGAAATCTATTTGTTTTTTTATCCCGCATATACTATACTTTATTTATGTAGATTTATTCACGAAAAACAAATTTCTTCTTATACCGGTATCAGAAAGGAGTCTTGCATGCCGATCACAGCGGATTACCACTTACATACCTCTTTTTCAGGGGATTCCGATACGCCCATGGAGGAAATGATCTTAAAGGGCATCGAACTGGGTCTGACCGAAATGTGTTTTACGGAGCACAATGACTTTGACTATCCGGTAAACAGCCATCCGGCCGGGTTTTGGGAGTTAAATCCTGACGCCTATCTCTATGATTTCCTGAAACTTCGCGAAAAATACGCGGATAATATCACGCTTCTTTTCGGCGTGGAACTCGGCTTGCAGCCCCATCTTTCCAAAAAGAACGCGGCTTTTGCCAAAGCACACGACTACGACTTCATCATCGGCTCTTCCCACCTGTGTCACGGAAAAGACCCCTATTATCCCGCTTTTTATGAAGGACGGACGCAGGAGGAAGCTTACCGGGAATATTTTGAATCCATTCTCGAAAATCTGAAAGTCTACAGCAATTTTGATGTCTATGGCCATCTGGACTATGTGGTGCGCTACGGCCCCACAAAGGATCAGGGTTACTCTTATGAGAACTATCGGGACATATTTGAAGAAATATTAAAAAAGCTGATCGACATGGAAAAAGGCATCGAAATCAATACCGGCGCCCTTGCAAAGGGTATGCGGGAACCCAATCCCAGCATCGGCATCTTGAAGCGTTACCAAGAACTTGGCGGCGAAATCATCACTGTGGGAAGCGACGCGCACGAGCCGGGACTGATCGCCCACGCCTTTGACCGCGCTGCCGAAATCTTAACAGACTGCGGTTACCGTTATTATGCCACCTTCGAAAAGAGAAGCCCCTCTTTTCATAAATTATAGACCGCACCGAAATATCCGTCAGAGGTTGATACCATGAAAGAAAAAAAGAAACCGACACGCAAAACCGTTTTAAAAGCGCTGTTTCTCATCTACGCACTGGCAAGCATATGTCTCACCACGCTCTTTATCGACAATCTGCTTTCCAGCGATTATTCCGCCATCTCACGATATGTCCCCATGAACGACGCTTGGAGTATCACCATCAACGACCGCAGCTGGCAGAATATCTCATTGGATCACTTCCGTTTCACCCCGGTAAACAAAGGTGATATGATTACCATGGAACGCACCTTCCCAGATGACACGGACTGTACCGGGCATGCACTTGTCCTGCCGATCAAACAAGCCTCTGTCACAGTATCTCTGGACGCGGAACCAATCTATGAATACGGTCAGGATCGGATCGACATGGGCAAAACCGTCGGCAGCGGCTATCTGCCTGTTAATCTGCCCGATGACTACGCGTCAAAAACGCTGACGCTTCAGTTTGCCGTAGCGGAAAACAAGGCGTTCTCCCATTTTGATCCAATCCGCGTCTATGAATGGAAAAACTTTTACCGCATCATCCTGACGGAAAACAGATTACCGCTGTTTATCGGCTGTTTTCTGACGATTTTCGGTCTCGTTACCTGCTGTATCACAGTCTTTGCGCTGCTGTTTTCCGGAAAATTTTCGCGTATCCTGTGCATCAGTCTGTTCTCCGTCTGCATTGGACTGTGGACTCTTTGCTACTACAATGTGCTCGTGATTTTTGCCATGCCTCTGTATACGGTCAGCCTGTTAGAATATCTGGCACTGTATCTTGCGCCCGTCCCGTTGGTCTTTTATCTGCGGGAGGATGTGCAGTCTCTAAACCGTCCCTTTATGAATATGATTTATCGCGGACTGCTTGTGGTTCAGCTTTTCTCCAGTGCCCTCTTTCTGGGTCTTCACGCCGTGGATCTGGTGCACTGTGCCGCAACGCTCAAATATATGCAGACATTGATTTTATGCCATCTGATCTTTGCGATCATCGTAGAATTTTGGAATCTGCGAAACAGCCGTCAGCTTGTACACCGGCTGTTTCTGATCGGTATGCTGGCACTCTCAGGCTGCGTCGGCTATGATTTGGTTTTCTATTACTTTAACCGATATCTTGGCATAGTCATTTCCTCCACCAAGGGCATCGCCTCCGTGGGACTGGTGATCTTTATCGTTGTGCTTCTGGTGTCCTTTTACATTGACCTGACGCAGAAAATGATGCAGGAGACTGAGCGGAATTTCCTGATCAAGAGCGCCTACACGGATGAGCTTACGCAGATTCATAACCGTCGTTACTGCATGGAATACATGACCCGCATCAAAGAGATGGGAAATCCCGACTATACGGTTTTCTGTTTTGACCTAAACAATCTGAAGACCACCAATGACACCTACGGACACGCGCAGGGCGACATTCTCATCAAAAGCGCTGCCCGTGTAATCGAAGATGCTTTTGAACCTCACGGCATTGTTGCGCGGATGGGCGGTGATGAGTTTATTGCCATCGTAGAAACTGACGATTCGGAAAAAATCTCTGCCATGATAGGAGAGTTTTGGGACAATATTGCGAAAAAGAATGAAGAGATTCCCGATTTGCACCTCTCCATCGCCTACGGCTATGCCTCCTGCAGTCCGAAAGAATATAACATTGAAAAAATCTATCATATTGCGGACGGCCGCATGTACGAGAACAAACAGGCTATGAAAAATCGAGCTCCGCTCGATTGCGAGATCCGCTTCGCGG
>DLAF01000011.1:48643-72281 GCA_002492725.1 Lachnospiraceae bacterium UBA7054
TCGATTGCGAGATCCGCTTCGCGGACTCGAAATAACGGGTGCTTTTTCATTTCCCTGATTTTACTGGTTTACATAATAACTCCCCCGCCCAGTACATAGTCATCCTCGTAAAATACCACGGCCTGCCCCGGCGTGATCGCCCGGACGGGCTGTTTGAATTTCACCAGGATTCGATCTTCTCCCGCTTTCTCGATCACACATTTTTCCCCCGCGTGGTTGTACCGTATCTTAGCCGTTACCTCTCTCGGTTCCGGTAAGTCCGCCATCCCCATATAATTGATGCGGTCACAGCAAAGAATGTCTCCAAACACATCCTCCGCCTCACCGATCACCACCTCATCCGTCTCGGGCCGGATCTTAGTGACAAACACAGGCCTGCCCATGGCAAGGTTTAACCCCTTGCGCTGCCCCACCGTATAATGCGTGATGCCAAGATGCCTACCCAACACTTCTCCGTCTTTCGTCACAAAGTTTCCCGACTTCGGCACCCGCTCTTTCGCCTCCCTGTCGATAAAGGCTGCATAATCATTGTCGGGAATAAAGCAGATTTCCTGACTGTCCGGCTTGTGCGCTACGGGAAGCCCCGCCTGTGCTGCCATCTGTCTGATTTCCTCCTTCGTGTACTGCCCAACCGGCATCAACGTATGGGCAAGCTGCTCCTGTGTCAGACTGTAAAGTGCGTAAGTCTGATCCTTTTTCGCCGACACCGCGCTGCGGATGGCGTATCTGCCGTTTGTAAGCCGAACAATCCCTGCGTAATGCCCCGTGGCGATATAGTCTGCGCCAATCTCCAGGCTCCTGTGCAGCAAAGACTCCCACTTTACATAGCGGTTGCAGGCAATGCAGGGGTTGGGTGTCCTACCTGCCAGATACTCCGCCACGAAATAATCCATGACATGCTCCCGAAATTCCCGCCTGAAATTCATCACATAATGGGGAATGTCCAGCACTTCTGCAACCCGTCCGGCATCCTCCACGGCGCTGAAACCACAGCATCCTCCCTGCTCCCCCGCCGTCACCGGATCTTCTTCCTGCCAGATCTGCATGGTGACTCCCACCACGTCATAGCCCTGTCTTTTCAATAAAAGGGCTGCCACGGAAGAATCCACGCCCCCGGACATCCCCACCACTACCTTCTTTGTCATCCTTATAATTCCTCTTTTACATTAGCCAGCACTCTGCGCAGATATCCCTCAAACACGAGAATCTCCTCCGTGCTGAAATCTTTGAAATATACTTTGTGCATCTTTTCGGAAACCTTGTCATAACTTTCTTGCAAACGAGCCGCCTTTTCGGTCAGCGCAATCAAATTTTTCCGCCTGTCCTTCGGGTCGGGCAAACGCTGCAACAGTCCTGCCGCCTCCATCCTGTCCAGCATGCTTGTAAGCGTTGTATTGGCAAGCCCCGTCTGCCTCGACAGTTCTATGATAGAAATATGGTCTTTCTGCCACAGAACATAAAGGATTTTGCCCTGTGCGCCGTTAAATTCCCTGATATTTTCTTTTTGCAGGATTTTTTCAAATACCCTGCCCCCGATCTGCTTGATCTGCGTGATCAAAAAGCCCGCCTGTGTTTGCATCTCAAACACCTCCTGCAATTCTATTCTCTCTGTCTGCGACATAAACATAAACCATATCCCATACTAAGATGGTGTGCTATGACATTGAAAAAATGGTCTCACCCTTTGGTGACCGGAACCGTTATTCTCACTGTAACCGGATTAGTCAGCCGCTTTATCGGCTTTTTTTACCGTATTTTCCTCTCCAATGTGTTCGGCGCCGAAGGCATGGGCATCTACCAGCTGATTTCTCCCGTACTTGCCCTCTCCTTCTCCCTCACGGTGTCCGGCATTCAGACCGCCATCTCCAAGTATGTAGCAAGCGAAACCAGTACCCGCGATTACAAAGCTTCCTTCCGCACCCTCTGGGCGGGATTCCTGGTTGCCATGGCGCTCTCCTTCGCCTGCACCTTCTATATTTATCTGGGTGCGGATCACATTGCCCGCGTCTTTTTGATGGAGGAGCGGACGGCTCCCCTGCTTCGTATCATCGCACTCTCCATCCCCATGGCTACCGTCCATTCCTGCATCAACGGCTATTTCTATGGCATCCGCAAGACCGCCATTCCCGCCTTTTCCCAGCTTGCGGAACAAATCTGCCGGGTGGGGAGCGTTTACCTGATCTATTTTATCTGTAAGAGACATGGCCTGACGCCCACCATCAGCTTCGCCGTAGTAGGACTTGTGATCGGTGAAAGCGCCTCCATGATCGTCTCCGTGGTGGCGATCCTTGCCCGCGCACATCAGGTGTTCCCTGCTTCCCTGCTTGGACGCCGCCGTCAAAACACACAACCTTTCTGTGCCGTAATCACTGTGTATCAGCATATTACAAAACAACTTTTACGGCTCGCCGTCCCCCTGTCCGCCAACCGCCTCGTACTCAATCTCTTACAGAGCGTGGAGGCAATCTATATTCCCAACCGCCTGATGGCCTACGGCTTAAGCAACGCCAACGCTCTGAGTGTATACGGCGTGCTTACCGGCATGAGCCTGCCGCTAATCCTGTTTCCCTCCGCCATCACAAACTCCATCTCCGTACTGCTTCTGCCCATCGTATCCGAGGCGGACGCTTCCGGCAATCAAGCGGCTGTCCGACGGGCGATCCTGACCTCCATCCGCTGCTGCCTGCTCCTCGGCTTTGGCTGCACCGCTATGTTTTTACTGTTCGGAAGACTGGCCGGACGACTGCTCTTTCACTCGGAGCTTGCGGGCAGCTTTATCCTCACGCTCAGCTTCATCTGCCCTTTTATGTACATCGCAAGCACCTTAAACAGTATTCTCAATGGTCTTGGAAAAACCGTTCAAACCTTCCTTTTCAGCGTGATAAGCCTTCTGCTGCGCCTGCTGTTCGTATTTTTTGCCATCCCCGCCTACGGTATCAAGGGGTATCTGTGGGGCATCCTTGCCAGCCAGATGCTGCAGACCTTTCTGTGCACCGTGTCGGCGTTATGTATTTCACACAGGACGCACAGAGCGTAGTTCCGTACAAGACATGGAATTTCTTCGCGAAGCAGCCCTTACTGCAAGTGTTAGAAGTTCTTCTTGTACTTCTCTACACAATATACTATAATATATGTGTTTTTGCCAGAGAAATAAACAGGATACAAGCGAAACGTCAATCCCGTTTCGCGGGAGGCCACTATGTCATTTCAGTATGTAGCAAAATTACCCACCCCCGACGAGATCCGCGAACAGTTCCCTATGCCCGCGCATCTGGTTGAGGTCAAGAGAGAAAGAGATATCGAGATCCGGGACGTCATCACGGGAAAAAGCAAGAAATTTATCGTGATCATCGGCCCCTGCTCCGCCGACAACGAAGAGGCTGTCTGTGATTATGTAAACCGATTGGCAAGGGTCAATGAAAAGGTAAAGGACAAGCTGATTCTGATTCCCCGCATTTACACAAATAAGCCCCGCACCACGGGCGAGGGCTATAAAGGCATCGTAAGCCAGCCGGATCCGGAAAAGAAACCCGATTTTACAAGCGGTCTGATTGCCATGCGCAAAATGCACATCCGCGCGATTGAAGAAACCGGGCTGACCGCCGCCGACGAGATGCTCTACCCCGACAACTGGGGCTATGTGGAAGACATTCTCTCCTACGTGGCCATCGGCGCGCGCTCCGTGGAAGATCAGCAGCACCGCATGACCGTCAGCGGTTTTGACGTGCCTGCCGGGATGAAGAACCCTACCAGCGGCACGCTTTCCGTGATGCTCAACTCCATCTATGCGGCGCAGCATCCCCATGATTTTACCTACAGAGGCTACGAAGTCAGCACAGGCGGCAATCCACTGGCTCACGCAGTACTGCGGGGTTCCACAAACAAACACGGCAGGAGCCTTCCGAATTACCACTACGAAGATTTAAACACCCTGTATACACTGTATCAGGATTACGATCTGGTCAATCCCGCCTGCATCATTGACGCCAACCACAATAACTCAGACAAAAAATTCGAGCAGCAGATTCGTATTGTAAAGGAAGTGATGCACAGCCGTCGGCTGAACAAAGACATCCACAGTATGGTCAAAGGCGTGATGATTGAAAGCTATATCGAGGAAGGCTGCCAGAAGATCGGCGAAGGGATTTACGGCAAGTCGATTACTGACCCGTGTCTTGGCTGGAAGGATTCGGAGCAGTTGATCTATGATATCGCGGAATATGAATAAGCTATGCTGTTACTCCCGATAGGTATCTCTCACAAACGGCTCCTGAATATTCGTCTCCGTTAACAGCCCGTACTTTTTCGGATGCCGAAACGCATTTCCGTGCACTTCCCTTTTTCGATAATCGCGCAGCTGCTCTAAATCCAGTTCCGCAAGATACAGTCCTTCCTGCCCGTCCGCCTGCAAAATACAGGTATCTCTGGAACCGTCTGATGCCGGCAGATATGCCACGCCGTCAAAGACGCTCGATCCGCCGTTGCAGTCAGGTACCGTATCCGGATAATTACAGGTTGCGATCGCCGCCATGTTTTCGAAGGCTCTGGTACGAAGCTGGGTCAGACGGTTGATTTCCATCGGGCAGGCATTCGGTACAAGAATCAGTTCCGCGCCTTCCAGCATCAGGATCCTTGCGCTTTCGGGAAACTCCCTGTCAAAACAGATCATCGCGCCGACTTTTACTTCTCCACACGCCGTATCGAGGGTCGTAACATAAAACGCCTCCCCCGGCGTCAAATTGCGTTCCACATCAAAATCACAGGTATGCACTTTTGCATAGATCAATTTCCGCTCACCGAACCTGTCAAAAAGAACCAGAGAATTGCGAGGTGCATCCCCATATTCTTCCAGCAGCGTGATCCCGATCGCCATGCCCAGTTCTTGCGCAAGGGCACCAAACGCTTTGACAAAATCACTTTCTACGGAAACCGCTTCCGCCTTCCATTCTTCCACAGATCTGTCATAAATACGGTATCCGTTGCTCCACATTTCAGGAAACAGGGCGATATCAGCCCCCCTTTCCTTGGCTTCCCTGCAATAACGGATTCCCTTTTCCAGATTCCCGGCAAGCGTCTCACAGGGGGCGATCTGTAATAAAGCGATTTTGATCTTATCATTTTTGTTTTGGCTCATCATAATGTTCTCTTTTCTCCATACGGAAAAACAAATCCGGTTCGGACTTGGCACGCAGTCCACTATGGCTGACTGCAGCTGCATTTATTATACATTCTGTTCCATAGAATTACAACACACGCTTTTATCTGCCGGCTTTCTGCGAACCTTTCAAATTCCGGAAACTTATTTCCTGATCTGCTTGACTTTAGTATGAAATCGTACTATGCTTACATTTGGTACGATTTCATACTTTTTATCCGAAATGCAGCAAGGATATGATTTTTGAACCAAAAGGAGAAGAAAAATGTTTGCCGACTTTTCAAATGAACTGAAACGATACAATTATCTGCTGAGCGAGACAGACGCCGCCTATCATGAAGCTTCTTCCAAGTTAGGCCTGCCGGACAGCTCCATGATCGTTCTCTACACCATCCTCGATTCCGGAGATCCCTGTCCGCTGCGGGATATCTGCCAAAACGCCGGCATCAGCAAGCAGACCGTCAATTCCGCGCTTCGCAGACTGGAAGCAGAGGGTATCCTTTTTCTGGAAAACGCAGACGGCAAAAACAAAACCGTCCATCTCACCAAGGAAGGGCAAAAACTGGCCGAAGCAACAGCCGGAAAAATTATGAAACTGGAAAATGACATTTTTTCCTCATGGACGGAAGAAGCTGTGAATCAATACCTGGCGCTGACCGAGCGCTATCTGCATGACTTTAAGGCGCGGCTTAACCGCCTGCAGTCCTTTTGACACCTTCCTAAGTCAGCTTTTTAAACGATAGAAAAATAAGGAAACAGACCATGAAAACAACCATTCAATTATCAGACCACTTTACTTACAATAAACTGCTTCGCTTTACCCTGCCCTCCATCGTTATGATGGTATTTACCTCCATCTACAGCGTGGTGGACGGCTTCTTTGTGTCCAATTTTGCCGGAAAGACCGCCTTTGCGTCCGTCAATCTGATATTTCCCTTCGTCATGATTCTGGGCGGTATGGGCTTTATGATCGGTACAGGCGGCACCGCTTTAGTCTCTCTGGTGCTCGGCACCGGTGACAGCCAAAAAGCAAACCGTTATTTTTCCATGATGGTTTATCTAACCTTGCTGCTTGGCATCATCCTGTCTGTTCTGGGCGTTCTCTTTACGCGCCCCATGGCAGAACTTCTCGGCGCAACACCGGAAATGATGGAGGACTGTGTCCACTACGGTCGAATCGTATTATGTTTTACTGCTCCGTTTATGCTGCAGAATGTCTTTCAGAGCTTTTTGATCGCGGCTGAGCGGCCGAAACTGGGGCTTGCGGCAACCGTAAGCGCGGGCGTGACCAACATGTTTCTGGACGCCCTCTTCGTGGGTGTATTCCGCTGGGGTGTGGCCGGGGCTGCCCTTGCCACCGGCATCAGCCAGTGCGTAGGCGGCTTGCTTCCCCTGCTCTATTTTATCCGCCCCAACACCAGCCTTCTGCGGCTCACCCTGACAAAATTGGAACTAAAACCGATCCTGCAGGCCTGCGCCAACGGCTCCTCTGAACTAATGAGCAATATTTCCTCCTCCATTGTCAGCATGATCTATAACTTCCAGCTATTGAAATATGTGGGCGAAAACGGCGTATCGGCATACGGTGTGCTGATGTACGTGCAGTTCATTTTTATTGCCATCTACATCGGCTACTCCATCGGCGCTGCTCCCGTGATCAGTTACCACTACGGTGCGGGAAATTATGAGGAGCTGAAAAATATGCTGAAAAAAAGCCTGCTGCTGATGGCCGGCACAAGCCTGGTACTGACTGCCTCGGCCTTCCTGCTTGCCGCACCGCTCTCGAAAATATTTGTAGGCTACGACGCGGAGCTGTTTGCGCTGACATGCCATGCATTTCGGCTGTTTTCCTACGCTTTCCTGTTTGCCGGATTCAATATTTTTGCCTCTTCCTTTTTTACTGCCTTAAACAACGGTGCGATTTCGGCAGCCATATCCTTCATGCGTACACTGATTTTCCAAACAGCTGCCGTATTGATCCTGCCGCTGTTTTTCGATGTGGACGGCATCTGGTGCGCCGTCACGGTGGCGGAGGTGTTGGCCTTTTTACTGTCTGCCGCTTTCCTGTTTGCAAAGCGAAAGAAATACCACTATCTGTAACTGCCATTTTTCCCTGAGCTTCGTCCTTTTATAAGGCCAGATATTTCCTGAAAAAGTCTTCCATTTTCTCAAACGGGATGATATCTGTTTTATCATACAGATCCGTATGGACTGCGCCGGGAATGAGCAAAAGTTCCTTATTATCGGTATATCTGCTGTCTTTCGTCATGTTCTCAAACGTGTCGCGGCTGAAATAACAGGAATGCGCCTTCTCTCCGTGTACTAACAAAACGGCGGACCGAATCTCATTCGCATAGTGCATAATCGCCATATTCAGAAAAGACAGAGAGGAAGTGATATTCCAGCCGCTATTGGAATTTAAGCTTCTTTCATGATAACCGCGTTTTGTTTTATAGTAGTCGTAATAATCCTTGACAAAAAACGGCGCATCCTCAGGCAAGGGATCGACAACGCCGCCCGCAGGCGCATAAGAACCGTTTTGATAATCCACAATACGCTGGGCATTCATTGCCTTTCTTTTTTCAAAGCGCGCCTGCTCACTGTCCTCCTTATCAAAGTACCCATTGGCAGTCCCGCGAGGCAGATCGTACATGGTGGAAGCCACCGTTGCCTTGATTCTCGTATCCTGTGCGGCGGCATTGACCGCCAGTCCGCCCCATCCGCAGATGCCGATAATACCGATTCTTTCAGGGTCAACATTCTCCTGAATGGAAAGAAAATCAACCGCCGCACAAAAATCTTCCGTGTTGATATCCGGCGAAGCAACAGCCCGCGGCATCCCGCCGCTTTCCCCTGTAAAAGACGGATCAAAAGCGATCGTCAAAAAACCTCTTTCCGCCATCGTCTGTGCATACAGTCCGGCGGCCTGCTCCTTGACTGCGCCAAACGGACCGCTGACAGCAATTGCGGGCAGTCTGTCCTCTGCATCTTTCGGCACATACAGATCGGCGGCAAGCGTAATGCCGTAGCGGTTATGAAATGTTACCTTGCTGTGATTTACCTTGTCACTTTTGGGGAACGTCTTATCCCATTTTTCGGTTAATGTAAGTGTTTGAATCATTTGAAATACCTCCTGTAAATTATTTTTTTACTATCCTAATGAAAAAGTAACCGTAACGTCGCCGCTGCCGAGTGCGTCTTCCCAGCCGGACAGATCGTCTATCTTTCCAAGCCTTGTATAGCTCCACGAATTAGAACCATAAAAAATAACAATCTGATTCCCGTTATATAAGACAATGTCTCCTGCGTGTGTTGTCGTCCGGCTGTCATCTGCCGGCAGGCTTGTTCCCAGAGAACCGACCTTTTCAAAACCGGAATAGTCGCTCATCTGAATCGTAACCGGAGCGTCGCTCATCATTCCTACAAGAGCATCTACCGAAGCGTTACTTTCCAGGGTCGCCGTAAAGGCGCTGTCTCCGATTTGTAATGTCATTTTTTCCGCCACCGTTTCCTCCGTTCCCCCTTCTAATAAAAAATCTTCACTTTTTTCCTGCGGATTCGTTTCGCTTTTCAAAAGAATCGGTCCTTCGGCACTTCTATCCTCCTGTCCCCCTGCACAGCCTGACAGAAAAAGCACCGTAACCGCTATATAAGGAAAAATTTTCCAACATCTGCGTTTCAAACCTATCCCTTCCTTCTCGCACCATTTTCTGGTTTCTTATCATAATTGTCACTTTTGCAGGAAAGTTCTTACCAGCACAATCGCACCAAACAGGCACAAAACCATTCCGAAAATGCGGTTCATGCAGCGAAAGCCAAACTTCCCTGCTTTCTTCCTGATAATGCCGGTGGCCGCAGTGAGCGCTCCCCACCAAAGGTAAGTGCCAATCAACACACCGCTTACAAGCATGATTCCCTGAAACGGCCCTGACTGCGCCGAAATCCCAAAATAGGAAAAGGCAAACAGGAATGTAAGGATTGCCGCGGGATTTGTGATTCCGACCGCAAAAGAAGAAACAAACATTTTCCAAATCTTTGCCGCATCTTCCTTTTGGAAAACAGCTTCTTCTTTGTTCATCAGCAAGCGGCTTCCCATAAAGAGTATAAACCCACCGCCCAAAACATGGATGATAACCTGATATTTCAGCAGGAAGTCAGAGATCAGCGTAAGTCCGAACACACCCACCGCAGCATAAAAGCAATCCGCAACGGAAGAACCAAGGCCTGTCAACAATCCTGCCCTTATTCCATGGTTCCAGGTGCGCTGAACCGTCATTGCCCCTACTGCGCCAACCGGCAGTCCAAACAGCAAACCGATTGCAATTCCCAGCAGCAGATTATTCATCTCTCATCACCCCGTTTCCATTTCCGCAGGCTGCTATGCGCAGCAGTCACAGAAGCCGTTTCTGCAGGCTGCATTTTCCGTGATGACCTCGCCGTGTGCATTTTTGATATCCATAATGAGTTCGCCCACCGCGGGAACATAGATATGGCCGGACAGCAGATTTTTAATGCTGACGATCGGAGCGGTAAGCGTTGCCTCCACATCGGAACGCTCAAAGCTCAAATCGGTATCAATCATTTCACAGTCAATGAGCTTTAAATTTTTACAATAACAAAGGGGCTGCGTCCCAATGATTTTGCAGTTTTCAAAGGTAATGTTCTCACTGTACCACGCAAGGTATTCGCCTTTTACTACGCTGTTTCTTACAACAACATTTTTTGCATGCCAGAATGCATCCTTGGTATCGAACACACAATTCTCAAAAACGGAGTCCGTAATGTATTGGAAAGAGTATTTTCCTTTCATGCGGACATCGCGAAAATGCAGACGTTCGGAGCGCATCATAAAATACTCGCTCTGCACCGTGCAGTCCTCCATGGTGATACCGCGCACCGACCAGCCAAACTCTGCGGAAACAATATCACAGCCATGCATTTTGACATCCGCACATTCTCGCAGCGCCTTGATGCCGTGGAGCTTTGCGTCCCCGATCTCCACATTTTCGGAATATCAGAGCGCCGCCCTGCACAGCTCGGTCATTTCGGAACCTGTCAGTTTCAGCCCTTTATCATGCCAAAACGGGTAGCGAAGATTGAAAAAGCAATGCTCTACGGTAATATTACCGCACTCCTTGAACGCGCTTTCGCCGTCAGCAGGACCGTCAAAGGCACAGTCCCGAACCGTGATATCGTGAGAATCGTACAAAGCACGCTCCTCGTCAAACGTTTTGTTGGTAATTGTTTTCATCCTAAACACTCCTTTCACTTATTTGATCGTTCCACTCATTCGGTAAACAAGATAGTCCAGACAATCGATACATTTTTGTTCTCTGTGGAGAGAATCCAGCAGTTTTTTTCTGTGCACATCCAGACGCTTCAAGCCGCTTTTCCCATCCCCCCTGCGCAAATCAGACATAACATTTGCAATGGTTTCCGTGTCACATCCTGCATCTTTCAGGTTCTGTATGATTGCATCGTCAGATTTATTTACATCCATGTTTTTCCCCTCTTTTGCAAGCCGATTATTGTCCATCACTGATCAGTACGATTTTATTGCCCCATCCCTCCAATACGGGATTGTTTTCCACTGCGCTGCGGAATGCATCGGTATTGTCGAAATAACCGACGGGCGTATATTCTCCCGCTACCTGTGCATCGCCATAAAAGAGAATGATCCGGTTCGGCTCGGAATAATAAACGGTTCCGGCTTTTTCTTCCGCAACGGTTTCCGGCGCAGACGGGATTTCATAGCGGGAAGGAATATCGTAATACTGCATCACCTCCCAGTTTTCATAATCGTCATAATGATAAATCGGCAGTCTCCAATCGGCCGTTCCCACATGACGGGCAATTGCGCGAGCCGTATCATTATCGTAAAGGTGCAGGATGAAAGAATCGCCGCGGTCTCCAAAACTCACAGTCAGTTCCTCCGTATCCGCGCCGCCTTCCGCTTCCCCGTCAGCGTCAGAATCCACGCTGGAATCCGTATCAGAATCTGTACCGGAATCCTCGTCGAAATCCGTACCGGCGGCATTTCCGTCTGTCAGACCGATGCTGCCTGCGGCACTGTCGCGGACACTGCCATTTCCGCAGCCGGCAAGAGAAGCGACAGCTAAGATCAGTACAAGAGCCAGTGCCGTGCTTTTTAAAATACGCTTTTTCATAGAAGTTCCTTTCCTGTGCCGCGCCCGGCACATATCAAATATTGAAGTTCGTTTTCATGTTTCCATTATAGAATTTGTTTTTATATATAGCAAATACTTATATCAAATATCTATCTATAGTATCAAGGCATATTATCTATTCCATTGTCAAAACCACATGCGGCACTTTCCTGATTTTTACTGCCGACAGCCAGCCAAAACCGGCAAACAGCACGGTCACAACCATCACAGGCCAAACTGCTTCCAAAAAACCGGGGCTTGAAGAAAAATTACTGATTCCCGCAAGCTTCATCATGCTTCCCGCCAGCGGGTCGGTGAAAACCGCCGCCAATGCCATGCCGCCAAAACCCGCAAGCAGAGAGACCATCGCAAAGCGCAGGGAAAAGGTAAGCCGCAGTCCTGCCGCCGAAAAACCGATGGCTTTATAGATTCCCAACTCCCTCTGTTCCGCCCCAAAAATTTTACTGCTCGTCATCACGGTTACGATCAGGATAAAAACGGTCACCAAAATGTACATAAACAGGAGAAGCGCCTGCATGGCGGCAATAATGCCAAACAGCCCCGGCCAGGTATTCTCATGTACATGGATATCCCCGCCGTATGCGTTCTCCAAAGCATCCGTAATCACATCTTTCTGCGAGTTGTCTGCAAGAAAATAGTGCCAACACCAAAGGTTTGGATGATTCTGGCCGATTTTAAGATATCCCTCCCGGTTCATTCCAAAATTACCGCCCATATCATTCGCACAGGCATAAATGCCGGAGACGATATATTCCCCCATTCCGCCGTCGCCGCGAACCGTAACGGTATCACCGATGCCAATCCCAAAGTCCGCAGCAATTGACTCCGTTATCACAATTTCGTTTTCTGCACTGCAAGTGCGCCCCTGTAACATGTGGAATCGATCAGGTTCGTCGATCACATTCGCCGTATAGGAAATGCCGTTCAAAGCCGCTGTTGGCATTGCCAGCGCGTAGGTGTCGGTAATGTCGGTATACTGCAAAATAGTCCGTTCAAATTCTTCTCTCGTCAACTCGCCGAAGGACTGTACGCCAATATCGTGATCTGCCGGATTAAACGCATCCATCATTCCCCTGCCGTCAGGGCCAAGCCAGGAATCCATTCGTCCGACGACAGAAGCGAAGAATACCAGCAGAAGTGCCACAACAAACACACCGGCATATCTGCCCTTTGCGCCGGCGATTTGGCGGAGAGCAAGCCGCAAATAGATCCCGTTTCCAAACGCCGCCGGTATCTTATACTGTCTTGTCTCACCGTCCGTTTCCCCGCGAATGGCTTTCATCGGCGTAATGCGCCCAATCTGACTCGTTCGTAAAAAAATGAATCCTGCAAGCAACAGCGAGAGGCAAATAAATGCCGCCGTCATCCATAAAACAGGCAAAACTGCCGGAATACGGATTCCCGTTGTCGTAACCGTAACGTCAGTGACGACGCCTCCCAAAGGAGCTGACAACAAAAATCCGGCAGCAAGTCCCAGGGCCACGGGAAGAAAATATTGCAAAAGCTGTAGTAACCGCAATTGCATCGCTGTCATGCCTATGGTTTTGAGAATTCCCATATTGACAAAATCAGCCGTAATCGCGCTGCCGATACTGTGACTTAAAACGATCAGAACAACCGCCAGAAGCACCAGTGCAAACGCGGTCAAAAGTCCGCCGAACGCATTTTGCAGGATCAGCATAAATCCTACCATCGTCTCCTTGCTATGTACGCTTTCCGTGTACTGCGCCAACGCCGTCCGTTCATTTAAAAGCGTGTTCAACTCCGAAACGGTCAGGCTGCTCTCCGCTTTCGGAAAGATATGAAGCATGGCGCCGTCACGGGCCAGCGCATCAATCCCCGCATTTTCAATCAGCGCAAGCGTATCCTGACGGTCCGTTTCGCTGATCAGAAAACCTTTCATTCCGATCATGGCACTTCCCATCATCGGATCCTCGTAAAAGCCTTTTACGGTAAGGGTGAGATTCCTGCCTGCCCTTGCAATGGGATACGTGATTTCATCCCCGATCCCAATGCCAAACATGGACACCATGGACGGCGATACATACACCTCGCCAGACAGTATCGATGCGGGCGGTCCGGTATATCCCGATAAGTCATCGGTAAAGAAGCGGTAACGGTTTTCGGCCGGCACATAGGTAATAAGCTGCCCCTCGCTGTCAGATTCCGTTCCATTCGCCATATAGTCCGCGTAAATAAGGTGCTGCGTCTCCACACGCCCTATTTCGTCCAGAGCGCTTAAGCTGTTCTCCAAATCGCCTGTCTGCGACAGATTGGCAACCCATGCCGTCAGGGCGCCAAAGCCGGCCCGATCAAGCTCGGTTTGCAGATACCGTCCTGCGTTTGTCCCTATCGTCATTACCGTCCCGAGAGCCGCTGCCGCCAGAAAGGTCAGTATGAAAATCCCGCACAGCGTTCCTTTATGCCTTTTTATGTTAGCTTTCAACAACGTTTTGTTTTCCATCGAATACTCCACTATCCTTTCACCCGTTTCAGCACTTTTACCAGCCTAATGCGGAAAGCCAATCCAACACCTTCTTTTCCCGGTCTTTTAAGTTACCCTGTCCATATGGGGAAAGATTGCATTCGTCCGAAATTTTGCCGTCCTCCAAATACAGAATTCGGTTTCCGTAAAGGGCCGCACGAACATCGTGTGTCACCATTAAAATGCTCTGTCCGTCACGATTTAAATGCGTCAAAAGCTTCATCACCTCTTCGCTGTTTGTCCTGTTGAGTGCGCCGGTCGGTTCATCGGCAAAAAGCAGTCCCGGATTTCCTATCATTGCCCTTGCAATGGCGGCTCTCTGCGCCTCGCCGCCGGACACCTGCGACGGGTATCTGTCTTTTGCGCCCTCCGCGTGCATTTGAAGAAGAAGCCTGTCCGCCTTTTCCCTGATTTCCCTGACACTTCCTGCTTTTGCGGCATAGCCGGCCACCGCGACATTCTCAAACAGCGTCAGGTTACTGACAAGATGCGTCTGCTGAAAGATAAAGCCAAACGCCTGCGCCCGAAGCCGTGCCATTTTCTTTTCGGATAACCCGGTAATCTCCTGCCCCTTGAATATCACGCTTCCTGTGGTAATTGTGTCCATGCCGCTTAACGCATAGAGCAGGGTGGATTTCCCGGCGCCCGACGATCCCATGATTACCGTAAAGTCACCTTCATAAAGCGCTACATTGATATTGGTCAGGATCTGTGTCTTAATCCCGCTTTGTATGTATGTTTTTGAAATCTCTTTTCCGCAAAGGATCGTGCGTTTCATATGTTTTCCTCCTCACAGCTAAGGATCAACCGCTTTTTACCCGTCCTTGGATCAGGCAGGATCTCAGGGACAAACCTCACAAAGAACTGCACATATTCCAGCCCTTTCTCACTCAATATCTCCTTCATCTGCCGTAAGATCTCTCTGCGCACGTTTTCCTGTAAGGTATCATCCGGTACCTCTGCCAGCATTTCAAACGTATCCGAAGATATTTGCCGAAACTGATAATCGCAAAGCCCCCGGATGCAAAATCCCTCGACAGCCAGCGGATGAAGAAATTCCTGCCTGCCGTTTCCGTCCCGAAACCAAAGAATATCTTCGTTTCTGCCAAGCAGACCGATCGCGCGGGTAAACGGGTAACGGCTGTCATCCCCCGGCGCCTGCAGCGTCAGCCGGTCAGACAGGCGGTAACGGATCAGGGGCTGTGCAAAGTTGTAAAGACAGGTCAGATACATTGCGCCGTCCCATACTTCAATAATATTCATGTCATCAAACAGCAGCAGCCCTTCCTGTAAACCGCTCTCAACACCCATCGCAAGGGATTCACTGGCACCGTAAAAATTGATGACCTCCGCCCCAAACATATCTTCCAGATATCTGCGAAGACCTGCCCCCAGCGGCTCACCGCAAGTGACAATACGAAACACATTCAAAGATAAACTGCCTTTACAGATAAGCTCCGCAAGAATTTTAACAGCTGACGGATAGCCGATAACCATATTCGGCTGAAATGCCCTGATTGCCTGAATCCACTCTTCAACCGGCTGATTGATATCCAGATACATTTGCTTGGCTCCCACGCCGTTTACGCCGTCGCCCACCGCCATAGCGCCGCCGTAACGCCCGTTTGTCGCCGCTATATAAACAATCCGCGGACCGTGCGCTAAAAATCTGAGTATCTGCGGCATGGTCATGTCCCAAAGCGCTCCCCGGACAAGGCCAAGCAGCATGTGGTTCCATGCGCTTTCGTCATAGACGAAGTATTTTGGTGTCCCCGTACTGCCGGAGGAATGCGCAATATGGTATTTTTCGCGAAACAACTTCCCGCTGACCGTTTCCCGTTCGTCAAAGCGGCCAATCTCCTCCTGCGTCAGCCCCGGTACGGTCACGATTTCTTCAAACCGGGACATAAGCACCGATTTATCCATGACAGGAAAGGCGGAAAGCGGCACACTGTCTATGGACGCAGCCGTAATTCCCGCACGTTCAAAGCTGTCCCGGTAATAGGTAGAATGCTCATACGCATAATGGAGTAACCGTTTCAATTTCTTATCCTGCAGGGCCGAGATTTTTGCGGCAGATTTCTTTTCATTTCTTTTAAGATTCCATAAATTCCATATCGTTTTTATGCAGTTCATGCATCCTTCCCTCCCGTGACCGTGAACGCATAGACGGTGTCGTAATTTTGACGGTGGTAATACCGGACTTCGCCCGTTTCCAGATTCATCACAATGCTCCACTCCGTAGATTCGAACTCCCCGAAATTGTCCTTGCTCACGCTGTCCAACGCGTCACGCAGCCCGTCCATATCCATGGTGCCGCTCTCGTTTCGGCGATCCGTTAAAATTTCATAGCGCTCGTGGGACTGCTGTGTGCCGATGCCGTTCGTCTCCCCCTCCGCCAGATAAAAATTCGTGACAACAGGCGTCTTCGTAACCACCATCTCGTTGTTTATATATTCCACCACCACGCTGCTGCCCGCTCTGTCCGCAATTGCAAAATACACCATATATCCAAAGGAAGCGTGCAGATCATAGCTGCCAAGCAGGGCAACCGCCTCCTCCACATCAGCGGCCTGATCCAACAGCAGCCGTACGGCGGTCGTGGTCGTAATATCCGGCTTCTCTGTGTCCTGCTCAATGGTATCGCTGTCCTGAATCATATTGACGCAAACGGCAAGCCCCCTCTCATTGACTCCGTCAAGCGGCGCATAGAGTCCGGCCAGCGCCTGTATCTCATCAGGCAGTGACGATAACCGAATCCCGCTTACCGATATAAAATCCATATTGGCAGTAGAAATGGAGGCGTATCCATTCACAGGCGCATTTTGAATGATCATCGCATGACAGGTATTCCAGTCAAAGTTTCTGCCAAACAGGGAATTGCCGTTTTCATCCTTTACGGCCAGCGTGCTGCAGCCAAACGAATTACCGCCAAACAGCAGATTCCCAAATTCCTCCATGCCATTTTCCATTAAAAATGAGACAACCTCGGCATCCGACGAAGCACCTCCCTGTACCAGAAATTTGTCAAAGCCATAATCACCGCTGTATCTGACGGCAGACAGCGCATCTTCCCTTCTACTGCCACATCCGGAAAGGAACGTTACTACAAACAAAATAGCCATGTACTTAGCAAATTTTCTTCTCATCTCTACAGCTCCTTAAAATATGCATTTTTTGTTGGATTCATTATATCTGCGTTGAAACAGAATAACAAATACTTATGCCAAATGTTCTGCCATAGTTGACAGGCATATTAGATGTGTGATACATTTACAGCATCTGGGGAAAGATAGGTTGATGGCAGAGGAGGATGTTTTATGGAACTGAGAGTATTACAATATTTTTTAGCGGTAGCCAGAGAAAACAGTATTTCCGGGGCCGCAGAATTTCTGCATCTTTCACAGCCCACGCTGTCACGCCAGCTCAAGGAACTGGAGGAAGAGCTTGGCAAACAGCTGCTTATTCGTGGAAACAGAAGGATCACACTGACGGAAGAGGGAATGATTCTCCGTAAACGCGCAGAGGAAGTTGTCGAACTGATTCAAAAAGCGGAAGATGAAATTGCCGCATCCGATGATATGCTCGCCGGAGATATTTTTATCGGCGCCGGGGAAACAGACGGAAACCGATTCCTGATAAAAGCCATGAACGCTATGCAGCAGGATTATCCGTTTGTACACTTTCACATTATCAGCGGCGATAAGGCAATGATCACAGAGGCGATTGACCGCGGCACCATAGACTTCGGCATCGTTTTCGGAAATATCGACTTTGCCAAATATGATTCGATCCCTATCCCTTATGAAGATACCTGGGGCGTCCTTATGCGGCGGGATGCACCACTGGCAAAGAAAGACTTTATTACAGCCAAGGATTTGCTGGATCAGCCTCTTATTATATCAAGACAGGCTTTTTTGAATCTGGAATTTAGAAACTTCTTTCACGTGGAACAGGAAAAGCTGAACATCGCAGCGACTTACAGTCTGCTTTTCAACGGTTCTCTTATGGTGGAGGAAGGCATGGGATATGCAATCTGCTTTGATAAGCTGATAAACGTTTCCGGAGACAGCAATTTGTGTTTTCGACCACTTGCACCTAAGATTACTGTTCCTATGAGTATCATCTGGAAAAAATATCAGGTGTTTTCGAAACCTACACAGAAGTTTTTACAGAAATTACAGGACATAGATACATAAAGGGATTGCATACCGGCAATCCCTCTTCTTTCGTATGATTCTTACGTTATCCGCGCGGATGCGCCTTCGCGTACACCTCTCTGATATGATTGTGGTTCAGATTCGCGTAAATCTGCGTGGTGGAAATATCGGAATGTCCTAACATTTCCTGCACGCTCCGAAGATCCGCACCATTCTCCACCAGATGGGCCGCAAAAGAATGCCTGAGCGTGTGCGGCGTGATATCGGCCTGGATATCCGCTTTCTTCGCATAATGCTTGATCAGCTTCCAGAACCCCTGCCTGCTCATCGGCTGGCCGGAACAATTGGCAAAAAGCACTTCAGACGATTTATTTTCCAACATTTCCTCCCTCGTGCCGTTCAGATATCTTGCCAATGCATTCTTTGCCGCCGCACCGAAAGGAATGATTCTTTCCTTATTACGGTCACGGCAGAGAATGAAATTCATCTGCATATTCACATCGGAAAGGTTTAACGTGATCAGTTCCGTCACACGGATTCCCGTGGCATAGAGAAGCTCCAGCATCGCCTTGTCCCGAATCTCTTTGGGACTGTCGCCCGAAGGCTGTTCCAAAAGGCGCACCACTTCGTCGGGAGACATGATTTCCGGCGCCTTCTTCTCAATCTTAGGAGCTTTAAGCTTATTGGTAATATCCTCCTGCAGGATTCCCTCCTGCAGCAGATAGTGATAAAACGCTTTCAGGGATGCAATATTGCGGGACACCGTAGCCGCGGCAAACTTATTATCCTCCAGATATTTTACATAGTCGGAAAGATCCTGTGCTGTTACGGCCTTCGTTTCTTTGATTCCACGGCCCTCCATAAAATGCTGTACCTTCTCCAGATCTCTTCTGTAAGACATCTCCGTATTACCGGAGGTGTTCTTCACATTATGTAAATATGTGATAAATGCACTGATCTCTTTTTCCATTCTGTCCGGAAATCCTTCCCCATGCGTTCTCTTTATGTAAATCAAAACACTGTCTGAGTATCATTATAATCAGATTTTTTCAGAAAAGCAAATGGAATTTTCCCCGATTTTATGGGCTTTTGCGCCGTTTTTGGAACAAGCCACAACATATCGAGCGCAAATAATTTTATGTCTACTATATCTTGAAAAAACAATGAAAAAAATTTTTTTTAAAAAATTTTTAGAACGAAATGCAGAATATTAGGATTGACATAACTTTCAAGCAGGCATCCCATTATGACAACTGCGATAATCCCGACCATTTGTATACATTTTCCCAAATAAAAACGGCTGCTGAAACGCTCATAACCGCCAAGATCGGTTCGGGAAGCGTAAAGGGTACGATTTAAGTTAACTGCCCAGAAAAAAAGTCCCACATAGGCAGGAATCAACAAAAATGCCTGCGGAAAGAGCGCCGCAATCATGAAGAGAATCCCGCGGATTCCATAGCGGATGACAGCTACCGACAAAAGACAACCGGCCGCCAGACCCGTATAACAGATATAAGCACAAAGAATCGGCAGCCCAATCATGGTCGTAGAGATCAACCCCAGCATACAGACCACCGAGAGGCGATGCCGCAGAATGTAGGTAACCATTCCTGCCCCCTGTGGTCTGCTGCTTTTCAAACGGTTCACCATATCCGTCCCCAAAAGACTGCCGTTTTCGATCCAAGCCTCGTGGCCCAGATTGACGATCAAAATACCGATGAAAAGACCGATCAGAAACAGATAGGCCATATGATAGCCATTCCTCATAAAGGACTGTCTTCGCAACGCCGTACCGCCTTTACCACTCTCTTATGGCATGTATATGTCACAGTCGGACGAGGCATGACTACATTCTCACAGATATTTTCTTTAAGTTTACATAATAATTATTTTCTGTATTTATTCTTGTAAGCCAGCAGCGCTGACACCGTCTTGCCATCCTGAATCTTACAGTCATAAATCATTTGAATCAGCTCATCAAGGTCGTGGCTCTCGGCATTCAAAAACTCATCCTCGTCAAGATGCTGCTTTCCCTTTTTTAAATCAGTCGCCAGATAAACATCTATTTTTTCGTTACAGAAAGCAACAGTGGTGCGCAGCGTCAGTAACAGTTCCAATTTCCCCGCAACATAACCCGTCTCCTCCTCCAGCTCTCTCGCCGCTGCGATCTTGGTCGGCTCATCCACACTGTTTAAGCCGCCCGCCGGAATCTCCAGCGTCTCACGGTCTAACGCGTTGCGATACTGTCTGACCATCAAAAGTTTCCCGTCGTCCTGTACCGCTACCACGGCCGCTGCCCCCTTGTGATCAATCAGATCCCACTTGACTACATTGCCATTTGCCACACGGATCGTGTCCTGATAATAATCAATGATGGCACCCTTGTGGATCAATTCCCTGCCAAGTCTCTCGTAATTTTCCATGATAATCCTCATTTCTGAGCAACTTGTTGCGAAGAGGCGATGAGAAAGCTGCGAATGCAGTTTCTCATCTGCCATCAACGACTTTGAGATGCTCTTGCTCAAAGTCGCGATTGAAAAATCAGCGCATCAGAGTGATTTTTCAATTTATCCTCCATTTCAATATCCTTACGCCGCCTGCAAAAGCTTCTCCACGCTGACCAGCTTCACGCAGAGCACAAAAAGATCTGTGGCAGCCGCCATCTGCTCCGCCGTAGGAAATGTAGGAGCGATACGGATATTGCTGTCTTTCGGATCCTTTCCATAAGGATAAGTTGCTCCCGCGCCGGTCAATACGACGCCCGCTTCCTTACATTTGGCAACGATTGCCTTTGCACAGCCCTCCATCGCATTGAAGGAGATAAAGTACCCTCCAAGGGGATTCGTCCATTCGCCGATTCCCAAACCGCCAAGTTCCTTATCAAGCACCGCAAGCACCGCCTCAAACTTTGGCCGGATGATGGCCGCATGCTTTTTCATATGAGCACGAATGCCCTCAAGATTCTTGAAATATCTGGCGTGACGCAGCTGATTCACCTTGTCATAACCGATTGTCTGTAAGGTGAGGGTCTTTTTCGTATCCGCCAGATTCGCCGCTGAAGACGCCATCGCCGCCATACCTGCACCCGAAAACGTAATCTTTGAGGTAGAGCAGAATTCAAACACCATATCCGGATTGCCCGCCTTTTCGCACTCGCCAAGGATCTCCAAAATCTCATCCTGCTTATCCTCATAGAGATGATGTACCGCATAGGCGTTGTCCCAATAGATACGGAAATCCTTTGCCGCAGGCTTTAAGGCTGCAAACCGCCGCACCGTCTCATCGGAGTAGGAAATCCCTGAAGGATTCGAATACTTAGGCACACACCAAATTCCTTTCACCGCCTCATCCTCAGACACATATTTTTCTACCAAATCCATATCAGGGCCATCCGCCGTCATGGGAATCGGTATCATCTCAATTCCAAAATGCTCCGTGATTGCAAAATGCCTGTCATAGCCGGGTACCGGGCATAAAAATTTCACTTTATCCAGTTTACACCAAGGCGTAGAACCCATAACACCATGTGTCACAGAACGGGAGATGGTATCGTACATGATCGCCAGGCTGGAATTTCCGTAGACGATCACATTTTCCGCCGACACGCCCATCACATCTGCCATGAGATGCTTCGCCTCCGTAATGCCGTCCATCAGACCGTAATTTCTGGTATCGATTCCCTCCATACATTTCATGTCAGATGAGGAAGTCAACACATCCAAAAGTCCCATTCCCATATCAAGCTGCGCAGGCTCCGGCTTTCCCCTCGACATATCCAGTTTTAAGCCTTTTCCCTTCGCCTCTTCAAACTGCTTTGTCAGTTCGGCCTTCTGCGTCTCCAGCTCTTCTCTGCTCATCTCACTGTACGGTTTCATAATCTGCATGCTCTCCTTCTATAGTGTGTAATAATATTATAGAATAATTGTATACAATCATACACTGCTAATTATTCTACTATAAGTACAGAAATTTCACAAGTATGCAGAAAGGACAATTTTACTTTGGAGAATCTGCATTTTCTGGTGAAATTGCTCATAGACATAGGAAAACCCCTGTAGAAACTCTACAGGGGTCTTTCTTACTATTTTGCATAGTCTATGACACGGCTCTCACGGATCACATTTACTTTGATCTGTCCGGGATATTCCAACTCAGCTTCGATCTGCTTGGAAATATCTCTCGCAAGGAGTACCATATCAGAATCACTAATCTGTTCCGGAACTACCATTACACGAATCTCTCTACCTGCTTGAATAGCAAAAGATTTATCCACACCTTTGAAATTGTTTGTGATGTCTTCCAATTGTTTCAGTCTCGTTGTATATGTCTCTAAAGTTTCTCTTCTTGCACCCGGCCTTGCCGCAGATATCGTATCAGCTGCCTGCACCAGACAAGCGATCAGAGACTGCGCTTCCACATCTCCATGATGGGATTCCACCGCGTTGATAACAATCGGTCCTTCCTTATACTTTCTGCACAACTCCACACCGAGCTGGATATGAGATCCTTCCATCTCATGATCCACCGCCTTGCCGATATCATGCAGTAAACCGGCACGCTTTGCCATTCTGACGTCCAGCCCCATCTCTGCTGCCAGAAGGCCTGACAACTGTGCCACTTCGATGGAATGCTTCAATGCGTTCTGCCCATAACTGGTTCTGAACCGCATCTTACCGAGCAGTCTGACAAGCTCAGGATGAATGCCATGTACACCTACCTCAAGGGTGGCTGCTTCGCCCTCCTCCTTGATCATGACTTCGACTTCTTTCTGCGCCTTCTCGACCATCTCTTCGATTCTGGCCGGATGAATGCGCCCGTCCACGATCAGCTTTTCCAGTGCGATCCTGGCAACTTCTCTTCTGATCGGATCAAAACCGGAGAGAATAACAGCTTCGGGCGTATCGTCAATGATCAGATCTACACCTGTCATCGTTTCGAGCGTTCTGATATTACGACCCTCTCTACCGATGATCCTGCCCTTCATCTCATCGTTGGGAAGCTGTACCACGGAAATCGTGGTTTCGGACACATGATCGGCCGCACATTTCTGAATCGCCGTCACGACGTATTCTTTCGCCTTCTTGTCCGCTTCCTCCTTTGCCCTGCTCTCCATCTCCTTGATCATGACAGCAGTTTCATGTTTCACTTCATCTTCAACAATTTTCAGCAGATAATCTTTTGCCTGTTCGGAGGTTAATCCAGAGATTCGTTCCAGTTCCTGTAATCTTTGCTCGCTCAGTTTAGAAATTTCTTCGCGCTGCTTGGCCAGTGACTCTTCTTTTGCAGCCAGGCTCGCTTCTTTCTTTTCAATAGCGTCAGCCTTTTTGTCGATGTTCTCTTCCTTCTGCTGTACGCGACGCTCATAGCGCTGTGCTTCGGCACGCCGTTCCTTGATCTCCTTGTCCAACTCATTCTTTGTGCGAATGGACTCTTCCTTGACCTCAAGCAACGACTCACGCTTCTTCGTCTCAGCAGTTTTGAGAGCTTCGTCAATAATCTCTCTGGCTTTCTCTTCCGCATTGCCAAGCTTCGCTTCCGTCATCTTTTTATGATAATTGGTCGCGATCACCGCAGTTGCCGGAATAGAAATCACCAGTGTGACGCCTATTGCTAACAAAACTTGCCACCACATTACAGGAGCACCTCCTTA
>DLAF01000011.1:72525-133593 GCA_002492725.1 Lachnospiraceae bacterium UBA7054
CCACATTACAGGAGCACCTCCTTATTTAGTTTTCATTGTACGATTACCAAATCTATTGACGGCTGTCTTTTGTTGCCAAATAATGACAGCCCGATAGTCAGCAAAACTACAACATATTAATTCTATACTGAATTTTATGTTATGTCAAGTAAAAGAGCTCTGTTAATCGCCTCTGCATGAAAACCTCTCCTGTAAAGAAACGCGTACATCCGCTGTTTTTCTTTATCCGTAGCTGTTCTGTGATTATAATTTTTCTTTTCCAACAACGCTTTGATCATGCTTTCCTCATCCTGCGCCGTCCCTTCCGCCGCAAGCTTTTCAAATACCTCCCCGATCAGTGCCTTGGAAATTCCCTTTTTCAGCAGATCCTGCTCCAAACGCGTCCGACTCTTTCGCTCCAGCTGGCAGCGAATAAAATCCTCCGCATAACGGGCATCATCCACATAACCGTAAGATGCTGCGTATGCGATTGCCTCCTCAATGCACGTCTCCGGATAGCTTCCCTCTCTCAGTTTTTCCCGCAGTCCCGCCGCCGTATAGTCCCTTCTCTGCAGCAGATTCATCACCCGCTTTTTCGCACGCAGTGGAAGAATTTCCTCCCTGATTCTGCGCAGGGTTTCCTCCGGAATCTCTTTGTCCTCTTTGACATCCAGTTTTGCGAGTTCGCCTCGATACAGCACAAAAGCCGAGCCATCTTCCATAATAACCCGGTATCTGCCCCGGGTCAGAGCCGTCATCTGCGTCACGGTCATTTGTCATTCCTCCATGCCGGAGCTTTTTCCATCTTTCGCCCGGACTGGGTCAGGCGCCTGCAGCACTCACGCTTTCTCCGCTTTGTCTTTCCCGGATTCTTTGGCGGGCGCTTCCTTCGCAGACGCTTCCTTTGAAGGCGCCCCCGGCACCGGATCCGTCTCCATATTAAAAAGTTCCCTCACTCTTCTCTCTATCTCTGCACAAACCTCCGGATTGTCCTTCAGATATTGTTTGGCGTTCTCCCTGCCCTGACCGATCTTATTTCCCTCATAGGCGTACCATGCACCACTCTTATTAACAATGTTATTTTCCGCCGCCAGATCCAGGATATCGCCTTCCGTGGAGATACCCTCACCGAACATAATGTCAAACTCCGCCTCTTTGAAAGGGGGCGCCACCTTATTCTTTACAACTTTGACCCTGGTCCTGTTACCGATCACCTCGCCGCCCTGCTTCAGGGACTCGATGCGTCTGACATCCAGGCGCACGGACGAATAGAATTTCAAGGCGCGGCCGCCCGTAGTAGTCTCCGGATTTCCAAACATGACCCCTACTTTTTCTCTGAGCTGATTGATAAAGACGACCGTACAATTTGACTTACTGATAACCGCCGTGAGCTTTCTGAGCGCCTGAGACATCAGCCGCGCCTGCAGACCCACATGGCTGTCTCCCATATCGCCGTCGATCTCCGCCTTGGGTACCAGCGCCGCCACGGAATCCACTACGATAATATCCACAGCACCCGAACGCACCATGGTCTCCGTGATCTCCAACGCCTGCTCCCCGCAGTCCGGCTGAGAAATATAAAGATTGTCGATATCCACGCCGATGTTTTTCGCATAAACGGGATCCAGCGCGTGTTCCGCGTCAATAAAACCGGCGATGCCGCCGCGCTTTTGCACTTCCGCAATCATATGTAAGGTGACCGTGGTTTTACCGCTGGACTCAGGTCCATAAATCTCGATGACCCTGCCCTTGGGAATACCGCCCAGCCCCAATGCGATGTCCAGACTTAAGGAACCGGTGGGTATGGTCTCCACATTCATCTGTACGGAAGGATCGCCCAGCTTCATGACGGCTCCCTTGCCAAACTGCCGCTCTATCTGCCCTAAAGCCGCATCCAACGCTTTTAATTTTTCATCTCTTTCCATAATTTCTTCTCCTTTTTTGCAGAACGTCTGTTCTTGTTACAGAATAAAACAAATGTTCGATTTTGTCAATTATTTTTTGTTATTTCTATCTTAGCACTTATGCAGTCCCATAAATGACACTCTACCCTCCTTCCTCTCTTATCATTTAAATCGATGGAATTTGTGGCGAAATGCCGGATATGCGTGCGCATAACAGATTCCATATGTTCAGATAAACTTATTTTAACAAAGAATCTCTGTCTTCTCAAGACTTAATTTACCAATACGGCCCTTTTCGCATAAAAAACGCAGGCATCTTCCGACACCCGCGCTGCTCTTTGTCTAAAAAACTTTCAAATATTTTTCATACTCCTCATAGGTCACCGTCACCCAGCCTTCTTCATAGTTAAAGCCAATCTCCATCCCCTTTGGCGTGTAGAAGACGATGATATCGTCGGATTTAAAATAATCCGTGATCTGCTGATCCGTCTTTCCGGTAAGATAAGTGATCTCACCATTCTGCTCGTCGCTCTTATTTCGAAATTCCACGGAAAACGCATCATCCGTCACCAACATCTCCTTGTTGTCCAGGACAACGCCGTTTTTCATATCCACGTTGATGCAGACCAGACGGACATCCTGCCAGGAGATGCCGCCCGCGTCACTATACATTCTTTCATCATAGACGATGCTCAGCTTCTCCTCGTCCATATACGTCACATAACCGCTCAAAGCCGCCTGAAAAGTGCTGTCTTCATCTTCCTTGATTTTGGACTCATAATCCTTTTCAAAAAGCGCCGTCACCTCATCTACTTCTTTCTGAATGCTCTCGTTGAGCGTTCCCAGATTCGGCACGTTCTCTCCTGAAATAGTCGGAAGGTTCGCCGCAATATAAACATTCTCATAGTCCGTATCGTACTCATACACCGAAAGCTCTACGGAATAGGACAAATCATCCCGGATCTCATCATGCAGGGTGTAATACTGTTCACTGTTATAGTCGTAGTCATAGTCCCCACCGAAGGGATAGCCGTAATCATCATCATAATCATAGTCGTAGTCATAGTAATAATCATCATCATAATTATAGTAATCATCATAGTCATAATCATACGTATGATGGTCATAATCGTGACGATCGTCATCATAATCATCCATATCATAGATATCGCGCCTGCTCTTTTCTTTCTCCTTGTCGCTTTCGGAAAGCAGACTGGCTGCCCTGCTCGCCAGAGCAATAACTGCCACCAAAAACAGGATAACAATGACCACCACAATACCTATGATCAACCCGGCATGCTGTTTTTTCTGCGGCGCTGCATAGGGGCTGTACGGATTGTAAGAATTGTCATATGGCGGCTGTCCGCCGTAAGGAGGCTGTCCGCCAAAGCCGCCGCCTGCCTGATTCCCGTAAGGATTTGGCCCGCCATTTACATTCTGATTCCCGTAAGGATTTGGCCCGCCGTAGGGAAGCTGACTTCCGTAAGGATTTTGTGCGTCGTAAGGCTCCTGACTCCCATAGGGATTTGGCCCGCCATAGGGAACCTGACTTCCGTAAGGATTCTGTCCGCCGTAGGGAACCTGCCCCCCATAAGGATTCTGTCCGCCGTAAGCATTCTGATTTCCATAGGGATCCTGACCGCCGTAAGCATTCTGATTCCCGTATGGATTCTGACCGCCGTAAGCATTCTGATTCCCATAGGGATTCTGTCCGCCGTAAGCATTCTGATTTCCATAGGGATCCTGACCACCATAAGCATTCTGATTCCCATAGGGATTCTGTCCGCCGTAAGCATTCTGATTCCCATAAGGATCCTGTGACTGACTGCCCGAAAAAACGCCGTGTGTCTCCACCACCGTTTCCTCCGCAGGAACCTTCTCCACGACATCCGGTTCTGTATAGCCGTTCAAGTTATCCGATTCGTTCATCTTTTTGCCTTTCCTTTTACTTCTCCTTACCGCCAAAAGTTACTTCACTGTAATACTGCAAAATGCACTCCCGCATCAGGGACAATGCCACTGCAACCGTATTCTCCCGAATCTTCGCACGGTTGCCGCTGAACTGACATTTCTTTACCGTAAGACGCCCGCAGACACTGCAGCCCATATACACCAGCCCCACCGGCTTTTCCTCTGTGCCGCCGTCCGGTCCTGCGATCCCCGTAACGCTGACAGTCACATCCGCCTTGGAAACAAGGGCCGCTCCCCTGGCCATCTCCTTCGCGACCTGCTCGCTGACCGCGCCGTGCTTTATCAGAAGATTTTTCTTGACACCGAGCAGTCTGCGCTTTGCCTTGTTTGAGTAAGTGATATAGCCGGCCTTAAAGACCTCAGACACGCCCGGCACGTTGATGAGCCTTGCCGCCAGAAGACCACCGGTACAGGATTCCACCGTACAGACCGTGAGGTGGTTTGCCAGCAGAAGATCGACCACCGACTTCTCCAGCGTCACCGTATCGTCCGTCGTGTAGATATTGCTGCCAAACCTTCCCTTTAACTCCTTCACCACGGGTTTTACAAGCTTCTTTGCTTCCTTCTCATTCTCCGCTCTGGCCGTCACGCGCAGATGCACCTCACCCGTCTTGGCGTAGGTGGCAATGGTAGGATTCGTCTGTTTTTCAATCAGATCCTTCACCATCGTCTCCAGCTTGCTCTCCCCCACACCGCAGATCTTCACGGTCTGGGAAAAAATGACGCAGGACTGCAGTTTGCTCAAATAAGGCATAATCGAAGTCTCAAACATCGGCACCAGCTCGTTGGGCGGCCCCGGCATCAGGATCACATGCTTACCGTTTTCTGCCATGATAATGCCCGGCGCCGTACCGTTAGGATTCTCCACCACGATACAGCCCTCCGGCACCATAGCCTGCTTCCAGTTGTTGCCCGTAATTTCCAGTCCCCGCTTCTCAAAAAAGAGTTTGATTGCATCCCTGCTCGCTTCATGCAGATACAGCGATTTTCCCATCACTTTCGCCGCAGCTTCCTTGGTAAGATCATCCTGCGTAGGACCGAGCCCTCCGGTAAGAAGCAGGATGTCGGAACGCGAAAGCGCCGTTCTTATGGTCTCGCATAGTCTCTCCTCATTGTCACCGACCACATCCTGATGATAGCAGGAAAGTCCGAGTCCCGCGCATTTTTCCGCCAGATAGGCGGCATTTGTGTTTACGATGTTTCCCAGAAGTATTTCCGTGCCCACTGCAATGATTTCAACCGTCATAGTCCACCTCATTTCTGCGCCGCTCTTTGCGCATGACCGAAAAACACCCGTTATTGATACAATATCCGATTTTATGCTTTCTTTTCCCGCATGACATCCTTGTTTTTAATCAGGTAATCCACCAGCGAGACCACCGTCAGAATCACCGCCGCCCAGGTCACGATCGTGGTGAGAACGGACAGCGCCTCAAGATCTGCGATCATCAGACAGATCATGACCATCTGAAAGGTTGTCTTAAACTTGCCCCAATAGCTGGCAGCAATCACCACGCCGTTGTCGGACGCCACCAGGCGAAAGCCGCTGATAATAAACTCTCTGGCAATGATGACAATCACCATCCAGGCCGCGATCCTCTCCATTTCCACCAGACAGATGAGCGCGGAACAGACAAGCAGCTTATCCGCAAGCGGATCCATAAATTTCCCGAAATTTGTGACCAGATTATATTTTCTGGCAATCTTCCCGTCCAGCAGATCCGTCAGACTGGCCACAATAAAAATAACAAGTGCAATCCAATGATCATATGGTGTTATGTCAACCAATAACAGCACCACGAAAAACGGGATCAACACCACGCGGAACATTGTCAGTTTATTCGGCAGATTCATCTTCTAACTCTCCCATCAAATCATATTCGTAGGAGCCTGTGACCCGGACCCGTACAAAATCTCCGGTCATCAGCTCTCTCCCTGTACGGCAAAACAAAAGTCCATCCACATCCGGCGCATCCCTGTAGGTTCTGGCCACATAGACTTCCTCGTCCGCAACCTTGCCCTCGATCATCACGGTAAGTGTCCGTCCCTCCATATCCGCCGCCTTTTCAAACGCGATTTCCTGCTGCAGCGCCATGATCTCATCCCGACGGGTACGCTTCACCTTCTCAGTAATCTGCCCGGGCAGTTTTGCCGCCGCCGTGTCCTCCTCCCTGGAATAGGGAAACACGCCAAGCCTGTCAAACCGCATCGTTTCCACGAAGGAAAGCAATGCCTCGTGATCCTTTTTCGTCTCCCCCGGGAAGCCCGAGATCAGCGTGGTTCGCAGACAGATATCGGGGATTTCTTTTCGGATATGGTTTATGATTGCAACAAGCTCCGCCTGATCGGTCCTTCTTCCCATGCGCTGTAACACCTGATCGGAAGCATGCTGAATGGGAAGATCCAGATAATGGCAGATTTTTTCTTCCTCTTTGATCACGCGGATCAATTCGTCGTCGATTTCCTCGGGATAGCAGTATAAAAGCCTGATCCAGACAAGACCGTCAATCTTACATAACTTTTGCAAAAGTTCCGGCAGTGCCTTGTGTCCGTATCGATCAACCCCGTAGACCGTAGTCTCCTGTGCCACGAGGATCAGTTCTTTTACGCCCTGCTCCGCCAACGTCTGCGCCTCCCGCAAAAGGCTCTCCATAGGAACGCTCCGATACGGGCCCCGCACCTTGGGAATAATGCAGTACGTACAGTGTTTGTCGCAGCCTTCGGCTATTTTGAGATAGGCGAAATGCCCGCCTGTGGTCAGCACCCGTTTTCGATCCGTAAGGGGCTTTTTATCCGGGGCATCATACTGATCCTGCGCGCTGCCCGCGAAAGCCTGATCCAGCGTCTGCACGATCCGGTCAATGGCTGTGGTGCCAAGCACCGCGTCCACTTCTTCGATCTCCTTTCGGATTTCCTCACGGTATCGTTCGGCAAGACAGCCCGTCACGACAAGCGCCTGCAGGGAACCGCTCTTTTTCAGTTCGGCAAGCTCCAGGATCGTGTTTACACTCTCCTCCTTTGCGTCGCCGATAAAGCAGCAGGTATTGACTACTGCTGCCTCCGCCTGCGTCTCGTCGTCCGTAAAGACATAGCCGCCTTCTTCCAGCATACCGAGCATCATCTCGGAATCCACCAGATTCTTATCGCATCCAAGGGATACGAAGAGTACCTTCTTTTTCATCACAGCCAGCCCGGCCTTACTCGGCAGTTTCGGGCTTAAGAATCTCCTCTGCCACGGATTCCTCCGCAGCCTCGCCCTCTTCGCTTACCGGGGTTTCATCCTCCCCGGCGTTCTCATCGTTGAGAATCTTGATCATACCCTGATTTAACTCCTCCACGGCAACGGACAAAGGCTTTTTCCCCTTACCGTCCACCAGTGCATCGTCTCCGGCGATGATCTGTCTGGCTCTCTTGGATGTAGCCATCACGATGGAATAACGGCTGGTCACTACGGGATCTTCCCCCTCCTCGACCTCGCTGTTTACTACCTGAATCAAATCTGCATAAGATGGATGTAACATAGTATTTTCCTCCTGCTTTACGCTAATTCCTGTCTTATTTTTTCGATAAACTCCTCATTTCGCACCGGCGCATGATGCGCTGCGTCAATGATCGCATGAAGTTCCTTCACGCAGGTTTCCAGATCGTCGTTGATCAGCAGATAATCATATGCTTCAATCCCCTGCGCCTCCTCCTTTGCCCGCCGAAGCCTCTTGTCAACGACCTCCTCGGTCTCCGTCCCCCTGCCCAAAAGCCTGCGTCGAAGCTCCTCTGCACTCGGCGGCGCCACAAAAAGCAGGACGGCATCCGGGTATTGTTTCTTTACGGCGAGTGCCCCCTGGATCTCGATCTCGAGGATCACATCGCGTCCGAGAGCCATCTGCTCCTCCACATAGTCTCTCGGTGTCCCATAATAGTTATCACAGTACTGCGCATGTTCAATCAATGCGTTGTCCGCGATCTTTTGTTCAAATTCCTCTCTGGTCAGGAAAAAGTATTCCCTGCCGTTCTCTTCACCGGGACGCGGCTTCCTGGTCGTGGCCGAAATTGACAGGCTATACCCCTCGTACTCTTCCACCAGCTTTTTCATCAACGTGCCTTTGCCCGCCCCCGAAAATCCGGAGACAACGATCAAGATACCCTTATTCTTCATCTGTCTGTCCATCCTCCGTCTGTGCCCTGCCCGATATGGTTTCCGGCAAAAGCGCCGAGAGCACGAGCTGGCTGTTTTCCATCACCAGCACTGCCTTGGTCTTTCGCCCCTGTGTCGCATCGATGGCCGTCCCCTGCTCCTTCGCCTTCTGCACCATACGCTTGACCGGCGCAGAATCAGGACTGACGATAGCGATGATCTTTCCTGTATTCACAACATTGCCAAAACCAATGTGTATCAGTCTGCCCATGAATCCTCCCTGTTTTCCGGCCCCGCCAAAAGCGGCACTATTCGATATTCTGTATCTGTTCTCTGATCTTTTCAATCTCTGTTTTCAGCTCAATGGCGCGGTTGGATATCTCCAGATCCGTCGTCTTTGAAAGAATGGTATTGGCCTCGCGGTTCATCTCCTGCGCCAGAAAATCAAGCTTCCGTCCGATACCGCCGCCCTCCGTAAGGCAATCCCTGGTCGTTGTGATATGACTTCTTAAACGTACCAGCTCCTCATCCACACACACCTTGTCCGCAAAGATCGTCACCTCGGTGAGAAGCCTGGCCTCGTCGATCCTTGTATCCTCCAAAAGCTCCTGCACTTTCTCCCGAAGCTTCTGCTTATATTCCTCAATGATCTGCGGAGAGCGGTGTTCAATAAACTCGACACAGGCAAGCATCCCGTTCAGTTTTGCAAGCAGATCGTCTCTGATGTTTTCGCCTTCTTTGACTCTGGTCTCCACGAACGCTTCCGCCGCGCCGATGACTGCCTTTTTTAGAGACTGCCAGAGGGCCTCCTCGTCCACCGCCTGTTCTTCCATGGTAAATATTTCCGGGAAACGTGACAGGGTGGATACCCGCACGTCATTGTCCAAAGAAAAGTCCTCAGACATCTGCCAGAGATACTTCATATACTCCGCTGCCAGTTCCCTGTTGTACTTCACGCAAAGATTCGATTCTGCCGTATCTTCATAGGTAATGAAAATGTCCACTTTCCCGCGTTGGATATACTCTTTCAATTCCCCGCGTATCGCCGTCTCAAAAAAGCTGAGTTTCTTTGGAATTTTGATACTGATATCCAGATACCTGTGGTTGACGGACTTCATCTCCACGGTGATCTTGCGCGTGCCGTCCGTCACCTCGCATCTCCCAAACCCGGTCATGCTCCTGATCTTCGTCATGATTTCCTCCATGTCGGAGCATTTTTGCGACGACACGCGAGCAAAATCTCAAATTTTGCTCTGCGATTCCGAGTTTGTGGCTCCGACACAAACTCGCGATTGAAAAATAAGGTCATCAGACTTATTTTTCAATCTTCTCCTAATACAGGAATGCCCTGCATTCTCCTTGAATGATTTACACTACTACTTCCATATAGACCTACGCATACAGACTATATTATAGAATAATTGGAAAGATTCGTCAAGAAATAAGGTTTCAAAAAGGAACTTCCTAAGCAAGGGCTGACATTGAAAAATACTTTCAGTTATTGTACAATGTTCGGAAAGAGGACGTTGCCGCATTTCGGCGATGTAAAAAGGACGGGACAAGCTATGGCATTCGACGGCATCACGATTGCAAACATCACAAAGGAGCTGCACGAAACGCTGCTTGGCGGGCGCATCTACAAGATTGCCCAGCCGGAGAGCGATGAACTGCTCCTCACCATCAAGAACAACGGAAATCAATATCGCCTGTTATTGTCTGCGGACGCCTCTCTCCCGCTGGTCTATCTGACGGAGAAAAACAAACAGGGTCCGCTGACCGCACCGGGTTTTTGCATGCTGCTGCGAAAACATCTGCAAAACGCCCGCATTACGGCCATCACCCAGCCTGGTCTGGAGCGCGTCATCTGCTTCCGGCTGGAACATTTGAACGAATTGGGCGATTTATGTGAAAAAAAGCTGATCGTGGAAGTCATGGGCAAACACAGCAACATCATCTTCTGCGACGACAGGGAGCAGATCATCGACAGCATCAAACATATCTCCGGCATGGTCAGCTCCGTGCGGGAAGTACTCCCGGGACGCCCCTACTTCATCCCCCAAACGCAGGATAAGTATGATCCCCTGCAGTTAAGTTATGTAAACTTTTCTTCCCACATGCGGGAAAAGCCTATGCCCCTCTATAAGGCGCTCTATGGCACCTACACGGGACTCTCTCCCATCATCGCACAGGAAATCTGCTTCCGCGCGGGAATCGACGCGGATATGCCCGCCAATGTGCTGGAAGAAGCTGACCTTGCCGCGCTCTTTCAGGCTCTGACGGCCATGATGGAACAGATCGCAGAGGGTTGCTTTTCCCCCGTCATCGTCTATGACAACGGAAAAACCACCCGCACCCCCGTGGAGTTTGCCGCCCTGCCCCTGACCCTCTATGCGGACAAGGAGAGCCAGACCTTCGCCAGCATCAGCGAGGTGCTGGAACGCTACTATGCGGAGAAAAGTACCGTGACCCGCATCCGCCAAAAGTCCGTGGATCTGCGGCGAATCGTGCAGACCGCCTTAGAGCGCAATGTGAAAAAATACGACTTACAGATCCGGCAGATGAAAGATACGGAAAAAAGGGACAAATACAAGGTTTACGGGGAGTTGATCAACACTTACGGCTACAACATAGAGCCTGAGGCCAAATCCATGGAGGCCTTAAACTATTATACAAACGAGACCATTACCATCCCGCTGGACAATACCCTCACGCCGCAGGAAAACGCACAGAAATATTTCGATAAGTACGGAAAGTTAAAGAGAACCTATGAGGCCCTTTCGGAATTGACCATTCAGGTCAAAGAAGAGATTACACATCTGGAATCCATCCTCACCTCCCTGGATATCGCCATGCAGGAGGAGGATCTGACACAGATTCGGGAAGAACTGGTCGAAAGCGGCTACATCCGCAGAAAAGGCGGCACTAAAAAAGTGAAGATTACAAGTCGTCCCTTCCACTATGTAAGCAGCGACGGCTTCCATATCTATGTGGGAAAAAACAATCTGCAAAACGACGAACTCACCTTCAAGTTTGCCACCGGCGGCGACTGGTGGTTCCACGCCAAGCAGATGCCGGGCTCCCATGTGATCCTAAAGACTGAGGGCGTCGAGGTGCCTGACCGCGCTTTTGAGGAAGCGGCGCGCCTTGCCGCCTACTACTCCAAAGGCCGCGAACAGGACAAGGTGGAGATCGACTATATCCAGAAAAAGCATGTCAAAAAACCGGCCGGAGCAAAGCCCGGCTTCGTGGTGTACTACACAAATTATTCCATGACGATCGATACGGATATTTCCGCACTCACACAACTGTCATAGATCCAGGTCATCCGTGATTTCCTTTTTCCTTTTTCCTTTTTTCTTTTTTCGCTTTCTCCTTTTCTTCCCGGACGGCGCTTCCCAATCGGGTAACAGGTGTATTTTTTTTGCAGCCTGTACCAGGAACGCCCCCTTGGGGAAGTTCCACAGCTCATCTTCCGTCACGCCGCCAATCAACAAAAGGATGACCCCGTATACACAAATGCCTAAGCCGATCGCAAGCAGCAGTACCACCCGGCTCACCGGAATCACCAGCATCAGGCCATGATAGACCCCGTAAACCGCCGCACCCATGACCACTGCCGCAAACAGCGGTTTCAAAAACAGCTTGACCACATCCATGCGGTACTCCAAATGCTTTCTGACTGACAATTGATTCAAAACGCACATCACCAGCGAATAGATGGCGTTTGCAGCCGCCAGCGCATATAATTCCAGATCCGTGTAAAACAGCAGCGCGACCAGTCCGGCCACCTGGATCACCAGCGCGATCACCGCATGGACCACCGGCGTGTTGACCTTGCCGATGCCCTGTAAGATTGCGTTTGTCAGGGTGGAAAGGCTGTAGAACACGATCGTGACGGAAAGCGCCGCCAAAAGCCCTGACGCCATATCTAACGACTCTTTCTGTGGAAAAATAAAGTGCATGATGGGTCTTGGCAGCACGGCGATCCCCACCGCTGCCGGAATCGCAATCAGCATCGTCATCTGAATCGCGCGTGTCACCTGCCTTCTGGTCTGCCCCAGCGTCCCTTTCACGTAAGAAGCCGCCACACCCGGAATAATAGCGGAGGACATAGCCGAAGCAATCGCAATGGGAATGTTTACCACCGCCACCGCAAGCCCGGAAAAAATACCATAATGGTTGCTCGCCAAAATCGCATCCATCTTTTTATGATCCATCACATAAAGATAGATGTACATATTGACAGCCGTAGTGCAGTTATAGATGAAGGTACTGAGGATGAAGGGCGTAACGATCGTAAAGATGACCTTGAAAATCTCCCCGTAACTCTCCTCATGCCAGGTCTTATCCTTCGCCACCCTTCTTCTGATGATACCGCCGTTAAGACGATACATGCCGTACATAAAAAGAAGGCCGATCAGCACGCCTGCCCCGGTCCCCAGCGCCGAACCTGCCGAGCCATAGATGGCACGCACGGTGTCGTCACCGTTTTCCGCCATGCCGATAAAAAGCTTAGCCGCCAATATACTGACCGCCGCATTAAAAATCTGCTCTAACACCTGTGAAATAGAGGTGTGTACCATGGAGCCGTGCGCCTGGAAAAAACCGCGGAAAACACCTAGAAACCCGGAAAAAAAGATCGTCGGCGACAGCACCCGAAGCGCCACCACCGCATTGGGATTCTTCCCCATCAGCCAAGGTGCTCCCACAAAGGTCAGGATTGAAGCAATGCCGCCCACGATCAGGACATAGAGAAGTGCACAGACAAAAACCCTCTGTGCATTCCGATATTCCTTAAACGCAAGCCGCTGGGCGATTACCTTGGAGATTGCCGAGGGGATGCTGTAAGAAGAAATCAATAATATAATTGTGTAGATATTGATCGCCGCATTGTAATATCCGTTGCCCTCGATTCCGATGATGGAAAGAAGAGGGCTTTTGTATATCAGGCCGATCACTCTGACGAGCATCCCGGCCGCTGCCAGGATGCCCGCCTGAAACACAAACGTGCTTTTCTTATTCGGACGTTCCATCTTTCCTATCCAATCAGCCAGTCATACATTTCCTGATATTTCTGCGCGGAAACATGCCACGAGAAATCCGCCGCCATGCCCCTGTCAACAATCTTGTTCCACTCCCGCTTCTTATCATAGTAGATATGTTCTGCGTAGCGGATGGTGCCCAGCATCTCATGGGCATTGTAATTCGTAAAGCTAAAGCCGGTGCCCGTACCCTCATATTCATTATAAGGCTGTACGGTATCCTTGAGACCGCCGGTCTCTCGCACGATTGGCACCGTGCCATAACGCAGGGACATCAGCTGGCTCAATCCGCAGGGCTCAAAAAGCGACGGCATCAGGAACGCATCGCTCGCCGCATAGATCTTGTGGGAAAGCGCATCCGAATAGTAGATATTTGCCGACACCTTACCATGATATTTCCAGTCAAAATGGCGGAACATATTTTCATACTGCTCCTCGCCCGTACCCAGCACCACAATCTGCACATTATCCTGGCAGAGCTCATCCATGATGTAGGCGATCAGATCAAAGCCCTTTTGGCCTGTGAGCCTGGAGACAATACCGATCATCATGGTCTTATCATCCTGATTTAAACCAAGCTCCTCCTGCAGGGCCCTCTTGTTTTTCACTTTCTCCTTGCGGAAATTCGCCGCATTGTACTTGAAATCTATGTGTTTATCCGTCTCCGGATTAAACTCGTCGTAATCGATGCCGTTCACGATACCGCGCAGATCGCCGGCTCTCGCGCACAGCAGGCCGTTCAATCCCTCGCCGTAGAAAGCCGTCTTAATCTCCTCGGCATAGGTATCGCTGACCGTAGTGATGGCATCCGCATAGACCAGACCGCCTTTTAAGAGGTTTGCGTCCTTGTAAGCTTCCAGCTTATCCGCCGTGAAGAAATACCCCGGCAGACCCGTGATCTCCTTGACCTCCTTTACGCTCCACTTGCCCTGAAATTTCAGGTTGTGAATGGTCATAACGGTCTTGATGCCGCGGTAGAACTCTCCGCCCTGGAAGCGCTCCTTTAAGTACACGGGAATCAGTCCCGTCTGCCAGTCATGACAGTGGATCAGATCCGGTCTGAAATCGATCACCGGCAGGATACACAGTGCCGCCTTACAGAAAAAGGCGTATTTCTCAATCTCAAACAGCGCGTTATCGCTGTAGGGCTGAAAGCCATTAAAATAACTCTCGTTATCAATAAAGTAATATTTCACCCCGTCAACTTCCGCTTCCAGGATGCCCACATATTCCTCTTTCCAATGAAAATCCATGTAGAAATGGGTCTTGTAAGTAAGCTTATCCTTCAGTTCCTGCTTCATGCAGGTATACTTCGGCAAAATGACCCGCACATCAAAGTATCTCCTGTCAATACACTTTGGCAGGGAGCCGACCACGTCCGCTAACCCGCCTGTCTTGATAAAAGGTACGCCCTCCGACGCGACAAATAAAATTTTTTTCATGACAACCCTCCAACTGTAGCTTGCTATTCTTAGAACAAAACTCCTAAACAACAGTATACAATATTTCGGGTGGCAATAAAAGGATTATTTTGAAAATTAACGTCGGTACTGTAATCTGATCTTGTCCGCGATCAGTGCGATAAACTCCGAATTGGTCGGCTTTCCCTTCCCCGTGTTGATCGTGTACCCGAAAAGTGCGTCAAGCGTCTCCATCCTGCCCCTGGACCAGGCGACCTCGATGGCGTGACGGATTGCCCGCTCCACACGGCTCGGCGTGGTCTGATACTTCTTGGCGATGGTGGGATATAGGATCTTTGTGATCGACCCCAACATCTCCACATCTTCCACCGACATCATGATGGCTTCCCGCAGGTACTGATAGCCCTTAATGTGAGCAGGAACACCGATCTCGTGGATCATATCCGTCACATCCTTTTCCAGGTCCCTTTTCTCTCCTTTTTCCCCCATGATCGGTATCTCTGACACATCGGTCCTGTTTTCAGGCAGCTCATGCGACATATCACCCGACGGTACGGTAATCAGGATCCGAAACTCCCTGTTCGCATTGATCAGATCGTCCAGAATCTGATTGAACTGCTCTTTATCCCGTCTGGACGTCACGTGTAATGTTTCCATTCTTCTCCTCCTATTTCCCTTTTTTTACAATTATAAAACAAGGAGAAGGGCATGGAAACTGTAAGGCATCGCATGACACATGACAGTCCTGTGAATCCTTAGGATACATAGGCAAAACCAAGGATCGTAAACGTTTTTTCCTCCTCACCTTCTGCCATGCGGATGCTGACTCTGTGCCATCCGGCCTCCTGCTCCTGCACAAGGATCACGGGATTGCAGTGGATCCAGCCATTGATATGGGGATCCGCCGTAAGTTTCTTTTCCCCGTCCACAAAGACATCCGCCCGTCCGGCATCCAGTTCCCCGGAATCCTTAAAGATAAGCAGCAGCGCCCTGCACGTAATTTCCAGCGTAAAGTCTCCGCCCTGCTTCACCCGTTTTCCGTCATACATCCAGTTGTGCGGGAACTGCGGCGTACCCGTCAGATCCTCGTTCATCTCCACGCACTGCAGTTTATCGTCCACAAAAAGAAAGCTTCCGGGCTTTACCACCACGTCCTTTGGCATGTCCTTTTTATCCAGCAGACGCACCTTCTCAAAGTCCGCGCCGATCACGGGCGCAGGAAGCTTCTTATTTGCAGGCTCCGCGCTGCCCCCCTGTTCTTTTGCCTTTTCAAAACAGTACATCAGACAGTCTGCCATGATGGTATGGCCCGCGTTGGTCGGATGGAACATGTCATAGAAAAACTGATTTTTGGAGAGCACCCTCCCCTCGCCGGCTTTCAGACGAAACTGCGGTGTCACGGCATTTAAGACGCTGACCATGGGCAGATCGTAACGCTCTCCCACCACGCCAAGCCGCTCCTGCAGATTCCAATCATCCGCAAAAACTGCAAAAAGCAGTACGACCGCGGGGGCATTTGGCAGCATCAGAATCTTGCGCACCAGACTCTCATAGCAGTTTCCCTTCGTCTCGTCTCCCTCGTCGTTCACTGCGAACTCCACCACCACAATATCAGGTGTTATTTCTCCATCTCTCAGAACATCCCGCTCAAAACGGATCATGCCAAGCTCCGAGGGTGTGCCGCCTACCCCGGCCTTGACGAAATGAACGTTATCTCCTTTGCCGAATTTCCCGGCGAAACGCTGATAGGATTTATAAGCATAAGACTCGCTATTGATTGGTATCGCGCCGGCTCCCTGCGTAATGGAACCGCCAATGTAGGCAAGGGTAACATCCTCCCCCCGCTCGGCCTTTTCGATTGCCTTTAAAAGTCTGGCGGTATCTCCAAGCTGCATGAGCGAACGGGCCGTCATTTCCCGATAAGCCGCACAATCATAGTCGATTGCCTCATCTTCCGCCGTCTCAGGCGCCTCAAATCCATCGTTTAGGTAAAAGCGAACGCTCGCCGATGCCTGCGTCTTTGCCTCCGGAAACTCAAAACGAATCTGTCCCGGCTCCTTATCGTCAGCGCTCCACTCCTGCTGTTCCAGTACAATCCGCACCTCCGCGCCGTCTGTGCGCAGCGTCTTTTTAATCGTCGTGCCGCCGCCCAAAGGATCCTTGTTCCCGTACATCTGAAAGGCGAAGACCACCTCCTTTGTCGGATCATCCGCCACCACACTCACACCAATGCTATGCACCAGTCTGCGAAATCCCTCAGTGCTCTTCATCAGGGAGATCTCTTCCTCGTCCGTCACGTTCCCCGCGATCCGCGCGCTGCTTAAAAGTCTCCCCGAATCCTCATAGATAAACTGAATCCCCCGTCCGTCCGGCTGTGGGGCGCCGAATATCTCCTTTTCCCGCATGATATAAAAGAAGGGTTTCCTGCTCTCAGGATCCTTCGGTGCCGTTGGTCCTCTCATCTTAATATCCTCCTCTTTCCTATTTCCTATATTTTTTATAAACGCATTGAGCGCAAGCGCGTCTGCGTTGGTTGAACTATTTGTACAATCATATAAATAGCATATGTTATTTTACCAAATGCGGTACCGCCCGGCCAGCGCCAGCCACGCAAACACATAGAGGCAGTTGTCGTAATATCTTCGATCGCCTTTTCGCATTGGCTCCTCGTAAAACCGCCTCACCCAGTCCGCCGCCAGTCGCGCCTTCTCTGACAGGTTTTCCGCATTCAGGGCTTCCGGAATCGCCAGCGTCCCCTGCGCGGTCGTGGCAAGCATCCCTACCGGGTGCAGAGCAGGACGATCGATGAGCTCACCGTCAATCTTATAAGTCATATACGGATCATCCTTTCGCGTTACTCCCAGGAAATACTGCAGACGCTCCGCTGCCGTCCGCTGCCCGACGTCCTCTCCCATCCAGGCATAATCCAGCCCAATATTTGCCACCGTGCGGTAGGCATCAGAATAAAAGTATCCAAACTCTCCCCACGCAAACTTCTGGTACACCGGAGACCCGTCAAAGTTTGCATACTCCGCACACATGCCGGTCTCCTTGTGGCAAGCCACTGCCAGATAAGCCCTGCTCGCCGCTTCCGCCCTCTCCCAGAAGGGTCTGTCCTCCTCATAAGCCCATTTTGCAAAGAGATGATAAAAATGGGGCAGATGATAAGACGGATCCGTGAAAGGAGAACCCGGCACAAAGAGGATCTGACCGTTTTCCAGATTCCACATGGGGCAGCCTCCCCTCCCCTCCTGTCCTTTATGGAGACAAGCCCTGAGAATTTCCTTTGCCTGTGTGCTGTAATCGAAAATGCCTTCTCCGTCGCCCCATCTGTGAGAGGCAAAAAACAGCGCCATCGCAAAATATTCCTCACCGTCCGGTGCGGGGCCGTAAGCATTCTTCGTCCCGTCCACGGCACAGGACCAAGCAAAATATCCCTCGTTCTCACCCTCTGCCATCCACATATAGGTCTTCGCCCACTTCCAGAGTCTGTCAAAGTCCTCCTTCCTGTCAAGCTGCACACAGATCATCATGCCGTAGGACATCCCTTCCGTACGGGCATCATGATTCCCCGTATCCTCTATGTAAGCCATATCCTCCCCCACGGGATGATAAAGCCGCTCGGTCTCATCATAAAAGAAAGTCTGCACGATCTCAGAAAGCCTCTTTTCAAGTTCCTCCTCCGATATGCCGATCTCACCAAATACGTTGCGATATGTTCTTTCCATCTTCCAGTCTCCTAATATTGTTATTTGCTTAATTTTAACAAAGAAGTAAGAATTTCGCAATTACCTATTGCCATATCACATCAAATTGCTTCACAAAGAAAAATGCCCATTCACGGGCATTTTTCAATCCATCTTTCTTTATTTATGTATCGCTGTCAGATTACTCCTTCACGCCGCCAATGGTGAGACCTGTCACGAAATATCTCTGTAAGAAAGGGTACAGGCAGATGATCGGGAGCATGGTCACCACGGTAGCCGCCGCCCGGATCGTTACCGGCGTCACCGAGGCCGCATTGTACTTGGCGGAATCCGCGCTGCCGCTCTGCTGCATCACGGAAGATAACAGTTTCATCAACTCATACTGCAGGGTGGTGTACTCTGTCTTCAAGCGGTTATAAAGCATGGCGTCAAACCAGGAATTCCAGTGTCCCACCGCCACAAACAGGGCAACCGTAGCGTACACCGGCTTGCATAACGGGGAGATGATCTTCACAAAAATCGTCATATAGCCTGCGCCGTCAAGCTGCGCCGACTCTTCCAAGCTGTCCGGCAGGCCGTTCATATAAGTACGAATCACCAGCATATTCCAGGCGCTGATCGCCCCGGGCACCACATACACCCAAAAGCTGTTGGTCAGGTGCAGATTGCGATACAGCAGGAAAACCGGAATCATACCACCGTTAACATACATCGTGATGACCCAAAACAGGGACAGCTGTGCCTTAAAGATAAAACGCTTTCTGCTGACCACATAGGCGAGCAGGGCGTTCACCAACAGAGCCGACAATGTGCCGATTACTGTTCGAAGCACCGTGATCTTTGCGCCCGTCAGGAGATTTTGCATGGCGAGCACTGTATCATAACTCTTTAAGGAAAACTTTCTCGGCCAGAGATAGATGCCTCCCCGCACCGCGTCGATTCCCTCGTTGAAGGAGATTGCCACGGTATTAATGACCGGATAGAGGGTCACGATCACAAAGCACGTCATAAAGATGCCGATCAGCACCGAAATCAGTTTGTCCTCAAAGGAATGTTTTATTGTCTTTGTATTCATCCTCTCCTCCTCCTAGAACAATCTTTCTTCGCCGGCGCGCTTCGCCCATGCGTTACACACCAGAATCAGGGCAATACTGACCGCACTCTTAAAGATACCGGCTGCTGTACCCATCGAAAAGTCATTTTGACTGATACCCCATTTGAGCACATAAATGTCGATGGTTTGAGACACGCTCTGCACAAGGCCGTTTCCTAACAGATACTGTACTTCAAAGCCGGCATTCAGCACATTACCCACATTCATCAACAGCAATATGATAATGGTTGGTTTGATACCCGGCATCGTTATGTAGCGGATCTTAGCAAACCTTCCCGCGCCGTCGATAGAAGCTGCCTCATAGAGACTCGGGTCGATGGCCGTAATTGCCGCCAGATAAATGATAGCATTCCACCCCGTCTCCTTCCAGCAGTTCGCAAAAGCGACGATCGGCCAGAAAAACTTCGGATGGGCAAAAAAGTTAATCGCCTGATCAATGATACCCGCCCGCTGCAACAGATCGTTGATGATGCCCGTATTGGAAAGGGCGTCGTGCAGGATACCCGTCACGATGATCCAGGAAAGGAAGTGCGGCAGATAAGACACCGTCTGTATCGTCTTCTTCACCATGGAATGCCTTATTTCGTTTAAGAGAATGGCGAACAGAATCGCCATGATCGTAGTCGTCAAAAGGTTAAGCGCGCCCATTGCAAAGGTATTTCTGATGACCCGCAAAAAGGTCGCATCGGAAAACAGGAACTTAAATTTGTCAAGTCCCACGAATTGAGAATGGAGAAGTCCATCCTTGGGCTTATAATTCTGGAAAGCCATTAACCACCCCGTCAGCGGCCAATAGTAGAAGACGATCCCGTAGACCACCACAAAAAAGGATATGATGAGCAGGGTCTTCTGTCTCTTGATTTCTTTCCAGGTAATCTTCTTATCTTTTTTTGCTGTAGAAACATTTGTCTGCGCCATTTCGCTACTCCCATTTGATAGAGTAAGGCGGCAACCATCTTAAATAGGTGAGTTATCGCCGCCTTACATGCCTTCTTTTCTTTTACTTAAAGGTATCCAGGATTGCCTGCATCTCTGCCAGGAAATCCTCAGGCTTACAAGCATTGTACGCTGTCATGTACTCTTCCCAGCCCTGCTCGAAATCAGGTGCCATTACGACCTTGGGAAGCCACTCGTGCTTGCACTCGCCCATGAGCGCCCATGCCGTACCGCCGGGAGTAGCCGTGGTAAAGTTATTAGAATAGCTGTACATCGGGAACCATGCCGCATTCTGTTCCACAATAGAACCGATCATGCCGGGATAAGTGGTAACCCCGTACGCCTCGAAGCACTTTCTCAAAGGTTCCGCCATGTCGCTCATAAACTCGGAAGGCTGCTCCTCAGACTTCATCGCATTCTTGCCGTCCCAATGCGTTCCGCCCCACTGCGGGAAATAAGAATAGTCGCACTTGTGAGACGCCTGATAGGAAGTGTTCGTCCAATTCATTCTCATCTCATCGGTTCTGTAGTACAAACCGTCGTCATCCACTAAGTAGTCAACGCCCTCAACGCCCCAGAATCTGAGATCGTGAAGCTCCTGATCCATGCAGACATCTACCAGGAATTTGAACGCCTTGTCGGGATCCTTACAGTCAACGGAGATTGCGATACCGCTTGCCTGGTTTACCGTGTCATCATAGGTATGCCATCTGTTCTCCATACCCCTCTCGGTGGTCAGGCCAAGAGGAACATAGTTGCAGCCCTTCTGATCCAGACCCTGCTGCTTAAACACATCGTTTACGGTGTAAGCGAAATCCCACCACTGATCAACCATGCCGAGCACGCGGCCGGTGGAAAGTTTTGCGATATACTCGTCGTAAGTCTGGGTAAAGCTCTCGGGATCCACAAAGCCCTTCTGATACTCTTCGTTCAGCTTTCTGAAGTATTTGATGGTATCCTCGGAGGTATTGTAATCCTCAATGGTCATAGTCTCTTTGTTTACGATAACGGAACCGTCGTTGGGATAGCCTGCCAGGAACTGACCTGCATTCTCCAGACAGAAGTATCTCCAGTCCTCACAGAGAATGGTGTAAGCGATGTTCTCCGTGCCATCCTCCATGGTCGGGTTCGCAGCAATGTAGCTCTCCAGGAGATCGAAATACTCATCCATTGTCTGAATGTCCGGATAACCTGCCCACTCCAGTACTCTCACCTGGATCCAGAAAGCCTCGTCATTGTGCGTTGTCGTCTTGCTCTCCCCGTATGTATTACCGAAGGGATTGATCCAGTAGATGTGCCCGTCGGGCTGGCGGAATTTCTCCCACTCCTCCGGGGTGAACCAGGTATCACGGAATTCCGGATACTGATCAATATACTCGTCCAAAGGAATCAGTGCACCTGCGTCCACCAGCTGGGACATATCGTCAGTGTCTAAGTAATCGGGATACTCACCGCCCGCGATCAGGGTACCGGTTGCCTCCTCAGCCGTCTGACCGGTAAGCCAAGTCTCCTTTACTTTAACGCCCGTCTTCTCCGCGATCATCTGCATGATCTCGTTATCATCATTCTTTTCCTTGCCGGGCATCGTGATAAACATGGAAAACTCCGTAATATCGCCGCTTGCCACAGGAGCCTCCGCGCTGTCGCCGGAATCGCCGCTTGCAGTGGTCTCACCTGTCGTCCCCGTTGTCTCAGTCGTTTCTCCACCACCGCCGCCGCAGCCGACAAGCATAGATGCCGTCATTGCCGCAACAAGAAGCAGCGCTGTCACTTTCTTACACTTCATGTTTTGTTCCTCCCTCGTAATTAGTTTTTGGTTATAATTCTATTTTATTTTAAAGCCTTTCCTTCACAACCCGATAAAGTCTAACAAAAAGCCGGATAAATTCTAGCTGTTAGAATTTGCCCGGCCTCCGCCTTCCTTTCTCTTCCTGTATCTTCCTATCACTTCCTGTTTCTTCCGCTGTTATTCCATTTACTCCTGCCCTTCCCTGGCCTGTTTGCGGTAACGGGAGGGTGTGCAGCCCTCCTGCTCAATAAAGCGGCTGATAAAGTAATCCAGATCATGATACCCCACATCCTCGGCGATCTCTCCAATCTTCTTGTCCGTCCGTACCAGCTGTATTGCCGCCTCGTTGATGCGATAAGTATTCAAATAGCTCTTGAAGGACTGTCCGTAACGTTTACGGAAAATCTGCCCCAGATAAGAGCTGTTGATATAGTATTTCTGCCCCAGCTCCCTGAGCGTCAAATTCTGTGCATAACGCTCCCTGATCTCGCTCTCAACTTCCTGCAGGATACCGCCGGAGACATTCTTTTTCAGCTGTGCCAGATACTCCGCATACTCACCGGCAAATTTGCGCAGATGCGCTCTGCTGCCCCGGATGATCTCCTCTTTCGACACATTGCCGCTGATGTAGGAGAGCACTTCGTCCTGACTCACGGACTCGTCCTGTTTGGTCGCCAGACCAAGGAGTCTGAAAATGAGCCAGTTTATGTTTGTGGCTACCGTCTCCTTCGTCCTGTCAAGCTGATCCATCTCCGTAAAGAGCGCGTCCACGCTCTTGTTGATGGCTATGGCATCGCCCTTATCCACCGCCTCCACCAGCGCATCCAAAGAGCGGGCACAGAGGATGGGCTTTGCTTCTCCCACCTGCACCTCCTTTTCATAGTAGTAGATGCTCTGCCTGTCCTGAAAGCCTTTGAAGGAACGCAGCACACAGGCCGAGCTGTAAGAGTGGGAAATTTTGGCAATATCCTCCACCCGCTTCCCGAGCAGCAAAATCACCGGCACATTCTCGCTCCCCCTCTGCAGCGCCTGATGAAAGGCCCGCATAAACGTCCCCTCGTTCATGTTCCGCTCTACGGCCATGTAATCGCAGTAGAGAAACCCGATCTCGTACTCCTCCTCATAGACAAAGAACTCACCCAGCAAATGGTCGGCGTCTTCCTGCAGATAAACCGCCGCACAATCGTAGACAGCGTCCTTTAAACCCGCCACCTCCTCGTCCGTCATCTCCTCAAGCGCCGCCAGGTCGTTGAGACAAATATGGAGATAGCGCATACCATCCGGGCAGCGAAAATGCTCACGCACATAGGCAAGCCTCTGTTCCTCCGTCCTTCCCTGCAGAAGCGCTGACAGATTCTGCAGCAAATACCCCCTCTGCATTCGCTTTGTATCAAGCTCTTCCTGCCTGGAAACTGCTCTGTTGTCGGCTACCTTCCTGACGATTGTAAGAAGCTGTTCCTTCTGTACCGGCTTTAGCAGATATTCCATCACTTCATAGCGAATCGCCGCCTGTGCGTACTTAAAATCACTGTAACCGCTCAGAATGACCACATAGGCATCCGTGTTCTTCTCCCGCCTTATAGCCTCCAGCAGCTCGATCCCGTTCATCCGCGGCATACGAATATCAGTCACGATCAGATCGACCTCGCCTTCCGCGAGATAATCGAAAGCCTCCTGCCCGTCGGCCGCCATTTTCACAATCCTGCAGCCCTCTTTTTCCCAGTCTATGAGTCTGGCAAGCCCCTGCAGAATGAAAGGCTCATCATCCACCAACATTACCCGCATTGCCATATCATGTCTCCTCCTCTTTTCCGGACCGCAGACACACCATATCTACCCGAATGGTCGTAAAGGTCCCTACGCCCGGCTCACTCTCCAGCGAAAAGGACGCCCGCTCCCCAGAAAACCGCCTGAGCCGCAGGCAGGCATTGAGAATCCCCACATGTTCATTCTCTTTGATATCTTCTATCGTACAATTCTGCATCCTCTCGCAAAGCTGCACAGCAGCACTCTCGTCCATGCCGCCCCCAGTATCCTCGATCTCAACGATCACCTGACTGCCCTTCTCATAGACCCGAAGATAAATCCAGCAGGCGGAAGCCTTCCTCTCCATGCCATGCACACAGGAATTTTCTACAAAAGTAGTCAGCGTCAGCTTCGGAATATAATAATCGGCACAACTTTTTGAAAGTTCGATCTGATAGTGCAGCCTGTCTCCAAAGCGGTATTTTTGCAGCTCCAAATAAGCTTCCACAAAGCTGATCTCTTCCGAAAACTTAACATTGTCAGAGGCCCAGTTGATATTTTGTCTCTCCAAAACGGCGAGTTTCTCGATCATGCCCGCCGTCTCTTCCTCGTTTCTTAAAACACTGTGCATCCGAATGCTTTCCAGAACGTTGAAAAGGAAATGGGGATTGATCTGGCTGTGCAGGGCCAAAAGCTCCGCATTTTGTCTGGCGAGGTCGATCTCCTGCCGCTCCAGCCTGTCCTTATAGACTCTCTGGATCAGTTCGTTCATCCGCCGCACCATCCGATTATAGTTTTGCATCAAAGCGCCGATCTCATCCCTGCCCAGTGCCTGAGAAATTTCCTGTAAAACCGCTTCCTCTTCCACCTTTTCAAAGGCTTCTCCCAACTTTCTGAGCCGTCTGGTAAAAGAACGGTTCATCATGGAAAACATGACAACGGGCAAAAACAGGTTCGCCACGAACAGAAAACCCATCAGTGGTATATGTTTTTGAAGCTGTGAAACCAGCGCGCTCGACGTTTCCATACACAGTACGTCTATGTCCACACCATACAGGGAAAAGGCACTTTTGTAAGCTACTTTCTCCTGTCCCGTAAGATTGCGGAAATCTTCGTTGCTGCCGGAATGTCCTCTGTTGGAAAACAGGATTCTGTCCCCCTGACAGATGTAGATGCCGAAACCGTAATCCATTCGTGTCAGCTTCCCCGCTATCCTGTTATAATCCACATCCACCCGCAGGATTTTTTCACAGCCGTCCTTCTTCCTGTAATAGTCCATCCGCCTTACCAGAGAGATCCGGCGCTTCGAGGGGCCCGACATATCCTTATCTCCGATATCATAAAAGGTCATATTCATATTCCGACCGGACGCAAGGAAATCCTGATACCAGATCGTATCCCTCATTCCGGAGATACGGCTGAAATGCCCGCCATTGACAATGGTATCGTTATCCGCATAAACCACCGCATTGGAAATATTGTATCCTCCCAGACGATTGAGGGAAGACCTGCCCTCCATGCCGACTCTGGCCTCAAAAAAATCGTAAGGGCCCTCATAAGACTTGTCGAGAAAATCATAGACTTCCCTGTCCATATACAGATCGTTCATCTGGTTCACCACCTCTTCCATGGTGTATACCAGTTCGTAGCGGATAGCGTTCGTCACATTCTCAAACTCGTGGATCTGCTCCTTCTCCCCTGCGTCGTAGAGCGTGTATAAAATCACACTGTCAGTAAGCACCAGCGGGAAAATAACGCAGAAAATATAAATAATGATCAGCTTCATCCTAACGCTGCAGTCATTCATAAAAGCTTCCAGTTTTTCCCAAACTCTCTTCACAATGCGATCCTCTTGCTGATTTCCGTTTGATCAATCTGTATACCTTATAACTGGAAACAGACGCAAGCCTGCAAAACCTGCGTCCATTCCATAAAATTCCTGTCTTCTCTGATTATCTACGGAATTTTCCCACAATTTCTCCGAGATGATCCGCCATTTCCTTATTCTGCATCGACTGTTCCTGCGTCTGTCCGGCAATGACAGCGGTTGTCTCGTTCTTCTCTATAATGGTATTGATCGCCGTTTGATTCTCTCCCATGATAACACGTACATCGGCGGCATTATCCGAAATCTGCGCAACAGACACCTGCAGGCTGCGCACCGCATCCAGCATCTCGTCCAGCTTATCCTGAATCTGGCCGACTGCCTCGCTGTAATCTGTGGATTTCTCCGCAAAGCCCTTAAACTGCACCACCACATCCTGCTCGATAAAGGAGATAATGGAGTCAAAGCAGCCGTTGACCGTAGCAATGCTGTTATTTGCCTCGCCGCAGATATCCTGAATGGAGGAAGCCGTGTTCTTTGAAGTCTCAGCCAATTCCGCAATCGAACCCGCCACCACGGCAAAGCCCTTGCCGGCTTCACCTGCTCTGGCCGCTTCGATGGAAGCATTCAGAGAGAGGAGATTCGTCTTTCCTGCAATGCTCAAAATTTCCGCCGCCAGCTCATTGATCTTCGTTAGATTTTTGAGTTTCTCAATTGCTTCTCCAATTGCCACCTTCGTCTCTTCCAGTTTTGCTTCCCCATTCTGGTAAGCGAAATCGGCCTGCTGCTTCATTTCGCTGGCGCTTCCGATCACTTCTTTGCTGGTTCCGACAGAAGCCTCAATGCCATTCAATATGCCGCTCATCAACTGATTGATGCTCTCGATCTCCGTATTGACATTTCTGATCAACGCGTTCGTATTCTCCATAGAAGCCGAAAGCTGCTCGGTGACCGCAACGTTGTCTGAAGTGCCGTCCGCCAGAGACTGTGATGAGAGATGCATGCTCTCCGCCTTTTCATTTAAGGACTTGGAACAGTCATTTAAGGTGTCCGAAATAGACTGCAGCGATCCAATCAAACCGTCGGTTGCCGTCGCGATGCTGCCAAGCTCATCCCCGCGCCCGGTGTGCTTTCTGATCTTTGGATTGTCCGCCACATTGAAGTTCTGCAGTGCAACAATACTCTCCTCAATGGCGCCCATAGGCCTCATAAAGCCTGTGATGATCAGGAGCGACACCACGAGCATCACCGCAAGCGCGCTGACTGCAAAGATCATCATAATCCGTTTCAGGCTGGTTGTGTTGGCAAAAATCTCCGCTGAATTATCGGATACAATAAAAAGCCAGCCACGATTTGCCATATAATAGTAAGTCGCAATATAATCTTCGCCGCCCTCGTTGTACTCCGTAAATCCCATACTGTTTTCGCCCTGTCCCGCAAACTGTCCGCAAAGCGTTTGGATATAAGGTTCCTCTGCCTCTGTAGCCACCTTCTCCGGATCATTGCAGAAAATATACTGGCCGTTTTGCACATTCACCATACGGTATTCCGCATTTTCCATTCCCTGCATCGTCAGGGAATCCAGAAGCTGTACCAAACCCGTGGTGAAAACACCGCCGCCCACGAGGCCGATGGGATTCCCGTCTTCGTCAAATACAGCACGATACATAGACACGATCTGCTGACCGCTGGCAGGTGAAATGATAATACCCGTATTATATACGCCGTTTGCCGCAAGCATGGCATCCTGCAAAGCCTTTAACGGGTCTCCTTCTCTTGTCGTGATACCCACTACGGCAGCGTTCGTGTGCGCCAACACGTGGGTATTCCACTCGCTTACATAAATCCCCTCCAGATTATGTACATCCGCCGAAAACTTCTCCGTATATGCCTGCGCTGCTGCCTGTGCTGCCGGATCGGTCGGATTTTTCAAAATAGCCTGGATTTCTCCTGCTCGGCTGTAGGCAGTCAGAACATTTTCCATTTCCTGCACGTAATTCTCAATAATCCGACTCCGCTCCTCTACCACCGTCTCCATGTTGTTCGTGGTACTTTTCTTGGTGTTATTAGTGATGGAATTACCCACAAACAACACCATCGTCCCCATGACGACGGTCTGCATGACCAGAACGCAGATCGTAATTTTTGTCCCTAAGCCCATCTTTCCTCGTTTCATCCTCGTTCCTCCTACTTAGATGCGCTCCCCGCACATCCTTTTCGTTTGTCTGTCAATGTTGTCTCACGTGAAGAAGCTTATACTTCCCTTTATGTAAATCACTGACCTTTAACGTATTATAGCAGAGCCCTCACTGCCCGTCAATACGACTAAGTAAGGAAAAAAGTACCGTCTGCCTCAGTGCAGCGAGAAAGACAAAAGGCTCAGACAGCCGTCCCCGCGGTAGGTCAGATAAATGGCCTGCTTGCCGTCCGGAATCTGTACGGGCACGCCGGATTCCTCCCAGACATTGGAAGAAGTCACCGGAATCTTTGCCAGGATTTCTCCATCCCAAGCCGTGCGTACCTCAAATACACCGTCACCGTATGCTCTGGTTCGAATGCGAATCTCAGAGACGCCTTCGCAGGAAAAATACTTAAATCCTGCCGTAGCCCCGTCCTTCATATTGGCAATATAGCCGGGCTCCTCGTCACCGTCCCTGCCATCCTGCATGATCTTTGGAAACTCGTCTCCTCCCACATAAATGGAGGGTTTCTCCGTAAACAGATGGCAGGCCAGATAAGCGCCATATTCTCCCTTTCCAATCAGCGGACCGCCATTTAAGCCGCAGGAAGTAATTTCCACCTGAGGGATTTTCCCATCCGGCAGAATTTCCAGCTTCTCTGCACAGCCCTGCCTGCTATACCAGGTTCCATTCGTGTGCCTGTGATAAAAAATATACCATTCTCCGTTTATCTCCACCATGCTGCCATGGTTGTTTGCGCCGTAAGCCACAGGCATATCGGCGGGCTTGTAGGTGTCAATGTGCAGATCACAGTTGCTTACCAGCACACCGCCGTAAACGAAACCGTCCGTGGGATGTTTGCTTGTGGCATAGCACAGCTCGTGCATCACGATGGAAGAATAAATAAAATAATAAGTGTTATTTACCTTGCGAATCGAGGCTGCCTCAAAATATTCATGCCCCTCATAGCCCGTTCCCGCACTGTACTCACACCCGGGGACCACGATCTTCGGCTCTTCCACGATCGTCAGCATATCAGGACCAAGCACCGTGGCCTGCGCACCGCTTCTGGATTTGTCTCCTCTGCCGCAGAATCCGGTATACAGATAGGTACGCTCCCCTTCCGTCAACACACCGGGATCAAACTGCGGCTCATCCCCTGCCCGCTCTCCGAGTCTGGTGCCATCCTGATAATGCACATAACCGTAAAACTCATAGCGTCCTGCCGGCGTGTCGCTGACCGCCACGGAAACCACGCATACCTTGTCAAGCACATAGTAAAGATAGTATCTGCCATCCGGTCCAACCGTAATATCCGGCGCATACAGACACATCTTTCCCTCCTTATTCATAGGGTCTTCATTTCGGGGATAGATCACGCCCTCATAACGCCAGTCCGCAAGATCCGTGACAGGCGCGGACCAGCAGACATAATCTCCCATACAGAACACGTAGCCGTTGTAAAAATCATGGGAACCGTAGACATAGACTCTGCCGTCAAATACATAGGGTTCTCCGTCCGGTATGTATTCCCAGGATGGCAGATAGGGGTTAAATGCCTGTTTTTTCATGTTTTACTCTCCTCTCTTCCATGGATTTGTTATGGTATATGCGCTCTCGTAGACGCGGCGCAGCTCCTCATGGCTGTTGAACGCTTCCGTAAGGACAAAGTCTTTGCTCCATGTCATATAATAACGCCAGGGTATGCGGCTTTTCTTAAGCAGCTCCATATCCGGAAGGATCCCGATCTCCGCAAGCGCCACCGGCTTCTCCTCTCCCATGATGGCACGAAGCTTTTCGTATGCCTCCGCGTAGTCCGTCTTCGTTCCCTTCTCCTCATAGAGGTCGCAGGAAAAGATATCCACCACATCGTCTCCGGGATAGCCTGCTGCATCGGGACAATTCCATACCCACAATAAATTATGTAAACCATAATTCCCAACAAAAGATTCATACTGCATACGGAATAGTTTAGCCGCCACTGCCGGTCCTTTGCTGCCCCACCAGAACCAGGTACCCTCAGACTCATGGAAGGGCCGCCATAAAATTGGGATATCCTCCTCCAAAAAAGGCTTCAACAACCCCGCTATTACATCCATATCCCGATAAAAGGCCTCCCTCTCGGGTGTTCCCTCTATCAGCACCTTTTCCGGATCAAAGTCCGTATTGCGGCTGTAAAAGCTCTTATCCTGCCCGCCGACAGGGGAAAACCAGTGCCAGGTAAATGTCACAATGCCACCGCTTCTCCCAAACGCCAACGCCTGCGCAATCGTGTCCTTATTTTCGTCAATCTCTGTTCGACAGGCCTCATCCCCCGTCTCATAGCGGATATTCGGAGAGTATGCCAAAAGCTCAAAACCGCGCAGAGCCGGTTCCTTCCCCGTGATCTTTTTGATTTCGTCGATTTCTTCCATCTTCACAGTCTGCGTGTGCTGCCCCGTCAGGATTCCCTTTCCTTTCAGTGCATCGAGATCGTGGAATAATTTGCGCGCATTCGGCGTCGCCTTTTTGTTTGTCGGTTCCATTCTGCATTCCCTGTGCCTTTCTCTTACTCTTGTCATTTCTATACAGTATAACACTATTAACGACAAAAATAATAGTCCTATTTTTGATACAAATAACACTTTAATGCATCAGCATCTCCTCGATAAAGATCCCGTATCCTTTCGTGGAATCGTTCACCAATACGTGCGTCACCGCCCCCACCAATTTCCCGTTCTGGATAATGGGACTCCCGCTCATGCCCTGAATAATACCCCCCGTCAGCATCAGGAGTTTTTCATCCACCACACGAATCACAATGCCCCGATTCACATTCTCATGCTCCTGATTTACCTCCACGATCTCGACATCATAAAATTCCGGTTCCCCGGAAACAGAGCAGATGATTTGAGCAGGCCCCAGTTCAATCTCCTGCTTTAACGCGATGGGAATCGGCTCGTAGCCGGAGCTTTCCAAAAGAGTATGGTCACAGACACCAAAGATACCCGCTACCGTATTCTCGGTAATTTCTCCAATCACATTATCGCTGTCATACTCGATGTACCCCGTCAGCTCACCGGGCGCTCCCCCTGCCCCCCTGGTGATGCCCACGATTTCCGTTCGATAGAGCACGCCCTCCTCCAGATTCATCAGGATGGAGGTATCCACATCGTTGATGCCGTGTCCCAGCGCCCCAAACGTATCGTCGGTATCTTCATAGGTCATGGTGCCGATTCCCTGCGCATTATCCCGAATCCAGATTCCCAGTTTCCACTCCTGCATCTTATTTTCCGCCGCATTTACCATAACATCCGTTATTTCTCCGCCCCGTCGAATCGTGAGTACCATGTCCTCTCCCTCGGAGGCCTCCACCATACTGATAAAATGCTTTTTATTCTCCACCGCCTCACCGTTGCTCTTTAAGATGTAATCTCCCTTCTGCAGAACATATCGGGCAGGCGAGATGGTCTCTCCCGTGTTGCTCTCGAATTCTCCGATGCCCACCACCAGGACACCCTCCGTCTTGACATAGATCCCTATAGGGATTCCCGACGGAATCAGCATTTTGTCCTGAATCACCTCGATGTCCACACGCTTGTAAGGCAGGACGCCAAAAAGCTTGAGATTCATCTGATAAGTATCGATCTGATTGGCCTTTAATTTAACGGTACGTGTAAAATCCACATGAAGGCTTTCGGGGCTGCCCGTTTTTTCCATTTTTTGGAGCGCTTTTTGGTCCTTCTCACTCACATCTGACACCGCAGATACCGGTGCAGCCTCTTCCCCCGTTCGGTAAATCTCTCCGGACACCGGAATCCGAAAATCAAATTCCTGCTCAACGCCGGCACGAATCTTGATCTTAGACGGAATCTTATCCCAATAGGAAATATAGGCAGCAAGAAAAAGCGCCGCCACACCTGTTAAGAGCAGCATCCACAAAAATATTCTGTATTTTTTCTCCTGTTGTCTGGTCATTGCAATCGAATTACTCACGCTTCACATACCTCTCTGTTCAAAATCTGTCCATACGCGCAGAAGGGACACACCTTACAGTATGTCCCTTTTAGTATGTGAAGAATCTGTTTTTTCATTGCAATTTTTTCTAATATTGTTTGGTTTTTCCTGCCAACTCTCTCATTTCTTCTGCATTTTGCAGCGCTGCTTCCGTAATTTGGTCTCCGCCCAACATTCTGGCCAGCTCTTTCACGCTCTCCTCCCCGGTAAGCTCCCGAATCCCGGTAAGAGACCTTCCCTTTGCCACCTGCTTCTCAATCACAAAATGCGTATCCGCCATGGCGGCAATCTGCGGCAGATGGGTAATACAGATCAACTGGTGGCCCTTTCCCAAAATACCCATCTTTTCCGCGACCTTCCACGCCGTTCTGCCGCTGATCCCCGTGTCGATCTCATCAAAAATCAGCGTCTCGATCTCGTCTTTATCCGCAAGGACGGTCTTTAAAGCCAACATAATGCGCGAGAGCTCACCGCCGCTGGCGGTCTGTGAAAGGTCTTTTGGCGGTTCGCCGGGGTTTGTGGAAATCAGGAAACAAATCTGGTCATAGCCGTTTTCTCCTATATGATCCTCGTTCCCCTCCACACGGATCTCAAAGACTGCCTGTTCAAAATTCAAATCAAGCAACGCCTGCTGCATCTGTTTTGCCAGCGCTTCCGCGTTCTCACTGCGAATATCCGACAGTTCCCTGCACAAACGAAGCGCCTTTTTGCGCAAATCTTCCACCTGACTCGCAAGCTTTTCCCGATAGGCATCGTAATCCCTGTATTTCTCTATGGTTTCCCGCATTTTCTTCTGATATGCCAAAATCTCTTCCACACAGCTTCCATATTTTGCCTTCAAATGATTGACAAGATTCAACCGCGTCTCCGTTTGCTCAAAAGCTCCCCCGTCAAAAGAAAGCCCCGCAATATAAGCCGCCATTCCTCTGTTATAATCATTTAGGAGACTGTCAATGTCCAAAAGCTGCTTCTCATATTCCTGCAAAGTTTCATCATAAGCGGAAACGCTTTTGATTTCCCGAAGCGCCCTGCCGATTGCACTGCCCGCCCCATCGTTCTCATAGCCGCACAGTGCATGGGCTGCTGCTGCCGCCTCCTCAATCTTTCTGGCATGATTCATCTTTTGATAAGTTTTCTCTAACTCCTCATCTTCCCCTGGAACAAGGGCCGCTTCCTCAATCTCGGCACACTCAAACTCCGCCAGCGCACATTCCTTCCGTCTCGTCTCCTCATCCGTCTCGTTCTCCGTAAGTTCGCGCGCCGCCTCCCGATACTGTCGGTAAATCTCCTTGAGCGCCGCCTTTTTCTCCGCCAGGCTGCCGCCCGCGTAAACATCCAGGATCTCCAACTGCTTCGCCGTCTTTAAAAGAGACTGATGCTCATGCTGCCCGTGGATGTCGATCAAAATCTCCGCCAGCTGCTTGAGCTGTCTGGCTGTCACCGTTTCCCCGCAAACCTTGCATACACTACGGTTTTCCATGATCCTTCTCTGGAGGATGACACGATCCTCTTCCAGCGGCAGCTCCATCGCCTCTATGGCCTCTTTCTGGGCAGGCTCCTCCACCAAAAAGACAAGCTCCACCAGAGCGTACTCCGCCCCCGTACGGATCATTTCCCGATCAGCCTTTGCACCCAGCGCCAGATTGATGGAACCGATAATTATGGATTTTCCCGCACCGGTCTCCCCGGTCAGGATATTGAGTCCCTTCCCGAACTGTACCTCCGCCTCATCTATGAGGGCTAAATTTTTCACATGTAAACTCTCAAGCATATTATCCTACCATCCTGCCGATCTTCTCCAGCACGATCTGCGCATCCTCCACGCTTCCCATCGCCATCATCACCGTATTATCCCCGGCGATGCAGCCCACCACTTCCTCGATTCTCATAGCATCTACAGCTGCCGCCACCGCCATGGCCATGCCCGGTACCGTCTTTAACACCAGGAGGTTTTGCGCAAGCGCCATGGAGACATAACCTTCCTTTAACACCCTGCCATACTTATCCCCCAGATGGGTCTCCTCCCCGTCAAAGGTCACATATTTTTGTCTTCCTCTGCCATTTGGTATCTTGGAAAGCTTTAACTCCCTGATATCTCTGGATACCGTTGCCTGTGTGACCTGGTAGCCTTCCTTCTGCAGGCGCTCCACCAGCTCCTCCTGCGTCTCCACCTCATACCGGGTGATCAGTTCTATGATCTTTTCCTGCCGCTTTTTCTTCATTCCCTATCTTGATCCTTTACTCTGCGCGCTCATTTTGTTCTGCTTTCATCCATTATTTTGCTCTGCAGTTCATACATCACTCATTTTCTTGTGCAGTACCGTCAAAAAGCTTTCCGTATTCAGTCTCAGGATTCCTGTGGTCTTATCCGCCCGCCTGATCACAAGACGGTCTCCGGTACGCATCGAGACTTTATGGCTGCCGTCAAAATTCGCTTCCACCGTCTGTTCCCGGCCGTCCTTTCCCAGCGGAATCTCCACACTGATCTCATCCTCCGGAGAAAACACAATGCTGCGCGTATTCAGCGTATGGGGACAAATCGGCGTCAAAAGCAGCAGATTTGCCGAAGGTTCCACGATAGGTCCTCCGGCCGAGAGATTGTAGCCGGTGGAACCGGTGGGCGTTGCCACGATCACGCCGTCCGCACAGTAACCCTTTAAAAACAGACCGTTCACACAGATGCGAACATTTACGATCTGCAAAGAACCACAGCGGGAAATCACGATATCGTTTAGGGCATACTGCTCTTCCTTTCTCCCGTCCGTATAAAGTCTGCCGGAAAGCATCATCCGCTCCTCCCGCACGAACTCGTCCGCGAGAAGCCTGTCAAGCGCTTCCTCCACGGCTGCGCTCTCCACTTCCGCCAAATATCCCAGCGTACCCAGATTGATCCCCAGCAAAGGAAGCTCCCCGTCCATCATATTTCTTGCCGCCCGCAGCAGCGTGCCGTCTCCGCCCAGCACCAGGGCACAGTCTGCCTCCTTTTTCTTGCAGTCGAAAGACACCTGTCTTTCATGATTGACACAGATGGCCCTTCCGCCATGTTTCTCGATATAATCGACGATCCGGGCCGTAATGACGCCCTGTGGATCCTTCACCTCGTTGGTGATCAGATAAAAGTTTTTCATCCGCCCTATGCCTCGTCAAGCGCCCTGTGCGCTTCCTCAACGACCGCCTCAATCAAAGCCGCCCGTTCCGTATTCCCGGCCGGCTCCTCCGCGCTCTTTTCTATCCACATCAGATATTCGATATTGCCCTCCGGGCCTTTGATCGGCGAGTAGGTCAGACCTTTTACCGAAAAACCAATCTTTTCCGCATAGTCCGTCACCGCCCGCATCACCTCTGCATGTACTTTCTGATCACGCACGACGCCCTTCTTGCCGACCTTCTCCCGCCCCGCTTCAAACTGGGGTTTGATCAGACAGACCATTTCCCCCTGCATGCGCAAAAGCGCCCTCGCCGGAGGCAGGATCTTTGTGAGAGAAATGAAAGAGACATCTACCGAGGCAAAATCAACGGGCTCCGAAATCTGCTCGTCCGTCACATAGCGGAAATTCGTCTTCTCCATACAGACCACCCGCTCGTCGCACCGAAGCTTCCAGTCGAGCTGCCCGTGTCCCACGTCAATGGCATACACCTTCCCCGCGCCGTTTTGCAGCATGCAATCCGTGAAACCGCCTGTGGAGGCGCCGATATCCATGCACACGCTGTCTGTCAGGGTGATGGGAAATTCCTGCAGGGCACGCTCCAATTTCAGCCCTCCCCTGCTCACATAGGGAATCGGCTTCCCCTTTACCTCAATCTTTATCTTACTCTCGTCAAACTGCGCCCCGGCCTTGTCCTCCCTCTGGTTATCCACAAACACGCTGCCTGCCATGAGAAGCGCCTTTGCTTTCTCCCTGGAAGGCGCATACCCTTGTCTGACTAAGATTACATCCAATCGTTCCTTCATAATCGCCGCATCTCCCGGCTGCCCGCTCATCCTTTTTTGTTCTGTTTTGTTCTGTCCGTAATCGCACGGTAAGCTGAGGCGACCTTCTCCTCCACTGACGCCGCATCGATTCCGACCTCCTGCTTCAAAAGCTCCACATTACCGTGTTCCACATACTCGTCGGGAATCGCGATCGTCAAAACGTCCGCCGCTTCTTCCAGGGCATCCACATAGGCCCTCACCCGTTCGCCGAACCCGCCGCTTGCCACATTTTCCTCCATCGTAACGATAAGGCGGTTTTCTTTACTTAGTTTCGCGATCAGCGCTTCGTCAATCGGCTTTACGAAGCGCGCATTCACCAATGAGCAGGCGATTCCTTTTTCTTTCAATCTGTCCCTTACGGTAAGAGCCACCTTCACCATACTGCCCACCGCAAGCAAAGCGACCTCCCCTTCCTCATAGATCACTTCGCTTTTGCCGTAGACGATGGGTTCCCGATACTCCTTAAGCCCGTCAAAAGCCTCTCCTCTGGGATAACGGATCGCCACAGGGCCGCCAAACTCTACGGCATACTTGATCATATCGGAAAGCTCCCACTTATTCTTTGGAGCCAAAATATGCATATTCGGAATGGAGGAAAGATAAGAGAGGTCGAACAGCCCCTGATGCGTCTCCCCGTCGCTTCCCACCAATCCTGCCCTGTCGATGCAAAAAACCACCGGCAGATTCTGGATACAGACGTCGTGCAGAATCTGGTCATAGGCCCGCTGCAGGAAAGAAGAATAAATTGCCACAATAGGCTTTAGCCCTCCCGCCGCCAGTCCCGCCGCAAAGGTCACGGCGTGTTCCTCCGCAATTCCCACATCAAAGAAGCGTTCCGGATACATATTGCGGAACCGCTTTAAGCCCGTGCCATCCGGCATGGCCGCCGTAATTGCCACCACCTTCTCGTCCCGCTGTCCCAGTTTGCACATGACGGTGGAAAAGATATCCGTGTAATTCGCCTTGGTTCTGGGAGCGCTGGGAATCCCCGTTTCAATGTCAAAAGGCTCTGCTCCATGAAATCTGGCAGGATGACGCTCCGCCGGCAGATATCCCTTGCCCTTTTTTGTGATAACATGGACAAGAACCGCCTTCTTGACCTTTTTTGCCTCCTTAAAGATATGTACCATCTCCTGAATATTATGGCCATCCACAGGACCGAGGTAGGTGATCCCCATATCCTCAAAGAACATGCCGGGCACGACCAGCTGTTTAAAGCTGCTCTTGGCCCGCCTGATCTGACTCACCACCTTATCCCCGTAACCCGGCCTGCCCCGGAGAGATTTATAGATCTCCGCCTTCAGGTCCAGATACATGTTGGCCGTCCTGATGTTATTCAGATATTTGGAAACGCCGCCCACATTCTCAGAAATGGACATATTGTTGTCATTTAATACGATAATGAAATTAGTCTCCAGACGGGAGGCATTGTTGAGCGCCTCATATGCCATACCGCCGGTCAGTGACCCGTCCCCGATCACGGAAACAATGGTATTTTGGCCGCCTTGGATATCTCTTGCCTTGACCATGCCAAGTCCCGCCGAGATGGAGGTAGAGCTGTGTCCCGTATCAAAGCAGTCGCAATCGCTCTCTTTGCGCTTGGGAAACCCGCTGATTCCGCCAAATTTGCGCAGATTCACAAAGCCGTCCCGGCGGCCTGTCAGGATCTTGTGCGTGTAGGATTGATGCCCCACATCCCAAATGAGTTTATCTTCCGGAAGATCCAGAAACAAATGAAGCGCCATCGTAAGCTCCACCGCCCCCAGGTTCGACCCCAAATGACCTCCCGTTACGCTGATGGATTCAATCAAAAACTGCCTGATCTCCTCCGCAAGCACCCCGTAGTCCTCCGGCGCAATCTGCTTAATATCGTTCGTCTGCGTTATCTGTTCCAGTAGCATATCGTACGCCCCTTACTTTTCTCTGTTGATCAACCGCTCCACCAAGGTCTCCAAAATTGCGTTTTCCCGCGGGAACGATCTAAGAATGTCCACAGCCTCCACGGACAGCTTACTCACCTGCTTTTTTGACTCCTCCAAACCATGCAGCGTCACATAGGTGAGTTTGTGATTCTTTTCATCGCTCCCGGTCGGCTTACCAAGCACTTCAAGACTGCTCGTAACATCCAGGATATCGTCCTGGATCTGAAAGGCAACACCGATATTTTCCGCACATTTTGTAAGCTGTGCCACTGCCTTTTCGTCCGCTCCCGCAAGGACGGCCCCAATGGTCATCGCCGCCTGGATCAGCGCCGCAGTCTTATTTTTGTGTATATAAAGAAGCGTTTCCTCCGTCGGCACCGCCCCCGGCTTCTCCGCCAGCAAGTCTGCGCACTGGCCGCCGACCATGCCATAAACGCCGGCTCTTCGCCCTAAAAAATTCATGGCGCATTCCACCCGCTGATAATCTTCTATTGTCACCGCTTTTCCAAATGCGCGCATCGCCGTCTCATAAGCATAATTTAAGAGGCCGTCCCCTGCGATCACAGCAATATCCTCCCCGTAAACCACATGGGTCGTCTTCCGTCCTCTGCGGTAATCGTCATTGTCCAGAGCCGGAAGATCGTCATGGATCAGGGAATAGGTATGAATAAACTCTATCGCCGCCATAAAGGGAGGCAGTGCCCCTATTGTGGAGGGCCCGGGCACTTCGGTAAAATCCGTCCGCCACACTTCACTTTCTTTTGCAAACAGTGCGGCGCTCTCCGCCATCAGGATCGGGCGCAGCCTCTTTCCGCCCGCCGACACGGCATACCGCATGGCCTCCAACACGATGCGCTGCTCTCCCTCGGCTTTCGGCAGATACGTTTCCAGTATTTCCTCTACCAGGTTCTTTCTTTTCTCCAGTTCCCCGTCAAAATTCATCCAGTCCACCGTCCTCGTTGATCTTTAACACCTTTTTCTCTACCTGGTCAATGGTCGCATTACAGTGCGCAAGAAGCGCCATCCCTTTGTTATATTGTGTAAAAGATTCCTCCAGCGTAATCTCCTCCGTCTCCAGACGGCTGATTACTTCCTCGATCTGTGCATAGGCTTCCTCCAAAGATAACGCCTGTTCTTTTTCTTCTGATCCTTCCTTTTCCTTAGCCATCCGCTGCTTCTCCCCGTCTTCCATCCACTGTCCCCGCCGTTATTTAGTCCTCCCACAGACGGCTTTCCTTTTCCGTCACGCAGGCCAGGAGCCTTCCGTCTTTCACATAGACGCTGATTTCTTCCCCCACAGCCACCTGCTCCACGGAAGAAATTGTTTTCCCGCAAGCATCCGACGCATAGGCATACCCCTGACTCAGTTTATCTAAAGGAGAAAGCCCCTTCATCTGCTCCGCATAGAGCGCCAGCCTGTGCCTTACTCCCTGCATCCGCCCCGCCATAGCCGCCTGAAGGCGTTCCTCAAAGGAAAGTGCCTGCGTCTTTTTCATGCGCAGCATCGAGAGCGGACTCGCATATTTGAGCCGCACGCCGTACTGTTCGGCCCTATTCCTGTAATTGCGGATCGTTCTTTCGCACAGATGCCGCATCGTGTAAGCATATTCCTCCATCCGATCCGTAAGCTGTGCGAAATCGCAGACTGCAAGCTCCGCCGCCGCAGAGGGAGTCGGCGCCCGCAAATCGGCCACAAAATCCGCTATCGTTACATCCGTCTCATGCCCTACCGCCGAGATGATTGGAATCGTACAGTCAAAGATAGCCTGCGCCACCGCTTCCTCATTAAAGGCCCAGAGATCCTCGATCGAACCGCCTCCCCTTCCCACGATGATCACATCCACCTGCTGCCTCTCCATGGCGCGGATGCCATTTATGATACTGGGCACCGCTGCCTCCCCCTGCACGATTGCCGGGTAGAGGATAATCTGCACATAGGGATTCCTGCGGGAGGCCACATTTATGATATCCCGCACTGCCGCCCCCGTCTGTGCCGTCACCACCCCAAGCCTTCTCACATAGCGGGGGATTGGCTGTTTATACTGTTCGGCAAACATCCCCCTCTCCGCAAGTTCTGTTTTCAAGCGCTCATATCTCTCATACAGCGCACCGATGCCATCCAGCTCAATCTGTCTGGCGTAGAGCTGATATTTTCCATCCCGTTCGTAGACATCCACCGTACCGCTCGCGACAACCTGCTGCCCCTCCGTCATGCGAAAGGGAAGCCCTCCTCTGTCCGAGGAAAACATAACACATGATATTGCACTTTTGGCATCCTTCAGCGTAAAATAAATATGACCGGAGGTATGATACTTGCAGTTGCTGACTTCCCCCCGGATGCGCACTTTCTGCAGCATAAAATCCTGCGTAAACATATTTTTGATATAGGAATTGACCTGTGCAACCGTGTATATGTTCTGCATACCGCTCCTTATGCAAATTTGGCCAGAACGCCGTTCACAAAGCCGAAGGAAGCATCCTGCCCGAATTTCTTGGCAAGCTCCACCGCCTCGTTGATTGCGACGCTGGTGGGAACATCCTCGTCATAACAAATCTCGTAGACCGCCAGCCGCAGGATCGTCAGATCCACTTTACTCATCCTGCCGGTATCCCACCCCTGCGCTTTCTCATTCAGCTGGGAATCGATCTCAGACAATTTCTCAGAAATTTTATGATACTTATTGGAAACATAGACGGCATCTTCGTCTTTCGCGGCGCCCTCTTCCTCAAAGAACAGTTTCTCCTGCTCTGTCATATCTTCCACTGCGTTAAATTCCACCCGGAACAACAGCTTAAAGATCTGTTCCCGCAATTCTCTTCTGCTCATAACCAGCCACTCGTCCTATTTTTCTCTCGTCACGTTGATTCCGGCAATGCGGATATTTACATCCTGCACTTCCAAACCCGTCATATTCTCAATCGCATTTTTTACCTTTGTCTGCACCTTTTGGCAGGTAGCCGGGATATTGTAGCCGTACTCCATGACGACGGCAAGTTCCGCCTTCACCTTGCCGTCTGATACCTCTACTCTGGCTCCTCTGGAAAGGCCTCTGACACCCACCCGGCTCAAAAGCTCATTGGTGAGATTTCCCGCCATGGCTGCAATCCCCTCCACTTCCGTGGCTGCGAGCGCGGCGATCATCGCCACCACATCGTCAGCGATCCTGACCGTGCCGGCTCTTTCCGCCTGTAATTCATATCCGTTCTTTTCCGCTCCCTGTTCCATGCTCATCCCACGTCCTCCTCAATGTTTGGCTTAATGGTTTCAGTATATCAAAATTTCTTTTTTTTGCCTAGCCCTATTCCGTCCATCCCCTTGCGGGCGAAAGGACGGCTCACAGCCAAAAACTCAGACTGTACTGCTTTTCGTTCTCCACATAGGACACCGCCCCCCCCTGACAATCAAGATAACCAAATATCCCCTGCTCTTCGATCAGTGTCTTACGCATCTTCTGATATACGGCCTCTCCCGCGCATTTTAGGGTTACATACGCCTCCCCCTTCCGGTAACTGTCCGCAAAAATCTTTGCTACTCTCTCCTCATCCCACTCCTCGAAATAGACACCTTCCCGCACATAGTAATTCGCATCCGTGGCCGTGCAGACCGGCAGATCAACTACATTGTCGAACGTATGTGTCTGCTCCATCTGTTCGGTTGTCACACACAGGTAGTCGTAATTGATCGTGGGAATCTTTCCGGCAGGGTAATCGCTGCCTACCGCCTGATAGGAGGCGTCTCCCCAGGTAGTGTCCACATAATAGTATTGCCCGTCGATCCTCACCAAATTCCAGGCATGTCCCTCGCCGCCAACGACCCGTCCGAGCACCAAGGTCGAAAAAATCCCTACCCTGTTCAACAGATACTGCGTCGCCTTCGCATAGCCCTGACAGACCGACTTTCTCTCCAGAAAAACGGAACAGATATTTTGACTGTCCTTTGCCGCAGCGTCATAGTCTGTGTGATGGATCAGATACTCATAGATATACTTCACCTTCCCATACTCATCCGCATCCTCCGGCATCTCTGCGAGACACTGGTTTACATAATCTTCTATCTGCACCTGTTTTTGTTCCGCTTCCTCCCTGCTGATACTGTAACTCCCGGTAAAGGTAATCTTTTTTAAAAGGGTGCCCAGCGTGTATTCCGTGTAAGTGTATCCCTCCACATAAAAGATTTCGGGATGGTCGTTCAGCACACACTGAAAAATGCGGGATATCAGCTCCTTGTCACAGGTTGACAGCTTTACATTCTCCCGAAAATAGAGCAGCGCATCCAAGATTTCCAGATAGAGATCCTGCTCCTCCTTCGTGAGTCTTCCGAAAGCATAGCAGTTCTCCTGCGCCTCCCGCAGGGTATCGTCCGTGCGGGCAAGCACCTGTTCCGGCAGCTTTTCCACTGTCTGCTCCGCGCCTACCTCCTCCTGCTTATAGAGGCGGCTTTCCCGCTCCGGCAGACTCCCTGAAACATAGAGGAGGGCCCCCGACAGCAGCATACATAATAACAAAACTCCTGTTTTTTTCATCTGTAAGCCCTCCTTTCGAACCCTTCCCTCCTGTTGCCCCGCTGCATCAAACAGCACACATACCGCCTCAGCTTCTTCCAAACTCCGACAGGATCAGTCCCTCATTTCTCTCCACCGTCATACCGATGCTCCACTGATTGACAAAGAGCAGCAGCGGACGATCCTTTAGATCTTTGATCTTTTTCATGTCCGAAGTGCCTGTGAGCTTGTCCAGATCAATGTCCGTATTCTCAATCCAGCGAATATACTCATAAGGAAGATTCTCCAGCTTAATCTCCACATTATATTCGTTCTCCAGACGGTATTTGAGCACATCAAACTGCAGGACGCCCACCACACCCACGATAATCTCCTCCATGCCCGTATTAAACTCCTGGAAGATCTGGATTGCGCCCTCCTGCGCGATCTGCATGATGCCCTTGACAAACTGTTTGCGCTTCATGGTATCCATCTGTCTGACTCTGGCAAAATGCTCCGGCGCAAACGTCGGAATGCCCTCGTAGGAAAACTGTTCTCCCGGCATACAGATGGTATCCCCGATTGAAAAGATTCCCGGATCAAAGACACCGATGATATCTCCCGCATAAGCCTCGCTTAAGATCTTTCTCTCGGATGCCTGTATCTGCTGGGGCTGAGAGAGACGCATTACCTTTCCCCCCTGCACATGCTTCACCTCCGCATTCACGTCAAAGCGTCCTGAACAGATGCGCATAAAGGCAATGCGGTCACGGTGGGCCTTGTTCATATTTGCCTGAATCTTAAAAACAAAGGCTGAAAAATCATGCTCCACCGGGTCGATCAGTCCGATATCCGCCCTGCGCGGCAGGGGTGTGGTCGTCATTTTTAAGAAGTGCTGTAAAAAGATTTCCACGCCGAAATTCGTGAGCGCCGAACCAAAAAACACCGGCGTCAGATCCCCCGCCTGCACCTGTTCCAGAGAAAAAGGAGCGCTCGCACCGTCCAATAGCTCGATCTCATCATTCAACAATGACAGCGCATCATCACCGATCTGCTCCTTCAGGGCAGCCGCATCCGCAATGGGAATCCTGGTAGCCTGTCCCTCTTTCGTTCCCTTCTCTGTGTCTGAATAGGTGATCACGCACCGACTCTCCCGCTCGTAGACACCCTTAAAATTTTTGCCAGACCCTATGGGCCAGTTGATTGGACAGGTAGCAATGCCCAGCTCCTTTTCAATCTCGTCCAAAAGCTCGAACGTATCGTTTGCGTCTCTGTCCAGCTTATTGATAAAGGTAAAGATTGGGATATGGCGCATCACGCACACCTTAAACAGCTTTCTGGTCTGGGCCTCCACACCCTTTGAAGCGTCTATGACCATCACCGCAGAATCCGCCGCCATCAACGTTCTGTAGGTATCTTCCGAGAAGTCCTGATGCCCGGGTGTGTCCAGGATATTGACGCAAAAGCCGTCATATTGAAACTGCAGAACGGAGGAAGTGACCGAGATTCCTCTCTCCTTCTCGATCTCCATCCAGTCGGAGACCGCATGTCTGGCCGTAGCCTTACCCTTGACGCTTCCCGCCAGATTGATGGCGCCCCCGTAGAGCAGAAATTTCTCCGTCAGGGTGGTCTTTCCCGCATCCGGGTGTGAAATGATGGCAAAGGTTCTTCTTCTGTTTATCTCTTCCGCATAGTTTCCCACGTATTTATCCTCCAACTACTCGATTACAGCATGGATGCACCGGAAAAAACCGGCCTGATTCCAAATCGGTCAAGCACCGTAGCCCCGATGTCCGCAAAGGTATCCCTCGTGCCCAGGTTTCCGGGCGTAACCTGCTTGCCGTACATCAAAAAGGGCGTATACTCCCTGGAATGGTCCGTTGAAACCGTGTACCCTGGATCGCAGCCATGGTCTGCCGTGATCATCAGAATGTCTTCCTCTCTCAATTTTTCCAAGATTTCGGGAAGCCGCCCGTCAAAATAAGTGAGCGCTGCCGCGTAGCCGTCCACGTCGTTACGGTGCCCATAGAGCATATCGTAATCCACCAGATTCACGAAGCAGAGTCCCTCGAAATCTTTCTCCAGATAGGAGAGCGTATACTCGATCCCCTCCTCGTTTCCCTTCGTGTACACCGCCTCCGTGATTCCCTGCCCGGCAAAGATATCTTTAATCTTGCCCACGGAAATCACCGATTTCCCGGCGTCCTTAAGCTGATCCAGCATGGTCGTCCCCGGCGGAAGCAGAGAAAAATCATGCCTGCGGGGCGTTCTGGTAAAATGCCCGCCGCAGGGACCCGTAAAGGGTCTGGCAATCACACGTCCCACACCATGCTCCCCCTGTAAGATTTCCCGCGCTATCCTACAGTATTCATAGAGCTGCTCTACCGGTACGACATCCTCATGAGCCGCAATCTGAAAGACACTGTCGGCAGAAGTATACACGATCAAATCCCCGGTATTCCTATGCGCATCTCCGTACTCCTGGATTACAGCCGTTCCGGAGTAAGGTTTGTTGCAGAGCACACCCCTTCCGGTGCGCTTGGAAAATGCTTCCAGCACCTCCTGCGGGAAACCGTTCGGATAGGTGGGCAGTGGCTTTTTCGATAAGATTCCTGCAATCTCCCAGTGTCCTATGGTGGTATCTTTTCCCTTGGAAGCCTCCTTCATGCGGGCGATCCGCGCCGCAGGTGCATCCACCTTCTCCCCGCAGGTCACGCCGTCCAAATTGAAAAGTCCCAGCTTTCTCATATTTGGCATCGAAAACGCAGGGCTTTCGGAGACGGAGCGCAGGGTGTTCGTTCCCTTATCCCCATACGCTTCCGCATCCTCCATCTCCCCGATTCCAAAACTGTCCAACACGATCAGAAAAACTCTCTTCATCTTTTGCCTCCTGTACTATCAAAATCCCATACTTTACTATAGTATCACAAAATCCGCCGCAATGCACTCACTTCCGGCAGTTTATTTCCCGCCTTATTTCTCGTCCGCACTTACGGTACTGATCACGATGGCATCCGCGCTCACCCCCGTCTTGCGGATCACGATATCTTCTATCTGAGCGCGCTGCGCTTCCGACAGTTCTGCCGTATTCACCACTACATCCACACTGTCCCCGTCAATGCTGACAATGGCATCGTCAAACCCTTTCGCTTCCAGCAGGATCTCCGCCGCCGTCTCCTTTTCCGCCACATCCGTCATGGAGATCATACTGTTTACGGCATCCTGCTTCTGTGTCTCGCTGATATTGGCGTTGTTGATGATTTCCAAGAGCGTTTCCTTATTTTCCATCCGGGTCTGTTCCTTCTGAAGCTTTGCTCCGGAAAGTGCGGAAGTCGTCTGTGCCGAAGTAAACACCGCCTCGCCCGGCACCTCATCCATCTGTTCCTCGGCAAGCGCCTGCGCGAGCTCCTCGTCCACACTGCCGTTTTCCGCCAGCGTCACATCGCTGTCCAGGCTCTCAATGTCACCGGTCGCCTTTTCGATATCCTCGTCAGAAAGATCTAAGAGCGCCGCATAATCCGCCTCCCCATCCGCCTGCGTCGGCATCGCCGTCTCCACATCACCGCTCACACTCATCAGCTTCTCATCCGTTACCTTTGTCCCTGCAAAGTTCAGGTAGCCCGCCACTGCGATCATAATCGCCAGCGCTGTGATCATCATCTGGTTCTTCTTGATCATATTTTTCAATTTTTTCTCCCCTTCACTGATTATTTGTTTTCATTTTAATTATTGCTATTCTATTCATGTCTACATCAAATAATACCTGAATCGCTTCGATTATGTCCTCACGCACTTGCTCGCTGCCGGCGCCCTGCGCAATCACCACTACGCCCTCCACCTTCGGCGCGATCGTCCTGACTACGAGCGGTACCTCCTGCCCCCGTTCATCCACGGTTCTGACCACACTTCTATCCAGTTTCGTTTCCGATACGTGACGCATCCCGCCTGCCGCATCCGTCTCCTGCGTATCGGAAACCTCCTCCTTCCCGTCTCTGGCCAACACCTGTTCTTCTGAACCGGCCAGCATGATCAACACCCGCACCTGACCAGCCCCCTCCACACAGCGCAGACTCTCTTCCAGCTTTTCTTCCCACCACGCCGCGTAACCGCTTTTCTCCTCTTTTACCTCTTCGGTGTCGAACGTTTGTTTGTTTTCTATCCTACCATTTGATATGTCCCATAGATTGGACTTTGTTTTTTCCTTATCCGTCGGAAGGGAAATCACGCACAGAAGCATACCGATTAGGACAAGTATCAGGCATTGATCCTTTCTGAGTTTCTTTCCTCCCGTAAACTGCTGTATTTTCTTTTTAATCTCTCCCATCCCACCTCACCTCCACACGTTCCGGTTCCAAACTCAAAAGTTCGGCAAAATGCTGACGATATGCTTCCTGCGCGTCCTCCTTAGTTTCCGGCACGCCGACAGAGATTTCCTCCACCGCAATCACCTGTCTGCCCGCCGGCCGTTCTCCCATCACAATTCTCACCGTGTAAAAGGCATCTTCTTTGGAATCCTCCGTCCCCTCCTTCAATGAAAGTTCTACCTCCTTTACCAGACAGGTATCCGCGGCAAGCTCACGGTTTAAGCGGTCTGCGATTTCCTTTTCCATACGCCCGGTCACCGCCGTCTCCACGCCGCCATCCGCAGCGGCAGGGTCAACAGAAATTTCCGTAAGCTTTCCGGCCTCCTGAAGCCGCTCCAAAACGGCGGATGGCGCCTGCCACTGTCCCCCCGCAAGCTGTACAAAAGGCTTGAGAAAAAGAACCAATATAATAACACCAGATATTGATTTGATATACTTTTCATACTGTTTTCCCGGTGCAAAGTGCACTACTGCCTGCGCCGCGATGATAAATATGCCGATTTCCCTGATATTTTGCAGCATGATCTCTCCTTTAGTGCACGAACTGACCCGTGGAACAGCTGATGATGGCCACCTGAATCAGAAACATGCCCACGCAAGTCAGCGTCAGTTTCAAAAGCATCAGGTTCCCCTCTCCCACACGGCTCACGCAGTTCGTCAGACGCTTATCGCTTATGATGCCGATGAGTGCCGCGCTCAGCTTGATCACACAGGCCGTCAGCGCTATCTTTAAGAGCGGCAGGGCACAGAACGCAAGCAGGATCAGGGTCAGATACAACCCCAGACTGTTGCGTACCAGCACCGCGCTCCCGAGCACCATCTCAAACATTCCCTCCGTCAAGCTGCCCACCCCCGGCAATGCAGAGAGCGCCTTTTTGACCGCACCTGACTGCAGTGAATCAATAACGGGTGATATCATAGACTGCAGCAGACTAAAGCCCGTGACCAGCCAAAGGGATGCCTTTATGCTGCCTGCGATTCCCTTTTCCAACAGCTCCAGAAGCAGCGCCAGCTTCTCCTCCATCCAGATGCCGTTGATCATCGTCAACAGAACATAGCCCTGGACAACGGGAAGCAGAATCTCAAGATAGCCCCACTCGATCAGATACACGACCACCAGCAAAAGCTGATAGTAAGCAGAGGCAGAGGCCGCTCCCGATGCACTCCCCACCGCCAGGATATAGGTTGGAATATAGAGCTTGATAAACGTCGTCACACTGCCAAGGATCTCCCGTACCGTGCCCGTCGTATCCGCAAAAAATCTGAGGAGTACCGCAATCAGCAAAAGATAAATAAAATAAAAAGCCAGGTCCGAAACCTGATGATCCTGAAACAAGTCCGCGAAGCCGGCAAACAGCGCCGCCGCTACCCCCAGGATCAAAATCGTGAAAAAGAGCGTCCGGTATTCCCCTCTCTGAAATAAAACAGCACTTGTTATTCCATTTCCCAGTTTTTTGAATGCTTCCCAGAGCTGACCCTGCAAAATGTCCGTAAGTATTGCCTTCCCGTCAAAAGAAAAGGACGGAAACAGGTTCTTCAAGTCACTTGTGACCGCATCCATATCCATCTGCTCCCATAAAAGAGCGCTCTCCTCTGCCCCCAAGGCCCTTCCTCCTCTCTTCCTTTCCGTCTGTCCGCCCTGCCGCCTTCCCTAACCGGCAATGGTCTGAATGCTCTCCATCAGGGAGAGCAAAACCGGCATCCCCATCGACAGGATATAAACCTTCCCCAGCATCTCCATCTGCCCGGCTACACCTCCATATCCGGCATCCCGGCAGATTCCCGCACAAAACTCACAGGCGTAGGTTGCCCCCACTGCTTTTAACAGCAGGGAGAGATAGCTGTAATGATCCTGCAGATACCCGCGCAGCATCTCGATTCCGGACAGGATCTGCAAAAAATAACGCATGATATACTCCAGCATGATAAGACAGACCGCCAAAGCCACATAAATTCCATACTCTGCTTTATAGTTCTTTAAGGATACCGCAAGCAATATGCCCGTCACACCGATCATTCCGGCCTTGATCATATCCATAAGAGGTTCCTCCTTACAATGTAAACAGCTCCTGCATCATCATAAACAGATCATAGATATAGGGAACAATCCAGGTTAAAACAAGAATTAACCCTGCGAGGCTGATTAGAAAGGCATGTTCCTCCCTTCCGCTATGTTTTAAAACTTGATTTAATATTGAAACCAAGATTCCCACCGCTGCAATTTTAAAAATCAGACTTACGCTCATTCGTCCTCCCCGGTCAATCCCATCACAGCAGCCAGATCGTCAAAAGCAACCCCGTCAGGATACTGACGCTGCGTATCATTTTTGTTCTGTTCTCACAACTTTCCTCTGCCTGCCTGCCTCTTCGGGAAAAGAATGCCTCTGCCTGTCCGATGTTTTCGGCTTGTCCTGTCTCTTCCTGAAACCCCAGCCGATCCGGCAGCCCCGCAAAAACCTCCCGCTCCTCTTCCCGGATCGGCTGCCCTTTGAAAAAGGCCTGAAATTCAGTCTTCCATAACGCCGGCAGTCCGCTCCCGCCCTCGACTGAAGCCTCGTAAATGCGTCGAAAGCAGTTTTGATAACTTGTGTCATTTATTTCTGTCAGCAAAAGACAGATCTCCGGCAGTGTATGCTTCCCGTAAGCGATCTCCGTTTTGATCCGCTCCAGAATGCGCTGCATGGTCTGCAGATGTCTGATCCGTTCCCGCTCCTGCCTGATCCTCATATTTCCCCAACCGACACAGCCGATGAGAATACAGATGATACCTATCGCCTTAAACATGGCTTTCCTTCCCTGTCATAAACGCCCTCTATCCCCCATGCACCCGCCGCTCTGTCCAAAACAACATACCGCTCGAACAAGCCTTCCTCCATTACATCACGCATGTAATTTTTATGTGTCACTTCCTCCAGCGATCCCCCGTGAATCGTAGCCAGAAGCCTGCAGCCACACCCGTTTGCCGCTCGCAGCGCCTGCATATCCTCGACGCCTCCCAGTTCATCTACCGCCAATGCCTGCGGTGACATTGCCCGGATCAGACGCATCATCCCCTCCGCCTTGGGACAGCCGTCCAGCACATCCGTGCGGATACCGACGTCATTTTGTGCAATTCCCAAAAAACTGCCCGCGATTTCCGAGCGTTCGTCTACCACGCTCACATTGATCCCTCTTCCATAGGCTGTCCCGTTCGAAATCTGCCTGATGATATCCCGCAGCATCGTCGTTTTTCCGCCACCCGGCGGGGAGATCAGCAGAGTGCTTACCACCCTTCCCCTCTCATAGAGCATCGGAATCAGCGGATCTGCTGCACCCTTGACCTGATGTGCAATACGGATGTTGAGATAACGTATGTATTTTAAATTGACAATATGATTTTCGCTGTCTAGAAGCGCCTGTCCCGCCAACCCTACCCTGTGCCCGCCCTGCACGGTTAAAAACCCCTGCCTGATCTCATCCGCAAAAGCGTAGATGGAATACTGACATAAATGTTTCAAGATTTCTTCCAGCTCCGCACTCTCCTGTCTGGCAGCCGCTTCCTGCCTGTCCACGATCCGCCCCCCGGAATCCACAAAGCGTTCTCTCCCATCGACCAATATCGTAAGCGGTGTTCCCGCTCTGAGCCTGATCTCCTGCAATTTTTCCGCCTGTGCGGCCACTTCCTGCCATCTTCCCCTGATCCGTTCCGGAAAAAGACGGAGAATCTCCTCCTCGCACATTTGCATCCCCCCCTTGTCTCATTACAATATATGACGCGGCGCCCGGGTTATGCTTCCAAAAACGATGTCCGCCTGCACCTATTTTTGTCTCCTGAAAAAACCAGTGGAATTTCCTCCAAAAAAGGGGTAAAATAAATAAGGAAAAATGATGGATGGGGATAAATTATGAAGTTGGACATGCACTGTCACACGAAAGAAGGCTCTCCCGACGGAAAGTTGAGCCTGTTGGAAGATATAGCCATCTTAAAGCAAAAAGGCTACCAGGGAATGCTGATCACGGATCACAATTCCTACAAAGCTTACCGCTATTATAAAAAATTGAAAAATAAGCCGGAGGACTTTGTCGTCTTAAAGGGAATTGAATACGACACCCTAAACGCTGGTCACATCCTCGTGATCATGCCCACTGGTGTCAATCTCCCGATCCTGGAGATTCGTGGACTTCCCCTGCTGCTTCTCATTGAGATCGTTCATTTTTACGGCGGCATCCTCGGTCCCGCCCACCCCTGCGGCGAGCGTTTCTTAAGCATCTGCAACACGCTGCGCGGAAAACTTTCCGAGCACGTCTACCGCAGATTTGATTTTGTGGAAGGATACAATGCCTGCGAAGATGCGGATTCCAATATGCGCGCGATGGCGCTGGCAAAAAAATTTAACCTCCCCTGTTTCGGCGGGAGCGATTCCCACAAGGAAGACTGCGCAGGCCTCGGCTACACGGTTCTGCAGGAAGATATCTCCTGCGAGACGGATCTGATCAACTATATCCGTTCCGGCAAAAAGACCATGATCGGCGGCAGACACTATGCCCACACCACCAAAGCAAAGCTCGGTAAGGTAAACAATGTGCTGGTCTACTCTTTCTGGATCTACAATAAATTTCTGGCGCTCCTGCGAAGAAAAGCCAGAAACTTTGAGCTTATGGAGGATCAGCTGCTCGATTCCCTAAAAAGCGGCAGGCAAAAGAGCCGGTCCGGCTATATTTCCCTGAAAGATTATTAAACGGGACGCTTTTTCTGTGTGAAAAGCGTCCCGTTATTACTTATGCGTTGCATCTTCCTCGCTGTTTACGAGCTTTTTCAGTTCCTCAAAAGCGCTCTCATAGGTTTCTGACCTCATCGAAGGATTGTTGCGGATCATATCCCGCTTATAGAAATCCAAAAGCTTCTTCTCGCCCCGCTCCCGTTCCCGATAAAGGTTGAATCTACCGCGCAGCTCCGCGATTTCTTCCCTGACACTCTCCCCATAAGCCGTTGGTTTGCTCAAAAGCAATTCCTTCAATGTGGCAAATCCCTGCTCCAGACTGGAAGTCAGATCATTGAGCCAGACCTCTCTGCGCTCACCGCGGTCCAAACGCCTCTGCTCTCTCTCGTCATTGTTGAAAGCGATAAACACATCCAGCCGCTTCTGCATCCGCTCCAATTCCTCCCGCAGCCGCATCATACGGATCATAATGTCACGCAGATCGAGCGCTGCCTTAAAGGAAAGTGTAAAGTCCGCCACAATGTAGACCGTTAGCAGCACCGTCACCCAGTTTAACAGCCGGCTCGGCATCGAAAACACAAACTGCTCAATCGGGCGGTGGATCACTCTGGTCATCAGAATGGTCAGAAATCCCCAGGCTATCGAGGATCGCAGGCAGATACGGCCCTGAAAATTCATAAATTTACCCGTGTAATCCCAGTATCTGACCTGAAAAAGCGCTTCCATGACGATGCCCGTCACATATTCAAGAGCCGTAGCGCCGATCACACCGGCAATATACGTAAGCAGCACATTATCCTGAAACGGCCTCGACACCACCAGCATCATGGTCGCACCGCTGCCGTAAAGCGGGAGAAAAGGTCCCCGCATAAACCCCCTGTTTACCCATTTCCGGGCTTTTAGGGAGACAACGGCAGACTCAAAGCACCAGCCGCCAAAACAATAAAAATAAAAGATAAACAACCACTGAAAACCATTATAGTTGAACATGAACCCAAACCTCGCAAGTAACTTCTGACCACCTTACACAAAGCTGATCACTTCCTCCTTCGGCGCCTTCGCCTGCTCTACTTTCAGTGCCCGCAGTACCGGACCTTCGCCCTGATAACCTTCAAAATAGCGCTTTTCCACTCTGGCCGTTACCTTCACCCACTGCTGATCTTCCAATGTATCCGCCCCCTCAAAGGCGCAGGCATATCCCAGAAAAGCCATATCCTCCGCACAGCAGGTCATAGCCATGCGACCCGGCACGAAATATCCTTTGGGAAACTCTTTCGGTTTTAAGACCATCGCCAGAAAAGAAAGCGTCTTATCCTGATAGCGTTCAATGTGATCCATGGCGTCCAGATACCAAATTCCATAACTGGTGTTATCCAGTTCAATCACATCCGCCTTCAGATTGTAAGGAAGTTCCTCCTCCATGATCTCATTGACTTCCCCATTGGAATCTTCGAAGACAATCTCCGCTCCGGGATTGATTGCCTTGACATTCCGCTTGTAGCTGCTCAAGTCCTTCACCCCGTCACAGCGATTAAAGATAATCAGCTCCGACTTTCTGATTTGCTCTGCCAACAGGGACTTCATATTGGTAAAGTACATGGGAAACGTGGAAGCGTCGATCGTCGTGATCTGCTGCTCTATCTTCCAATGCCAGGGAAGCTTCATTTCCTTATAATTCCACATGCCGTTATATTCAATGACGATCCGCTCCGGCTTATACTTCTTTTCCAGCTCGATCAGCCGATTCGGTACAAAATCCTCCTCGTCCTCGATCACTTCGAGCACCGTGCGGCTCTGCTTCAGGAGCACGGGATCATATTCATTCTCTCCCTCTTCACACAAGATGAGCAGGGTTCTGCCCCGCACCTGAAAGTAGGGCTGCGCCAATGTATAAGTGATAAATTCCGTCTTTCCGCTCTCCAGAAAACCGTTGATTACATAGACCGGTTTCACGTTTCCTCATTCCTTTCCATCTTCCGGCTTTCACATGCCGCCTTATTTAATAGCGTACGATATTTATTATTTCCCAAACAGTGCCGCCAAGTTCTCCTCTTTCAAATGAGAACCGATGACACAGAATTTTCCTGTCACGCCGGGCTTCCCGTCCCTGACATTACTTTCTTCGGGCACATAATCAAAATAAATCCAGCCACCCTCCGCGCCGGCAACCATGCCCTTTGCGCGCAGCACCAGGCCATACTCCTCCTCTTTGTCAAGTGACGCCAAAATCTGCGCAATCTCCTCCTTGGTGTATACTGCAGGCGTCTCAAGCCCCCAGCTTGTAAAGACCTCGTCTGCATGATGATGATGGTGGTCATGTCCCTCATGCTCATGATGGCAGTGATCGTGATCATGTTCCTCATGCTCATGATGACAATGGTCATGATCATGTTCCTCGTGGTCATGATGGCAATGGTCATGATCATGTTCCTCGTGATCATGATGGCAGTGGTCATGATCATGTTCCTCGTGGTCATGGTGATGGTGCTCCTCCTGCTTCTCCATCACCTCGCGCATCAACTCAGCTTCCAGATCCCCCGCGCCTTCAATGGTCTCCAGGATATCCCTGCCATCCAGCGCATCCCAAGGCGTGGTGATGATCGTGGCTTTCGCGTTGTGCTCCCTGATCATTGCCACGCAGGCCGAAAGTTTCTCCTCGTTTATCTTATCCGTCCGGCTTAAAACCACTGTTCCCGCGTGCTCAATCTGATTGACAAAAAATTCACCGAAATTTTTGAGATACATTTTGCATTTGCAGGCATCCACAACAGCCACCGCGCTGTTTAGCTTCACGTCCCTGTCCGCCATGGCCTCCTGTACCGCCTTCATCACGTCGGAAAGCTTACCAACGCCCGACGGCTCGATCAAAATCCGCTCCGGCTCATAAGTGGCGAGCACCTCCTTCAAGGAAGCGCCGAAGTCTCCAACCAAAGAACAGCAGATACAGCCGGAATTCATCTCCTTGATCTCGATACCCGCCTCCTGTAAAAATCCCCCGTCAATGCCGATCTCTCCGAATTCATTCTCGATCAGCACCACCTTCTCACCCGCCAGAGCCTCGTTCAAAAGCTTTTTGATCAACGTTGTTTTTCCCGCGCCCAAAAAACCTGAGACAATATCAATCTTTGTCATGTTCTCCTCCATTCCGGAGCATTCTTACTCGCTCCATCCATTATTTAAAATATCAATCGTTATTGAATCAATCAAGATTCAGCTTTCTGCTCATCACATACCAGGTCAGCAGATAGAATACCACACAACTTATGATTCCCCCAATCAGCACAGTCTCCCACTGATGATCAAAATAGGAAGCATGATCCATATAAGAAAGCCTTTTATGAAAGGCAATCTGAATCGCAAAATACATACCCTGAATGATCTGCTCCACCACATAAATTGCAATATACCAGGCAAAGGAGAGCATCAGTTTATGGTTGGAGGAAAGCTGTCCCAGGGAGATACATGCCCCCACTTTAAGTAATTTCGCAAACATGGAAAAGAGAAAAGCCACAAGCGTCATGATCACCGTAAAGGCCGTGATCTTCTCCGCTCCCATATACTTGATTGCATCCTTCATACCCCGCATCATAGAGTCAAAGATCTCACTCGACGACGCAAACAGAAAAATAACGGATAAATAGATGGACACGATATTGATCAACTCCCATGCGGCGCTGACCAGTAACTTGGCAATGATGATGTGATGCGTATCCACCGGCAGGGTATGTAAAAGATACCCCTGATCCCCATATGTGGAGGTGTAAAAGCGGTAGATCAGATAAATCCCCGTACCCACACTCACCGCAAACATGCTAAGCACATAAGTGAGCAGCACCATGACCGCCATAAAATCCATCATCTCGAAGTCACTGTAGCCTGTCCGATCCAAAATTTTTACCATAAACCAGGCGATGATCGTCATCAGCCATGTCAGCGCATTTGCGGACACAAGCAGTTTCCAGGTGGCCTTCCACTCATATTTCATCAATTTCCCTAACATGCGAACACCTCCCTGAAGAACTGATCCACAGACTTATGCTCGTTTTGTCTGATCTGTTCCGCACCGGCCTGCAAGACGATACTGCCGTATTTAATGAATACCACCTCATCCAGAATATTCTCCACGTCAGAGATCAAATGCGTAGAGAGTAAAATAGATCCGCAGTGATTGTAATTATTCACGATCGTGTGCAGGATATAATCTCTGGCTGCAGGATCTACCCCCGCAATGGGTTCATCCAAAATATAAAGATCCGCATCCCGGCTCATCACCATAATGAGCTGCACCTTCTCTTTTGTGCCTTTGGAAAGGTTTTTCAGCCTCTCCTGCGGCGGAATCTGCAGTCTTGCCAGCATATCATAGGCTCTGTCCATCCGGAAGTCAGGATAAAAGTCCTGGAAATACTGCACCAGCTCGACCACCTTCATGCCCGGCTGCAGATAGGTTCGCTCCGGCAGATAGGAGATTCGCAGCTTTGTATCGACGCCGGGACGCTGTCCGTTTATCAAAACTTCCCCCGCCGTCGGACGCAGCAGCCCGTTCATGATTTTGATCAGCGTAGTCTTTCCGCTGCCGTTCGGTCCTAAAAGGCCGATGATCCTGCCCCGCTCGAGATTCAGGTAAATCTGGTTTAACGCTATTTTTCTTCCATAAGTCTTCGTCAGACCCATACACTGTACCACAGGCGCCATATCTTTCCTCTCTTTCATCATTTCAGACTGCGGCTGCACTCAGGCGATCGTAATCTGATACTGTACCTCAAAACTTCCCCCGGAAAGGGTCTGTCCCCACTCCCTGTCCTGAAACGCTCCCGCAAAATCCACGCTGTCACAGCGCCCGTACCACGGCTCGATGCAGATAAAAGGCGCCTTCTTTTTCGGCGGCGACCAGATCCCGAAAAGCGGCGCATCGAACTCCACCGTCAGATAAGGCGTACCATCCGGTTTCACAAGCGAGACGCTGTGCGCCTGATTGTTCTCAATCACCAATGCGTCGTCGTCAAACAGATCCGCCGTGATGGGCAGCACGCCGTCCCGCAGTCTGTAGGTTTTTTTATCCTTCCCCAAAAGTCCGCCCTCGATACAGGAGGAGACGACCTGCTCCTTCTCATCAAACCGAAGCCGATACTGGGTCTGATCCGTCCCCTGGTCGATCGGGCATAAAAAAGCCGGATGTCCGCCGATGGAAAACCAAATGGCTCCTCCTTCCGGATTGCTCACCCGCCACTTTACGATCACCGTACTTCCCGCCAGCTCATAACCGATCTCCAACAGGAAAGGATAAGGATAAACAGCAAGCGTCTTTTCGTCAGAGTGCAGGGAAAACCAGATTTCCGAAGCCACCTGGCTCTTTAACTGAAACTCCCTGTCCCGCGCAAAGCCATGCTGTCCCATGGGATACTCTTTGTCTCCAATTTTATAACATCCGTTTTTTAATGCGCCCACAATGGGAAACAATACGGGCGACGTTCTTCCCCAATAAGCCGGATCGCCCTGCCACATATATTCTTTTGCATCCGCCACGCGCTTTAAGGATTTCAGCTCCGCTCCCATACTGTCCACCTGTATGGTGATCTTGTCGTTGCTGATTTGAAATAGTGCCATATTCCTCTTCCTCCATCCATCAAGTATATCATAGAAATCCCAAAAAGGGTATCTTTATTCCCCTACAACTTCAAGGTAGGCCTCCGCCACCTGATCCGCCGGGACACCGGCGATCTCATTCTGATAGGTACCGCCCGCCAAAAGACCGAGCAGTCTGCCATGGCCGTCAAAAATACCGCCGCCGCTCATCCCTTCTTTGGCAAAGCCGTGCCCATAGAGCATATCCCCCTGAAAAAGCTCGATATAGCGTTCCTCTTTCTCGAGCACCGCCTCATAAAAAACAGGTTCCGGTTCCCGGCGGTCCGCCCCCACACAGAAGCCTTCGATCTGCTCCTTTCCGCCTTCAAAAGGCGTCTTGGCAGGGCAAACACTCCGAAGCGCCGTCAGCGCATCGAAGCCCAGCTCACCGCCATCCACCCGCAGAAAACCCACATCGCTCTCCACCGCACTTCCCAGCGCCGTGGCATCCACGAAATATCCCTGCGGAAAACGAACCACTCCCGAAGCCTCGTCCCAATACTCCAGCACGTGCCTGTTCGTAGCGATGATTACCGCATCCGCCGTCATACAAAAAATAACACCGCTGCCATAAGCCGTCCCCATATCCAGGCACACCACACAATTTTTCACATTCTCATAAGCGGCCTCCAAATCGGCCTCCTGCAGCACCGGGCTGGTAAGCATTTCCAGTGCGAGCATTCCCTCATAGATATCCCGGCTGCTCACCGTCTGGATCAGATGCGGCGGCAGAGAAGGCTCTTTCGCCTGCACCTGCCCCGTCGGAATCGACACGGTGCAGCAATATATAATAACAAGTGATATTATTATTTTTTTACCGCACGTCCCCACTGCTCTCTCCTTGACGCACTATTTTTGTCAGGGGTACAGAAGCCGCCGCCCGGCGTCCTCTGTACCCCTTTTTGACAAATCTGTGAAATGATAAAAGTAAGCAAGACGATAAGCCGGGTTATGTCGTGAATGATCATCTATCTCGACGTCCCGTTACCGGGACGCTCCAGCAACCTACCTGAAAGCAGATCGGGCCAATCTGTCGCTCTCTGTTTGGTCTTGCTCCGGATGGGGTTTACACAGCCCGTCCCGTTACCGTGACGGCGGTAGTCTCTTACACTGCCATTCCACCCTTACCATAAAGTATCGCTGCGCGAAACTTTAGAGGACTTCCGTCCTCTGAAAAGTATTGCTGCGCGAAACTTTGGCGGTATTATTTCTGTTGCACTGGCCTTGGAGTCGCCTCCACCGGACGTTATCCGGCATCCTGCCCTATGGAGCCCGGACTTTCCTCAGCCGTACCGGGTACGGCCGCGATCATTTGTCCTACTTACTTTATGATTATTATCTATTACACCTCAAAACAGCTTCCTCCCACAAATTCTCTGCACAGGGAGTTTTTCGGCAGTTCCTCGCTGCTGACGCCCAGGAAGTATTCCAGGAATTTGAGAAGCCGTTTTGCTTCATGATACTCCGGCGCTCCCTTTTCGATCCCGAATAAAAGCGGCTCGGCATACTGCTTGAGCACAGCCAGTTCATAGAGCAAAGCCGAGTTGAACATGGCATCCGCTTCCTCCTGGAACGGGAATATGTACTTTTCCTCTCCGCGCCTGACAGACGACCACATAGAGATCGTACGCGCTGCGGTAGCGCCTCTGGTCCTGGCATCCCGCACGATACGGCGCAGCAGACGGTTATCCGTGGTGGGAATCCTGTTGTGCTCATCCACATTCAGCGTGGTGAGCGCGCTGATATAAATCTTATATTTGCTCTCAGCGGGCAGGGTGTAGGACATCTTTTCGTTGAGTCCGTGTATCCCCTCGATCACCAGAATATCGTCCTCGCCGAGGCGGGTCTTCTTTCCGCTGTACTCCCGCTTTCCCGTCTTGAAGTTAAAGGTGGGAAGCGCTACCTCCTCCCCCGCAAGAAGGGCTGTCATATCCTTATTGAACTGCTCTACATCAAGCGCTTCCAGGCACTCAAAATCAGGATTTCCCTCCTCATCCCTGGGCGTGTTCTCATGGTTTACATAATAATTGTCCAATCCGATGGGATGCGGTTTTAACCCATAAGTTCTAAGCTGAATGGCAAGCCTGTGGGAGAAAGTCGTCTTTCCCGATGAAGAAGGGCCTGCAATCATAACAAACTTCACCCCCTCGCGCCTGGCGATATCTCTGGCAATCTCCCCGATGCGCCTTTCCTGCAGCGCTTCCTGCACCAAAATCATGTCGGAAATACTCCCTCTGCAGATCTGATCGTTTAAATCGCCCACCGTGTCGATTCCCAGCTCCTCTCCCCACGCTCCGGTTGCCAACAGCGTCTGGAAGAGTTTTTTGCGAGGCTTAAATTCCGGAAGCGTCTCCGGATCTTCCTGTTCCGGGAGGAGTAAAATCATGCCCTCCTCATAGGCAAAGAGGTCAAAATGCCTGACATAACCGGTGCTTGGCATCATGTATCCATAATAATAATCGTAGTAATCTCCCATACAGTAAACATTGATATTGGAGCTTCTGCGATAGCGGAACAGGGACACCTTATCCTTCATGCCGTTCTCTGCAAACAATGCCACGGCCTCCTCCGCAGGATATGCCTTCTTCGTCACCAGAAGATCCATATCCACGAGTTCGCCCATACGATCCTTCACCTTCTCGATCATGGCCGCATCCATCTTCAGCCCGCCTCGAAAAGCACAGTAATAACCCGCACCGATGGCAAATTCGACTTTGACGTTAGCCGCCGCCTCCAGGCCGGCCACATCTTTGACCGCCTTCATCATCAACATGATAGCTGTCCGCACATAAGTCTTATGGCCGATGGCATCCCTGCAGGTAATAAAGGTCAGATCGCAGTCCCTGTCCACCCGCTTCATCAGCTCGCGGATTTTCCCGTTCACAGTCACAAGCGCAATCTGGTCCACGTAGTCGTTCTGGTGCTCCTCCGCAACGACCTCATACTTGATGCCGTCCTCATAATAATATTCCTTCCCGTCGATCCTGATGGTAACCATAGGCGTCCCCCTCCTTCTCCTTACGTATTTATGCCGTATTTTGATTGTGTATTACGAAGCCTCTCACAAAATCTACATCTGCCTTACCCGCATATTGTCCTGCAAGAGAGCCTCCACCTGTTCATAGCGCGCTCTTCTCTTTTCTTCGTGAAGTCCCTGCGCGCGCAGATTCTTTAAAATCTCCTCATACAAGGCAGCTTCTCTCTCCAAAAAAGATAAAAAAACAGGTGTTTTCTTTTGCAGCAATACCGGCCCGTAACGATCTTTAAGTTTACATAACTCGTCATCCGCCGTCTCTTCCTTCTGATCCGATACGGCGCGTATCACCTGATAAAACTTGCCGTCCTCCTCAATCATTTCCTCATCGGCGATCGCGTATCCGCTCTCCCGCAGGAATCGTCTAAACTGCTCGATCTCGGACTGTGGCTGTAAAATCAGCTCACGAAAGGAAGCCGCCTTTTCCCGCTCAGTCTCCAAAATCCGCCGCATCAGGCCGCCGCCCATCCCGGCGCAGATCAGGGTATCCGCCTCCCCAATAGTATAGTTATGTAAACCATCCGAAAGTCTTGTCTCAATCTGCCTTCCAAGGCCGTAAGCCGCCACATTTTCCCCGGCTGCCCGCAGAGGCCCTTCCCGCAGATCCATAGCCAGTACCCAAGGACTTTTTGTCTGCTGCACCAGCCAGATCGGTACAAAGCCGTGGTCACAGCCCACATCGCAGACGCGGTTTCCCGCAGTCACCATACTAACGACCGACCGCAGTCTTTTTGACAACGTAACAGGACGCATCAGTCAAGATAATCCTTCAGTTTGCGGCTTCTGCTGGGATGACGGAGTTTTCTTAATGCTTTGGCCTCAATCTGCCTGATCCGCTCACGGGTCACGTTGAACTCCTTACCCACTTCCTCAAGCGTCCTCGCCCGGCCGTCATCCAGTCCGAAACGCAAACGCAGCACCTTCTGCTCTCTCTCCGTCAGGGTCCCCAGCACCTCCACAAGCTGCTCTTTTAACAGCGTAAAGGCTGCCGCATCTGCGGGTACGGGCACATTATCATCCTGAATGAAATCGCCTAAGTGGCTGTCTTCCTCCTCACCGATGGGCGTCTCCAAAGACACCGGCTCCTGCGATATCTTTAAAATCTCACGCACCCGCTCCACAGGCATATTCATCTGCTCCGCGATCTCCTCCGGGGTAGGTTCCCTTCCCAGCTCCTGCAAAAGCTGACGGCTCACGCGGATCAGTTTGTTGATGGTCTCCACCATATGC
>DLAF01000011.1:133897-153364 GCA_002492725.1 Lachnospiraceae bacterium UBA7054
TTGATGGTCTCCACCATATGCACGGGAATGCGAATGGTTCTCGCCTGATCCGCAATGGCTCTGGTAATGGCCTGTCTGATCCACCAGGTCGCGTAGGTGGAAAACTTATAACCCTTGCGATAATCAAACTTTTCCACCGCCTTGATAAGACCGAGATTTCCCTCCTGTATCAGGTCGAGAAAGAGCATACCGCGCCCCACATAGCGCTTGGCAATGCTGACCACCAGTCTGAGATTGGCCTCCGCCAGGCGCTGCTTCGCCTCCAGATCCCCCGTTTCCATCTTCTTTGCCAGCTCGATCTCCTCCTCTGCGGAAAGCAGGGGCACCTTGCCGATCTCTTTCAGATACATTCTGACGGGATCTTCAATACTGATGCCGTCCGGCACGGAAAGGTCGATGTCCTCCACATCCACGTCGTCCTCCTCCGTCAGGATGATTTCTTCATCATCCACGTCGTCCTCCTCCGTGATGCGCAGCACATCTACGTTATTCTGCTCAAGCGTCTCCAGAATCTTATCAAACTGATCCTCCTCCGGTGAAAGATCGGAAAAGAAATCGTTGATCTCCTGGTATTCCAGCACGTTTTTCTTTTTCTTTGCAATAGCCAGAAGCTCCTTCAACCGCTCCTCAAACTTTGCCTGTACATTTTCTTCCATGAATTGCTCCATCCTTCCTATGTTTCGCCACTGTATGCCGGCCACCCTATCCTATGTGTGTTTCCCAAATGCCTTTTTTCGATTAGCTTACCCCGATCCCAGGGAAATATGCGTTTTCCGAAGTGCCTCCAACTCCTTTTTCCCTGAAATCACATAGGAAAGCGCCTCCACATCCGATCCCATCAGGGCCGAGTAATGGTCAAAGCTGTTTTGCTTTACGGAAAGCAGCACATCCCGAAGCGCCTTCTCCTTTTCCTGCACTGTCTCAATACGCGGCAGCTTTGTGTTAAAGATCTTTGCCACTTCCCGCTGCTCCTCCTCATCCTCAAAGGCGCTGATGATGGAGGCCGCCTGAAAACCATCCCCGGAAAGGCCCGCAAACAGCTTGTCCGCCACCTGACCGATCAGCTCATCCGTAAAGTCTGTTGCCTTGATATAATCCTTTATCTTCGGAAAGACCTCCGGTTCCTCCACAAGCCAGGTGAGCAGGATCCTTTGGGATCTTCTGCTTAGTTCCTCGGGCGAGGTCTGCTCTTTTGTTGTCGCCTTCGGCCTTTCCACGGGTTTCACAAAGCCCGCACGTGCGGCATAGCCGCTTACCAGTTTTCGCAAATTATCATAGCCGATGTGATACCGCTCGGCTACGGATTCGATGTAGTTTTCCCGCTCGACCTCCTCCTCGAAACCGCACAGCTTCTTCGCGATTTCCCTGTGAAAGGCCGTCTTTGACTCGGGATCTTCCAGCCGATAATTTCGTTCCAATACTTTCAGTTCAAAGAAGAAACCGTTCTCTGCCCTGTCAATCCGCTCCTGAAAGGCTTCCGCCCCCAGATTCTTTATAAATTCATCGGGATCCTTATAGGGCTGCATGTCAATTACCCTGGCCCGGAGTCCCGCTTCCTTGAGGATGCCGATCGCGCGAAGAGCAGCATTTGTGCCCGCGCCATCGCTGTCGTAGGCGAGAAGAATTTCCTCGGCATAGCGTTTCAACAGCCCTGCCTGTCCAGCCGTAAAAGCTGTTCCGAGGGAAGCCACAGCCTGTCCAAACCCCGCCTGGTGCATGGCGATCACATCCATGTAGCCCTCGCAGAGGATGATGTTACCCGTCCGTGCCGTTCTGGCAAAATTCAAACCGTAGAGGTTGCGGCTCTTGTCAAAAACTGCCGTTTCCGGCGAATTCAGGTACTTTGGCTTGGCGTCCCCCATCACCCGCCCGCCAAAACCGATCACACGGTGGTTGACATCCTGGATTGGGAACATGACGCGATTCCAGAATTTATCGTGCACGCCCCGCTTTTCATCGAAGGCCGCCAGTCCCGACTCCGTAATCAGGTCATCGGCGTAACCTTTGGATCTTAAATAAGCCGACAGATCGGAGCGCGCCCCATCCGCATACCCTAAACCGAATTTCTTCATCGTCTCTTCCGTAAGCTCACGATCCGTCAGATAGCGATGACCCGTCTGGCCTTTGGGAGCGCGCAGCAGATAATAATAATACTTTGCCGCCTCCTTGTTGACTTCCAAAAGTTTCGCCCGCCTGCTTTCCTTCTTACGCATCTCCTCGGAGTATTCCACCTCCGGCAAAGATACGCCGGCCCGATCCGCCAGGATCTTTACCGCCTCCTGAAAGGTTGCGTTCTCATATTCCATCAGAAAAGTGATCACATTGCCGCCCGCACCACAGCCGAAGCAGTAATACATCTGCTTCACGGGGGAAACGGAAAAAGAAGGAGATTTCTCGTTGTGAAACGGACAAAGCCCGAAATAACTGCTCCCCTTCTTCTGCAGCCGCACGCTGCCGGAGATCACTTCCACAATATCATTTTTTGTCCTGATCTCCTCGATCAATTCCTCCGGATAACGCATGTTATTCCCTTTCTCAATTCTTTAAAAGTACTTCTCACTCTATCCATGCCACGTTTTGGGGATAAAAATCCTCTCATACTGGGCAATGGCAAAGCGGTCCGTCATGGAACTGATATAGTCACATACGATCTTTTCAAGCGGCTCTCCCGCATCCAAAAGCTTAAACAGGAAGTTGGGAAGCTGCTCCGTGTGCACCAGATAATGCTCATAAAGGGTAATAATGAGATTCTCCGCCTTTCCCTCCTCGCTCTTTGCAACAGGATTTCGGTACACATGCTTAAACATGAACTCCCGCATCTTCTGCATAGCCTCCTCCACTTCCGCAGACATCATGATGTCCTCCTTGTCGCGGCTGTTTGTCACGATGTTGTGGATGAAGCAGTCCAGACGCTGGCCGCAGCTGTATCCGATCACGCTCCCGATCTCTCTGGGCACATCCGCCTCCTTCAAAATACCTGCCCGCACCGCATCGTCCATATCGTGATGGATGTAGGCGATCTTGTCCGCAAGGCGCACGATCCTGCCTTCCAGCGTCGCCGGCATTCCGGAGGTCTGGTGATTTAAGATACCATCGCGCACTTCCATTGTCAGATTGATGCCCTGACCGTCCTTCTCCAACAGATCCACCGTGCGCACGCTCTGCTCGTTGTGCTTAAAGCCGTAGGGGCACACCCTGTCCAGCGCCCTCTCGCCGGCATGTCCGAAGGGCGTATGTCCCAGATCATGTCCCAGGGCGATGGCCTCCACCAGGTCTTCGTTGAGCTTTAAGGCCTTGGCGATCGTCCTCGCGGTCTGGCTGACCTCCAGCGTGTGTGTAAGCCTGGTCCGATAGTGATCCCCCTCCGGTGTCAGAAACACCTGCGTCTTGTCCTTTAAGCGGCGGAAAGACTTGCTATGTATGATGCGATCTCTGTCTCTTTGAAACACCGGGCGGATATCGCACTGCTCTTCCTCTTTGAGGCGCCCCTTAGATTCCATGCTGAGCATGGCATAAGGGCTTAAGTATTCCTTCTCCCACTGTTCCAAACTTTCCCGTATATTCATAAAAAGTTACCTCTTTATTACTATTATTCGCCCTAAATTCCCGAAATCCTTCTTTTATTTTAGAAAAAACCTCATATCTTTGCCGAGGATTGCTTCGCAATTATCTTCTGACTACCGGCAGATATCGTAGATAAATTCCGCGTTCTGATCCATGGCCTCATACGCGGTCTTAAAAGGCGACATCTGAAACACATGCCACATTCCTTTGAAAATGTCCATCTTCACGCTCACATTAGCCTTTAGGAGCTTTTTGTAAAGCATCACCGCGTCATCCTGTAAGATTTCGTTGCTCCCCACCTGGATATAGGTAGGCGGAAAGCCCTCGTACTTCCCAAACAGCGGAGAAATATAAGGATCCTCCAAATTCTGTCCGCCGGCATAATTAACGATCATCTGCTCCAGATAGGCCGCATTCAATACCGGATCGATGTGCGCCTTTGTCACATGGGACTTTCCGGAGGCTGTCAGATCCGTCCACGGCGACATCAGCACCAGTCCTCTTGGCAAAAGCCTGTTCTCGCTCTTTAACCGCAGCACCAGTGAAAGTGCCAGATTCCCGCCTGCGGAATCTCCCGCGATCATCACGTCCCGTGCACCGTACCCCAAAAGCATCAGATAATTCCAGACAGCCATCGCATCCTGCGTGGCCGCCGGATAAGGATGTTCCGGAGCCAGCCTGTAATCGAAGGCAAGCACATCCATGGAGGTGCTTGCCGCAAGCTTTGTGGTCAGCGTCCTGGCATAGAGACTGCTGCCGGTAGAGTAACCGCCGCCGTGGCAATAGAGGATGACATATTTTTTCATATGCGTTCGGTTTACATAACACCACTCGCCGTGAATGGTCTCGCCATCACGCCCCGCCGGAATCTCCACATCCTCCGTGATCACATCCCTGCTGTTTCCCAAAAGTGCGCCAAAATGATCCTGAGACTGGCGGTGCTTTTCAATGTCTACGTTCTCCACCACGCCGTGCACCCGCTTGATCAGATTCATCAGATTGGCATTCTTTTTATCCGCTCTTTCCATACTGCCTCCCCTGATTCGTACTTTTTTTCATATTTTACCATAACCTTGCCAATCTGTGTTATACTATTCAAAGACAAGATCAAAGCCTGTCACAAAAAGGAACGATGATTCTCTATGCCAAGGAAACCTTCCAACCGACAAGTAAATCTGCCCGCAGGCCGAAACAAAAAGGATATCTGGTATAAGCTCGATTTATCCGCCACGGTCTACCCCACCTTGCAAAGACGGGATTTTTCCTCCGTCTACCGCTTAAGCGTCACCCTGAAAGAGGAGATCGACCCCGCCCTGCTGCAGCAGGCGCTGGACCGTACCCTTCCCCGCTTTCCGACCTACAAGGTGGCAATCCGCAAGGGTCTGTTCTGGCGGTATCTGGAGCCAAACAACCGGCCGGGGCCCTTCGTGCAGAAGGACATCAAAAATCCCTGTATGCCCATGCGGTTTAAAGCAAACAATCGTTATTTAATTCGAATATACTACTATGGGCGGCGCATCTCCCTGGAGGCTCACCACTGCCTGGGAGACGGCACCGGCGGCATGAGCCTTTTACAGACCCTGACCGCCGCATATCTGGGCCTTCTGGGTCATAAGATCATTCCCTCCGGCTTTGTGCTGCCACTCGATGAGACGCCCGATCCCGAAGAGCTGGAAGACGCCTACATGCGCTATGCCACGGCCAAAGTGAAACCGCCCCGGCCTGCCGGGAAAACTTACCGTATCCGCGGCACCAAGGAACCCTTCTACACCCTAAACATCGTGGATGGCGTGCTTTCCGTAAAGGAAGTGATGGCCGTCGCCAAACGCTATGGCGCCACCATCACGGAATACCTGAACGCGGTGCTGCTCTACGCCCTTTTGCAAAAGCAGAGCACGGAATTTCATCTCAAATACAAGCCCGTGCGGATTGCCATGCCCGTCAATCTGCGCCGCTTCTTCCCCTCGAAGACGCTGCGCAACTTCATTACCATGGTGTACCCTTCCATCGATCCCAGACTCGGCGATTACAGCTTTGAAGAAATTGTCGCCGAGGTTCACAATTACATGCGTTATTATATCAGCAAAAAATTCCTTTGCGGTGATATCACTACCAACGCTGCCACAAAGCATAATTTCCTGATTCGCATTGTGCCGCTCTTTTTAAAGGATCTGGTGGTCCGCACCTTCTACACCAGAGTGCAGGATAAAAACTCCTCCGCGGGCCTTACCAACATGGGAGCCCTGCAGGTGCCGCAGGACATGAAGCCCTTCATCGATCGTTTTGACATCTATATGGGGCAGCCCTTCTCCTCCCGCACCAACTGCGCCATCATCAGCTTTGAGGACATCCTGACCGTAAACTTTGCCAGCAGCATCGTGGAAGCCGACGTGGAGCGCTATTTTTTCCGCAAACTGGTACGGGACGGCATCCATGTGATGATTGAAAGCAATCGTGAAGGCACCTCTCATACGACTGTTTTATGATTATACTCATACTGAATTTTAAGGAGAAATCACCATGTCCTATTGCGTAAACTGCGGCGTGGAACTGGAGGCTTCCCTACAGGAATGCCCGCTGTGCCACACCCCCGTCATCAACTTAAAAGAGATTGGCAAAGAGTTTCCGCCCTCCCCCTACCCGGAAAACAAAGGGCAGGTGGAGGAGGTAAAGCGAAAAGACCTTGGCATCCTGCTTACGGTGGTATTGACTGCCACCGGCGGCACCTGCCTGCTTTTGAATCTGCTGGTTTTTAACCGCTTCCTCTGGTCCCTTCTGGTGATTGGTATCTGCATCTGCCTGTTTGTATTTACCTTTCCCCTGGTCTATTACCGCAAGATGCCCCCTGCGCTCTCCCTGCTCGCAGACGGCGCTGCAGTGGCTGTCTATCTGTATATGATTGCCTACCTGACACCTTCCACCGCCTGGTTCTGGCAGCTTGGACTTCCCATCGTGGCACTCGTCTTCCTCTGCGTGGAAATCTTTACCTTCCTGCTGCACAAAATCCCCCTCACCATGCTCTCGGGGGCATTGTGCCTGTTTGTAGAGATACCGCTCTTCTGCGTTTCTCTGGAGCTTTTGATCCGCCATATGCTCGCAGACCACATGATGCGGCTTACCTGGTCCGCCGTGGTGCTGACCGTCTGCGTCATCATCGATGTGGCTCTCATCACGATCCTCGTTAAAAAACGCCTGCGCAACGAGGTGCGCAGACGCCTTCACTTCTGAGTATACCTTTTTTCCGCATCCTCCAAGGAGCGGTAACCGTAAAACGCGGTCTCATTGGCGATGGTCTGTTTTAACAGGCTCTCGCCCTTTTCTTTTGCTTCTTTCGTCTCCTTCCAGATCAGCGCAAGCGTTCTCATGGAATACGTGTAAAGCTCACCGCGCAGATAGCTTTCCATGGAAGAACCCGCCATAATGCCGTCCTGTGCCGTGGTGGCTACCCTGCCGCGGCTGCGCAGATTCGGGTACTCATCGGCCATTTGGGCATCCCATTCCAAATTGACCGCTATGATCTGTTCTACAATCTCTTCCTTTTCTGACACATCGGGAAGATGCTCTTTGATCTCCTCATACTCCTCCGGGTAAGTGCTCTCCATCATGAAACCGTACTTTTCGAAGATGGGATTCCTGCCCTCCGCCACAGCCTCCTGACAATCCTGCCGATAGCTCAAAAGCACCTCGTCCGAGTAGACCATCCACTGGCTCATGCGCATTTTAAAGAAAGTGTCCGGATCATCCTGACAGGAAGCTCTGCCGCCCGTATTGTACACCCGTTGGAATAACTCCCACTCCATCTGCGCAATGTCAAATATCAACTGTTCCCGTTCACTGACTTGTGCCATGCTGTTTCGCCCCCTTTTCTGAACCGCTTTATTTTATCACACCGGAGCAGAAAAGTAAAATGACATTTCTCCCTCTACGCGTCCTTCACCACACGTCCCGATTTAATCACCTCAAGCAGGGAAAACGCGCCATCCGCAAGCAGGATATCCGCCCGACGGCCCGGAAGAAGGGCCCCGCACTCAGACGCAAGCCCGACAGCCTGCGCCGGGTTTACAGTCGCCGCACGGATCGCTGCCTCCTTGGGAACCCCCATCCGTATCGCCGTTTTCATACAGTCATACAGGTTGGTGGCACTGCCTGCAATGGTGCCGTCTTTTAATAACGCCAGATTGCCCCTGACAGTCACGGGCTGGCCGCCCAGCGCGTACTCTCCATCCTCCATGCCCGTCGCCATCATACTGTCGCTGATCAAAACCATCCGCTCTGCCCCAAAAAGCTTGAACGTACTCTTGACCACACAGGGATGGATATGGATGCCGTCGCAGATCAACTCCACCCTTGTCTCCTCATTCTCCGCCGCCGCACCAATCACGCCCGGATTCCTGTGGGTAAAAGGCGGCATCGCATTGTACAGATGCGTCACATGATGTGCCCCCGCCTCCATCGCCGCCTTTGCCGTCTCATAATCCGCACAGGTATGGGCGATGGAAAAGCGAAACGTACTCACTCCCTCCCTGATCAGCTCCATGGCGCCCTCTTCTTCCGGCGCGACCGCTGCCATGCGGATCATGCCCTTCGCCGCCTCCTGAAGCCTTTTCAGCATGGCAAGATCCGGCTTGTGCAGATAGACCGCATTCTGCGCGCCCTTTTTCTCCGCGGAGATAAAAGGGCCTTCCAGATAAATACCCCGCAGGACCTCCTTTAAGGGAATCTCTTCCGCCAGCACTTCCGACTCCGCAGCAGCCGCTCCTGTCCTGCAGATCTCCAGAAGTTGCTCCTCCGGAAGCGTCATGGTCGCCGGGCAGATCGTGGTTGTGCCGTGCGTTATCTCATAAGAGGCAATGGCGCGCACTGCCTCCGCCGTGCCGTCGCAGAAATCATAGCCCGCACAGCCGTGGAAATGAATATCCACCAATCCCGGCAGAATGTGCGTCTGCGCCTCCTTCTGCGTAAGATCATCGGCTCTACACGGCTCCACACTCGCAATCCGCTCTCCCTTTATCGCAATCTCACCCGGCTCAAAACACAGCCTGTCCGAATAAATCATCCCTCTGATGATACGCATACCGCTCCCCTTTCTATCCTGCCCTGTCTGTTTCTTACGCAGTTCTCTCATTGGCAGATTTAAGACGCTTCGTATCTCTCATTCCCGTTGCTTGCCAGAAATCATCAAGCAAGCGCCGCTTCGTCTCCCACCAGTATCACATCGTTGTGAAGCTGCAGCACGGACGCAGGCACTTCCGGTGTGATTGGTCCGTGAAAGGCTTTCTTCACGATCTCTTTCTTGCTCTCCCCGCTGACGATCACCACGATCTTCTTCGCCTGCATGATGGACTTGATCCCCATGGTATAAGCCTCCGTCGGCACTTCCTCCATGGAGGCAAAGAAGCGGGCGTTTGCCTGCCTGGTATTCTCCGAGAGCGTCACACAGTGTGTCTCCTTCTCAAAGGCACTGCCGGGCTCATTAAAGCCGATGTGTCCGTTATGCCCCAGCCCCAGGATCTGCAGATCGACACCGCCGTGAGCATGAATGATCTCCTCATAGTCCCGGCACGCCTTTTCCGAATCCGGCTCCAGGCCGTCCGGCACAAAAGTGTTTTTCTTATCAATATTGATCTTGTCAAACAGATGCGTATTCATAAAATAACGGTAGCTCTGTTCGTTTTCAGGCGAAAGCCCCCTGTATTCATCCAGATTGATACTGTGCACCTGTGAGAAATCCAGATCCCCCTTTTCGTACCAACGGATGAGCTGCTCATAGGTGCCGATCGGCGTGGAACCCGTCGCCAGCCCCAGCACACAATCGGGTTTCATAATCACCTGCGCCGATATGATATTTGCCGCCACACGGCTTGCATGATAATAATCTGCTGCACAATATACTCTCATACTGTTACCTCCATTCTATCCCCGATTCTATCTTGCATGTGTATTCCGATACTCCCCTGCAGACATGCCTTCCATCTTTTTAAAAACATGTGAGAAATGCGCCAGATCCTGAAAACCCACCATCTCCGCCACATCGGAAAGCCGCAGCTTCTCCTGCGAATTGCTTCGGATATACTCTAACGCGTTATTGACAATGAAGCTGTTGGCTTCGCTGTTCTCCTCCGTTTCCGCCTGCATCTTTGGATTCTCTCCGTTCTGCGTATCCTCCGCCGCAAAGTCCATCACCGGCATCCGCATCTGATTAAGACGTCCGGTCACGGTTTCGATTGCCTCCTCCAGCTCACTCATTTTAGATGGTTTTAACAAGAATCTGGACACGCCCAGCTCAATCGCCTGTCTCGCGTACTCAAACTCCCGATATCCCGTCAGAATGATGAGCTGCATGTCGGGAAACTCTGATTTCAATCCCGCGATCATTTTCAGACCGTCCATCTTTGGCATGTTAATATCCGTGATCACAATATCCGGCCGCTTTTCGCGGATCAGTGTCATTCCCTCTTTCCCATCACCGGCAGTGCCCGCCACCAGACAGTTCCATTTTTCCCACGCCATTGTCTTGGACAATCCCTCTACGATCAATGGTTCATCATCGATAATTGCCACTTTGTACATTTTTATCCCCCACAGAATATGACTACCTTAATGATATCGAACCCCTATACAAATGTCTATCCATTCTTTTCGCATTAGCCTTTGACCGCTCCCGCAATCATCCCCTTAATGATCTGCTTTTGCAGACAGCAGTACACGATAATGACGGGAACGATAATAAGCGCAACCACCGCAGCCATCATACCATAGTCGGTTCCCTCCTTGGCGCTGATGTTATTTAACATCATGGTAATGCTGTACATATCCGGTCTCCTTAAGAAAAAAGACTGGGTGAACAGGTCATTGTAGCTCCACAGGAAGGAAAAGATTGCCACCGTCGCAAACGAAGGCTTCGTCAGCGGCATGATCACCTTAAAGTAAATCTGAAAGGCGCTGCACCCTTCCATATAAGCCGCCTCCTCCAGCTCAATGGGCAGCCCCTTGATATAGCCCGTCAACACCACCATGGCGAATGCCATATTGCCGGCCACCTGCGGCAAAATTACCGACAGCATGTTTAAGAACCAGCTTCCCGTATTGGCAATCCCCCACCTAAACTCCATCTGGAATACCGAGATAACGGTTGCAAATGCCGGGAACATCATGGCCCCGACCACCAGGGAATTGATCAGGTTGGAGCCTGGAAACTGATATCTGGCAAGAGCGTAAGCACCCATACCGGCCAGCAGCACCACCAACAACGCCACCATGGTGGAGATAAACAGGCTGCTCTTGTATGCCCCTAAAATATCCGTCGTCTCAAACGCCTTTCTAAAATTCGCCGTCGTAAACAAATCTCCGACAGGAAGCGCAAAGGAGTTTGCCAGAATCTTATCCTTGGCCTTGAAGGAATTCTGTATGACCCAGAGTATCGGATAGATCGTGGTCAACGCCCAAAAGATCAAAACCACGTACACTACGATCAACCCGGGCGACATCCTTTTTTTCTTTGTCATAGTTCATCCCTCCTCCTAATAATCTTTCTCTTTGAAAATCGCATTGACACCCTTAGCGAGCACCACGCCCAGCACCACGATCAGCACCGCCAGCGCCGCACCGTAATCCACGTTCTTGGTCTCCATCGTCTGATAGTACATGTACGTACCTGTCAGGAATGTGGATTTTAACGGCATTCCCTTCGGAAACATCACCCAGGGAAGATCAAATACCTTGAGCGCTCCCGTAACTGCCAGAATGCTGCAGGTACAGATCACATTGTGGAGCAGGGGAATGGATATGTAGCGCACACGCTGCAAAGCTGTCGCGCCGTCAATCCTTGCCGCCTCATACAACTCATCCGAAATATTGTTAAGTCCCGTCACCAGAATGACAAAGTAAAATCCCACATACTGCCACATAACCGGCGCCATCATCGTTACGAGGGCTATTCCCTCTGCCTTCCAGTCCGTCAGTTTCTGCTTCCCCAGCACTTCCAAAAGCTGGTTGACCATACCCTTGTCGTAGAGAAAGATCAGATTGAACATCAGACCTAAGGCCGTCGCGGAAATCACGATGGGAAAGAAAAACACCGTTCTGAAAAACTGCTTTCCCCTGCTGATATTGTCCACCATCAGCGCCAGCACGATGGCGATCCTCACCTGTCCTACCAGCGTGACGAGCATCATGATAATCGTATTTTTCACGGAGGTCCACACATTGGGATCGTGCAGCATCTCCTGATAGTTAGAATACCACGGCGTATTAAATTCCGTCGCCGACGCACCAAGCTGTTTCAGATGCATAAAACTGTTCAAAATGTTTTTAAAAAACGGATAATAAAGCAGCACTGCCATAAACAGGAATGCCGGAAGCAGGAACACAAACGCCGGCTTTTTATTGCGATAGATATTAGCTCCCATAAGCTACCTCCACACTTTCCCCAAACCTTATCTGCAATTTGGACTGTTACAGTCAGGGGCAGGGTAATCCCCTGCCCCCGCAAATACTCCCCTGTGTGATTTACTGATTGTGATAAATCTCCAGACCTTCCGCTACCGCGTCTTCAGCCGCCACTCTGCCGGTCACAATCTCAGGCATACCGTCGAAGGTGGATACGCGGCAGTCGCCTGCGAAGATATCCTGCACAACACCCGTCAGGGACGTAGCGCCAGCCATCATATCCATCGCCTTGATCTGCAGAATGTTAAACTGGGAAGGATCCACTTCCGGCGCATTTTTCAGGGCGGATGCACCGTGCTGCGCAAACTTGGGCACCAGCTCATCAGAAGTCATATATTCTACAAAGTTCACTGCCGCCGCTCTCCTTGCGGGATCGTCCCATGCTTTTCTCGTGATAAAGTAGCCGGAAGTGAGACCTCCTATCAGGTCGGTTGCCTTTCTGTCGCCCTTGCCGGGCACGTAGGTCACATCAAACTTATCCAGCTTTTCCATATCCAGCGTTGCCGGATCGTTCGGGTCGGACTGGCACGCGCCCACGATACCGCCCACTTTCCAGGAACCGTCAAGCAGGAATGCCGCCTTACCTTCCGTGAACATCGCAAAGGTCTCGTCGTCTGTCGCAGAAAGCGTATTCTCCGGGAAATATCCCAACTCATACAGCTCTTTGATATCGTTCATGCCCGCTACCCATGTCTGACCAATCTCATCGCCCGCATTTTCCGGAATTTCCAGATGGGTTGCCGGAGACTGGTTGTTGAAGATTGCAAACTCCCACCAGTAATGAGGGATATTGCCGAGCGCTGCCGCGATGGGCGCATAGCCCGCTGCCTTAATCTTTTCGCAGTCCGCCTTGAACTGATCCATGGTATAGTCTGCACCGGGCATTGCCACGCCTGCCGCCTCAAGAACCTCAGTGTTTACAAACATCGCCTCCCAGATTCCGTTTGCCGGCACTGCGTATCTCTTGCCATCCACCAAAGACGCGGGAATCAGATCATCGTTCATGTTGGAAGCATACTCCGGATACGCCTCGCGGATCTCATCAATGGGAACCACCTTGCCTGCCTCGATAAAGCTGTTGGAGTCCGCACCGTTGAAAAAGAACAGCACATCCGGTTCGGAACCGGTCTCAAAGTCGGTTGCTACTCTCGCCTTAAAGGTTTCGTCCGCGCTCGCGGAGGTATCCACAATTGAATTGCCTGTCTTGGCCTCCCATGCCTTGACCGCGTCCTTGTAGTTTTGTGCGTTGGTGTCTTCCCCCGCAAACGTTGTGGTCACCACCAGCTCAACAGGTCCAGTCGGTTCTTCCGCGACAGGCGCGCTTCCCTGTTCATCCGTTCCTGCATCCGCCTTTGTTTCTGCTGCCGGAGCCGCCGCTCCCGTATTCCCTCCATTACCTGTACTGCCACTGTTGCCGCATGCCGTCATGGATAATACCATGGCACCGGCAAGCATTGCTGCCATCATTCTTTTTTTCATCATACCCTTATCCTCCCTTTCGTTTACAGATGGTTTCCTCTGTTGTTTTTTGTTCTGTACTTATCATACGCCGTAAGGGAGAGTCCTAAAATTGTTGGGATTGTTCTTTTTTGCCTTTTATTGTTCGCTTGACGCATCTGCTTTAAGCAAAATTGTACTGACCGTATTTTGTGTCTCACTCCCCTTTATAAACAATCCACAATCCGGCCCGTATATCATCTTAAGTCTCTGGTCAACATTACGAATTCCCAGGCTGACACGTGTCTCTTTTGCCAACTCGATATCCTGCGACAAGATCCTGTCGATTCGCTCCCGATCCTCCTTTGTCAGATGCCCATTGTCCTCTACCTCGATACAAAGATACCCGTCCTTTCGCTCAAACAGTCTGAGTTCCAGTCTGCCCTGTTTGGTGATATCCATGCCATGCTCCACTGCGTTCTCAACAATGGGCTGAATAATCAATCTGGGCACCTGTACCCGCAGAAGACGCTCGTCAATCTGCTTTGTACAACTGAACTTCGATCCGAACCGCTGAGAAATGATATACAAATAGGCGTCAGCATAGACCATTTCCTCTTCAATGGTATGAAACTGCGCCTCCTTGCGGTTCATGGTCGCCTCCAGCGTATTATTCAAAAAATGCGGGTTGATCTGCGACTGCAGTGCCATGATCTTCGCATCCCGCAATGCAACCTCTTCCAGATAGATCCTGTCAAACTGACTCTTGAGCTGCCCGGACATATGATTAAAGGAATCCTTCATCTGATAAAATTCCTCGTTGTCCTCCTCATTCACGATCTGTATGCCAAGGTTGCCCTCTTTGACTGCATTGGCCGCCGCCATCAGCTCCCGTAACGGCACCGTTACTTTGTTATGGAAGAAACGCATCATCTGAATGATCAACGGTATCATAAAAATCAACAGGATGACAAAAAGGTACTGCATTGCCTCCATTTCCGCATACGTCACATGATTGTCGAGAGACACCAAAAGCACCATCGTCCCGCCATAAATATCCATTTTTCGATAAGCGTGGGAATACCCGCCACGTCTGAACTCGTACACCTCATTGCGCTCTCCCAGCGCCCTCATAATATAGTCATAATCGTGTGCTTCGGCATTCTTCTCTTCCCATCTTCCGGGTACGAGCAGCTCCCCATTCCAGTACAAAGCGGCATCCGCGTAGCCCCAGATCCCCCTGTAACTTTTCATAAGCGAATCCCGGTCCAACTCCAGAGCCAATACTGCATAAGGAACAAATTTGGAGGTGACAAGATTCCTGACCATATAGATCCTGCCCTCGATCCCTACCAGTGTTGTTCCCGTATCAAGCGTCTCCGCAACTTGCAATATTTTCTCCTGCGCTTTCTCGCGAAAGAAGCGGATATCCTGATACGTGCCGCCGTTGCTCTCATTCAGGGCATAGTAACAGCTCCCCGGCTCATTTAACACCACCAGCTCCGCCGTTTGGCAATTGTCATCATAAGCATACTGCTGCCGCAGAAATTTTTCCACGCTGTTACGAAACTCCGTGCGATCCTCCTCCCCGAAATACTGCCTGTAGTATTTCGAGATCATCGCCATATAGGAAGCATTCTTTGACGCCGTCTCACAGTCTTTCAACTGGATCTGCATGATCTCCACCGTCTTGTCCACCGAAGACTGAATGGTCTGCTCTACCTGGCTAAGCGCATTTTTTGTCATCAGAACTATGACTACGAGAATCATAATAAATAACGGCAAAAACCACCCAAACACGAGCCGCCTTACCAAGCTCCATCTGAGTGATTTTTTCCGTCTGTGTTTTTCCACAGCCCTATTTATCATACTGTTTATGATACCCTCCGTTTTTTTCTATCTTATCATAAACCCAGATATTCCTCAAACACCTTACAAAACGCCGCCGCATCCTGTTTTTCTTTCATCTCACAAAAGATGCGTAACAGCGGCTCCGTGCCGGAGAACCTGACGGAGATCCAGCCGCCGTCTTTTACGTAAATCTTTAGTCCGTCCAGATAGGAAACCTTTTCCACCTCGTAGGGGATTTGAGGCAGCTTTTTCTCCACCAACAGCTGCTTTTGGATTTCCTCCTTTTTCTGAAGACTGAAGCGGTAGTCTCTCTCCTCTAATGCCATGCCGCCAAACTCTCTTCGGATCGTATCCATAATCTCGGACAGTTTCATACCCGTCACGGCGATCATTTCCACCAAAAGCGCAGAGGCATAGATGCCGTCCTTGCCCTTGATATGTCCTCTCACCGCCATACCGCCGGAGGACTCGCCGCCGATGATGGCATCCTTCTCAAACATCTTTGCGGAGATGTGCTTAAATCCCACGGGCACCTCATAGCACTGCTCCCCAAAGCTCTCTGCCACACGGTCGAGCAGATGGGTCGTACAGATATTTCTGACCGCCGGGCCGTGCCAGCCCTTATACTTCACGAGATAATAGTACAGCAGCACCAAAATGTCATTCGGATGCAGGAAATTACCCTTGTCGTCAATCACGCCGATCCGGTCCGCGTCGCCGTCGGTGGCAAGTCCCAAATCGCAGCGTCTGTCGATCACATAGTTTTGCAGAGCGCGAAGCGTCTGTGCCGTGGGCGCAGGAAGTTTTCCCCCAAACAACGTATCATGCCGCTCATGAATGGTCTCCACCTCACACCTTGCCGTCATCAGAATCGTTTTTAAGGACGTCTCGCTGACACCGTACATGGGGTCAAGCGCCACACGAAGCCCCCTCTTCTTGATCTTTTCCATATCCACCGTGTCGATGATGCTGTCCAGATATTCGTTGAGGGGATAAATTTCCTCGATCAGCCCCTTCTCCAGCCCTTCCACGTAATTCATTTCATCCACGGGAATATCCGTCACCTCATTGATGTAACGCTCGATATCCGCCGTCTGCACCTCGTCCGCGTCCCGCCCGCCACAGGTGAATACCTTGATGCCATTGTAAACCGCGGGGTTGTGGCTTGCGGTAACCATCATACCATAATGGTATTCATGCTTCATCACATAGAACATCACTAGCGGCGTAGGCGCCGACTTGTTGATGAGACTTGCCTTGATCCCTTCTGCGGCAAAAACCTGCGCCGCCCACTGCATAGCTTCCTTGGAAAGAAAGCGTCTGTCATACCCCAGCACAATTCCCTCATTCGCCACCTTTTCCTCCTTCATCTTATCGCAGATGGCTCTGGATAAAATCTGGATGTTTTCTTTCGTAAACTCGTCTCCAATCACGGCTCTCCAGCCGCCTGTTCCAAACTTAATCATGGTATACCCTCCTTTTCTGGCGTGAAACTTAGTACTTCTAAGTCAGCTATGCTGACTTTGCGATGCGGCCTATGCCGCTAAGCTTTAGAAGTACTTTTCACGCTTCCCATAATTACATCCACCACATGGCTGCTGCCCGCTTCCATGGGAACAATTTTTTCTGTCTTCACGCCGTCCACTTTGATTTCCTTCACGCCCTTCATCACCCCGTCAGGATTGCTCACCCGGATTTCATACACGGCGTCTCTCCACACGCGGACTGCCTTAAACTCCTTCCAGTCCGCCGGTACACAGGGATCAATGGTCAGACTGTCATAATCCGGCCGGATGCCCAGCATATACCGTGTAGCCGAGAAGTACGACCAGCCGCCGGAGCCTGTCATAAAGGGATGCCTTGCCCTGCCGTATGCGCTGTGATCCTTGCCCATGATAAACTGGCAGTAAGAATACGGCTCGGACTCTCTTACCTCAATGCTGTCATTCTGGTAATAAGGACAAAGCGCGTCGTAAAATTTCATAGCCAGATCGCCCCTGCCTCTCAAACATGCCGCCGCCCATGCCCAAGGATTCGGGTGTGAGAAAATTGCACCATTTTCCTTTACCCCCGGATACACTCTGGTGACAAAACCGATGTCATCGTCCGGCACCGTATAGGAAGGGGTATTGAGTAAAAGCCCATAGGGCGTGTAGAGATACTTGTCTATCGCAGTAAGCGCCGCATCCGCCTTTTCCTCGTCCGTCGCCCCGGAAAGAATTGCCCATGCATTGGATTCCAGATGCACCCTGCCTTCCGCATCCGCCTGCGTGCCGATCTTTTTCCCGTTCGCAGTGATGCCTCTGATAAACCACTCGCCGTCCCAGAGCTGTGTATTGCACACCTCTTTCACACGCTCCGCAACCTGTGTATATGTTTCCACATCCTGCTGCTTTCCAAGGTATGTCGCCAGCCCGATGAACTGTGTCAGCGCCCAGTAATGCAGGAAGCTGACCATGGCGCTCTCGCCGCCGCCCAGATTCAGGCAGTCGTTCCAGTCTGCGCGAAGCCCCTTGCAGATGCCTGTCTGCCCCACCTGCTCTGTGGAGAAGTCCAGAATCCGCTTCAGATGCTCATAGACCGACTCCGTCTCCTTCTTTCCCTCCAGAAACATGTCCGCATAAGGTAACTGTAAGGAAGCAAACTCCCTGTCTCCTGTCTCCTTGATGTATTCCGTCACCGCAGCCACGAGCCAAAGAGCGTCGTCTGCGCAAGCGTCCTTCAGTCCGTGTATGATGCTGTTTTTATCCGGCTCCGGAATCACCGTTGGGGACTGAAAAGGCTTCGTGCCCATATCTTCCATAAACCACTCCGGCTGGAACAGATGCAGGCCATAACCCGCGCTCGTCAGACCGCGCAGGAGCTGTTCAATCCGCTCCCTGCACTTGTCCGGATTGGAGTGGGGGATCGTCATGGCATCCTGCGCCGTGTCCCGATATCCCAGCCCCACTCTGCCGCCCACCTCGATAAAGGAGGCGAAACGCGAGAACATCACGTTGATCTCCGACTGGTACAGTGTCCATGTATTGATCAGGGTATTCATCCCCTCGTTCGGCGTCTGTATCTGTAATTTGGAGCACTTGTTCTCCCAATAGCTTCTCAGGTCTTCATAGACCGCATCGACAGCCCTGTGATCCGCATATTTCGCGCGGACGCGACGGCCCTCATCCCTTCTGCCCTCCCCGAGCATAAAGACAAAACGTGCCTCCTCTCCCGGCTGCAGGATCAGATTCTTTTGTAAGCTGCCGCAGTGGTTGCCTCCCTTTTCGTAGGAAGAAAAGCACTTGCCCCCAGCCACCGCCGCCGGATTCGTCTCAGTGTTGTAGGTGCCGATGAATTTGTCCCGCATACAGTCGAAACCGTCCGGAGTAAAGTCCGCCGCAAAGTATTGATACCCCTCCTCCTCATAGAACAAATCTTCCTCAATGATCCCATCCTCGTAAGACGCCCCCGCACAGTACAGGCTCATCTGGTAATTCTGGTTGTCGATCATAATGTGATGGAAGGAAAACTCCAGATAGGAAAACAGACTTAAGTTTCTCGCCTTGTCCCCTGTGTTCTTCACTTTTACATCCCACAGCTGTACCGCCTCGCCCCTGGGTATCACCATTGTCTGGGATGCTTTGATCCCCTCATACTCGCACTCATAGACCGTGTAAGACATGCCGTGGCGACAGGTGTACTTCGCCAAATCAAGCGGCTTGCCCACCGGCTGCCAGGAAATGGACCAGTAGTCCGCATTGTCGTTGTCCCGCAGATACACATAGAAGCCCGCCTGTCCATGGGCACCGCGTTTCCCCGAAAGCGGCTGACCCTGTGATACTCGGGCGTCTTGTAAAAAAGATACCCGCCCGCCGTATGGTTTACTACCGCCGCCATATCCTCCACGCCGAGATAATTCGTCCAGGAACAGGGCAAATCCACCCTGTCGATCACATACTCCCTGTTTGCATTGTCAAAATGTCCGTATTTCATGTTACCCCTCCCCATCTGAGACGTTTATAACCGTCTTGCTTCCTTCTTATCTTTCATTATAGGGAGAGAATGTCTGTCTGGATATAGACCAAGATGTGATAATTTGCCTTTTCTTGTGATAGTTGAAGAAATGCGAAAGACACCGCCGAAGCGATGTCTTCCTCTGCGTGCAGGAAAAGAGACTTGAACTCT
>DLAF01000010.1 GCA_002492725.1 Lachnospiraceae bacterium UBA7054
ACATCTATGGGTACATTATAGTTCGAGATGGACTTTGTAGGTTTCAAATTGAATTACCAGATGCAATATCGCCGAATGAATGGGACGGTGGAGAGGATATGAGGTGTTTGGCTTTTAAACTTGAAAAAGTACTTTTATATAGAATCAACTGATTGTTTTAAAAATTTATTTAGTGCTGCCGATAAAATTAGCGGTATCATATTTCATCATCGGGATCGGATGCCTTCTTTTTGATGAACAGGTATTATATAGGACATGGAGTATTTAGAATTTACGATGCAATACAAAGAGAAAATAGATTATAAAACTGTCTGTTGCTATTTCGATGTTTATTATATGTGTAATGATATTTAGAAAGAATTTAAATGGAGGCTCGCTTTAGGGATGCTTTTCCTATGAGCAGGGAGATAAGATTTTTCTTTAGAGGTGAATGGATAATAAAAATATGGGATAAAGCAGCCATGAAAAGAAATATTTGAGGAAAACCTAATGAAGAAAGTCCTTTTTGTATTTAACCCGGTTGCAGGAACCGCAAGAGTTAAGAAGAATTTATTTGAGATAGTAGACTTTTATGATCAAAACAACTGCCTGGTGACACTATGCCCTGCCCGCAAGATGGCGGAATACGCGGACGATCAGGGATTGAACTTAAATAGTTTTGATTTGGTAGTATGTAGCGGCGGCGACGGGACACTTAATCTGATAGTCTCCTTTTTTCAGAAAAAGAATCTTGATGTTACGATTGCCTATGTTCCATCTGGGTCCACGAATGACTATGCGTACAGCATAGGGATACCGGGTAACATGGATGCGGCGCTTCGCAATACTCTGAATGGAACACCGAGAAGAATTGACATAGGTAATTTTAACGGCAAATATTTTTTGTATGTTGCGGCGTTTGGTATTTTCACGAAGACGTCTTATAGTACGCCTCAGAAATCCAAAAATCTACTTGGTCATATGGCGTATATTTTAGAAGGAATTAAGCAGCTCTCAGAAATCCGAAGCTATCATATGAAAGTTATGGGTGGTGATACGGTGTTTGAGGGGGATTATATGTTAGGCCTTGTGACAAATACATTATCTGTGGGTGGATTTAAGAATTTACTGCCAAGGGAAAACATAGCATTGGATGATGGGGAATTCGAGGTTTTGCTGATACAAAAGCCATCAAATTTAGCAGAGATGCACGGAATTATTACTGCATTGTTGAAAGAAAAGCTGGAGAACGCCGCATATATTACTTTTTTCAAATCGTCGAAGGTTGTGGCTCATGCGGAAGAAAAAATTGCCTGGACGCTTGACGGAGAATATGGCGGAGAGGAGCAGGATGTAGAGATTTTGAATATGGAAAAGCAGCTGGCTATTGTCTGTGAAAAATAAGGACTTCCTGAAGGGGGAATTTTATGGATCTGTCAACTCTTTTCATTGAGGAAGAGCTGGAAGCTTTCCTCGAGACCGCTTATTCATCACTTCTGAGAGAATACACCTTTTTCACCATTGCAATGGCGGTTTCGTTTATTATTTTCCCGATATTTGCCGTATGGATTCTAAACCGCCGGGATTGGAACCGCACCAGGGTGGGCAAGCCGTATAAGGCGTATACACATAGGGATCAGGCAAAGCATGGTATCCACGTTGCGGTATATTTGCTGATGCCCGTATTTGCCGCAAGGACATTGTATCTGGACATGCCGCGTGTGGAATCTGTGAATGTCTATGGGTGGAAGATTGTTGTGCTTAATGTTCTTTTTTTGCTGTTTTCGGCAGCCGCCGCATGGATGCTATTTAAATGGCGTGTATCCGGGCTGTTTATGACAGGAGCATTCGTACTTTTTTATACCGTGTGTGAGCAGTATAAGCATCTTCTTATTCTGAAGTCGGATATGTCTCTTCATGCTAAATTTACACCTGTCGAAGAATATACGCTGTATATTGTAAATGACTACGAGTTGATATACGCCATGGCGGTCAGCCTGTTAGCGGTAATCGTAATAACGTTATTGGCTGTCTATTATTATAGAAGACGATTCTTATTCCTGCCGGGTAAATTGACCCTTCCGACCTGTGAATATTGCGGCCAGATGATTTCCCCCGACGATAGATTCTGCACCTGCTGTGGAAAACCTCTTGGTAACCGCTCTGCCGTGCATGTCATAGAGTCTCTGGATAGGAAGCTATATTGTGGAATCTGTGGGCGCTTTACGAACGGTACCGTTTGCCTTGACTGCAATAAAGAGAACGAAGAAGAACTCAAAAAAGCGATACAAGAGCGCGCGCGTGAGAAGAGGGTTTCTCTGGGCCGTAATGTTGCACTGGTGATCTGTATGGTCGCGCTGTTGATTTTAAATATGACAGGATCTGTTAAGGATATACAATCTGGTTCGGCAAAGGCGAACAATGCCTTTGTGGAGCGTTGGGGGGAATTTAGCAACAATCCGGATCAGGCGTCAGATTCTGAGTGGCTGGCGGGTTTTGACTCTGCAGCAAAGGCGCTGTATGTTGTGGATGCCCGCTGGTACTATGTTAAGCCAAGATCCTTGAAAGCAAACGAACTGATATATTTCCATGTATACGCGAACGCCTCTTTCCGGCAGATGAAAGTTATTGAGCAGATGCAACAGGCAGCGCACGACGTAGCGAAAGGACGTATCTCAGCTACAGATAGTAAGCGGAAAATCACAGACCTTAACAATCGGTTTAATCAAACAATCGATGAACAAAGCAATGCGCTGCAATACTATGTTTTGCCAGCCGGACAGAACGATTTACTTGGCAAATTCGGATATATGTGTCTGGATGGCTTACATGCTTTCCTTCCGGTGGTAAATATTGTATGGGTGGCAGGCGCAGTCTTGACAATCTGTATGGTTATGTGGATTGTGATGATGAATGATTTCGCTTCCGAAGCTGTGATGGTGTGGGAACAGAAAATTCAGGCAGCCAGGGCAAAGGCCGACGCGCGCATCTCAAAGTATGCTGCCGTCTATAAGGCGCCGACTGTGGGCAAGCCCCTGTATCGAACTGCCGCTGCGGGATTAAATTGCTGGCGCAGTTTGCTCAGAATCGCGAACGAGGTGTGGATGTTGTTTGTAGAATTGGCCAGTGCGGTAGTATTGTTTGCCTCCTTGTTCCGATTGCGGAATATTGGAAAATGTGCGCGCTGGCTGAAAGCGGGTCTGACTGCCCCGAAGAATTCCAGCGCAGGCATGTCTGAGTCATATAAAAGTTTACAACGAAAAAGTACGATGTTTTCAGCTGTGATTGTGGCAGCATTTTTTGCGCTCTGCTTGGGGCCATCATTAATGAACGGCGGTGCGCAAGAACCATCCGATAGGCAGATGTACTTGAATGCGGCTAAGGCGGCTGCTGTTGACTATGCCGTAGATATAGCGCAAACGATTTCGGACATAGGCACGACCGGAACGCTTACGGAGGAGCAGAAAGAACAATTCTATGCGCTCATTGATCTTCAAATAAAAGCGGATCAAACGCTCCTAAATTACGATATATCGCAGCTTGACGACTATCAGGAAATGCACGCTGGTCTTTGCGCTCTCTGCAAAGACGACCTGGAGGCGCTTAAGCGCCTCCAGGCTGTGATAGATGAAGGTTTAATTCCCTCGAAAGAGTTACAGAAAAATTATGCAAGCCTCCGCGGAGAGCGGTATCTGTGGGCCATTCAGGAATTAATGTCAGAATTTGCCGGACTGGGGGCGGAAATGATAATGGATTTATAGATAATTTTATTGCATCAATAGTTTACCTGATCCACTTCCTCAGCGCCTCAGTCAGAATCTGGATATCCACAGGCTTAGAAATATGGGCATTCATGCCCGCCTCCTCGGATTTCCTGATATCATCCGCGAAGGCATCCGCCGTCATTGCCACAATAGGGATTTGTTTCAGGTCTTCCCGCCCGGAGGAGCGGATCGCAGCAGCGGCTTCGTATCCGTTCATAACGGGCATCTGGATATCCATGAAAATCAGGTCGTAATATCCCGGTTCCTTCTCTTTCACAGCTTCGACAGCCAGCTTTCCGTTCATCGCTGTCTCCACCTGAATACCCACAATATTTAAAAGCTCCTGCGCCACTTCAATATTGATTTCATTATCTTCCACGAGCAGAACGCGTTTGCCTGAGAAATCTTCCTGCCGGAACGTATCAAGCGTCGAAACCTCTTTTTCCTCGCCTGTATGTTCCAGCAAGTCCTTAAGGACGCGGATCAGCCGCGACCGGAACAACGGCTTGCCGATAAAAGCGTCCACACCGGCATCAAGGGCTTCAGACTCGATATCCGCCCAGTCGTACGCAGATTGGATCACGATCAGAATATCATTACCCGCTGTCTTGCGAATATCTCTCGCCGTCTCTACGCCGTCCTTGCGCGGCATCTTCCAGTCAAGCATCACCACCGCAAATGGATTGTCGTTTTCCGCTTGCAGACGCTGTACGGCAGCATCACCGTCCAGCACATACTCCGCCTTCATACCGAGGCTTCGCAGCATTTCACAGGTGCTCTCGCAAGCCGTTTCCTCATCGTCCACAACAAGGACCGAAAGGCCGCTGTAAGCTGCCAGATCGGACTCAGTCATATCATCCAGCTTCAGGTAAACGATGACCGTGAATTTGGAGCCTTTCCCGAGCTCGCTCTCCACTTTGATGTCACCGTCCATCATGCGGGCAATGTTGACGGCAATGGACATACCAAGACCCGTTCCTTCGATCTTATCAATACGGGAATCCGCCGCACGGGAGAACGGTTCAAAAATCTTGTCGATATATTCTTTTTCCATACCGATACCGGTATCCTCAAAGATAAACTCATAACAGCCAAATCCCGTGATGCGGGAAGGCTTCTCGTCGATCTGTATGCTGATCTTTCCGCCTGTCGGCGTAAATTTCACGGCATTACCCATAATATTCATAAAGATCTGCTGCAGATGTTGTTCGTCTCCGAGGACATTTTCGTGTGCAAGCTGCACGATGCCTGCATCGAGCGCAAGTCCTTTCTCATCCATTTGCGAACGGAATACCGTAAGCAGGCTTTCTATTGTATCGGAAAGCTTGAAGGGGCTTTCCGTCAAGCTGACCTTGCCGCTCTCAATACGACTCATATCCAGCACTTCATTGATCAGTCCCAGAAGGTGTTTGCCTGAGACAGTGATCTTTGAAAGTGCATCAAGTACACGCTCCTTATCGTCGATGTGCATGGTTGCGACGGATGTCATGCCCAAAATCGCATTCATCGGGGTGCGGATATCATGGCTCATGCGGGAAAGGAATTCACTCTTAGCGTGATTTGCCGCTTCCGCCCGTTCCACAGCGTGAGCAAGCATATCACGCTGCTCCTCCTCACGGCGTATCACATCGTCGATATTACGGACGGTGACGGTAATCGCCGTCAACTCACCATTTTCCTCGTCAGCTCCGGTGACGACGACTGAGCACCATTCATAATCGCTGCCGTCCTGGCGTTTCATCTTGAACTGTAACTCGATATGATCCTTGTCGGCAAGCTCCTGTTTGATATGATTCAGGTTCAAAAATTCCTTTAGCTGCTCATAATGTTCGTCCGCCACGACTCCGCGCCGGAAGCGCTTTTCCATTTGGGCATGGTAATCTTCCCAACGGGACGAAGTTTCGTCCCGCGGATAGACCCTTTCGCTGGTCTCATGCTTCACGTCCACATAGCAGATTGACCGACAGGCTCGTGTCGTGCTGTCCATGGCGTTTTGGTAAATCTTTGTCTGCTCCGCCATTCTGTCGTTTTCATCTAACAGCGCCTGATTTGTCTTTTGGTTTCGGTACTCTCGAAACAATTGAAAAAGAAACACCGCTATACCGAGCAGGATAAGTACAACGCAGATATTGATAAAGGTATCCGCACCGGAGAGAATGCCGTCTCTCGGAATCGTCAAAATACCTGTCCATCCGTTGTCCAAATGATAAAAATAGATGTTGCGGACAATGCCGTCAGAAGGCGTTACATTTTCCAACACATGTTTTTCCATGTTGCAGTCTGCATCTTCTATGTAACTGTCTACCAGCTCCTGAAATTCATCCTGCTGATAATCCCAGCAGGAATTATAGTAGAGCAGCGTCTTTTTACTGTCTACCAGATAGAAAGAAGAATCAGCCGGCAGGACCAGATTATCATTCGCCAGATCAAAACATGCCGGCGTAATATCAATGGCAAGAAAGCTCCCCGTATCCGGAATCACTTTACACATGGTAACGATCGGAACGCCGGTCACCTCATCCAAAACGGCGGGTGAGATTATGATTCGACCACCTGCAGAAAGTGCGTTTTTATAAATCTCTCTGTCAGTTAAGTCATCTTCGGCCAGTGTGCTCATTTGCGGATCATTGGAAATGAGCTCCGTGGCATGAAAGGCTTTTCCGTAGATCCGAATGTTCCCGTTGCCGTACATTTCCGTCAGACCGTTCATAAAGGGATATAGGCCTTCCCGCAGCTCTTCAATGGAAATGCCGGATTTTTCTCTTTCCTCAACGTAGGCTACACTGAGCGTCAGAATGGATTCACAGCTTTGCATAGTGCTTTCTTCTGATGAGGTATAGTTTTCTACCAGCGTCAGGCCCATTTGATTGGTGTTATCCCAGAGGGTGCGGCGCAGAATAACGGTACAGAGCACGATCACAAGAATGAACGCACACAGTACGATAATATTATTCCGCATCTTTTTAATCAGTCGTATTTTAGTACCTTTTTTCATAATATCGCATCTTTCCTTACAGTAATGTCCCTTCTTCCAATATTCTACCACCGCGACCGAGAAAGTCAATATTTTACCACTTGTATATTCGGCTCTTTTATATTAAAATAGGAAGGTAAGAAATTGATACGTTATCAATTATTTTATCACATAAGGAGGGTATAGTCATGGCATATGTAATCAGTGATGCTTGTGTCGCATGCGGCGCATGTGAGGGTCAGTGCCCGGTTGGCGCGATCAGCATGGGTGACGGCAAATTTGAGATTGATCCCGATAAGTGCATCGACTGCGGATCCTGCGCAGGCGTCTGCCCGACGGGTTCCATCTCTCAGGGATGATCTCTGATACAGACGGATTTTGAAAGGACCGTACCCCTTATTTTGGGGGCAGCGGTTCTTTCTTTTTGCCTATCCCAAAGCGTTCTTTGGGCTGATGCCGCTGCCGAATCATCTCATCAATTTTTCTATAATGCTCCTCTTCCTGTTTCCAGTGCGCCTCGTCCCGCTCTTCCTGCTGTCTGAACTGATAGTCCAGCTCTTTTAAGATACTCTCCTTGATCTCGGTGCACATCTCTTTGTTGGCGCTCTTTACGGCGTCCGTCACCAGATGCTGCAGCAGATACTGTAATCTGGCTGCCTTCTTTGCCTTTTCATCGCAGGTGGGTTCCTCGTACTCCTGCATTTCTCCCTCGGGGAGTTCCATCACGGTCTCCTTCCCCTTTGCCATTGTGACCATATACTTTTTCGCTTTCTTCATCACCATATCCTCCACCTTTTCCTGCATTTCATAATTGTCCCCGTGCAGCACCATACGGATCGCTTTCAGCTGCAGTCCCTGTTCCTTCAGCTGCTTGATCTGTCGGAAGCGTTCGATATCTTCCTGGGTGTAACTCCGATGTCCCATCTCATTGCGTCCGATGGGAAGCGCAAGCTCATCCTCCCAGTAGCGGAGCACATGCGGCTCCACCTGCACCAGTTTTGAGGCCTCTGAGATGTAATAAACTGTCTTTTCCGCCATTCTTCCCTCCATTTTTTCTCCTTTCGCATAAAAAAGAGACGTTCCCGATTTGGGTTCGTCTCTTTCGTGTAATGAATCCGTTCAGCCCACGCCATTCGCAAAACGCGCTTGCAGGTCTGGCTGAATTATTTGGCTAAATTTGCAAACTTTGTGAAATCAGGCAGCCACACCAGCTCAACAGTGCCGATGGGGCCGTTTCTCTGCTTTGCGATGATGATTTCCGCGATGCCCTTTTTCTCGGTATCTTTGTTATAATAATCGTCACGGTAAATGAACATCACCACGTCGGCATCCTGCTCGATGGCTCCCGATTCACGCAGATCCGAAAGCATGGGCCTGTGATCGGGCCGCTGTTCCACCGCACGGGAAAGCTGTGACAGCGCCACCACCGGCACCCGCAGCTCTCTGGCCAGAGCTTTCAGAGAACGGGAGATATCGGATATCTCCTGCTGCCTGGAATCGGTGGAGCGGCCGCTCCCCGACATAAGCTGTAAATAATCGATGATGACCATTTCCAGATTGTGCTCCAGCTTATATTTACGGCACTTGGAGCGAAGCTCCGAAACACTGATGCCGGGCGTATCGTCTATGATCAGGTTTGACTTGCCGATCTCGGCCGCGCTCTCGATCAGCTTTTCCCAATCCGTATCCGAAAGATTGCCCGTCCGCAAATGTTGGGAATCCACTTTCGCCTCCATGGCAAAAAGGCGGCTTACAAGCTGTTCTTTGGACATCTCCAGGCTGAACACGGCTACGGTCTTATGTTGCTTAAAGGCCACATACTCAGCCACATTCAGGACGAAGGCTGTCTTCCCCATGGAAGGACGCGCCGCAATCAGGATCAGGTCGGAAGGCTGTAACCCCGCGGTCTTGTAATCCAGATCAAGAAAGCCCGTTGCCACGCCTGTGACGTTGCCCTTATTGCGGGAAGCGCGCTCGATGTTATCCATCACATCCATCACAATCTGCCTGATGGGAACGAACTCACCGCCGCCGCGCCGCTGAACCAGATCGAACACCCGCTTCTCCGTATCTTCAAGAATGGTTTCCAGGCTTTCCTTGCCGACGTAGCAGTCGTTAGCAATCTCCTCATTCAGACGGATCAGCTTTCTTAAAACCGCCTTTTCCGCTACGATTCCCGCATAATACTTGACGTTGGCCGAAGTCGGAACCGCTGTGATCAAATCCCTGATAAATTCGGGACTGGCAACTTCGGGCGGGACATCCTTTTCTTTCAGGCGGTCCTGTAATGTTACCGGATCCACCGGCTTTCCCTCGTCGTTCAGCTCCCGCATGGCGTCAAAGAGGACGCCGTACTGCTTACTGTAAAAATCCTCCGAAGTCACGATCTCCGAGGCGGTCACAATGGCCTCCGCATCCATGATCATGGCACCGATGACGGACTGCTCCGCCTCTATGCTGTGGGGCAATATTCTTTTTAATAGAGCTTCTTCTGCCGCCATCAAGACTCCTCGACTACTTTTACTTTTAACTTCCCTGTCACCTTCGGATGAAGCTTTACGCCCACCTCGTATGCGCCGAGCGCTTTCAAAGGTTCCGGCAGCTGGATTTTTTTCTTGTCAAGTTCCAGATCGCACTGATCCTTTGCCGCCTGTGCAATTTCTTTGGAAGAGACAGAGCCGAAAGCCCTGCCGCCTTCGCCGGACTTGATCTTTACCACCACTTCCTTCGTCTCAAGAAGCTGTGCCAAGTCCTTTGCTGCTGCCAGCTGCTCCGCGGCCACCTTGTCAGCGTTAGCTTTCTGAAGCTTTAAATCGTTTTTATTTTGTGCATTTGCTTCCACGCCCAGCTTCTTCGGCAGTACAAAGTTGCGCGCATAACCGTCACTGACTTTCACGATATCGCCCTTCTTCCCGAGCGATTTTACATCTTCCAGTAATATGATTTCCATAATTTCCTCCCATGTTTAATCAGCGTCGAGTTCGCCTTCCTCGATCATCGCATCCAGCGTCCTCTTAATGCTCTCAATGCCTTCCTCGATTGTACCGTTTTCAAGCTGTGCACCCGCCACGTTCAGGTGGCCGCCGCCGCCCATTCTCTCCATGATGACCTGCACGTTTACCTCGTCGATAGACCGTGCGCTGATGTATATAATTCCGTTATATCTCGTCAGGATAAAGCTGGCCTTGATTCCCTTGATATTGAGAAGCTCGTTGGCTGCCTGCGCACCGACAACGGTGGGGCTGGCCACATCTTCGCCCGTGCAGATGGAAATCGCGTAATACCGCCTGTAAATCTCGGCTTGGCTGACCGCATCCGCCTTTGCCTTATATTCCGCGGCATCGTCTCTAAAAAGCTTGCGCACGCGGGTCACATCCGCGCCGTTCCTGCGCAGATAAGCCGCTGCCTCAAAGGTTCTGACGCCCGTTTTGGTCATAAAGTTATTGGTGTCAATCATAATGCCAGAATACATACAGTCGGCTTCCTCAGGCCGCAGCCGCAAATCGTCGCTGATGTACTGCAAAATCTCCGAAACCATCTCGCAGGCAGAAGAAGCATAGGCCTCGATATAGGAGAGGGTCGCGTTTTCAATGATCTCTGTGCCCTGTCTGTGGTGGTCTAAGACCACAATGGATTTACAGCGCTTTAACAGTTCGGGACATTCCGTAATGCTGGGTTTATTCACATCGACGACTACCAGCACCGCGTTGTTTCCCACTGTTTCCAAGGCAAACTGGCTGCTTACGATCATATCTTCCGCGTATTCTTCCCTGTCGCGGAACATTTCCACCATAGGCTGCATGGAGCTTGTCACGTCGTTTAATACAATATGCGCTTTTTTATCCAAAGCCTGCGCAACGCGGTAAATACCGATGGAGGCACCGAAGCTGTCCACATCGCCGATGCGGTGTCCCATCACATAGACTTCATCCTTGACGGAGATAATCTCGCGCAGGGCATGCGCCTTCACTCTTGCCTTGACACGGGTGCTCTTTTCAATCTGCTGACTCTTCCCGCCGTAGTAGATCACATTTTCAGGCACCTTTACCACTGCCTGGTCGCCGCCGCGTCCCAGGGCAATATCAATGGCGTTTCTGGCGAACTCGTAATTCTGCGCATAGGAGAGGCCGTTTAAGCCCATGCCGATGCTAATGGTGACCGCCATTTCATTGCCGATATTGACGGTCTTTACATCTTCCAGCAGATCAAAACGGTTCTCGCGCAGATGGTTCGCCGCTTCCTTGCGCATGATGACCAGATACTTGTCCTTCTCAAGCTTCTTGCAGATACCGTCCAGCGCGGCAATGTATTTGTTTACCTTTCGGTCGATGAGGGCAATCAGGAGGGAACGTCTCACCTCCTCCACGCTCTCAAGCGCCTCCTCGTAGTTGTCTAAGTAAATGAGCGCTACGGCAAGGGACTGGTCGTCCACTTCCTTTAAGGCAATCTGCAGCGCGGTCTCGTCAAACAGATACAGGGCGATCAGATAGCCGTCATAACCCTGCGCTTCGATGATATCACTGTTTTCCGCCATCTCTTTTAAGGAGATTTTTTTCAGCTTCGCAAGGTAAGTCCCGTTTTCGTATTCCACACGAAACTCTACCTCATCTTCCGTATCTTCCTGTCCGGGGAGCTTGTCCTTTGTAATGGAGGAAAAGAGGGCTGTCACAGACTTGTGAAATCCCTTTTCCTGGTGCGTGAGCTTTTCAAAGGCGATATTTGTCCAGATGATCTTGCCCGTATCATCCAAAAGGGCATGCGGCAGTTCCAAATCCCGCAAAAGCCTGCGCTGAATCTGCCCGTATTGCGTGGCGAAGCTGATCAGCTCATTCATGATAATGGGTTTATTGTAGAGCATCATCGCCAGCACGATCGCGATATAGAAGAGCAGATAAGCGGTGATCACAAGCCCTGCCCGATAGTCCAGCATGTAGACCAAAATATCCACGACCGCGAGCAAAAAACCCAGATATAAGGAGGACTGCAGATATGACTTCATCCTCCCCTTTAGCTTAACCGTATTTTTCATAGGATTCCTCAATCGCTCTCATGTGTTTCCAAGCGATTTCTTTCAATATGCATAATATTTGAAAAATATCATACCTTATTTAGTATAGCATTTTTTCGGAGAGACTGCTACACCAATATATTGAGGTTTTTCGCGAAGAATTGACAGAATGTGGTATAAAGAAAGGAACCGAATGTCAAAACACCCGATTCCTGCTCTTTACTGATTAATCCTGCACATAAGGCATGATCGCCAAATGTCTCGCCCTCTTGATTGCAACGGTAAGCGCTCTCTGGTGCTTTGCGCAATTGCCGGTGATTCTTCTGGGAAGGATCTTGCCCCGCTCGGAAATGTATCTGCGAAGCTTGGCGCTGTCCTTGTAATCGATCACGTTATCTTTGCCACAGAATACGCAGACCTTTTTCCTCCTGCGCATCCCTCCCTTTTTCTTAGGGAAATCCGGCTTTTCAGATTTATTGAATGCCATAATCTTACCTCCATTCTAAACTCAGGTTAGTTGAACGGCAGTTCCTCGTCGATCCCGTCAGGAATGTTCATAAAGCCGTCTCCTGCGGCCACAGGTGCGGCTTCGGTCCTGGGTGCGGGTGCATATCCGCCATCCCCTGCGGAAGCATTCTTGCTCTCCGCAAACTCCTGATCCTCCACAACTACATCTGTGGTATACACCTTAACGCCGTCCTTATTCGTGTAGCTTCCTGTCTGGATACGGCCCGTAACTGCGATTTTTGTGCCCTTGTGGAGATACTTCTCGGCAAATTCGCCCGATCTTCCAAAAGCGACACAGTTGATAAAATCTGCCGTCTGGTCATCGTTATTACGCGTAAATCTGCGGTCCACCGCCAGCGTGTATCTGGCAACCGCCGTCGCGTTTTCCCCCTGGGAATATCTCACCTCAGGGTCTCTTGTCAATCTTCCCATCAAAATAACTTTATTCATTCGAATACCTCTTTCTTATTTCTCGTCTTGTCTGACGCACAGGTATCGGATGACGTTGTCCATGATGCGCATACGGCTCTCGATCTCACCGGGAGCAGTGCTCTCAGCTTCGAACCGGATGAAGTAATAAAAAGCCTCTTTCATCTTATCGATCTCGTAAGCGAGTCTTTTCTTACCCCAGTCGTCCACTTCCGTGATCTTTCCGCCGAACCGCTCCACCAGAGCTTTCACTTTCTCTACAACAGCGGCGCGCTCGTCATCTTCGATCTTAGCGGTGACAACAACGGCTAACTCATACTTGTTCATGCTTTCTACCTCCTTTTGGTCTCTGGCCCCTTTCTTCTATATATAAGACGATATAGTATGAAGGAGCAAGGATGTATGGCGTAACGCCAATCATTAATATATCACGGGTATTTATAATAGCACAGACTTTGGAATAGTGCAAGGATTTTTTATGGGTGATCCATTTTAGAAAAATCCACCCACAGATCCTCAAAGATCCCGACCTTTACCTTCTCCGCAAAAGAATAGCGCGCAGGTTCAAAAACAGATGCCGTCTGCTCTCCGCTCGCGTCATCTGCCAATCGGGATGCCGTTATTCCTTCCGGCCTGACTTCCTGCTCAAAATCATATACCGTAACGGTTTGGGTCTCAGGATCCACGATCCAGTATTCGCGCGCACCCGCCTCACGGTACAGCTTCACTTTCCTTTCATAATCCATCGTTTTACTTGAGGGTGAAACGATTTCAATCATCCAGTCAGGTGCACCCTGACAGCCCTTTTCGCTTTTCTTTTCTTCATCACAGATCACGGAAATATCAGGTTCCACGTAATTCAGTTTATCTCTTTTAATGTACACCGCAAAAGGGGCGGGCATGACACGGCAAGGGCCTCTATGCTCGGTTATGAAATTCCATATTTTTGCGCTGAGAGCCATCTGAATCTCTTGATGCGCCCACGTCGGTGCATCCATCCGAAACAGTTCTCCATCAATCAGTTCCGCCCTCTCCCCTTCGGGAAGCGCCTCGATATCTGCGACCGTATACCCTTTTTCGCCTTTTAACATCGTGAAACCTTCCTTTCGACCCGGCGTTTCCTCCGAACCTTCTATTTCCTTCATTTCTTGCGTGTTCTTCATTTCCCTTATTTCGGGAAACGTGTCCCATTCTTTTGGCTTTCTGACTTCCACTTTTCCTCCGTTCCGCATAGCCATTTGTGGCCTGCTTTTGTGCTGCGGCGGAGCATTTCTATGTTCCGGACGGGCTGCCCGTGGAGTCAGTTTTTAGCTGCTCCCGCCGCATTTTCTGTTGTCATGTTCCAAAAAGTGAGTAAGCGGCAGAAACTGCCTGTTGTGCGAATGCACGGATGCGCCTGTGCGGCGCGGAAGCCACGATGAGGCTTCCTAAAGTTACTCATCGTAATCAGTATATTCTGTCATCAACTAATTGTCAAGAAATCTTTGGAAAAACGAAATGGACTTTGCCATATTCCTGTGTTATACTGAAAACAGGGGTTACATAGAGAGGGAGGTCTTTCTAATGAAAAAAATTGGTTTTAAGGTAGCGGCGGCAATCATGGTGCTTGCCCTGATTTCCATCATATCGCTGGGGTTTCTTGCGAACAGCATGACGACGATCACTGTAAGCAGTCAGAATGTGATGAATAACGAGGTGGAAAAGATCAATCTGATCCACGGAATTTATGAGGATTACCTTGATATCAGCATGAATGTCTACGCACACGTGAACGCAAAACTGGTGCGGACAATGCTCTCGCGGGCAAAAGATGTTGAGGAGCGCCGCGCGCAGATGTGGGATTCCATGAACACATACGAGACCATGATCACGTCCGATGAAGTGAGAGAGATTTATGATTCCCTGCGCAAACGTCTGGAGAGTTTTGATACTTATGTGGATACCATTCTGGAGGCGAGTCTGGCGGGTGACAAGGAGATGGCAAATTCTCAGATTGCAAATAATCTGGGAATGTTAAATAACGTCATTGACAGAAACATGAACAGCCTGCTTGAGTTTTCGGCGGCTGATCTTGACACCGGCAAAACTTTCCTGCAAAACAAAGCAGATGAATCATACATCCTGATCGTGGTAGTCATTGTGCTCCTGATCGTGACGGCTATTCTGGTGGTGTTGATCGCGCGCCGCATTATTGTGGTGCCCATTCAGAAGATTGCGCAGGTCATTAACGGGATGATCGATAATATTCATAATAATAAGGGAAACCTGAATGAGCGGGTACCGGTGTTGACCAATGACGAGATCGCTGACTTAGCGCGCGGCGTTAACCAGTTTTTGGATATTTTGCAGGATGTGATCGGCGGAGTGATTTCCTGCAGCGATGAGATTCACAGGCAGCAGCTTAACGTAAATAACGTGGTGGAGGAGACAAATCAGAATGTGAATGACACCTCCGCAACGATGGAGGAGCTGGCAGCCAGCATGGAAGAAATGTCTGCTACGGTCGGCTATGTCAATGAGAACACCCGCGAAGCGGAAGCTTCTGTGGGCGAAATGGTGGACAAGGCCGTGAACGGCACGAAGTTTGCTCAGGAAATCAAGAGCCGCGCCGAGGAACTGCAAAAGCTTGCGCAGGACAGTCGTGCAACCGCAGACAGTATGATACGGGAGTTTGACGTGACATTGAATGCTTCCATAGAGGACAGCCGGCAGATTGAGAAAATCAGTAATCTGACACGCGATATTTTAAGCATTGCTTCCAAGACAAATCTGCTTGCTCTGAATGCATCCATTGAGGCTGCCAGGGCCGGAGAAGCGGGCAAAGGCTTTGCGGTGGTGGCGGATGAGATCAGACAGCTGGCGGATAATTCCAAGCAGACGGCCGGTAATATCCAGCAGATTTCAGAAGGTGTTGTGGCGGCAGTTATGACGCTGGCAGATAATGCCAGAAAGCTTGTGAACTTTATCAACGAGCGCGTGATGCCTGACTACGAGATTTTGGAGCGCACAGGCGGCCAGTATCTGGACGATGCCAATACGGTCGATCAGATTATGGGTGAAATGCGGGCTTCCATGGAAAATATCGGTACCATGATGCAGACTGTCACGGAATCCAACGACAATATCACAAACAATGTCAGGGAGAGTGCCCAGGGTGTCGGCGGCGTGGTGGACAACACTGCCGCACTTGCAGACAATATGAAGGGGATTATTGCAGCATTGGATCAGGTTTCCGATGTGGTAAACAGCCTGTCAGAGCAGACGGCATGTTTCCAGGGATAAAATTGTAGAAAAAGAACTTTAAAGAATAAAAAAGAATCATAAAAAACACGTAATTTACTTGCTTTTTCCATAGGGGGGGGGGTAAAATAGTATTACGTGTTTTTTTTGTTGTGGAAAAACACCTGCAACCCGTTAACTGCAAAAAAAAGGAGGACAAAAAATGGGTAAGACAAAAAAGCGGTATCCGGCTAGTAGAATACTGGCTCTGATACTGGCTGTAGCTATGTCAGTCACTATGATACCCCAGACGGCGCTCGCTGCTCCGGCAGACGATTCCGCTACGGAAAATTTAGTGAATGATATAGCAACGGAAGGCGGCGACGATGCCGATGCAAACAAGGGCACAGACAGCGACGCGGCCGATACGAACACGGATATTGGCGGCAACAAGGCCGATACGAACACGGATATTGACAGCAGCGAGGCCGATACGGGCAAGAATACCGGCAGCGATGAGGTTGATGGGAACAAAGGCGACGATGGCGAAATGGCGGAAGTAAACGCTGATGATAATACGCCTGCGGCAAAGCCGGTCTATGAGATTAATATCGACGGGCTGGAAACAAACCCGGTTTATACCGGGTATGCGCCGTTTGATCTGAGTCAGGTAGTGCTGAAAAAGACGGAAAACGGCAGTACTGAGACTGTCCCTGACACAGTGACGCATTCATGGAAAGTGAAGGGCGGAGATGGAAACTTTACCGCCCTGGCGGGAGAGCCGGTAAATGCGGGTGAGTATGAACTTACCCTGAGCTATCCGGCGGTACCCGGCGTACATGATGGCGCCAATCAGGTTGTTGCGTGCGAGATCAAACCGGCGCCGCTTACCATAACGGTGAGCGCAACTGCAAAGCTTGGCGTCAAGGCAGTAAAAGAAAATGTCAGTGTAGTAGTGGAAAGCGTTGAGGCAATGACAGCCGATCAGGGTGTTTTGACGGAATCTGTCATTGCTTTGGAAGTGACGAGCATTAGAGACGCGTATGGTTCCTCTCTGAAAGCGGAGGATGTGCTGAAGAAAAACGGCGATTATGTCGTGGACGTTATGCCTTCCCTCAAGGCGGACGCTTCCGAGGCGGCGAAGGCGGCTGCTAAGAATTATAAGTTAGAGCCTTTCGCGGCAAATGTCGAGATGGGAGATCTGACGCAGACACAGATCGTAGTCACACTTGCGGATCAGTGGAAAGAAGAGAATGCGGTAACGCTTCACGTATATGACGGGAAACCGGCGAAAGTTCCGGCGCTTACTACGGATTATACATACGAAGTGCAATATTGGGATGATACCGCACCGGCGGGCTGGAAGAAGTTAGAAGGCGCCGTAGCGGTCGGCGAATGGGAAAAGTACGAAGGTTGTAATACAAAAGAAGACGGTACGGTAGAGGCTCCTACCGATGCGGCTGCGTATACATACAAGCTGACTTATGAGGATAAAAACGGCGTCTATGCCAGCTGTTCGACTGATGACTACAACGATATCACAGTTGTGATCAATCCCGCGCCGGTAACGGTTGAAATTACAACTAAGGCGCCGATTAAGACGACTGCAGGCACAAGTATGACCAAGGTGTTGTCGCAGGTGAAATACGCGGCAAAAGCGAAGGATCGCGATAAGAAAGATGTTACGGTAAACGTGAAAGAAAACCATATCTGGGGTACGGGTTATAATGATGCGAATGTAAGCCAGATCTATGAACCTGTGTTTACGCTTCAGGTGAAAGAGGGTCAGGCGTGGAAGAGTATCAGTGACGCGGATTACAGAATGGAAGGCGGTAAGGAGTACCGCGTAATCTATGACGGTAAGAAAGCAATCTATAACGCGGACGGTACTTATGCGCACAGGACAGGAATCAATTCCGGCCTGGATGAAGACGGAGAAGAAATTAACGGTGTAAGCAGTAACTATGTTACCGATGAGACGCCCACGGCGGACGATAAGGCTCTCACTGTTGAAGTGCAGGCAGGCGTCGAGGTGGATTGGGATCTGAGCGCGCTGTTAAACGACAAGAAAGCGGGAGAGACGCCTGAGACGGCAGGCGCAAAGAACTTTGACTATGCGCCTCTCTATGCGAACAAGTCTGAGTATAAAAATAAGGTAAAGCTGAAACCCGTAACAGGGGCAGATAAAACCCCGAGTGCTATCGGCGGTGACTTTACGTATAAACTATACCCTTTGTCAAGGA
>DLAF01000016.1 GCA_002492725.1 Lachnospiraceae bacterium UBA7054
CCACATCTATGGGTACATTATAAAGCGGTTCGTACAAGAATCTGCATCATCCACGACTTAAATCCGCTGTCATTATGCAGTTCGCGGACATGAATCCAGACTTTCACAAACGTTTCCTGAACCACGTCCTCGCTGTCCGCCAGATTTCCGGTGATCAGATATGCCGTATGAAGCGCCATATTCTTGTACTTATGATACAGTTCGTCAAAGGCTTCCCTGCTGCCCTCCCGCAGCCGTGCCGCCAGAATTTCTTCTTCCAAAGTAAGTTCTCCTCTGTTTATTTGGTGCAGCTGTTAATAAGAGTCATTCGGCAGGCGATTGGTTCATTTTTTCGAAAACTTTTTTATCCGATTCTGTCCGCACATCCACATGCGCAGGATACTTTGCATTTTCTTGCACTGCCCGCCATAAGCAGATAAGGGACAGATCTTCCGCATACCGCCAAAAGATCTATCCCTATTTTTAGTCTTCTCAATATTGTTAGCAGATATCGTCTCGGAGCGCTGAACGCTACATCCTCTCCGGTGCGGAAAAACCAAGTAAGTCAATACAGGTCTCCAACACATCTTTGGTCATCGCAAGCAGCGCGATCCAGCCCGCCTTCTTCTGCGTGTCTTCCTCCGTGAGAATCTTTGTCTCATGATAGAAATGATTAAAGGCGTTTGCCAGATCATAAATGTAGGCGCAGATCTTGTGGGGCGCCGTCTCCTCGCATGCCGCCTCCACAACGGCGTTACACTTGGTCAGTTCCAGCATCAGGCTCTTTTCTGACACACTTGTCGCCTCTCGGATGACTATATCAGTCAATTTTCCGCCCTGCTCCTCATATTTCGCTAAAATTGACTTGATCCGTACTATCGTGTAAAGGATATAAGGTCCGGTATCTCCCTCAAAGGAGGTAAATCTGTCCATATCGAAAATATAATCCTTTGCCGCCTGATTGGAGAGATCACCATATTTGATTGCCGCAAGCCCGACGATACGAGCTGTCTCTTCTGCCTGCGTCTCATCCGCCTGATATCCCTTTTCCTCCGCGTTCTCGTGAATCTTGCGAATCATCTCCTCGTTAATCTCACGGATCAGATTTTCCAGACGCATCACGCCGCCGTCTCTCGTCTTAAAAGGTTTGCCATCCTTGCCGTTCATGGTGCCAAATCCAATATAGGTAAGCTCCGTATCTGTATTGACCAATCCGGTCTTTTTCGCGCAGCGGAAAACCTGTTCAAAATGAAGCTCCTGCCTCTTATCCGCCAGATAGATCAATTGATCGGGATGATACTGCTCCATGCGGTCCTTGATGGTCGCCAAATCTGTCGTATTATACAAGGACGCGCCGTCTGACTTTAGAATCATGCAAGGCGGCATCTCCTTGGTGTCCGTCTCCTCTTTCACATCCACCACAAGAGCGCCTTCGCTCTCGTAGGCAAATCCTCCCTGCTTCATCGCTTCTACCATGGGTGGAATGAGATCACGCACGTCCGACTCACCTTTCCAGAGATCGAACTCCACATTCAGATTGGCATAATTCTTTTTCAGATCGGGAATCGACACGCGGATGATCTGTTTCCCCAATGCCCAATAACCGCGGACGCCGTTCTGAAACTTGAAAGTCGCCTCCATCGCCTCCGCCTTGTAGCCCTCGTCCTCCTTGGACTTCGCGCTGGCTGCCGGGTAGATTTCCTCCAACTCCCCTATGGTAAAGGGCGCCTCCTGCGGGTATTCCCCCTCGTAAGAATCATCAAAATAGACCAGCTCAGGCTGCCTTTTTTTCAGCTCCGTCATGATCAGTCCCATTTGCAGGCCCCAGTCGCCCAGGTGGATGTCACCGATCACCTCATGTCCCGCATAGCGGCAGATGCGCTTGACGCTCTCCCCAATGATCGCGGAACGCAAATGCCCCACATGGAGCGGCTTTGCGACGTTCGGACCGCCATAGTCGATGATGATCTTCTTTGGATTGACTGGCATAGTCAAGCCAAATTTCTCACTCTTACGCATCTCGTCCAGATACGCCTTGACAAAGCTCTCCTTCAGCTTCAGGTTTAGGAAGCCGGGCGCAACTGCACTCACTTCCCCAAACACCTCGCTGTCCGCAAGCTTTTTTGCCACCTCCTGCGCAATCATTAGAGGCGCTTTATGGTACTGTTTCGCTCCTGCCATGGCGCCATTACATTGATACTCGCACAGATCGGGACGGTTTGACAGGGTCACCTTGCCAAGTTCTCCGTCATACCCCGCCGCCGCAAACGCCTTTTTCATTTCCTCTGAAATCAAATCCAATAGTTTCTGCATGTTTCGCGCCTTTCTCATCCATAAATCCCATTTATCATATCAGCTTTTATGCCTGTTCCTTCTTCCGTTTGGGGAAAATGGGAGGCAGGATGCCAATCTTTGCGCCAAGCATATGAGAGCCGAAGGTTCCCACAAAGAGCAGAATCACCGCCGCCGCATCAAACTTAAACTTGATATCATCCTCGTTGGCAGAATCCAGTGCTTCCCCAAACATGTCCACATAAAAGGTCGTGTCCGCAAACACCATGCCGCTTCTCTCATCATCAAGCTGACTGATTAGCGTCTCCGGAAGCTCAAACGGTACGATCTTTCCCACCGGCGTCTGCTTCTTATAGCCGTCCACCGTCTCGCTTGCCTTTCTATTATTGCGCACGCACACTACCTCACCGGAGGGCAGTTCCAACGGATTCCACTCCTTGTCATCATAAAACAAGTGATACATCTCATAATTTTCGTCGTCGGTTATCACATAAAACGTGTCATGCTGTTTCATCTGTGCGATGCTCTCCACAAGAGGCGTATCCTCCGCCGGCACACCACCGACCTCTCCCTGCGGCAGTTCCTGTGTTTCATAACGTTCATCTGCCATCTCCACATACTTCTGCCCCGCAAAGATTGTCAACCAACAAAGAAGCACGCCGATCAGCAAGCAGGGAACAAAGTCCAATCTGATTTTTGTCATAATCTCCTCCACTTTAAACGCCTCGTGCCGCCAGACGTCTTTCTCTGTTGTAATATGTAATTTCGGCACTTACGCCGCTTATCATAGCATCCCGCGGCATCCCGTGTCAAGCCCTGCCCCGCAAGGGAATACTGAGACCTCATCTCAATCCAAAAGCTACGGCATCCAATAAAATCTCAATACCACGCCAAATTTTCTGTCAAAAGTGGTGACTCTTCCTATATTTACATTTCCATCCATGATAACATATTCTTCCCCTTCCGCATATACATTTAGGGCATCGCTGCCTTTATGTATATAGTCCTCTTTGCAAATGCTTGAGATAATCTTACATATCCTGTCAGGACTATGTCCCTGCTTAATCTCCAATGCAACATCGGCATCGCCAACATAATCGTCACCAAATACTACAAGATATTCGGCATCACCATCAATTAACATTTGTTCAAAACCGGTCGGATTGTTAACTTTATGATAATAATCTATGAAAAGGCAAATCAAAAATACAATTAGAACCGGGAAAAAGCCCTCACTAAACCGCCGAAAATATGTTTTCTGTTCCCACCTTTTACTATTTCGTGTAAAAAGGGGAATCTTTGCACATATTAATGACAGGACAAAATCAGCTATGATAAATCCTATAATTACCTTTGCCATTTGCGTACCGCTCCTCTTAACGGTTGTTATTATATTGTACTATAAATGTCTACTAATAATTATAGAGGAAACATCGAATGATGTTTCCTCTTGCCCACCTTAAATATTGGTAAAACAGTCAAACACCGGGATTATTCTCCCCAAATCAAATAATCTGTCCGATCGGCAATTCTGCCTGATAATGTACTATGCAATGCCACAAGCCGTGCCCGGTCATACAAATTCATATATCTGTGATAACATAAGCGTAGATGCTGTTAAATCTCGGGTTCGCTTTGGTATAGTTAGGATTATCTATATATAATGTGACATATGCTAATCTCTCATTCTGCTCCTGCGGTGATTCAGGCGGATTTCCATCCTGTGCATATGGAACTGCATAGGCTTGGTTCAACAGCTCATTTTCCAGACTTCTTGTCCGCTCCGTTACAACCGATACTTTTCCACGCTTCGCCGGCTATGGTAATATCGTCTAATGCTGTCTTCAACAGTTCGGTATCAATATCCGTTGCATCAACCGATGCTTCTGCCGCTTCTTCCGCATATACAATTTGCGACGGTTATCATGATGGCCGCTTACATTATGAATCTGGTGTATACCACAAACGCGAATGATGCCACCGCCAATACTACCAAAATTCCATGCCAATATCTGTTTTCCGTATCGTCCTCTCCATTGGGGAACAACCATTGTGGTTGTGGAAATAACAGGATATGATCCCGAAGATTCTCGTTAAATTCAATCACGATCGTCCAGATGATTCCAAGCACCATCAATATATGCATTATGATATTTGTTATCGGTGCTGTTGACCTCGTAACATATAAATTAATAAATAATCTATGCAGGATCAATCCGTCCACAAAAGTGCACAGTATGATAAATATCCGATTACCAAAGGTATCATGCAGCCCCCATTTCAGCCCAAGGATCACCTCCGGGACAAAGATAATATAAACGGAAACCGTCAGGGCTTTGATATGTTTGATCTGAACATTGCCTTCCAACCCCCATACTCCTACCAAACAGATCACTAACGTGCATAAAAGCAGCATAAACAAATTGTATAAAAAAATAACTGCTTTACCATCATTTTTTCCCATACGCAGTCCCTTTCTTCCACTTATATAAATAGTATATAATCAGATGATATAAATTTCAATATAAATGACTACGTTTTGTAACATTTAATGATAGGATACTCGCCGTCCCTCCCGCTCCGCCTGCGAATACACGCAGCCGCAGTAATCCTGCCGATACAGGTCATATTCTTTCGACAGCTCGATGGAACGCTTGTAACCGTCTCTCTTCTTAAAATCCGACGGCAGCCAAGCCACGCCGTATTCTCCCGCCAGCTTCTCCCCAATCTCATTGAGTTTGGCGGCATTCTTTAAGGGGCTGATGGAAAGGGTAGTCGTGAAATAGTCATAACCACCCGCCTGCGCCTGTTTCGCCGTCTCCCGCAGCCGTAATTCGTAGCAGGCAAAACAGCGTTCGCCACCCTCAGGACAGTCTTCCAACCCCTTCGCAATTTCATAAAAACGCGCGGGCTCGTAATCGCCCTCAAGCACCTCAATCAAATACCCGCCCGTCTGCATCCCGTTTCCGCGATTCGTATCGACTGATTCAGTCATTTTCTCATTATACGCCGCAATCAACCGCTTCTGCTCCGCTACCCGCTTGCGATACTCCGCATCTTCCGTAATGTTGGGATTAAAGTAAAAGACCGTGATGCGAAAATACTGCCGCAGATATTCCAGCACATAACTGCTGCAGGGCGCACAGCAGCTGTGCAGAAAAAGCGTCGGCGCGTCTGTCCCTGCCGCGCTGCCCTTCTTAGCCATTTCATCCAGTATTTTATCCAATTCTTTCTGATAATTTCTGACCGCGTTCATTTCACTCTGCCATTTTCCTTTTCTTCCTTAAGCCGCTTTGCCTGTGCGCCGCTTTTTATCCGGTCTGCCGCCTCTGATTTCCGAAATATTTGTCACCTTTGCGGCTGTTATCTATAACATTACCAAAAAACCGCCCCCGTTTCAACCAATACAATCCCGTCGCCATACTGCGCTTTCGTTGAACCCGCATAAACAGTTTGTCGATTGCCTGATTCTCACAATTTGCTTATACTACTAATAGAGATCGCTTTGATGGCAGATGGGAATTAAATGACTGTGACAATATTACACAAGGAGATACTACCATGGATCATGAAACAGCACAGCTTGAAATCGGAAAAAGAATTGCGGAATGCCGCAGAGAACGGAAACTGACGCAGGAAGAACTGGCAAACCGCGTGGGCGTTACCGCACAGGCGCTTAGTCAATACGAGAGAGGGCTCCGCTATCCGGATATCGGTATCCTCAGGTCATTATGCCAAGCGCTATCCGCAGGCGCCGACTATCTGCTGGGACTGGAAGACAAGAAAATAACAGAGTTTGACGACCCGCAGATTCAAAACGAAATCTGGTGGAATCTGCGCCATTCTCTCGATCCTTTAGCAATCGAATTTGGAGAAGACATTGTAGCGGCCTATGTCGATAACAAGTTTGTGAAAACGGCCTATGATCTGAGGCTTCGCCTTTCGACGGAAGGAATCCTGATGCCCATTGTAAAATTGCGCGACTGGACAAAACTTCAGCCCAGAGAATATATCATTACCGCTTACGACAATATTCTCTATCATGAAATCATTGCGGACGGGCAGCCAATCAGCGCAGAGTACATGTTTGAAAAGCTGGAAGCTGTCGTCAGAAACCATTATGGAGAGATCCTGAATGTGGATCTCATTAAGGATTTAACGGATAATCTGCGCACCAATCACAGCGCGCTGATTGACGGCATCGTTCCGGACAAAGTGCCCTACGGACAGATATTGACCGTGTGCAGGGCGCTTTTGGACAGGGGCGACACCATGAAATACTTCCCGAAGATTATCGAAGGCCTGGGAGAAGTATCCCGCATGGAAACGCTTCCATCCGATGCGGAGATTGTTACCTATATAGCCAAGCTGATCGAACGGAAAGAGAACAAGTGGATCTGGTTACAGGATTCCCCGTCTCGCAATCGACGCGATATCAATTAACGTCATCTCCCCCTGGTTCGCCGCATTCTCCAGACTGGTCACTAACGCCGTCGCCGTGTCCATGGCGGTGATACAGTTGACGCCCGTCTCAATGGAAGTGCGGCGGATCAGGAAACCGTCTCTGCTCTTGTCCCGCCCCTGCGTGGGGGTATCGATCACCAGATCGATCTTATGGCCCAGAATCAAATCCATGACCGTGGGCGATTCCTGGTGGATCTTGTTCACCTTTCTTGCCTTCACGCCCGCCTCGTTAAGCGCCGCCGCCGTACTTCTGGTGGCATAAATGATATAACCCAGCTTCTCAAAGCGGCGGGCCACCTCAATGGCCTCCCCTTTATCCGCATCTTTCACGGTAATGATCATCTGCTTATGCTTGGGGAGACTCACACCTGCGCCGAGAAACGCCTTATAGAGCGCCTCGTTGAAGGTTTTTGCGATACCAAGACACTCGCCGGTGGACTTCATCTCCGGTCCCAGACTGATTTCCGCACCGCGAATCTTCTCGAAGGAGAAAACCGGCATCTTGACCGCGAAATAATCCGCCGCCGGCTGTAAACCCGGCTCGTAGCCGAGATCCCTGATCTTTTTCCCGATAATCACCTCTGTAGCCAGGTCCACGATTGGAATGCCCGTCACCTTGCTGATATAAGGCACGGTACGGGAAGAGCGGGGGTTGACCTCGATCACGTACACCTCATCGCCCATGGCAATAAACTGAATATTGATCAGTCCAATGACATGGAGCGCCTTCGCAAGCCTTCTCGAATACTCGGCGATGGTCTCCTTCACCTTCTCACTTACCGTGGGCGCAGGGTAGACGGAAATACTGTCGCCGGAGTGCACGCCCGTGCGCTCGATATGTTCCATAATACCCGGAATCAGGATATCCGTGCCGTCGCAGACCGCGTCCACCTCCAACTCCTTGCCCTGCAGATATTTATCCACCAGGATCGGATGATCCTGCTCGTAGCGGTTGATCACCGCCATAAACTCCTCGATCTCCTGATCGGAAATGGCGATCTGCATCCCCTGTCCGCCCAGCACATAAGAAGGGCGCACCAGCACGGGATAGCCCAGCCTGTTCGCCACGGCCTTGGCCTCCTCCGCGGTGTACACCGTTCCGCCCGCAGCTCTCGGGATCTTTGTCTCTTCCAAAATTTTGTCAAAAAGCTCCCTGTCCTCGGCAGCGTCCACATCCTCCGCCTTGGTTCCAAGAATCGGCACGCCCATCTTCATCAGGCTCTCCGTCAGCTTGATGGCCGTCTGCCCGCCAAACTGCACCACCGCGCCGTCAGGTTTTTCCACATTGACGATGTTCTCCACGTCCTCCGGCGTCAGCGGCTCAAAATAGAGCTTGTCCGCGATGTCAAAATCCGTGCTGACCGTCTCCGGATTATTGTTGATGATAATGGTCTCGTACCCTTCCCTTGCAAACGCCCATGTCGCATGCACGGAACAGTAGTCAAACTCGATTCCCTGCCCGATACGAATAGGTCCGGAACCTAAGACCAGCACTTTTTTCTTCGGATGGCTCTCCACCACCTCCGTCTCGGAGCCGAACACGGAATAATAGTAAGGCGTGCTTGCCGCGAACTCGGCCGCACAGGTATCCACCATCTTAAAGGCAGCAACAATACCGTTTTCATAACGCATGTTTCTTATTTCCTGCTCGGTTTTGCCTGTCAGCCTCGCAATCACGTTGTCGGGAAATTCGATCCGCTTCGCTTCCTTTAACAAGTCTGTCGTCAGCGGCTCTTTCTCCAGTCTTTCCTCCATCTCCGTAAGGATCGCAATTTTATCAATAAACCAGTGATCTACCATGGTAATACGGTGAATCGTGTCATAATCCACGCCCTTGCGGATGGCCTCGGCAATGATATAGATCCGCTGGTCATCCACGATCTCCATGCGTTCCAGCAGCTCCTCCTTTGTCAGCGCGGAGAAATCATAGCTGCGCAGACAGTCCACATGCTGTTCCAAAGAGCGGATTGCCTTCATCAGCGCCCCCTCAAAGTTATTGCCGATACTCATCACCTCACCCGTCGCCTTCATCTGGGTGGTCAGTGTTCGTTTCGCCGTAATAAACTTATCGAAAGGCAGTCTCGGTATCTTCACCACGCAGTAGTCAAGCGTTGGCTCGAAGCTGGCGTAAGTTTTGCCCGTGATCGCGTTTTTGATCTCATCCAGGGTATAGCCGAGCGCAATCTTTGCCGCCACCTTGGCGATTGGGTAACCCGTGGCCTTGCTCGCCAGCGCGGAAGAACGGCTCACACGGGGATTCACCTCGATTACACAGTATTCAAAACTGGTCGGATGCAAAGCAAACTGCACATTGCAGCCGCCGGTGATCTCCAGCTCATTGATAATGTTAAGCGCTGCGCTGCGGAGCATCTGGTATTCCTTATCGCCCAGCGTCTGGGAGGGCGCCACCACGATACTGTCTCCCGTATGTACGCCTACGGGATCAATATTTTCCATGTTACAGACAGTGATGCAGTTGCCAGCGCTGTCGCGCATCACCTCGTACTCGATTTCCTTCCAGCCCGCAATGCAGCGTTCCACCAGCACCTGCCCCACACGGGAAAGGCGCAGGCCGTTCGCCAGAATTTCCTCAAGCTGTATCTGATCATGGGCGATGCCTCCGCCGGAGCCGCCGAGCGTATAAGCAGGACGGAGCACGACAGGGTAGCCGATCGTTTTCGCAAATGCCACGCCGTCCTCAATATTTTCCACAACCAGAGAAGGCGCACAGGGCTCTCCGATCTTCTCCATGGTCTCCTTAAATTCCAGACGGTCCTCCGCCTTACGGATGGTCTTTGCCGTGGTGCCGAGAAGCGTCACGCCGTGGGCCGCAAGAAACCCTGACTCGTCCAGCTCCATGCCCAGGTTAAGGCCCGCCTGACCTCCCATATTGGGAAGCAGGGAGTCGGGCTTTTCTTTGATGATAATCTGCTCTAATACCTTCGCCGTCAAAGGCTCGATATACACTTTATCCGCAATATCCCCATCCGTCATGATGGTCGCCGGGTTGGAGTTCACCAGAATAACCTCCATGCCCTCCTCTTTTAAGGAGCGGCACGCCTGCGTCCCCGCATAGTCAAACTCCGCCGCCTGCCCGATCACGATCGGACCCGAACCGATCACAAGTACTCTTTTTACATTTGGATTCTTTGGCATTATATAACCTCCGTTATTTATCTCATCATCTCTATGAACCGATCAAACAGATACGAGGAATCCTGCGGCCCGGGACATGCCTCGGGATGGAACTGCACCGTAAAGATATTCTTTCCCGTATAAGCAAGACCCTCGTTTGTCCCGTCATTCACATTGATAAAAGCCGGAACCGCTACCTGCGGGTCCAGTTGATCCATATCCACCACATAGCCGTGGTTCTGAGAAGAAATATAAACTCTGCCCGTAGACAAATCCTTCACCGGATGATTGCCTCCTCTGTGGCCGTATTTCATCTTAAAAGTGTCCGCCCCCGTTGCCAGCGCCATCAGCTGATGCCCCAGGCAAATCGCAAAAATCGGCGTATCGGACTCATAAAGCTTTCGAATTTCTTCTATTATAGTAGTGCATTCTTTCGGATCACCGGGGCCATTGCTTAACATGATGCCGTCCGGCATATCCGCAAGGATTTCCGCTGCCTTAGTCTGCGCGGGATAAACCGTCACGTCACACCCCCTGGCCGCCAGCGACCTTGCAATGTTGTCTTTCGCCCCCAGATCAAGGAGCGCCACCTTAAGCCCCGCACCGTTTAATTCCCGTACCAGGCTGGGTTTCCTCTCCCTGATACCCGCCTCAAAGTCCGCCTTTTTAAAAGAAGCGCTGCCGGAAAGCGGTCCGTTCTCGGTAAGCTCCCTGCTTCCATTCAGGGTATATTTCTGCGTACAGCTGACCCGTTCCACAACTTTACCTGTCGTATATGCTTTTAATTTGGGGATAATTTCATCAAGATGGTAATTATCGTCGGTGGTGATCATACCGTTCATGGTGCCCTTTTCTCGAAGAATTCTGGTAAGGGCTCTGGTGTCGATCCCGGCGATTCCCGGTACGCCACCTTCCTCTAAGAATTGTTGAATTGTCATATCACTTCTGAAATTACTGGGAATGCGGGACAACTCCCGCACGATAAAGCCGTCTGGCCAGGGTTTTTTCGATTCCATATCATCCCTGCATATCCCATAGTTCCCGATCAGCGGATAGGTCATACAGACTGCCTGTCCCGCGTAGGACGGATCGGTCAGCACCTCCAAATAACCCGCCATGGAGGTATTAAAGACAATCTCGCTGATAACCTCCTTGGGGGCGCCGATATGCGTTCCCGTAAACACAGTACCGTCTTCCAGTATCAAAAATGATTTCATATGTATTCTCCGCTATTCTGTATTTGCAGGAAACCTCCGCGCACATATAGTAGGCGGAGGCTTCTTTGCCACCGCCTATTGTATCATAGATCAATCATTTTGGGTATACTTAGATTCATTATATTTCAATTTTTTTATAACAAAGGCATCGGCATGAAAAAAACGCTCTCCGAGGGATGTGGTTTCACAGCCCCGCCGTCATCGTGCGCACATAATCTCCCACATGAGGTGCGGCCTCCCTGCCGTACTTCTCGATGATCTTAATAATGGCGGAGCCAACGATGGCGCCGTCCGAAATATCCGCCATCCTTTTCGCCTGCTCGGGATTCGAGATCCCAAAACCGATTGCACAGGGAACATCCGTATTCTGACGAATCACTTCCACAATTGATTTAAGGTCCGTCGTAATCTCACTTCTGGTGCCGGTAACGCCAAGGCTCGACACCACATAAACAAAACCTTCCGCCTCCTTCGCGATCATGGCAATGCGGTTTGCGGAGGTAGGCGCGATCAGGGAAATCAAATCCACGCCGTAAGTATGGCAAAGCGGTAAAAACTCCTCCTTCTCTTCAAAGGGAAGGTCAGGCAGGATGATGCCATCCATGCCAATCTGCTGGCAGGTAGAGAGAAACCGCTCGGCACCGTAAGAAAAGACCACGTTGGCATAGGTCATAAACACCATGGGAACCTTCACGTCCTGCCGCAGTTCTCTCACCAGCTCAAAAATTTTATCCGTAGTAACTCCTCCGGTCAATGCCCGCAGATTGGCTCCTTGAATCACTGGCCCCTCCGCTGTCGGATCCGAAAACGGAATCCCAAGCTCGATGAGCCCTGCGCCGTTTGCCACCGCCGCACGCACACAGGCCGCCGTAGTCTCCAGATCCGGGTCGCCGCAGGTAATAAATGCAATAAATGCCTTTTTCCCGTCAAAAGCTTCTTTTATCTTACTCATGGATATCCTCCCCTCTATAACGCGCGATTGCCGCGCAGTCCTTATCCCCGCGTCCTGAAATGGTAATCACGATAATCTGCTCTTTTTTCATAACAGGTGCAATTTTTTTTGCATAAGCTACCGCATGGGCCGACTCGATGGCGGGTATGATTCCTTCCGTCCCGGACAGATACTCAAAGGCCTCCACCGCCTCCTCATCTGTCACCGGAACGTACTCCGCCCTGCCGATATCATGCAGATGGGCGTGCTCCGGCCCGATTCCCGGATAATCAAGCCCCGCCGAGATGGAATAGACCGGCGCAATCTGCCCGTACTGATCCTGGCAAAAATAGGACTTCATGCCGTGGAAGATCCCCAGCCTTCCCGTACTGATGGTGGCCGCCGTCTCAAAGGTGTCGATTCCTCTGCCCGCCGCCTCACAGCCGATCAGCCGCACATCCTTCTCTTCTATAAAATGATAGAAACTTCCCATGGCATTCGAGCCACCGCCCACACAGGCAATCACCGCATCCGGAAGCTTTCCCTCCTTTTCCGCAAGCTGTGCCTTGATCTCTCTGGAAATGACAGCCTGAAAATCTCTGACAATCGTGGGAAAAGGATGGGGCCCCATCACGGAACCGAGACAATAATGCGTATCCGATATCCGTGAAGTCCACTCCCGCATGGCCTCGGACACCGCGTCTTTCAAAGTGGCCGTCCCCGTCTTAACAGGAATGACCTCCGCTCCCAGCAGCCGCATACGGTAGACATTCAAAGCCTGCCTGATCGTATCCTCCTCGCCCATGAACACCACGCACTCCATGCCCATCAAGGCCGCTGCCGTGGCCGTGGCCACCCCATGCTGCCCCGCGCCCGTTTCCGCAATCAGCCTTGTTTTGCCCATCTTTTTTGCCAGAAGCGCCTGCCCCAGCACATTGTTAATCTTGTGGGAACCTGTGTGATTTAAGTCCTCTCTCTTCAAATAAATCTTTGCCCCGCCCAGATCCTTCGTCATCTTTTCCGCATAGTAGAGGCGGGATGGTCTGCCTGCATAGTCGTTAAACAACGCAGTCAGCTCCCGGTTAAAATCCGCATCTTCCTTGTAATGATTGTAGGCCTCCTCCAGCTCGATTACCGCATTCATCAAAGTTTCCGGGATATACTGTCCGCCATGGATTCCAAAACGCCCGTTATGATTTGTCATCGTAATTTTCCAACCTCCATTCTCACGCTTTCTACAAACAACTGCATCTTCTCCGCATCCTTACAACCGTCCGTCTCGATCCCCGAGCTGACGTCCACCGCATAGGGCCGCCATCGTTTTACGGCCTCCCCTACCGTGGAGGGATCCAGCCCGCCTGCCAGAAAATAGGGGCGGTTCATCCCTGCCAGCAGCTCCCTGTCAAAGGCATTTCCCGTACCGCCACTTCCCGCATCCAAAAGCACAAAGTCCGCCGTGCTGGCACAGGCCTTCTCGATGTCCCGCTCTTCCCTGACAGAAAATGCTTTTATGATTGGCTGCTTTGTCAATCCCCGCAGCTTTTTGATATAGGCTTCATCCTCTCTGCCGTGGAGCTGCGCCATATCAATGATTCCCGAGGAAAGCCATGCTGCCACGGCCTCCACCTCCTCATCCACAAATACCCCCACCGCCATAATATCCGGATGCAAAAGTTCTTTTAACGTCTTTACCCGTTCCGGCGAAACATAACGTCTGCTCTTTTTTGCAAAAACAAAACCGACATAATCAGGATGCAGCAAATTTGCCATTTCAATGTCGCTGGGGCGCATTAATCCACACAGTTTAATCTTGATTTTACTTTTTTCTTCTTGTTTCATCAGTTCCTTTTACCTCATTTATTTCCGTCTTTACAGCTGCATAATTTATCATAATCCTATGGCGAGTGTACGAATATCATAATCATAAGCAGACCCTTGTACTGAAGTAAATTCCTTCGGAATTAACTTCTGAAACGGAGCGAAAGCGCGTCTGCGTTGATTATGATATTTGTACACTCTCACAACACCGAAGATTTTGCAGCATCTGCTTCTTATCCTCCGCCCGCATCAGCGCTTCGCCCACCAGCACCGCGTCCGCTCCAATCTCAGAAAGCCGCCTCACATCTTCCGGCCCGCTGATACCGCTCTCGGAAACAAATAACACTCGTTTTGGTATTCTCTCCCTAAGTCTGCGGCTGTTCTTTGTATCTACCGTAAAGTCCTTCAAATTGCGATTGTTGACGCCGATCACCCGCGCTCCTGCCGCAAGCGCCGCATCCACTTCTTTCTCATCGTGCGCCTCCACCAGCGCAGACAATCCCAGCTCATCACAGATTGCCAGATACTCTTTGATCTGCGCTGCACTTAAGATTGCGCAGATCAGCAGCACCGCCGAGGCGCCAAGAAGCTTTGCTTCATAAATCATGTATTCGTCTACCGTAAAATCCTTGCGCAAACAGGGAATAGACACCGCGTCAGCAATCTCTTGCAGATAGGCATCGCTCCCCAAAAACCACTTCGGCTCCGTCAGCACGGAAATGGCATCCGCTCCCGCCGCCTCATACGCTTTGGCAATCTCCAGATAAGGAAAATCCGGCGCGATCAGACCCTTGGAGGGAGACGCCTTCTTACATTCACAGATAAAGGATATTCCTTCGTTTTGCAGGGCTTTCTCAAAGGAAAAGTCCCCTTTCTTCAAAAATAGCGCTTGTTTTTTTATCTCTGCAAGCGGCAGTTTCTTCTTCGCCTGCTCCGTGCGAAAGGCTGCGTGTTCCGCAAGCTGTTCCAAAATATTTGCCATCGTTTTTACCAGCTTCCTTCTCTTTTTCTACATTAAAACACGATTTAGCATTCTGTTCGCTATTTCTTTTTCCAGTTGACTTATCTAGTCATTTCATGCAGTTCCATTACAGCCGTAATTTTTTCTTAGACACCGGCCACTTACGCATTGCTCATCGCAACAAACTGTTCCAGCGTCTTCGCCGCTTTTCCGGAATCAATAATCTCTGCCGCCAGCTTCACGCCATCCTTCATGCTCTTTGCCTTGCCGCCGATATAGAGAGCCGCTCCCGCATTCATCAGCACGGCGTTTCTCTTGTGTCCCTTTTCTCCGTTTAATATAGCAAGTGTTATTTTGGCATTTTCCTCCGGCGTACCGCCTTCCAGATCCTGCTTCGTACATCTCTCAAAACCGAAATCTTCCGGACATACCGTGTAAGTCTTAAACCAGCCGTCCTTAAATTCGCAGATCGTAGTCGGTGCACTCATGGAGATTTCGTCCAGTTTATCTTTTCCATATACTACCATGCCCCGCTCCAGACCAAGGTTGATCAGTACCTGCGCCAGCGGTTCCACCAAATACTCGTCATACACACCCAAAAGCTGCCGCTTGGGACTGCCGGGATTGGTCAATGGGCCGAGAATGTTGAACACGGTGCGAAATCCCAATTCCTTACGAATAGCGCCCACATATTTCATGGACGTATGATACTTTTGCGCAAAGAAGAAACACATGCCTACCTCGCGCAAAAGCTTTACGCAAAGTTCCGGGCTCTGTTCGATATTTACGCCCAGCGCTTCCAGACAATCCGCCGTACCACACTTGGAGGAGGCTGCCCGGTTTCCGTGCTTTGCCACCTTCATGCCGCCCGCCGCGCACACGAGCGCAGCGGTAGTGGAAATGTTGAAGCTGTGAGCATTATCTCCGCCGGTACCCACGATTTCAAAAAGTTCCATATCTGATTCCACCCTGGTCGCATGATCGCGCATTGCCGCCGCACATCCCGCGATCTCGTCCGTAGTCTCTGCTTTTGCGCTCTTGGTAGAAAGAGCTGCCAAAAAAGCCGCGTTCTGGGTGGGAGAAGTCTCCCCGCTCATGATCTCATTCATCACCGAGTATGCCTCGTCGTAAGTGAGATCTCCCTTGTTTACGATTTTTACGATTGCTTCTTTGATCATTTTCAATCTTTCCTCCTTTATGACTTAATAAAATTTTGCAGCATCCTCTTCCCCTCCGGCGTCATAATGGACTCCGGATGAAACTGCACACCATAGATTGGATATTCCTTATGCTGTACTGCCATCACTTCCCCGTCCGCTGTACGTGCCACAATACGCAGACAGTCTGGCATCGTACTTTCATCCGCCGCCAGCGAATGGTAACGGGCCACGAGCATATGATGCGGGCAGCCTGCAAACAGGGGACAGTCTTCTTCTACCGTGATTTCCGACTGCTTGCCATGCATCAGCTCCTTTGCATAGGTAACCACCGCGCCAAAGGCCGCGCAGATTGCCTGATGCCCCAGACAGACGCCCAGCGTGGGAATCTCCTTTCCCAGCGTCCCTGCCGCCTCCACAATGATTCCCGCATGTTCAGGCCTCCCGGGGCCCGGCGAGAGAATGAGCCGTTCCGGCGCAAGTTCCCTGATTTCTTCTATTGACAGTTCATCGTTTCGGATCACTTTGATATCCGGTGCAATCTCCCCGATCAACTGATATAAATTGTAGGAAAAGCTGTCATAATTATCAATTAGCAGTATCATCTTAAGCCTCCTTCCCAAGCGCCGCTCACTCTTCTTCCTGCCCCAGTTCCAACGCTCGTATGACCGCCTTCGCCTTGTTCAGACATTCGTTGTATTCCTTCTCCGGCTCCGAATCGGCTACGATTCCTGCGCCGCTCCTGACGAACACGCGCCCGTTTTTCTGATAAGCAATGCGGATGGCAATGCAGGTGTCCATGTTGCCGCTAAAATCAATGTAACCGATGGCTCCGCCGTAAATTCCCCGCTTGTTCCGCTCCAGCTCACCAATCAGCTGACAAGCCCTGATCTTTGGCGCGCCCGAAAGCGTTCCCGCAGGCAGCACTGCTTCGATTGCATCCAGTGCGTCAAATTCTTCCCTGATCTGCCCGCGCACTGTAGATCCGATGTGCATCACGTGGGAATACCGTTCAATAGAGTGAAACTTTTCCACCTGTACCGTGCCAAACTGACTGATCTTACCCAAATCGTTACGACCCAAATCCACCAGCATATTATGCTCCGCCAGCTCTTTCGGATCCCGCAAAAGATCCTGTTCCAGCGCCAGGTCTTCCTCCTCCGTCTTTCCCCTGGGCCTTGTGCCCGCCAACGGGAACGTATGGAGCACACCGTCCTCCAACTTTACCAGCGTTTCCGGAGAAGCACCGGCCACCTCCACATCCGTCCCCGAAAAATAGAACATATAGGGCGAAGGATTCACGGTGCGCAGCACCCGATAGGTGTCAAGCAAGCTTCCCTCAAAAGGCGCTTCCAAGCGATTGGAAAGCACAATCTGAAAGATGTCCCCCTCCCTGATATACCGCTTTGCCCGCTCCACGATGCCACAGTAAGCTTCCTTGTCAAAGAGGGGTTTCACCTCACCTGTCAGGCGTCCCTTCTCTTCCTTTTTCTTTTCACCCGTACGCAGAAGGTCTGCCATCTGTGAAAGATCCCGCAGCGCCTTGTTGTAACCGCTCTCCCCGTCCGCCAACAGCATATTCGCGATCAAAATGATCTTCTGTCTGAAATTGTCAAAGGCAATCACTTTGTCAAACAGCATCAAATCCACGTCCTTAAAGGCTTCCGTATCCTGCACGCCCATCCGGATCGTCGGCTCGCTGTACCCCAGATAGTCATAAGAAAAGTAACCCACCAGCCCGCCTGTAAAGGAAGGAAGCCCTTTCTGTTTCGGACTTTTATAGGCATCGAGTATCTCCCGCAGCTTTGCGGAAGGATCCTCCGTGTGCAGGGTCACATCCCCAATTTTCATCTCGCCGTCCAGACAGTTGATTTCAAGCTTTGGGTCGTACCCCAGAAAGGTGTAGCGCCCCCATTTTTCCTTTTCCGCCACTGACTCCAAAAGGTAACAGTGGGTTGACACATTCTTTAGGATCCGCAAAGCCTCAATAGGCGTACAGATATCCGAGAGCATCTCACAGCTGACAGGGACGGCCTTGTACTCCCCTTCGGCCGCAATCTTTTGTATTTCCTCGTAGGATGGTGTGAATTTCATATGATTGCTCCTTTCCTGTATCTGCTTCTTGCATAAGCAGACTCAAGATGCTTCGCATCTCTCGTTCGCGTTGCTCGTCATAAGTCGTCATAGACAGTCTTACATGCAAGCATGTATCCTGTCTCTGCCGTCTTCTGACTCTGCTTATGCGCGCAATCATAACCACCGGCTT
>DLAF01000017.1 GCA_002492725.1 Lachnospiraceae bacterium UBA7054
AGGCTGAAGATTGAAAAATCATGCTGATGCTTTGATTTTTCAATCGCGAGTTTGTGCCGGAGCCACAAACTCGGAATCGCAGACGAGAATTTAAAATTCTCGTCGCGTGTCATCGCAGTAAACTGCTCTGACTTGGAGGAAATTATGAACTACGGAAAAAAGGGCGTCCGCAAAAAACAGCAGGCGCTCAATGCAACAGGTAAAAAATGGAGCAGAAAGATAGCCTTCACCTTTTTACAGGTGTTTCTGGTCGCCGTAATCGGGGTCGGCATCATCGGGGTCAGCGCGGGAGTCGGCGCTTTCAAAGGCATTTTGGCATCTGCGCCGGACATCGGCAACATCGACGTAACGCCCTCCGGCTTTTCTACCTTTGTATATGACATTGAAGGCAATCAGACCGCAAAGCTGATCGCCAAAGACGCTAACCGTATCCCGGTTACCAGCGATATGGTGCCGCAATACTTGAAAGATGCTTTCGTAGCCATTGAGGACGAGCGATTTTACGACCACAACGGCATTGATATCAAGGGTATCATCCGCGCAGGCAAGATTGGCCTGACGACCGGCAAATTTTCCGAGGGAGCCAGCACGATCACACAGCAGCTCCTGAAAAACAATGTCTTTACGGACTGGACCAGCGAAGATTCCCTTGCGGACAAATTCAAGAGAAAGTTCCAGGAGCAGTATCTTGCCCTGGAGCTTGAAAAAGTCATGGATAAGGAATCCATTCTGATCAACTATATGAACACCATCAATCTGGGTTCCAATACACTGGGCGTAGAAGCAGCTTCCAGACGTTATTTTTCCAAACACGTAAATGAGCTGACTTTATCCGAAAGCGCAGTCATCGCGGCCATCACGCAGAATCCGTCCCGTCTTAACCCCATTACCCATCCTGAAGACAACGCAAAACGGCGGGAAAAGGTCCTTAAGAATATGATGGAACAGGGCTTTATCTCTGCTGAAGAGCGCGAAGAAGCCCTGGCTGACGATGTCTATTCCCGCATTCAGCTCGCCAACTCTGAGAATAACGAAGACAACGCCATCAATACATACTTTGTAGATGCGCTGACGGACGACGTGATGGAAGATCTGATTGCTGAGGGCTACAACGAGACCCAGGCCTACACCCTGCTCTACAGCGGTGGCCTGAAAATTTACTCCACACAGGATCCAAAGATTCAGCGAATCTGCGACAACGCCTTCGCTGACGAAAATAATTTCCCCGCAAACGTCAAATGGTACTTAAACTATGAACTGACCATCGAAAGGGCAAACGGCGACAAGGAAAATGTAAGCACGGAAATGTTCCGCAGTTACTGGAAGGAAAATCGATCCTCCAAATATAATCTGATTTATGCTTCTCAGGAGGAGGCTTATCAGGATATCGAAGACTACAAAGCAGCCGTGTTGAACACCGGAGACGATGTCTTCGCCGAAAATATCAATCTGACGCCGCAGCCACAGGTTTCTTTGGTGGTGGCGGATCAAAAAACCGGCTGCATCGTCGCCATGGTAGGCGGCCGCGGCGCAAAAACCGCCAGCCGTACCTTAAACCGCGCCACCGATACCACGAGACAGCCCGGCTCCACGTTTAAGGTCGTCTCTACCTATGCACCGGCCCTGGACAGCGCGGGACTTACTCTCGCCACCATCATGAACGACGCGCCTTTCAATTACGCAAACGGCCGCCCGGTAGCCAACTGGTACGGCGAGGAATACCGCGGGCTTTCCTCCCTGCGGGACGGTATCCGCGACTCCATGAACATCGTTGCCGTCAAGACTTTGACGCAGATTACGCCCCAGCTCGGCTTCGATTATCTGAGAAGTTTCGGTTTCTCCACGATTGTGGAACGCGAAGAGATTAACGGCGAAATCTTTTCCGATATCCAACAGACCACCGCGCTTGGCGGTCTCACCCACGGCGTCACCAACGAAGAACTAAACGCCGCCTACGCCTGCATCGCAAACGGCGGCACCTATATCAAGCCCAAGCTTTATACAAAGGTGCTCGATCATGACGGCAACATCATTCTGGATAATACGCAGCCTCAGTCGAAGCAGGTCATCAAGGAAACAACGGCCTTTCTTCTGACAGATGCTATGGTGGACGTAGTCACCAGCGGAACGGGCGGCTCTGTCAATTTCGGCAACATGGCGATTGCCGGAAAGACAGGAACCACTTCCGACTACAACGATGTGTGGTTTGCGGGATACACCCCCTACTACACCGCTACCACCTGGGCTGGCTTTGACAATAACGTAAAGCTCACCGGCGATGAAAAAAATCTGGCGAAAAAGCTATGGCGGGCGGTAATGTCACAGATTCATGAGGATCTCCCCAGCGAATCCTTCACTATCCCTTCCGGCATTGTGACGGCCACGGTCTGCTCCCGCTCCGGGAAGCTGCCTGTCGCCGGACTCTGCGACGGCACGCTGCGCACGGAATACTTCGCGGAAGGCACGGTGCCCACGGAAAGCTGCGATGTGCACTATTCAGGCCAGATCTGTCAATACAGTATGCTGCCGGCCCGCGAGTTCTGCCCCTTCAAGGTTGAGGGCGTACTCGAACTGACGCCGGTGGAGGACGCGTCCCTGCAGAGCGGTTCCCCTACCGCCATGACAGATGTGGTGAACGAGGACGGCACGGTCACTCAGGTTCCCGTCCCCACGCAGACAACGAATCTCTGTCCTCACGACGAAGTTTTCTTTGCAACACCGGGCTATGAAGATATCATCAACGCCCAACGTGCAGAGATCAATCAGAGAAACGCAGCAGCCGCCGCGGCAGCGGCTGAAGCGGCGGCAGCGGCAGCAGCACAGCCTGCAGAACAACCTCCTGCGCAATAACAGCAACTTACTCAGTCATCAAAAAAGGACTGCCGCCGGCAGTCCTTTTTTTAAATTCCCTTCACTTTCCTGATTTCCTCTTCCAGCTCTTCGATACCCTCCTTAGCATCGGCGATTGCCCAGCAGAACGCATCGTATTCCGCCTCAGGCGCCTGCCCGTGCTTCTCATAGTAAAGGCGTCCAAGCTCGATATAATTCTTACGGATCGTATCTTCGCAGGAAGCAATCTTTCTTTTCAGCCCGGCAATATCCGCGATATCCTTTGCTTTCTCCGTCACTTCCTTGCCTTTTGTAATCACTTTGTCACTCACCTTATCCAAAAACTCCATATACTCTCCTTTCCGCGTCCGCCTCACAGACGCTCTACCGTCATTTCAGTATAACACATTTGCGCCTCACTGCAAAGAGTCCGTCTTGCCTTCCTCATACCGCAAAAGCTCTGCCGCTATGTGCTGCGCAAGGATCCTGTATCCCGCCTCATTTGCATGTACACCGTCCGGCATATAGTTTCCTACGATATCCGCATCGTGGGAATCAAGGATATTCGAATTGTACAGATCTATCACTCGAAAATCATAGCGCGCAGACAATGTCAGGATTACATCCGCTAAACCCTTCTGCGGCAGCAGATAGGATCGCTCCCGCATCAGATAATCCTGTAAAATATTTGGAAGCGGCGTAACAAAATAAACCTCTGCCTCCGGATAATTGTCCTTCAGTCCCCGCATCAGCTCATCCAAGTCACCACAAAAAGTCCGCTGCTTTCGCTCCGCCAGCGTGCCAAACTCTTTTTCCGACAGGCAGAACCCATCATTGGTGCCGCCCATAACGATAATGATATCCGTATCCTGCGGAATCTGCAGATACCGTTCCACGAAGGGATCCGACCAATAACGTCCGATCGTAGAGCCGCCGATCCCCAGATTAACGACTTCCTTCGCTCCCAAAAGCTCCTGAAGTACAGAAGGATAGGAGCAGGCCGGGTAATTTTCCTGCCCTTCCAGATTGGCGGCCGCCGTAATACTGTCTCCAAGGCAGACAATCTTTTTTGCCGAAAAATCTGTCTGTCTCCTGTCAAGAAGGGCAATATCCTCCGCATTTGCAAGCAAAGTCTCCTCATAAGAGCTCCTGATTTTTCTCCGCTCCTCCAAACTGATTTTCGGAGATACCAGCCCCTGTAAAATAGAGAGCATATTTCCCGATACCGTATCGTTTTCCGACACACTCAGACTGTTTCCCGATACCATATCGTTTTCCGACACGCTCAGACTGTTCCCCGATACTGCGTCGTTTCCCGACACGCTCAGACTGTTTCCTGATACCGCGTCGTTTCCCGACACGCTCAGACTGTTTCCCGATACCGTATCATTTCCTGACACACTCAGATTATTTTCTGATATGGTATCATTTTCAGATATGCTCTGTTCATCCTCTAACAGCGCATTTTCGGATATCCCACCGTTTTCCGACACATCTGTTATATTATCCGACACAATTGTCATATTATCTGACACATCCGTCGCGTTCTCCGACAAAGATGTCATATCTGATTCGGAGAGACTTCCCGACATCCCCTCATCCACCATCATCGACACAGGGATAACCACCTCTGTCTTGTCTGTCTGGATTTCCTCCAAAAACTGTACCAGAATCTCCCGATTTTCGGAGAGTTCTTCAATCTCCCGACGCATTTCCAGAACGCGGTCATTGGCCTGCCTGTTTCTTGCCAAAACCTCCTCCTGTTCCCGCTGCTCCTGTTTTTCCTGCTCTTTGATCACATATGCGTCATATGCCCGCAATCCGATTGCCGCCACCAGCACTGCTGCCAGCGACAAAAGAATGACAGCCAGTATCTCGTTTACCCTTTTCATGACAGTCTCTGTCTCACGATCTCATAGGCAAGCACCCCTGCCGCTACGGAAGCATTGAGGGAATCAATATCCCCGCGCATGGGAATCCGCGCGGTCATATCGCATTTCTCCCTGACAAGGCGGCTTACGCCATCTCCTTCCGCACCGACCACAAGTCCTATCGGACCTTTCAGATCAAGATCGTACATGGTCGTGCCATTCATATCTGCGCACACGAACCACATTCCTTCCTTTTTCAAAGTTTCAATGGTCTGGCCGAGGTTCGTCACCTTCGCTACCGGCGTATAGTTCAATGCGCCCGCAGAGGCTTTCGCCACCGTTGCCGTCAGGCCCACCGCCCGGTTTTTGGGAATCACGACCCCATGAGCGCCCGCCAGGTTTGCCGTACGAATGATGGCCCCCAGATTATGCGGGTCCTCAATGCCGTCTAAGAGCAGTAAAAAAGGCGGTTCTTCCTTCGCCTTTGCCCTTTCCAGGATCTCGTCCAATTCCGTGTACGCATAGGCCGCCGCAGAAGCGATCACGCCCTGATGATGGCCCGTCTCGGACATCTGATCCAGGCGCTCCTTTGTCACATATTTGATCTGGCTTCCCTGCTTAGCCGCCTCCCGCTTGATGGAGAGGATTGGACCGTCCTTACAGCCGTCCAGAATATAAAGTCTGTCGATGGGACGGCCCGCACGGAACGCTTCCAGCACGGCATTCCTGCCCTCGACGGTAAATTCAGTTTGTTCCATAGTTATGTAAACCTTCTTTCTGTTATCCGTATGCTCTCACACTTCCAGCCCCACTCGCTCGATTGCAGTCCGAATCAGTGTAAGCATCCGCTCCTGTCTCCCCGTCAGATACAGATAACCACACAACGCCTCAAATCCCGTGGCCTTGCGGTAATCGATAACGGAAGCGTTCTTCGCGGTCGTGTAGGACTTTGCATTCCTCCCCCGCTTATAGATTGTCCGCTCCTCCTCCGAAAGCTCCTCCCGCAGGGCTTCTATCATCTGCGCCTGCGTCACGGCATTGACGTAGCGCACCGTCTTTTTGTGAAGGTTGTTGGCCGAGGTATTGCCCCGCTCCACCACGATCGTGCGGATCACAAGATCGTAGATTGCATCCCCAATATAGGCCAGCGTCAGCGGGGAATATGTGCGGATATCTATCTCGCGGCAGTCAAAATCTTTCTTGATCGCCTCTAAGATCGTCAAGCCCTCTTCCATTTCACACCCTCGCGCGTATCTTCCAGTATAATGCCCTTATCCGCAAGAAGATCCCTGATTTCGTCCGCTCTGGCAAAATTCTTTGCCTTTCTCGCGTCCTGTCTCTCCTGAATCAGCGCTTCGATCTCTCCGTCCAAAAGTTCCTGCTTCTTCTCCACCTCCAGACCGCAGATATCCGCAAGCGTAACGATTTCCCCTTTCAGTGCCTGCAAAAATGCTCTGCTTGCGCCTTCCTGCGCGCAGGTGTTCGTAAATTTCACCAGCTCAAAGATGGCTGAGATCGCGTCCGCCGTGTTAAAGTCATCATCCATGGCCTCGTCGAACTTTGTCGTAAACTCTTCGGCCTCCTGTTTCTTTGCCTGCTCTGCGGCGCTCATTTCCTGATCCTGCGCATGCTCCAGCAGAAAGTTTAGGTTTGATACACAGGTCACGATGCGATCTAAGCCGTTCTTCGCCGCCTCCATCAGCTCCGCGCTGAAATTCAAGGGGCTTCTGTAGTGAGCGGAGAGCATGAAAAACCGCAATACCTGCATATCGTACTTCTCACCGATATCCCGCACCGTAAAGAAATTTCCTAACGATTTTGACATTTTCTTATTATCGATATTTAAGAAACCGTTGTGCATCCAGTATTTCGCGAAGGGTTTCCCATTTGCCGCCTCCGACTGGGCAATCTCGTTTTCATGGTGGGGAAAGATCAGATCCTCGCCGCCCGCGTGAATGTCGATTTCTTCTCCCAGATACTTCTTGCTCATCACCGAGCACTCGATATGCCAGCCCGGTCTTCCCTCACACCAGGGAGACTCCCAAAAAGGCTCTCCTTCCTTCTTGGGCTTCCAGAGCACAAAATCAAGCGGATCTTCCTTCTGCTCCTCCCCGGACACCAACAGGGATCGTTCGCCGCTCCTTAAATCGTCCAGATTCTTGTGGGAAAGCTTGCCGTATCCCGGAAAACTTCTGGTCTTAAAATAAACGGTACCATCCTGCGCCACATAAGCATGCCCCTTGTCAATCAGCGTCTGAATCATCTCGATCATGCCGTCGATCTCGCAAGTCGCCTTCGGGTGGGTAGTGGCGGGCTTCACATGCAGCGCCTCCATATCCTTTTTGCACTCGGCGATATAGCGCTCCGAGATCACGGAAGGATCTGCCCCTTCCTCATTTGCCCTTTTGATAATCTTATCATCCACGTCCGTAAAATTGGATACAAAGTTGACCTCATACCCTCTGTGCTCCATATAGCGGCGCACCGTGTCAAACACGATCATCGGTCTCGCATTGCCGATGTGGATCAGGTTGTAGACCGTAGGGCCGCAGACGTACATGCGAACCTTTCCCTCTTCAATCGGCACAAAGTCTTCTTTCTTTTTCGATAACGTGTTATAAACTTTCATAATCTCCTCATTTCCTCTCTGTTTCTCATGTTATGTCAACCAATTCTGCTTATCTCTCAACTAACCGCTTTTTCTCTTCTCTCGCTGCAGCGTCCTTCCTCAGCTGCTTCATCTCACTCTCCAGCTCCAACAGCCTGTTCGTCAACTCAGCGTTTGCCCGCTGTAAGCCCATGATATCCTCCCGCACGGGATCGGGCAGATGTGTCTGATCCAGTTCTTCCTGCGGCAGTGCCATGTTATCGCGCTTGACCACGCGCCCCGGCACACCCACCACCGTAGAGTTCGGCGGCACCTCATTTAATACCACGCTGCCCGCGCCGATCTTGCTGTTGTCGCCGATTTTAAAGGAACCCAGCACCTTGGCACCGGTGCTGATCATCACGTTATTGCCGATGGTAGGATGGCGCTTGCCCTGTTCCTTGCCCGTGCCGCCGAGGGTCACACCCTGATAGAGTGTCACGTTGTCGCCGATCACCGTGGTTTCCCCGATAATAACGCCATGCCCATGGTCAATAAAAAACCCCCTGCCGATCTGCGCGCCCGGATGGATCTCGATTCCTGTCCTGCGCGCGCCCTTCTGGGAAACGTAACGGGCAAAGAAATAATGATGCCGCAGATACAGTTTATGAGCGATACGATAATAGCACATGACCTTAAAACTGGGGTATAAAAAGACTTCCATATTGGAATGGATTGCGGGATCCCGTTCCCTGATCACACGGATTTCCTCCCTAATATATGCGATAAAGCCCATGGCAATACTCCTTTTATCATTATAGGTATAGTATACCATATGAAAAAGCATTTTCAAGTGAAGAGAAAAATACAGCGGATGAGAAAAATTTTCATCCGCTGCATCACGCATCGACACTGTGCACTTTTCCCCTCGCCGCTTACACCCGGCTTATGCCTGCTTCACGGCTACTTCCGCGCTCTTTTTACCCGTGAGCGCAGCTGTTCTTGCATCCGGTTGTCCGACTCCCACATAGAGAAGATAACTGCCGCTGCCTTCCACAAAGGCTCCCTCCTCATTTACTACAAGGAAGGCGCTGCCGGGTACCTGAATCTCTATCTCCTTCGTCTCTCCCGCCTGCAGTAAAACACGCGCGAAAGCGCAAAGGCTGTGATTAGGCACCGCAAAAGGCGAAGCCTCGTCCTTCACATAAACCTGGATAACATCCTGCGTAGCCACATTGCCTGCATTTTTAACCGCTGCCCGCAGCGTCACATCCCCCGAAGCCGCATCGCGCATGGCAACAGAAGCGCTTTCCACACTCACATCCCCGTAGGTGAGCCCATAGCCGAACGGATAGAGCGGCTCACGATCCAGATAGCGGTAAGTCCTGCCCTTCATGCTGTAATCCTCAAAAGCAGGAAGACCTTCCATGGAACGATAAAAGGTCACCGGCAGCTTCCCGGAAGGGGAACAGTCGCCAAACAGGATATCCGCCACCGCGCTGCCGCCGCGCGCACCGGGATACCACAGCTGCAACACGGCAGATGCCCTCTCCTGTGCAGCGGAAAGGTCAATCGCACTTCCCGCCAGCAAACACACCACCACGGGCGTTCCCACGGCAAGCACCGCATCCATCAATTTTCTCTGCGGTTCGGGCAGGAGCAGATCCGCCTTATCGCCGGAAGCATAGCTGTTACCCGTATCGCCTTCCTCGCCCTCCAGTGTCTCGTTTAAGCCCACGCAAAGTACCACCACATCGCTGTGTTTCGCCACTGCAATCGCCTCGGCAATGCGGTCATTTTCCCAGGCAAGATTCTCGATTCGATCCCGGAAGAGGTGGGAACCCTCCGAGAACAAAACTCTCCCATCATGTCCGGCTTTATCCTGAATTCCTTCCAGAACTGTAATATATCGGGAAGAAGTGCCATGATAATTGCCAACCAGAGCTTCCCTGCTGTTTGCATTTGGCCCAATCACACCGATGGTCTTCCCCTTCTTAAGCGGCAGAACACCGTCGTTTTTTAAGAGCACGACAGACTCTTTGGTAAGCTGATCGGCTACCTGCAGATGTTCTTCACATTCCACCTTTTCAAAGGGAATCTTATCGTACTCACTTCCGTCAAACAATCCCAACAGATACCTGGTCGTAAAAAGCCGTACCGCCGCTTCCGTGATCTCCTCCTCCGTGACCAGTCCCTGTTCCAGAGCCTTCAAGAGATACTGATAAGTCACGCCGCAGTTTAAGTCGCAGCCCATTTTCAATGCCAGCGCCGCCGATTCCTCCATGGTGCCCGTCACCATATGTCTCTCATGAAAATCCTTAATGGCCCAGCAGTCCGACACATAGTGTCCTTCAAATCCCCACTCGCCCCGCAGAATATCCTGCATCAGTACTTTGCTGCCGCAGCAGGGTTCTCCGTTGGTGCGATTATAGGCGCCCATCACGGACTCCACGCCTGCTTCCTGCACGCAGGCTTTAAAAGCCGGCAGATACGTCTCCGCCATATCTTTTTTGGAAGCCACCGCGTTAAATTCATGACGCACAGCCTCCGGTCCTGAATGCACCGCAAAGTGCTTTGCGCAGGCAGCGCTCTTTAACACCTCACCGTCCCCCTGCAGTCCTTCCACATAGGCCACGCCCAGTCTGGATGTCAGATAAGGATCTTCGCCGTAGGTCTCCTGTCCCCTGCCCCACCTGGGATCTCTGAATATGTTTACATTGGGAGACCAGAAAGTCAGCCCCTTGTAGATATCTCTGTCGTCCTCCGCTGAATAGGCGTTGTACTTCGCCCGGCCCTCCGTTGCCGCCACATCGCCGGCCTGACGGAGCAGTTTGGTATCAAAAGTGGCTGCCATGCCAATCGCCTGAGGAAAACTCGTCGCCACACCCTGTCTGGCAACGCCATGTAACGCTTCATTCCACCAGTTGTAAGCCGGAACGCCCAGCCTCTCAATCGCCGGCGCATCATAGCGAAGCTGAGAAGCTTTTTCTTCCACTGTCATCTGACTCACCAATTCTGCCGCTTTCTTTCTTGCATCTTCTCTCGTCATATCCTGTTCTCATTCCTTCCTTTCCATCATTTTCCCAGACCCGGATTTCTAAAGATAACCATATCATATCATAGATGCGGTACAAATAACAGAATTAAATAAAGTGAAATATGTTTGAGTTTCCCCATTTTTTCA
>DLAF01000041.1 GCA_002492725.1 Lachnospiraceae bacterium UBA7054
ACTTTTTATTTGCAGACTTTTCTGTTTTTTTCCGTCATGTTGTCGGTCTGATTTCACGAACAATTCCGCAAGTCGTGTTTTCATTTTTATTCGTATTGAGACCCTTGCGCCGACATTTCCTGACTGATTCGATTATAGAAAAAATTCCTGCAGTAATCCATAAAGGCTGCTTGGAATTTTGTCAACTGACAGTTGCAGCACTGAAAAAGTGCGGCTTTTGTGCGTAATTCCATTTTTTGAATTTACTATTATTCTTGACGTAAGATATCAAAATGTCAACTGTCTTGCAACATAATGATACGGAGATTTTGCTTCATCTGTTGGCATTTTTGTATGCCCTTATGTTAAAATGAATGGTATAAGATGATTGCGAGATTTTTATGACCTAAATGGATTGAGAAAGAAGGTGGCGCATGGAGCACCGCATAGAGGAATTGCAGATTGCAGGATTATGCTGCCATTTGTACTTGCCGCCGGATTACGGCGAAGGTACAAAGCGTTACCCGACCATATATGTCAACGGCGAAATTCCGCTGGAAGGAATATTGACTGATTTAGTCGATATGGGCGTGCAAACCGATTTTATTCTTCTTTCCATCAAACCGAAAAACTGGAACGATGATTTCACCCCCTGGGCGGCGCCCGCGTTTCGGGCAGGAGAGGCAGCGCCGCAGGGCAGGGCGGATGTCTACTTATCCTGTCTGACAAAAGAAATAAAGCCATACATGGACACTCATTACCGCACAAAGCCCGAGCCACAGGATACGGCGCTGTTCGGCTATTCGTTGGGCGGGCTGACGGCGGTCTATGCTATGTACAAAACGGCTGTGTTCGGTGCGATTGCCAGCCTTTCGGGATCGCTTTGGTATGACGGCTTTTGCGAATGGATGGAGCGGAAAAAGCCATTACGGGCGGACTTGCGGGTGTATCTTTCCCTTGGGAAAAAGGAGGAGCGCAGCAAAAACCCGCGTATGGCTAAGGTGGCGGAATGCACACAGCGGGCAAAGGAAATTTTGGCGGCGCAGCTAAAAAAGCCGGTGCACTTTGATTGGAGTGAGGGAGGTCATTTTCACGACATAGAGGGGCGGTTCGCGAAAGCAATTATATGGTGGATGAATGCCCCTGTGCTGCGGGAGGAAAGAGAATGAGATTGCATATTACAGAGCCGTATTTGTGGATTCCGGTAGACAAAAAGAAACCGGAGGTGAAACTTCATTTCTATTTTGCACATGCGAAGTTTCAAGAGATTGATATTCAGCTTGGAGGAACGGACGGGGATTTTTATGCAGCCATGGACGTTAGCGGATATCTGGGTCAGGATATTGAAATAGAAGGCGATATTTCCGAGGAAATGTTTTACAACATTTTCTGCTGTAAGGAAGACGTGCAGCATGTTTATCCTTTCCGCCCGCAGATTCATTTTACGCCGAAAATCGGCTGGCACAATGATCCAAATGGTCTTGTCTATGCGGACGGCGTCTACCATCTCTATTATCAGTGGAATCCCTACGGTGTGATCTGGGGAAACATGCACTGGGGACATGCCGTAAGCAAGGATATGATCACATGGGAGCACAGGTCCATGGCGCTGGAACCCGATCAGTATGGGACGGTCTATTCGGGCTGCGGCTGGCAGGATAAAGAAAATGTGGCTGGCTTTGGGAAAAACACCCTTTTATTCTTCTATACTGCGGCGGGTGGGAGTAACCGCTGGTCGGTCGAGGCGGGAAATCGGCATACGCAGCGGCTGGCGATATCCACGGATGGGGGAGAAACCCTGCAGCGCATTGACGGGGCGGTGATTCCGCATATCGCGGGTGATAACCGCGACCCCAAGGTCTTTTATCACAAGGAGAGCGCCGCTTATATCATGGCACTGTATCTGGATGGAAATGAATTTGCCATTTTCCGTTCTGCCAATCTGCTTCATTGGGAAGAGACGCAGCGGTTTACTGCCGAAAGCATGTGGGAGTGTCCGGATCTGTTTGCCCTGCCTGTTGACAATGCCGCAGGGGAAAAGAAATGGGTGTTCTGGTCTGCTGACGGTTATTATCTGATCGGCGATTTTGACGGTTACTGCTTCACGCCGGAAGCGGAAGTACAGCGCGCCTACAGCACCGCTCTGCCCTATGCGGCGCAGACCTATGCGGGTGTGGAGGACAGGACGATCAGTGTGTCCTGGCTCAGGTTGAGAAATGACCGTGGAAATTACAGAGGGGCAATGTCCCTTCCTCTGGAATTATCCCTATGGAAGAAAAAAGGCAGCTATCAGCTGCGGTTTCATTTACCAAAGGAATTTTTGGCGTACAGGCGGTTATGCTGTGCGCCTGTGGAAGGCGTAAAGAGATTTGAGACAGAATTAAAAGGCAGGGCGGCGGAGCTTCTACTTTGCTGGAACACGCAGGAAAGCGGAATTACAAAATTATGGATTGGATGCACGGAGATTACGGCGGACTTTGGCGAGGGATGTTTGACGTTTACGAATCCGCAGATTGAAGCGGAGACGATCGTCGTCCCGTTTGATCAAAAGGTAACTTTGACGTTAGACCTGATCATCGATCAGGAAATTATTGAGTTTTTGGGAAATGACGGCGCAATTTACGGTGCGGTGGAAACGGAAGAAAATATCCTGCAAAAAAAAGTGATGGTAGAATCCGGGATGGAAATTGCGTCCATGACGTTCTATGAGTTATGCCCATCTGCAAAGGAGAATACAAGGGAATGAAAAGAAGACGGCTGTCAGGAGTTTTGATTGCGATCTGCCTGTTTCTGTACGGCTGTGGGGCAGACTGTCAAAATTTGGATGCTTCCCAAACGAAATACCAGACGGAAGCCCGCGAAGAGCAGACAGCGGATAATGCCGCAGACGAAAATGGTACAGAACAGGCGACACAAAATTATGCGGACGGAAGCGGCGGGCAATCAGAACAGAAGGATGGCGGAAGTGCAAATGCCGCAGATTTGGCTGCTGAGGAACAGCATGAAAAAACTGCCGCATTGGTGTTGCAGAAAGGTTCCCCGCAGCTTGCCAAGATGGTGGAGGAGCAGGCGAAAGCGCTGGAGGAATACGCTGCATTTCTGGCAGAATACGAGCCGCAGCAGGAGAATGAGCAGCAGCCGCCCCGATTCGCCTTACTGTTTTTGGACGGCGACGATGTTCCGGAATTGATCGTGATAGAAGGCACGGCTCATGCACAGGGCGCATCCGTTTATATGTTTCAGAAAAGGCATGCGATTTTCGTTGGTACATACGGCCAGTACGGCGCGTTGTGTTATCGGGAAAAAGAAGGAATCCTGTTTGACGATTACGATACGCAGGGAGATATTTTTTCCCGGGTGTATCAGATTAAGGAAAATCAGGCAGTGCTTCTGCAAAGCTATGATTCTATCGAACCGCCGCATTTGGAGAACGGAGAAGAACCGCAGTACACCTATCATGTAGACGGGAAAGAAGTGACTGAGGAACAATATGAAGAAATTTCAGATAAATGGTCAGCAGACGGATATCGGATGATACAGTACGATGATTGTCGGGTATTGACGGGAAGTGATATCCAAAAAGACTTGCAGGAAGAATTGGAAGACCGGATCCTGATGCAGGAGAATGTGCTGAAACAGAATCTGCTGATCACGGCGGGAGCGCAGGAGAACGATATTTTATTATTTGACTGTGACGATTACGATGGAGACGGGAAGTATGAGGCGTTTATGATTGCCGGGAAATCTCATACTTATCCCGGAGGCTGGGGAGAGGAAACAACGTATACGGGAACGCTGTATTTTGCGGGAGCGGCGCATGGCGTATCGGCGCTTTCCGACAGTTACGGAATCTATCGCAAGATAGACGGGGTAATGGATTTCGGCTCCAGAAAGTATTTATTCTTTTATACAGAACTAATTGTTACGTCAAATAATACGGAACTCTGGACAGTGAGAGACGGTAAGCCGGTAGAAGAAGGCGGACTATTTCGAAACATGCAGGTGATATATCGTGATAAATACCCCAGAGAGGATTTCGAGGTCTGGGTGGATGCGTACGATTATGACTGTGAGAAGAATGGTTTTGATAATGGTGAAGACATGTGGTTAGGACATACTTGGAAACCGTATTTTTATTATTATGATCAGTTTGAGGACAGAATCAAAGCGTATGGAGGAGAAAAAATTTCAAAAGACGCGTTTGTTAAATTGAGCGGAACGAATATCATAGAGGAGATCGAAGCTAAAGGCTATACAGTCGGTGAAATTATCCACTGGGAGAATGATGTTGTGACGATCAACTACCATTATGCGAAAATCCGGGGCGAGGACGGAGAGAGTACGGATTATTACTATGAAAATGTGATCTGGGATAATCGAGTTAAGGATTATTGGAGAAAGGAAGAAAGGGGCGTTACTTCGTGGGAGAACGCGGGCGAGGGTGGAAGTTACGAATTGACGTATTTTGAGAATCAGGAGAAATGGCGTATGCAGGGGACAGTAAACAGATGATGGCGAGAAAACCTACCATCATAAGTTGAGAATTTCTTGAGATTTATGGGATACTATAATTTCATGGAGGAACCCAACATGCGCAAAAAGATCATGATCGTAGACGACGAGCCCGGCATTGTCGATGTCATGCAAAGTTATTTCGAGCAGGCGGGATATCAGGTGATGACAGCCTATAACGGAAAAGACGCTCTGGAGCGCTTAAAACAGCTTCCCGACATCGTTCTCTTAGATATCAATATGCCGGATATGGACGGACTGGCGGTTTGTCAAAATATCAGGCAGCATATCACCTGTCCGATTCTTTTTCTGACGGCCCGCATTGAAAAGGAAGATAAACTGAAAGGATTTTCCGTCGGTGCCGATGATTATATCGAGAAACCCTTTGATCTGGATGAACTGGGTGCAAGGGTGGCTGCCCATTTACGGCGCGAAAACCGCAGGCAGGAATCATCCTGTCTGCGCTTCTTTAATGATATGGCAATCGATTATACGAAAAGGGAGATTACAATCGGGCAAACCCCCATCCTGTTGTCAAAAAAGGAATTTGATATCGTTGAGCTGCTCTCTGTATACAGCGGGCAGATTTTTGACAGGGAACGGATCTATGAGAAGGTGTGGGGCTTAGAGAGCGATGGCAGCAGCGACACCGTGATGGAACATATCCGAAAGATTCGTGCCAAGTTTGCACAGTACACGATGCACGGCTATATTGAAACAGTTTGGGGAGTGGGTTACAAATGGAATGGTTAAGGCAGATGAAATTAAAAAAGGCGCTGTTTACCATAGCCTTTCTCAATATCACGGTCGCACTGATACTGTCGCTGCTTGCCATCTGGGGCTGCGCCGAACTGCGCTCGTATTTTGCGGTGGACGGAATCGGTATTATCATGGATGCGCAGCCTGATCAGATCGTGGTCAGGCAGATGCAGGGAGGAGGAGCAGGGGAAAAAACAGCGGCTGACATACTGTCGGTTGTGCAGATTTTACTGCCGATCGTGATTTATATCTGTGCCCTGTTTCTCAGCGCCTCCTTATTTTACCGCCTGAAGCTGCGAGAGCCGATCGAGGCGTTGAGCAAAGGAGCCGACCGTATTATCGACAATGATCTCGACTTTGAGATGACGGCGGGGTCAGAGGATGAATTGGGGCAGCTGTGTACCGCTTTTGAAACCATGCGCAAGACCCTGCTTGCCAATAACCGTGAGTTGTGGAGGCAGGCGGAGGAGAGAAGAAGGCTCAATGCTGCGTTTGCCCATGATCTGCGCAATCCCGTTACGGTCTTAAAGGGTTCCGTAAAACTGGCGAAACATACGGTGATGGACGCTGCGGCAGATTCGGAGCAGCAGAGAGAAGAGAGAGAGCAGAGGGAACAGAAGGGGCAGGGAAAGCAGAAGGAACAGAGAGAGCAGAAAACACAAAGAGAACAGCTTGCGGGACATTTGCAGCGGATCGAGGACTATACGAACAGGATTGAGCAGTATGTGGAGACGATGAGCAGTATTCAAAAGCTGGAACAGATAGAGATAAAGAAGGAACCGGCGGCGTGGCACAGCCTTATGCAGGAACTGGAGCAGATGATACGCCTCGTGGGGGCGGATTGCCAAAAGGAGATTTACTTTCAGACATCGGAATCAACGGATAATGCTGCGGGGGATATTCTGGTTGACAAAGCAATTCTTTTTCAAATCGCGGAGAATCTTGTATCAAACGCACTGCGGTTCGCCGTGCATAAAATCACGGTCTGCTGCATTGCCTCCGACGGGAACCTGTCTTTTACCGTGACGGACGACGGCTGTGGATTCCCGGACAAACTATTGCAAAACGGCATTCAGCCCTTTCAAAAAGGCAGGGAAGATGCGGGACATTTTGGCATGGGGCTGTATCTTTGCGAGCTTCTTAGCAAGAAACACGGCGGCAGTCTGACGATACAAAACAATTCGATGATTCAGCACAGTCCGACGGCACAAAGCAGTCCGACAGGCGCGACAGTCTGCGCTGTCATAAAAATCCAATAAACTTTGAGAAATTTTTGAGAATTGCCCGTTACACTCTCCTTATCAATAGCGATAAGGAGGTTTTTTTATGCAGATTCAAGTCAAAGATATCTCAAAAATTTACGGAATGGGGGAAAGCGAGGTGGTCGCCTTAAATCATGCGTCCATGACGATCGCTGCGGGTGATTTTATTTCCATCATGGGGCCATCCGGCAGTGGAAAGAGTACCCTGCTGCATCTGATCAGCGGGCTGGATTGGCCGAGTTTTGGCAAGGTGCTTTATGATGACACCGATATCCACCACGGCAACGATAAAACGTTGTCGGCGTTTCGCCGCAGGAAGATTGGTTTTATCTTTCAGCAGTTCAATTTGCTTCCGGTTCTGACGGCCCGTGAAAATATCATGATGCCGCTGCTCTTAGACAAAAAGCAGCCTGACAAAGCCTATTTACAGGAGCTGTCTTCTCTTTTGGGGCTGGAAGAACGCCTTTCTCATCTGCCCCATGAGCTTTCCGGCGGACAGCAGCAGCGTGTGGCGATTGCGCGGGCATTGATTGCAAAGCCTGATATTATTTTTGCGGATGAACCCACGGGAAATCTGGACAGCAAAAGCGGCGGCGAGGTAATGAAAATGCTCTGTGATATCAGGAATAAGATGAACAAGACGCTCGTTATTATCACCCATGATGCGCGGATCGCGCAGATGGCGGAGCGCCGCTTTAAAATCATTGACGGAGAACTTTCGGAGGTGACGGCATGAGATCCTATTTATCATTAGCAATAAAAGAATTAAAGGCACAAAAAGTAATGGCGGTTCTGATTTTGATCGCGGTCATTCTTTCCTGCAGTATGACAACGGCAATCGGGCAGTCGCTCGGCATTTTACAGACGATGCGGATTGAGCAGGCTTCCTCGCTGAATGGCGACCGCTACGTTACCTTTCATCAGATCAAGGAAGAACAGGTGCGGCAGTTGAAAGAAGATTCCAGACTTTACGACGTGGGCAGCCTGATCAACGTCGGCAATACGAAAATCGCAGGCAGCGGTCTGACCCTGTATGTGCGGGAATATCTGGATAATGCGCTGGACGCTTACCAGTCGATCAGTAAAGCGAGAGAGGGCAGGCTGCCTGTCTCACCGATGGAAATCGCCCTGCCGGAAAATATTCTGCCCTATCTGGGGCAGGAAGTCGGCGTTGGCGATACCATCACCCTGCAGTCAGAAATATCTCTGATGGACGGGTCGCTGCCCGCCTATTCGTATACTGCTGATTATACGGTCTGCGGCATTTTGGAAGCCAGCTATATCGGCTATACTACCGGGACGGTGGACGCCGTGGCAGGTGAGGGAACGGCAAAGCAGCTTCTGCCGGAGGAATACGTATTGTATTCTACAGATTGTAAGACAAAGGATACTTTGCAGTTCCAGTCGATTATAGACGATCTGGCAGCGCGCCTTGGTGTTGCCGAAAGAAACATTCAATATAATTGGATCTTCTTGGATGCCCTTGGCATTTCTTATCGGGAAGCGGGTAGTTCCGACACCGATACGGGTTTTTCTTTTATGGCGTTTGCCGGTGTGATGGTGGTTGTGCTGGTTTTGTTTGCCGCCGGGCTGGTCATTTATAATATTTTGAAGATTGCGGTGACGAAACGCATCAAAGAATATGGAACACTTAGGGCAATCGGCGGCGAGAGAGGCCAGATTTACCGCATTGTCACACTGCAATTGCTTGTTTTGAGCGGTCTTGGCATCCCTTTCGGGTTATTGCTCGGTGCGGCATCCGCAAAAGGGATTTTGACTGCGGCGACAGGTATTTTGAATCCGGATTTATTTATGGCAAACAGCACGGGAGAATTGGCGCAGACGATACGTGCAACAAGCTCTGGCAGCTTTTTGCCTTACCTGATCAGTATTGCGATAACGCTTACCTTTGCAATGGCGGCGGCATTTCCGGCAGCCCGTTATGCTTCGCGCGTTTCTCCGACAGTCGCCATGTCAGGGCAGACGGTGAAAATCAGGCGCCGCAGCCGTAAAACAAAAGTGATTCGCAATTTTGAAGCCTATTATGCGCGCCTGAATTTAAAGCGCGGGCGCAGCAGAACCGTAATTACGATTCTTTCCCTGATTATGAGCATCACGGTGTTTGTTGCTCTGCAAGGCTGCGTCACCCTGCTTGATACCAGCAAGGGCGTACAGGATATGAATTTGGGGGACTATGCGGTCACGGACGAGGATATCGGTTTTTCGTTGGAAAGCATCGAAAAGCTTCGGGAACAGGAGCAGGTAGAAAAGCTTGCTACCACGAAATTAACGGTCTATTCGCATGATGAGAATGGGGATATCCCGATAGACCTTGATGTGGAATTGCAGTCATGGGAGGCCTTTGGTGTTGCCGGACTGAATGACGAACGTCTGACCTCTGCCGCGGAGGGGCTGACAGAGGGGGATAAGACCGAGCTGTTGTCGGGCGCGGCGTGTATTGTAAAGAATCCGATTCCCATCTCCTATGAGGGGCAGACATATGAGGGCACGAAGTTAAATCGAAATGATACGATTGTGGTGAACGGACAGAAGCTGCGCGTTGCCGGAATCACCGATGGAGCTGTTACGATCAACAATGGTGGTTTCCTAAATGGTGTGCAGATTATGGTGAGTGATCAGATGTATGATGTACTGACGGGCAGTGACCGCTATGCGGAGGTTTACCCGACCTTAAAACAGGATGCGGACAGTACACAATTTGAAGCGTGGCTGGATAGCTGGTGTAAGGAAAATGCGGGCAGTCATTGGCTTTCTTATCAGATGACCGCGAAGGAGCTTAAGGAAAGTTTCGAGCAGATCAGGCTGTTGTGTTACGGGCTCATTTTCTTTGTCGGATTGATTGGCATTTTAAATATCATCAATACGGTCTACAGCAACATTCATACCCGCGTGGCGGAAATCGGTATGCAGCGGGCAATCGGCATGAGTGCGGGCAGCCTTTATCGGACTTTTCTCTGGGAGGGGGCTTACTATGGAATCATAGCGTCTGTCATCGGCGGGGTCTTGGGATATCTTTGCACCATCGTAATAGAGGCTGCCGAGACGGACAGCCTGCAGCTTACTGCCGTCTCCTGGCTGCCGATTTTGGAAGCGGCCGTAATTTCCATTCTTGCCTGCCTGCTGGCGACTGCGGTTCCGCTGCGCTCCATTGCGGGAATGGATATTGTGGAGTCAATCGAGATGGTAGAGTGACCGCTAAATGGATGTATTTTCTTCTCATATATGCTATACTATACCAAATGAAAATAAGCGGTGCACAGATGATACACTGCAAAAAGGAATAAGGAGCACACTATGTGGCAGTATGAGAAGGCAAATGAAATCAAGGATTCCATAAACAGCTTTTTTGTAGGAAAAGAGAGTGTGGTTGAAAATATGCTGATCTGCCTTTTGGCGGGCGGACATGTGCTGCTGGAAGACGTGCCCGGTATTGGAAAGACCACGTTGGCAAAGTGCTTTGCGCAGGTAGTCGAATGCAGTTTCGGCAGGATCCAGTTTACACCCGACACCCTGCCCGGAGATGTAGTGGGCGTCTCTGTTTACCATATGAAAACCGGGGAGTTTGTCTATCAGGCGGGTGCGGTGATGAATCAGATCCTTTTGGCGGACGAGATCAACAGGACGGCACCCAAGACGCAGGCAAGCCTGTTAGAGGCAATGTCGGAGAATCAGGTGACAGTAGATGGAATCGTATATCCGCTGCCACGGCCCTTTATGGTGATTGCAACGCAAAATCCCGTAGAATATCTGGGGACTTATCCGCTGCCGGAGGCACAGATGGACAGGTTTATGATGAAACTCTCCATCGGCTATCCGGACAGGGAGCAGGAGATCAAAATGGCGTCGGAATTTCTCGCCGGAAAAGTGGTTTCTAAGATCAGTCCCGTGTGCAACGCGGAAAGTGTGGAAGAAATAAAGAAAAAAGTGACGGAGGTGGCTGTCAAAGATACTGTGCTGGGCTATATCGAGGACATTATCAATCTGACAAGGGAAGAAAAGAGATTTGTGATCGGCGCCAGTCCGCGGGCCATGTTAGCGCTTGTCAGGGCGTCTCAGGCGAAAGCCTTCTTAGACGGCAGGGACTATGTGAAACCGGACGACGTCAAAGCAATAGCCATGCAGATTTTGCTGCACAGACTGAGCCTGTCATCAAAGGCGGAGATTGAAAAAGAAGATGCGGCGAAGATTTTAAGCAGCCTGATCATCAAAGCAAAGATACCCGTGTAACTATGCGGGAGAGAACTGTTAAGCGTGCAGATTGGGAAAGGGGCACATTGTCTGTATGAGAACGCGAAGGGCTCTTTTTGGCATTTCCTGGCTTTTGTCACTGGCGGCGATCAGTTTTTATGGAGGGACGGTAAGTTACGGTATCTTTTTTGCGCTTACTTTTCTGCCGTTTCTTTCGCTCCTCTATATTGTCTGTGTATGGTTTCGCTATAAGGTTTATCAGGAGATCGGAAGCAGAAATATCGTGAGTGGGCAGTCGGTACCTTATTATTTTGTGCTGCAAAATGAAGATAAGTTTGCATTTGCGGCAATTGGCATTTCTTTCTTTTCCGATTTTTCCTATGTGGAAGAATTACCCGATAAAATGGAATATGAGCTGCTGCCGGGAGAAAGATATCGGTATGAAACCTCTTTTGTGTGCAGATACAGAGGGGAATATGAGGTTGGGATCAAAGAGGTTACCATATCGGATTTCTTAAGACTCTTTCGCGTGCGGTGCGAAGTGAAGGGAACAAAGAAAGTGATCGTTGCGCCTAAACTGATCAGGATCCATGAGCTTAGAAGCATTTCGGATGTAAGCTCCATGGTGCGCAGAGAACGGTTTGGGCAGGCGGTAGAACAGGACATTGTTACCAGAGAGTATGTAAATGGAGACGCGCTGAAGCAGATTCACTGGAAGGCAACGGCAAGGGCACAGAAGCTTATGTCAAGAAGAATGATCGGTGAGGAAAAAGAGGGGGTGCTTCTTTTTTTTGATACGCACAGATATGATGAAAAGCCGGAAAAGTATCTTCCGTTGGAAAACCGTCTGTTGGAAACCGTATTGTCGCTTGTGCTTTTTCTTTGCGAAAAAAATATCCCCGTCAGCATATCCTGCAGTCAGGATAAGTTTAGACGGAACCGAATAAACGGGGTGGGAGAGTTTGGCGATTTTTATGAGCTGATCAAGGAATTGGAATTTGATCATGCGGAGGATACGAAGAGCAGGATTCTCCATGTTCTTGGCAGAGGAGCGGCGTTTGATAAGCAGGTGGCTTTTTTTATTCTGCAAAAGCCGGATCCGGAAATTCTGGAAATGACAAAACAGATTTCGGAAAACGGAGTGATTGTTGTTTTTTATATTGTTACGGAAGATAATATCGATGATTTTTGTGCCATGAGCAATGCAAACAGACGAATCATTGCAATCACGCCGCAGGATAAGCTTGAGGAGATACTGTGATGGAAAAAGGAAACGGAGCAATCTTTACTTTTATTTACCGGCTGCTTCATGCGAGTGTTTTTTCGAGCGCAATGATCCTGTATTTTTCTGATCTTTATGGAGGGGACGGCGTGACATGGAAGCACTTTATCGTATTGTTTCTGTCGGTTGCCCTGTTTTTTTGCGTCAGTAAATTACAGAAAAGGCAGCGAATCTATGCAATCGTACTCATCGTGATGTCTGTCGTTTTGGTGTCATTCGTGATGGGAAAAGAAAAGCCTGACGCATGGATGTCGGCAAAGAGCAGTTATCTGGGGACATTTGTTTTGGCGATGTCTGTCTGCGTATTACAGCTTTTGTTTGAAAAGTATTTTCCATTAAAGGCAGCGTTTTGCGTGATTTTGTGCGGGATGCTGCTCTATTCGCTGTTTGCCGGACGGTATGTGCCCAAAATGGGCGTTTTGCTTTTGCTGTTGTATGTCGTTATGACACTGACAGAGTATATTTGGCTCAAAAGTAGAAATAAGGAAAAGGGAAATTCCCATGCCTATATCGTGTGGCTTGCACCGTTTTTTGTTTTGTATTTTGCCGTTTTGTGCCTGATGCCGATGCCGAAAACGCCGTATAGCTGGCAATGGCTCAAAGATATTTATCTGCGCGTGGAAGAAAAAATCACGATCTATGCAGAGAATTTTGTAAGCAGAAACGATGAGGATCTGGACGGAGCAATCAGTGGTTTTTCGGAAAGTGCGGTACTTTTTTCCAATCTCGCAGCGAATGATAAAAATATTATGGTGATTGAGACTTTGCCCGGTAAGAAACAGCCGCTGTATCTTGCGGGGAAGATTTATGATGTTTTCGACGGGCAGGAGTGGAAGAGTACAAAGGGAAAAGATGCGCGGGAGAGGCTGATTGACACGGCGGAAACAGTGTACGCGCTGGAAGCGTATGCCAAGGACGATTTGGATCATCCGCTCTATAATGGTATACGGGCAAAATCGGGATACCGGCATTTTCACACGAATTATCTTTTGGCGCCTTCCAAGACATGGAAGATAGAGGGGAGACTGCAATATCAGCAAGACGGAGCCAATCTTACGTTTGATCAAAAGGCGGGGTATGGCACGGAATATACCTTGCAATACTGCCGGATGAATATGGGGAGAGAAACGACGCAGGATTTTCTGCAAAGCAACAGTGTGGAAAATCCGGACTTGTGGGAGAGCACGGTAAAGGCATATGCGGAAGAGAACATCACATACGCACAGCTTCTCGCATACAGAGAAAACATGCGAGAGCGCTATCTGCCGGAAACGACAATAAGCCCGGAAACGGAAGATTGGCTTGCGGAGGTTACAAAAGACGCAGAGGACGAGATCGACGGACTGTTCTGCATAGAAGAGGCACTGGCCGATATGGAATACAATGTAAATCCCGGCGGTTTACCTGGAGAGGTGACGGATGAACAGAGCTTTTTGCACTATTTTCTGCTGGATAAACAGGAGGGATTTTGTACCTATTACGCGACGGCGTTCGTACTGCTTGCAAGAGCGGAGGGATTCCCGGCAAGATATGTGCAGGGATTCTGTGTTCCGCTGGGAAACGCAAAGGAGACGGAGGTCTATTCCGCTATGGCGCATGCGTGGCCGGAAGTGTATTTTGAAGGCAAGGGGTGGATTCCTTTTGAGCCGACGCCGGGATACGGCATCAGGCGGTATCCGGCAGAACCCGAAAAAGAGGGTAAAAAGGAGGAAAATGCTGTTAAGAGAAAGGAGCTTGCGGCAGAAAAGGATGTACTTGATGATTCGGAACTTTCGGACGATGAGGAGGAAGAGGAGCGGAAAGAAAGAGACAAAAAAGTACAGGAAGTGAAACGGGCGGCTGCATGGATCACAATCTGCGGATTGCTCATTTTAGCAGTAGGCATGCTTCTATTTGTCATAGACAGGCTGAGCGAGAAGTATCGCGAAAAAAGAAGAAGTACGGCTGAAAAATATAAGAGAGCCGTACTGCTGAATATGCAGATCCTGTCCATGCTCGGCTTTGAAAGGGAAAGGTCGGAAACTTACCATGAATTGATTGAGCGCATTGAAAAAGGGGAAGATGGAGAAGCCATACCGACGGCGTTTATCGCAGCCTATGAAAATATTCTGTATGGGACCCGTGAGATTGGAGAGAGGGAATTGAAGGAGTGTTTAGCGCAAAGGGAGGAGCTGATGCAGATTTTGCGGAAAAAGAAGGGGAGAAGGTATGTGTTTTATTGGCTGAGGCTTTCTGTGATGTGATGGGGCACAAGCAGTGAACGAACCGATCAAGTTTTATGATGAAAAAAGGGAGATATGCGAAATTAGCAGGATTTGCGACCGAATTAACACGACCAAATAAAACGAAATGTGTTACAATATACTACGTGTATCCTGATATTCGGACAGTTTTTGTCTGCAAAAGATTACATGGTTATAGATAAATACATTGTAGTAGGAGGGATGCCCATGCGGATAGCGGTTTGTGATGACTGCGTGGAGGATGCCCTGTACCTCAGAAACATCTTAAGAGGGCAGGAGGTCAGCGTCTATTCCGATGCGGAAAGCCTTCTGGCGGATGTGCAAGAAAAAAACAGATGGTATGATCTGTATCTTCTGGATATTTTCATGGAAGAATCCATGGACGGGATAGAGCTGGCAAAAAGGCTGCGCATGGAACAGGAAGAGGCAATGATCTGTTTTGTCTCCACCAGCGATGATTTTTACAGAGAGGCATACGACCTCTATGCAATCCAGTATTTGCTAAAACCTGTAAGGGAGGAAAGCGTAGAGGAACTGCTCCAAAAGGTACAGAAGAATCTTGCAAGGCGTCTGCATGACAAAGAGAAGACCCTCATCTATTCATGGTGGGGAAAGCGGGGCGCAATTCCCTATGAAAAAATCCGCTATATCAGAATCAGAGGACATACGCTTTCCATCTGCTGTACGGATGGCAGGGTACAGGAAAGCACAGGAAAGTTAAACGATCTGGAACGGCAGATATGCGGGGACACATTCCTGCGCTGTCACCAGAGCTTTATCGTCAATATCTATCATGTGGAGGGCATGGGAGGTTCTGACCTGACGATTGCCGGGGAGAAGATTCCCGTGTCCAGACGCTATTATGCGGAAGTGAAGAAACGGTATCAGAGGATGTTGTTTGAAGGAGTGGAATGAATATGACATTACTGAGGAATTTATCTGTTTTCCGAGGGAAACTGTTTACAGGGAACGGAGGCTACAGATGAAAAAGAAATTTTTGATTGTATTTGGGTTGCTTTTTTGCCTGATTTTGGTAACGTTTGTCGGATGCGGGCAAAAAGAGGAGACAGCCAGGATCTATTACTTGAATTTTAAGCCGGAATCGACGGATAGCTGGAAAGAAATTGCCAAAGCCTACGAAGCTGAGACCGGTATCGAAGTAAGGATATTGACGGCTGCAAGCGGCAGTTATGAGCAGACTTTAAAATCCGAGATTGCAAAGAAGAAAGCACCTACACTATTTCAGATCAATGGTCCGGTGGATTATGAGAAATGGAAAAATTACTGCAGGGATTTGAGCGATACGCAGTTTTATTCCTGGCTGCTGGAACCGGATATGGCGGTGAAGAACGGAGACGGCGTCTATGGGATCCCTTACGTGGTGGAAGGGTACGGCATTATTTATAATGACGGCATTATGCAGAAGTATTTTTCGCTGCCTTCCAGGAAGACGGATTTTGGAAGTATGGATGAAGTCAACAATTTTGACAAGTTAAAGAGCCTGGTGGAAGATATGTCGCAGCACCTTGAGGAACTTGGCATTGAAGGGGTATTTGCTTCCACCTCTTTCAGCGAAGGGGAGGATTGGCGCTGGCAGACGCATTTGGCGAATCTTCCCGTTTACTACGAGTTTTCCGAAAAGGGGATCGCGGACGAAGAAGAACTCGATTTTAGTTATGAGCAAAACTATAAGAATATCTTTGATTTGTACATAAATAATTCCTGCACTGCCAGAGAGGAACTTGGCTCCAAGACGGTGGATGATTCCATGAAGGAGTTTGCGCTTGGGAAAGCGGCGATGGTGCAGAACGGCAACTGGGCCTGGAATCAGATTTCCGGAATTGACGGCAATCAGGTAAAAGAGCAGGATGTAAAATTCCTGCCGATTTATACAGGCGTAAACGGTGAGGAAAAACAGGGCCTGTGTATTGGCACGGAAAGTTATATCTGCGTGAACAGCATTGCTGGTGAAGCTGACCAGCAGGCTTCCATTGCCTTTCTGGAATGGCTGTACGGCTCTGAGACGGGCAAGAAATATGTCACGGATTCTCTGGGCTTTATCTCTCCCTTTAACACTTTTACTTATGAGGAAAGCCCCAATGACCCTCTGGCAAGGCAGGTAGTCGCCTATATGTCCGATACCGATAAAAAAACGGTGAACTGGGATTTTACGGCATTTCCAAGCCAGCGCTTTAAGAACGAGTTTGGAAATTCGCTCTATGAGTATTGCACGGGGAAAACAACCTGGGAAGACGTAGTAGAATCCGTGAAAAAAAACTGGGCATCTGAGAAAGCGTTAACGCTTGAAGAGGGAAAGGAGAACAAGTGAAATCCATACGTGGTAAAATTGCGTTGCTGATTACAGCCACTTCCATTATTCTGATTGCAGGGATATTGACCGTATCTTATATGGTAAATAAAAAGAATATTACGCAGTTATGTGAGAGTTACTTATATGACACCTGTGAACATGCCTCGGATACCCTGTATGAATGTTTTTACAGCGATAGCGAGAGAAATAACATGGATGTGGGACTTGGCAGGCTCGACTATATTTTGAATAATGTAGGCATTGATACCATGGAGTCGAGCAGGGTTTATCTGATCGATTCACAGGGAAAGTTTCTGTATCATGACAATGCGGATATGATTGGTCAGCAGATTGCGGGAAATGAACTGATTCAAAGCGTTCTGGATACTTTACAGACGGGCATGATCACGCCGGCGGACGTCAGGGAATGTACGGTGGAGGGCAGGGATGTCTACATTGCCTTTATGTGTACGGTCAATGACTGGGTCATTTTTGTTCAGGCGGATAAATCGGATGTCATGAAACCGGTCAATACCATATCTGCGGTCTGTGTGGTGATCGGGCTGGTACTGCTTTTGGCGGCTTTGTGCATCGGCATGGCGGTTACGCGGATGATCACAAAGCCCATTGCGGCATTGACCGCAGTCATTAATGATATTTCTGAGCTGAACATGCAAAGCAGCAGCATTATTCCGGCGACGCATGACGAAGTGGGTACTATGGGAAATGCAGTCATCCATATGAAGGAACAGTTGTCGGGGATCGTTTCGGAACTCAACGATATTTCGGAAAAACTGGTAAAGGACTCCGATTCCCTCTATGAGATTTCAGAAGGAGTGAATCAGGCTTCCACCAATAATTCCGCCATTAATCAGAAGATGGCGGAGACGATGGAGAAGACCTCTGCGTCTATGGAATCCGTTACGGCCCACGTTGAAAATATAAACAGAAATACAGCTGCCGTTGCCGGGCATATCAACGCCGGAACGCAGCTTACGGCGGATGCGCGCAGTAAGAGTGCGGCGATCCACGAGAAAACAGGCGCTTCCCGGGAAGAGACTTTGCAGGTCTACGATAAAATACAGAAAACTTCGCAGGAAGCGATTGTGAAAGCGCAGAAGGCAGCGCAAATCAATGAGCTTGTAAAAGCCATTCAGGACATCGCGGACCAGACCAATCTGCTTTCTTTGAATGCTTCCATTGAAGCGGCAAGGGCAGGCGAAGCGGGAAGAGGATTCGGCGTTGTGGCAGGTGAAATTGCCTCTCTGGCGGCGCAGTCTACCCAGGCCGGAGCCAATATTGTGGCGATTGTGGATGATGTCAATTCGTCTGTGGAGACATTGAGAGGCTGTCTTTTGGATGCCCTGAATTTCCTCGAACAAAAGGTGATCAATGATTATAATGAGTTTATGCAGTCCAGTGATGAATACAGCGAAACAACCAAATCGATAGAGGAGTTTATGGATCAGGCAAACGAGGAGGTTATGGAATTGAAACGCTTTATTGATGAGATCACGGGTGCCATGTCGGAAGTCAACAACAATATCAGCGATTGTACAACGGGAATCTCAGACATTGCCCGAAAGACGACGGATGTGGTCGGCCTTACGGCGGAGGCTTTTGACAAGACATTAAGCGGTAAGGTTTCCGCAAGACAATTGTCAGATATTACTTCAAGATTCCGAATTTAAGGCATTCCCAACGTCACATCCAGCACAAAATATCCGTCCAGGACGCGGTACTCCATCTGTCCGCCTCTGCGTCCGGCAGCCTGCCTGATATTGGAAAGACCGTAACCGTGTCCGTCTCCCTCTTTTGTGGACACAGGCAGACCGTCCGCCGCCTTCAGGCTTTTGTCAAAGCGGTTGCTTACACGGAGCAGAAACTGATCCTGACGGACAGTCGCCTGCACCTTGATGAGCCGCTCACCTTCGGGCATTGTCAGAGAACCTTCTACCGCGTTTTCCAGCGCGTTATTTAAGATCAGGCACAGCTCCGTGGCGGGCAGCTCCTCATCCCCGATCCCGATATGGCAGTCTAATGTTATCTGCTGCTTCCTGCACTTCGCCGCGTAATTTTGCAGTACCGCATTCATATACGGGTTTTTGCAGAAGATTTCAGCGGCTTGTTCTTTATGGTATTTTGAAAGACCGTCCAGATACTTCTTTGCCTCCGTCGTTTTACCATCCTCAAGCAATACGGCTAATGTGTTCAGATGCCCCGCCATGTCATGGCGCAGAGAGCGGAGCGCATTTTCGTGGGAAACTCTCGCCTCATAAAAATCCTTCTGTGCCAAAAGGCGGCTGTCAAGCTGTCTGGCGTATTCTGTCTGCAGAGCAAGCTGTGTGCGCATCCCTGAAATCTGCCGTATGATCTGGTACAGGGCAAGGATCGTCGAGAGGAGAAACAGGATTAAGGCGCACCAATACAACAATGAATAGATATCGATCGTAACAGGATGGATATTGATGACATTTGTGATTTGAGCGGCATAGTATCCCTTTCCGCACCGAGAACCCACATACAGGACAGCAATCAGACAGACAGTGATCCCCAGCCCGGATAACAGCGCGATAAAAATCTGGTTCCGCTTTTGCAAAGCTTCCCGGACGGCAAAAAGCAGCAGAGCGGCAAGCGTGATAAACAGTGTGAGATTGTCTGCCAGAAAAGGGTTGTAAAAGGGAAGACCGCCAAACAGATTCCCGATGGGGGAAATCAGCGAAACGACAGCCGAGAATCCAAGGATGCTGCCGAACAGGAGGCGGCCTTTGCGGTCTTTCATCTGCAAAAACAGCCAGATACAGGGGAGCATGACCTCGATGATGGGAATGAATACCGCAAGCGGGCTGTCCATGGCGAAGGAGACAGGGGAAAAAAGGAAAACTGCCGCAGCCGGGAAAGCATTTGGGTCAGGGCAGCAAGGATCAGCAGGAGGGAAGGATAATCACGGATTCCCTGAAAGAGGGCAAAAAGCCAGATGCCGGAGAGGAGCAGTGTAAGGGTGGCATATCCCGCCGCGGGCATCAGCTCGTTGCCGACATCTGCAATCTGGAGGGCGGACCTGACCGCATGGGAGGACAGCAGGATGCCGGGCATACCTGTTGTTTCCGCTATATGTGCGGTGGCAATCGTGAGCCTTTTGCCGGCATAATGCCCAGGCAGGGAACACCGTACCGTCTCTCCCGGCGCGAAGTCTGTGACAGTATAATCCTGCGGAAAAGCTACCGCGTCAAAACGCATATCGTTCCCGGGGCAGTTGGTGTAGAGCAGATCCCGTCCAAAAATACGGCACAGGGACGCAGGATATCCAGCATCAGGAAGGTATATCCCGCATCTTCCTGCTCTTTTGTCAGAGTACGGGAAAGGTAAAAAATGCGGCCTGCCTCCAGCGAAAAGGCATCTTCCGAAGAAATTTCCCTGCGGCTGCCGTTTTCCACAGTATAAAGCTCCCAGCCGCAGGCGTCGGCAATCAGCGGCGTCAGGGCAAGCTCTTCCACTTTGATACGGGTAATGGAGGAAAGCAGCCCGAACATCCAGACAGTGAGCAGGACAAACAAAAGGACTGCCGCGCAGTTTACGATAGATCGTTTCTTCCAAGTCATCGTTTTTCGCATCATAAAATACCCCGTTCTTAATGTTCCTGAAACATGCCGAACAGCCGTTTATAATAGCTGTCCTTCGCGCCTGCCGCATAGGTGCGCGAGATGGGAATCAGCGTATCGCCGACATAAAATCCCTCCCGCGTCAGCCTGCTCACATAGATGAGATTGACGATAAAGCTCTTGTGGCAGCGCACAAACAGCCCGGAGGCAAGCTGTGCCTGAATCTCGTCAAGCTTGCCATAGGAGACGTATTGCTGCCCGTCCTGCATATGAAAACACAGCATATGTTTGGAACTGTTTATATAGGCAATATCCGCAAGACGGAGCAGGAGCTTCTGTCTGTTGGATATGACAGGCAGGGTTTCCTCAGGGGCGGATATAAGGTCAGAAGCCTTTGTCAGCGCTTCCGTCAGATCGGCAGGGCGTATGGGCTTGATCAGGTACTGGAACGCATAGAGGTCAAAGGCTTCCCTGTAAAAATCTTCGCTGATTGTCAGGAAGATCAAAACCGCTTTTTCGTCCAGCCTGCGGATGCGGCGGGCTGTCTCCACCCCGTCCCTGCCAGGCAGAAAGATATCCAACAGGAACAGGTCAAAGTGTTTTTGTCCGTTTTCCAGATCGAGCAGCAGCGGTTCCGCGCTGGTATATTCCGTAAAATCGCAGAGGATTTTTGTCTGGCACAGGAGGCTTCGCAGATGCGCCAGATCGGCGGCATTGTCCTCACAGACAGCAATTTGAATCATAAAAAATCGTTCCTTTCAAACAAATTATCACAATGCGCACTGCTTATTGATTTTGTGTATTTGTGTAAATTATACCATAAAAAGGAAAGGCAGTCAGGTGACATTTCGGCTTTGCAGGATGTTATTTTTGTCGAAAAGTGTGTCGTTCAGGTACGGTTGGAGCTTTTTGCGTTATTTTGCGGTATGCGGGGTAAAATGAGGAGAACGTTTGTGGTGAAAGGTCAATGACTGAGAGGTTGTTGACCTTTTTGATGTTTTTTTGGGGCTGTCATTATCGGTTTTTTCTGTACAATTGCCATACATTATGCTATATTAAATATAGTTATTGAATCACCTAAATGATGCAATAGATTAGAGGCGGCAATTGCGTAACACAGATTGGGCTGTACATGGCATGACGTTTTGCGGGAACAAATATTAGAAATCAATATTAAGAAAGAAGGAAAGCATATGATACGTAAAACAAAGGATCAATGGTTAGGACAGCTGGTTGATGAATTAAAGATGCAGGCGCAGAAATCATTTCAGGTTGGTTCATTTGAAAAAATATCTAATCCGGCAGTTAATGAAAAAGCCCCGGAATTAATGGAAACACTTAATAATCTGTTGAATTGTGCAAATCTGTTATTGAATCATGCCAGGGAAAACATGACGATGCTGAACCGGATCAATCATTCCGGTATGTGGTCAATGTACTTTGGAAATGATTCCCAGGTCAATCGTGTCGCGTTCAGCGATGAATTTCGTGAAATTACCGGATATACGGACAGCAATGAATTCAGCGACAGTGTTGAGGCCTGGACAGCAAAGATATACGAAGGCGATCGGAAAAGAGTCATACAGGAATTTCAAGACACGATCAAAGATTCGACACAGCAAAAAAAATTTGATACAGAATATCGTTTCGAGACCAAGCATAATGGTCTGCGCTGGATGCGTATGGCCGGAGAAATTGTTTGGAGAGGGAAAAAACCTTTTGAATTTATTGGCATTATTACGGATATCACCACAGCCCACAACAATGCCAGGGAGTTGGATATTTCCACCAAAAGGCATGATGCGATCGATTCTATCCTGAATGAAGGCTCCTGGAGCATGAATGTTGTCAATGGGGATATTACCAATCCGGAAAATCCATTCTGGTATTCGGAACAGTTCAGAAAATTATTGGGATATCACAATGAGCAGGATTTTCCGAATTCCCCCAATTCTTATTCCAATCTCATTCATGAGGAAGAACGGAAAAACATAATGGAACAGATTATGCATTATGTAAAATCAGGTGTACAGGGGGCACCTTTGAATCTGGAATTTCGGATTCGGCATGTTGACGGACGTTACCGCTGGTTTCATATGACGGTAACGGCTGTGTTTGATTCTTCCCATAATCCCATTGTACTGGCGGCGGCTGCTTTAGATATCACAGAGCAGAAGCGCAGCCGGGAAATTTTTGAGGCGGATATGGAAGAGAGTATACATAGTCTTGCGGCGGGATTGGATAAAATCAGCACCGTTGTTGCAGAGACGACAAACGATGTACAGGATCTGAATGAAAAGCAACACAGTATCATAGATGCTACCGTTGTCGTTAATGAAAAGGTAAATGAATCTCTGGAGATTATTTCCTTAATTCAGGGAATCGCATCGCAGACAAACCTGTTATCCTTAAATGCGGCCATTGAAGCAGCACGGGCCGGGGAAGTAGGAAAGGGATTTGCCGTTGTTGCAGACGAGGTAGGAAGTCTGGCGGTTTCCTGTAATGAGACATCCAAGCATATTTCAGAAAGCTTAAACGAGATGAGGCAGTCTATTGAACAAATTATTTCCAAAATAGAAGGCATGGATAATGCCGTGCAGTCTCAGTCTGGAAATATGGAAAAAATTAATACCATGACCAATGAATTAAATGATTTATGTGAGCGGGTAAAGGAAATCGCCCGGACGGTATTTGCGTGATGGATTTTGTATCATAGTTTAGCCTGAATGATTCACGACTGTGCCGTGAATCATTTTAGGTTTGTGCTGTTTAGAAATGAGGATTAAGATGGAACGGAATTTGACAAAGGGAAATCTTTGGAAACAGATATTTGTGTTTAGTCTCCCTTTGATGATTTCCAATTTATTACAAGTGCTGTTTAATATGGCTGATATTGCCGTCGTCGGACGTTTTGTAGGTTCGACTGCGCTGGGGGCAGTCGGTTCCACGACAACGCTTGTCACTTTGTTTACGGGTTTTTTAATTGGCATGGCAGGTGGTGTGAATGTCCTGATTGCGCGGTATTTAGGGGCAAAAAAACCAAAAAGTGTGGAGGAAGCGGCGCATACGGCAGTGATCATCTGCCAGCTTACGGGAATTGTTATTATGGCAGCGGGTTTGCTGTTTGCTTATGACATTCTGCACTTGTTACATACAAAAGACGAACTAATCGCGGGAGCGGCGCTGTACCTTCGCATTTATTTTCTCGGTATGCCCGCGCTTGCTATTTATAATTACGGTAACGCGGTATTCAGCGCAGCGGGAAATACCAAAAAACCGTTGTATTATCTGACGTTTGCAGGCATCGTCAATATCGTACTGAACCTGTTTTTTGTGATCGTGTGCAGAATGGATGTAGCGGGCGTTGCACTTGCAAGTGTGATTTCTCAGTATATTTCGGCAATATTGATTTTAATTTCCCTGTTTCGCAGCAAGGAGGTGTACGGACTTTGTTTTTCAAAGCTGCGTCTGAACGGAAAAATGGCATCGGCGATTTTAACGATCGGATTACCTTCCGCCGTACAGTATGGGATTTTTCAACTTGCGAATCTATTTATTCAATTTGGCGTTAATAGTTTTGACGCGACAATGGTGGCGGGCAATTCGGCTGCGGCAAATGCGGACGGGCTGGTGTATGATGTTATGGCGGCGTTTTATACGGCATGCAGCAGCTTTATCGGACAGAATTATGGCGCGCGAAATAAAGATCGTGTACGAAAAACATTTTTGATTACCCTTACCTATTCTTTTGGCGCCGGTGCAGTGATCGGACTTGTATTGGAATTGTTTGGAAGGCAGTTTTTGGGGCTGTTTACTTCGGAGGCGGCAGTCATTGACGCGGGTATGAACAGGCTTGTCATTATGGGGTTTTCGTACGCTGTTTCCGCATTCATGGACAATGCGATTGCGGCTTCCAGAGGGCTTGGAAAGAGTGTTGTACCGACGATCATTGTCATTATGGGTTCCTGTGTATTCCGAATTATATGGGTTTATACGGTGTTTGCTTACTTTAGAACGGTGCCATCATTGTATCTGCTCTATATTTTCTCATGGAGTATTACGGCGATGGTGGAAATGCTCTATTTCAGAAAAGTTTACCGAAGCCAGATGGCGGTCGCATAGAATCCCGCAATTTACTTTTGAATTTGATTATGCTATACTATCATAATTGTTAAGGCTTTTTGAGTCACTTTGTGATAGAACTGTCTGTAATGAGATAGGGAAAAAGTCGAGTAAATAACGGAGGATTAAGCGAAAATGAAATTAGGCATCGTCGGCCTTCCCAACGTGGGAAAGAGTACCCTTTTTAATTCTTTAACCAAGGCGGGCGCGGAATCCGCGAACTACCCCTTTTGCACCATCGATCCCAACATCGGCATCGTGATGGTGCCAGATGAGCGTTTAAAGCTTTTGGGGGATATGTATCATTCCAAAAAGGTGACGCCCGCAACCATCGAGTTTGTGGACATCGCAGGGCTTGTGAAAGGTGCCTCCAAGGGAGAGGGACTGGGCAACCAGTTTTTGAGCAATATCCGCGAGGTGGACGCCATCGTCCATGTGGTGCGCTGTTTTGAGGATTCCAATATCGTTCATGTGGACGGTTCCATCGACCCGCTGCGGGATATCGAGACCATCAATCTGGAGCTGATCTTTTCCGATATTGAGATTCTGGAGCGCAGGATCGCAAAGACGGCAAAAATCGCCAAGATGGATAAAACGGCGGCGAAAGAGTATGCTTTATTAGAGCGGATTAAGGCGCATCTGGAAGAGGGAAAGTTGGCGAAGGTATTTGAGACGGAGGACGAGGACGAACTTGCGCTTCTTACTTCTTATAATCTGCTCACCTACAAGCCTGTGATCTTTGCGGCCAATGTGGCGGAGGATGACCTTGCGGATGACGGCGCAGGCAATGAGGGCGTACAGAAGGTGAAGGCGTTTGCGGCCGAGAATGACAGCGAGGTATTTGTGATCTGCGCCCAGATCGAGCAGGAGATCGCGGAGCTGGACGAAGAGGAAACGGCCATGTTCCTGGAGGATCTGGGGCTTTCTGAGTCCGGCTTGCAGAAGCTGATTAAGGCAAGTTATCGGATTCTTGGCTTGATGAGTTTCCTCACCGCTGGAGAAGATGAGACCAGAGCGTGGACGATCAAGATCGGTACGAAGGCGCCTCAGGCGGCAGGAAAGATACATACCGACTTTGAGCGCGGCTTTATCAAGGCGGAGGTCGTCAACTACAAGGATCTTTTGGAGCAGGGCTCCCTTGCCGCTGCCAGAGAAAAAGGGCTTGTCGGTATGGAAGGAAAAGACTATGTGGTACAGGACGGGGATGTGATTCTGTTTCGGTTTAACGTGTGATAGCAATGAGCAGCTGCGTATGCGTGGATGACAGATGTGTGACCGCTTGCGGGCAAAACAGATGGCATCCATGCATACATAGGGCGAATGCCCGACATGAAATAGAATCCGTCAGGATTCTATGAATGGCAGCTGCAAAGGAGTATATGATGCAGGATATCATGGGAACCATGGATATTGCCTTTCCCAATTTGGGAATTTATCTGAAAGACGTGCCGAAGACATTCACCGTCTTTGGCTTTCCGATTGCGCTCTACGGTGTGATCATCGCCATTGGCGTGCTGGCGGGCGTGTTTTTAGCGACCCATGTGGCGAAGCTGGAAAAGCTGGATCCCGATATTGTCTGGGATTTTGCAATCTATGCCATTATCTTTTCCATCATCGGGGGAAGGATCTATTATGTAATTTTTTCCTGGGACAGATACAAGGATAATCTGCTCGACATATTCAACACGCGAAAGGGCGGTATGGCGATCTATGGTGCAGTGATTGCTGCTTTTCTTACGCTTTGGATTTACTGCCGCAAAAAGAAGCAGAGTTTTTTGCAGTTGGCGGATATCTGCGTGCCGGGATTGGTGCTTGGTCAGGTAATCGGCAGATGGGGAAACTTTACGAACAGAGAAGTGTTCGGGGAATACACGGACAGCCTCCTTGCAATGCGGCTTCCGACAGAAATGGTCAGGGCTGCCGATATTTCTGAAAAGATCGCCGCCCATATGACGGACGGCATAAATTATATTCAGGTGCATCCCACCTTTCTTTACGAGAGTCTGTGGAATTTGGCGCTTCTGGTGATCCTGCTCCTGTATCGAAAACACAAGAAGTTTGAGGGAGAGCAGTGGCTTTTCTATCTGGGAGGCTACGGACTCGGCAGAGCCTGGATTGAGGGGATCCGCACCGACACCCTTTTCATTCCCCACACCACGATAGCGGTATCGCAGGTGCTGGCAATCACGCTGGTGGTCGTATCCGTAGCGGCGGATATACTCATCCGTCGTCATCTATGTATGAAAAAAGAATCAGCAGTAAAGCAGGAGAAGGGGCTGTCGCATTAAGAAATTAGTGCGCAGCTCCTTTTCCAATAGCAAAAATTATGTCAGTCTAAATTACCCCAGTACACAGGCAGGAGGAGGGCATAATCCCAGGAGCAGCCCTTGAACATCGCCGGCACTTAGCGTCTGTCCTTTAGGCGCTTATGTGTCCGCTGCGATGATCACGGAGCGGGAGCGTGATGCGCATGGGATTATGCCCTCCTCCTGCCGTCCGGTTTTTCACGTCTGGTTTTTCCACCCACTTTTTCCATATTTTCCTTGCAATATCCCTGTAAATGGTATAGAATGGGATTAAAAGTGGTGAAAAGTGGAGCAAAGTGGTTCAAAGTGGCAGAAATCTCCTTTTCGTGGCAGACCACTTTCGAATGGAGAAAGCGTAGTGTACAAAGTACCTGCGGGCAGGGTGATTGCGGATGTTCATGGGAGAATACAATCACACAATCGACGCAAAGGGCAGGCTGATCGTCCCGTCTAAGTTTCGGGAGCTTCTGGGAGATTTCTTTGTAGTGACCAAGGGCCTGGACGGATGCCTTTTTGTGTATGATAACGAAGAGTGGAAGCTCTTTGAAGAGAAACTGAGAACCCTGCCCATCACCAACAAGGAAGCCAGACAGTTCGTGCGTTTCTTTCTGGCGGGAGCGACAGAAGCGGAAGTGGACAAACAGGGACGCATTCTGATCCCCAATGTACTGCGGGAGTTCGCGGCGCTGCAAAAGGACGTGGTACTCGTGGGCGTGGGCAGCAGGATTGAGATCTGGGGCAAAGAACGGTTCGAGGATACGGCTTCCTTTGACGATATGGATGAGATCGCGGAGCACATGGCGGAGTTAGGATTGGGGATTTAATCAGGATGGAATTTAAGCACACCTCGGTGCTCCTTACAGAGACGATAGAGAATTTAAGCATTAGGCCTTCCGGCATTTATCTGGATGGCACGCTGGGAGGCGGCGGACATGCCTGTGAAGTGGCAAAGCGCCTTACCGAAGGCGGCAGGCTGATCGGCATCGATCAGGATGAGGATGCGATCGCGGCTGCGGGAGAGAGGCTGTTACCCTATCAGGAGAAGGTGACGCTTGTCCGTGACAACTATGTGAATGCACCGCAGATATTAGGCGGCCTGGGAATTTCGCAAGTGGACGGTATTCTTCTTGATCTGGGGGTTTCCTCCTATCAGCTGGACAATGAGGAACGGGGCTTTTCCTACCGATATGATACGGCGCTGGATATGCGGATGGACAAAAGGCAGGCGCTGAGTGCGAGAGAAATCATAAACGGGTATTCCGAAGCGGAATTGTACCGGGTCATCCGGGATTACGGTGAGGAGCAGTTCGCAAAGAATATCGCAAAGCACATTGCGGCGGTCAGGAAGGACAAGCCCATCGAGACAACGGGAGAGCTCAATGAGATTGTAAAGGCGGCGATTCCGGCAAAGATGAGAGCGGCAGGGGGGCATCCTTCCAAGCGGACCTTTCAGGCGATACGGATCGAGTGCAACAGAGAATTGGAAGTCTTAAAAAGCTCTCTGGACGAGCTGATCGGACTGCTTTTACCGGGAGGAAGACTCTGTGTGATTACCTTTCACTCGCTGGAAGACCGGATCGTAAAGACGGCTTTTCGAAAAAATGAAAATCCATGCACCTGTCCTCCGGACTTTCCGATGTGTGTCTGCGGAAAGGTATCTCAGGGACGCGTGGTAACAAAAAAGCCGATTCTGCCGTCAGAGAGAGAAATCGCAGAGAACAAGAGAGCAGGGAGCGCGAAGCTTCGGGTATTTGAAAAAAGATAGAGGGGAAGCAGAGAAATGAAAACAACACGGCAAAATGCTTACTATGTACAGGGCAACACAGTCAGGAAAGCACAGCCTGTCAGACGGATGCCGGCAGAGCCGAAGAAAAAGGTCAATAACAACGTGAGAAAGAACAGGGAGAGGGCGAAGCATATGAGTCCCGGCTATGTTCTGTTTTTGGGTGCGGCTTTAATGGCTGCGGGGATTATTTTGGTGTACTATATCGGCCTGCAGTCGGATATTACGAACAGTGTAAAAAATATCGCTTCGCTGGAACGGCAGCTCAATGATCTCAAGGTGGCGAACGAGGAGGACTACAGCAGGATCAACAGCAGCGTGGATTTGGAGGAAATCAGAAGAATCGCGATCCAGGAGCTTGGTATGCAGTATGCGAAAGAGGGACAGATTATCTCCTTTGCCAGCGAGAACAGCGATTATGTGAAGCAGATGGCGGAGATCCCAAAGAAAGACTAAGCAGGTGATTTTTTGAACGGACAGAGAGTAAAACGAAACGATGTAATTAAATTTACTATAAAAATGCAAAAAAAGCTGCTGGTATTGTTTCTCTTTATACTGGCGGCTTTTGTGGGGCTTTCCGTTCAGTTGTTTTTGATCAACAGGGACAATGGGGAAGAGTACAAGAAACAGGTATTATCGCATCAGGAGTATGATTCCGTGATCATACCGTTTAAGCGCGGTGAAATCGTGGACGCAAACGGTACGGTTCTGGCGGTCAGCAACAAGGTCTACAACGTGATCCTCGATACGAAGCTTCTGCTTCGCAAGGAGGATTATCTGGAGCCTACCTTAAGCGCGCTGAACCGTTTTTTTGAGATTGACACCGGCACGGTGAGAAGCTATATTGCCGCGCACCCGGACTCCTCTTACTATGTGATGGCAAAGCGGGTAGGGTATGAGGAGAAGACAGCCTTTGAGGAGTTTTGTGCCGATCCGGAACAGGGTGCAAACATCAAGGGTGTTTGGTTTGAAAACGAATACAAGAGAGAGTACCCGAACGGACGGCTCGCCTGTGATGTGATCGGCTTTACCACGGGGGACAATGCGGGAACCTACGGCCTGGAAGAGTATTACAACGATCTTTTGAGCGGAACAAACGGAAGAGAGTATGGGTATCTGAACGATGATTCGACGTTGGAACGCACCACCATCGCCGCCAGGGACGGCAATAACATTCAGCTTACCATAGATGCCAATATTCAGACGATCGTGGAAAAGTATCTGCGGGAGTTTAACGAGGAGTATAAAGATAACGCGAGGCCCGGAAACGGCGCGCAGAACCTGGGCTGTATCATTATGGACGTGGATACGGCGGGAATCCTTGCCATGGCAAGCTATCCGGACTTTGACTTAAATGATGTCAGAAATACGGAAAATCTTCTCGGTATGCCGCTTCTTGACAAGGACGGCAAGAAGGTGAATGGAGAGATCGTAACGCAGGAAGCCCTGGATGCGATGGACGATCAGGTGATGTATCAGCATCTCAACGCCCTTTGGAAAAATTTCTGTATCGTAGATTCCTATGAGCCGGGTTCCGTGGCAAAACCTTTTACGGTAGCGGCGGCCTTGGAGAGCGGCTCTATCACCGGAAATGAAACCTATAATTGCGAGGGAGTGCTTGCTGTGGGGGATCATAAGATCAAATGTCATCAAAGATACGGGGACGGTCTGCTCACGGTACAACAGGGAATCGAGCGTTCCTGCAACGTGGTATTGATGAATGTGGCCTTCGCTTTGGGAAAAGATCAGTTTGTGGATTACCAGCATACCTTCGGATTTGGCTTAAAGACGAACATCGATTTGGCGGGCGAGGCGCGCACGGCCAGCATGGTCTATACCAAAGACAATATCGGCATGACGGACCTTGCCACCAATTCCTTCGGGCAGAGTTTTAACGCCACCATGATTCAGATGATCACGGGCTTCTGTTCTTTAATCAACGGCGGTAATTACTATGCGCCGCACATGGCTTCCAGGATTACGACGGCGGATGGAGCCACCATTGAGAATGTGGAACCAAGGCTGTTAAAACAGACGATATCGCGTTCCACAAGCGATACCATTTTGGAATACTGCAATACGGTGGTGACGGGAGAGTTTGGAACGGGAAAGACGGCGAGACCCGCAGGGTATATGATTGGCGGAAAGACAGGAACGGCGGAGACTTTGCCCCGCGGCAACGACGAATATGTGGTATCCTTTATGGGCTATGCACCAGCGGATGACCCGCAGATTGCCATTTATGTGGTGGTGGACAGACCCAATGTGGCAAATCAGGACAATGCAAGACATGCGACAGGAATCGTGCGAAAGGTTCTGACAGAGGTGCTTCCTTATCTGAATATTTATATGACGGAAGAGCTTTCCGATAAAGAGCGGGAAGAGCTTGAGCAGCTGCAGATCCAGATCAGGACGCCGCAGGGAGCGGAAGAGGAACCTGCGCTTGACGAGGACGGTAATCCCATCGACCCGGAAGGCGGGGAAGGCAGTGAGAGCGGGGAAACGCCGAAAGAAGGCGAAGCAGGCAGCGAGGAACAGACGGAAGAGCCACCGCAGCGGGATGAATCATGGAAGAATTTTCCGCTTGATCCCGAGACGGGATTTTTGGTGGATCCCGAGACGGGCGCATACATTGATCCGGAGCTTGGTACAGTGATGGGCGGCGGCAGTCTTTTGGGAGAAACGCCACAGCCCGGAACGCCCGGTGAGCCGCCTTCCGAGAATGAGCCGGAAGGAACAGAATAACGGGAAGTGTGAATAACCTCACGAAAAGGATAATAAATTGTAGTAAAACCTTTTTGTGAGGTTTCTCTATTGATGGAAAACAAGATGAGCCACAAGACCTATCACAGGAGCAAGACGGTGACTGTCTTTTTCCTGTGCATGCTGGTCTTTCTGGGGCTGGCGGCAAGACTGGTCTATCTGATGGTCTTTCAGTCCGAATATTACAGTATGAAGGCGAGAGAGCTTCATGAGAGGGAGCGCAGCATCAAGGCAGCCAGGGGGCGTATCATAGACGCAAACGGTAAGATCTTGGCGGACAATAAAACAGTCTGTACCGTATCCGTCATTCACAGCCAGATCAAAAATGCGGACGAGGTGGTGGAGGTTCTTTCCAAAGAGCTGGGCCTTTCTGAGGAGTATGTCAGAAAGCGGGTGGAGAAATACTCTTCCATCGAAAAGATTAAGAGTAATGTAGACAAAGCGACGGGGGATGCAATCAGGGCAAAGTCACTTCCCGGCGTCAAGGTGGATGAAGATTACAAGCGTTATTATCCTTACGGTACGCTTGCTTCCAAAGCACTTGGCTTCACGGGTGGAGATAATCAGGGCATCATCGGACTTGAGGTAATCTATGAGGAATATCTTAAGGGGGAAGCGGGAACGATCTTAACGGTGACAGACGCCAAGGGGGTAGAGCAGGACGAGGAGGGAGAGGAGCGCGTGGAGCCTGTAAACGGCCGCGATCTCTATGTCAGTCTGGACATCAATATCCAAAGTTATGCGACCCAGCTTGCGCTGCAGACGATGGAGACCAAGGAGGCTGACCGGGTTTCCATTCTGGTGATGAATCCGCAGAATGGGGAGATTTTGGCGATGGCGGATGTGCCGGAATTTGACTTAAACAATCCCTACACGCTGCCAAATGGCATGGATGCCTCGGCCTTTTCCGAAAAGAAACGGCAGGAACTTTTAAACGCCATGTGGAGAAACGGCTGTATCAATGATACCTACGAGCCCGGGTCTACGTTTAAGATCATCACGGCGGCGGCCGGTCTGGAATCCGGTGCGGTGAAACCGACGGATACTTTTCATTGTCCCGGATTCATCATGGTGGAGGATCGAAGAATCCGCTGTCACAAAGTCGGCGGCCACGGCGCGGAGGATTTCGTGCAGGGTACCATGAATTCCTGCAATCCCGTCTTTATCACGGTGGGGTTACGGATCGGGGTGGAGCGGTTTTACTCTTATTTCAGGCAGTTCGGGCTCTTAGACAAGACAGGGATCGATCTGCCGGGAGAAGCCGGCACCATCATGCACAAGATGGAAAATATCGGGCCGGTGGAGCTTGCGACGATCTCTTTCGGACAGTCTTTTCAGATTACGCCTATCCAGCTTGCGACCACGGCGTCTTCCATCGTAAACGGAGGCAGACGCATCACACCGCACTTTGCGGTTCGGGCAGTTACAATGGACGGTTCGGACAGTCAGTCTTTTACCTATCCGGTGAGAGAGAATGTGGTGTCGGCGGAGACTTCCGAGACCATGCGCTATATTCTGGAACAGGTAGTGGCGGATGGGAGCGGCCGAAACGGCGCAGTGGAGGGGTATCGCGTGGGAGGCAAGACGGCTACCAGCCAGACACTGCCTCGTGGCAGCGGCAAGTACATCGCTTCCTTCCTCGGATTTTCCCCGGCAGATGACCCGCAGGTTTTGGCGCTGGCAATTATTCATAACCCGAAGGGAACTTATTATGGCGGGCAGATTGCCGCGCCTGTGGTCAGGCAGCTATTTGAAAACATTCTTCCCTATTTGGAAAAAAAGTAGTAAGATATCCGTATGAGCATTCCGAGTCTTCCTATACGGATATATAATATAATAAAAATAAAAAGAGGACAACAATGAACAGCGTTATTTTAATTTCCGTGATGGTATCTTTTGCAATCAGCGTGTTCCTGGGGCCGCTTGTGATCCCTTTTTTAAGGCGTTTAAAGGTAGGACAGACGGAGCGGACAGAGGGGCCGGAGAGCCATCTGAAAAAGAACGGTACTCCTACCATGGGAGGCATCTTGATTCTGATCAGTGTGGTGGCGGCTTCCCTGCTCTTTGTGCGGGACTATCCGAGTATCATTCCGGTTCTGTTTCTCACGCTGGGCTTTGGGCTGGTGGGATTTCTGGACGATTATATCAAGGTGGTCTTAAAGCGCTCCATGGGGCTTAGGGCCTGGCAGAAATTTGGCCTGCAGGTGTTGGTGACAGGAGTTTTTGTATACTATCTGCTGCATTATACGGATGTGTCGCTGGAAATGAAGGTGCCCTTTCTGGAGGGAACCTATCTGGATTTTGGCTGGTGGAATATCCCGATTCTGTTTTTTATTGTGATCGGTACGGTGAACGGCACTAATTTTACGGATGGTCTGGACGGTCTGGCGAGCTCAGTGACGGTGCTGGTGGCAACCTTTTTTACGGTGGTGGCGATTGGGACGGACAGCGGTATCGAGCCGGTCACTTGTGCGGTGGTGGGCGCTCTTTTGGGGTTCCTCTTGTTTAATGTGCATCCGGCCAGTGTCTTTATGGGAGATACGGGTTCCCTGGCGCTGGGCGGTTTTGTGGCGGCTGCTGCTTATATGATGCAGATGCCGGTATTTATCGCAATTGTGGGATTTATCTATCTGGCGGAGGTTGTGTCGGTCATTTTACAGGTGTCCTACTTTAAGATGACAGGTGGAAAGCGGATTTTTAAGATGGCGCCAATCCATCACCATTTTGAACTCTGCGGATGGTCAGAGACCAGGGTGGTGGCGGTCTTTTCCATTGTGACGGCCCTGCTGTGTCTGGTCGCGTTGATGGGGGTATGGTAATGAAAACGTCGGTTTTAAAAGGGAAAAAAGTCCTGGTGGTAGGTTCCGGCATCAGCGGGATCGGAGCGGTGGAGGCCCTGTGTCATGTGGGCGCCGAGCCGTTATTATATGACGAAAACGAAAACTTGACGACAGAGGATGTGCAGGCAAAGCTGAAGCCTGGAATTTCTGCTGAGATTGCGATCGGTGCGCTGTCGGAGGCGCAGAAGGCGGCTGTCGAGCTGGTGGTTTTAAGTCCCGGCGTTCCCACGGACACTGCGTTTGTGGAGGAGTTTCGCAGCCGCGGGGTGAAAATCTGGGGCGAGATTGAGCTGGCCTACGAGATTGGGAAAGGCTCCGTGATTGCTATTACGGGCACCAACGGAAAGACCACCACCACCACGCTGGTGGGGGCGATCATGGCGGCTGTCTGTACACATGTGGACGTGGTGGGAAATATCGGGAACCCCTACACGGTGACGGCGTTGTCTTCTGATGAAGAGACCGTGACGGTAGCGGAGATCAGCAGTTTTCAGCTGGAGACGATAGAGCGTTTTCATCCGAGGGTTTCCGCAATCTTAAATATCACGCCGGATCACTTAAACCGCCATCATACCATGGAAAACTATGCGGCGGCAAAAGAGGCTGTCTGTAAAAATCAGACAAAATCGGATGTTTGTGTATTAAATTACGAAAATGAGTACACCAGGGAATTTGGCGAGCGCTGCCCGGTTGCGGTGGCATGGTTTTCCTCAAAAAGGCAGCTTGCCGACGGCTTTTATCTGGAAGGGGAAGAAATCTTTCAGGCCAGGGGCGGTGAGCGCGAAAGCCTTATGAATGTCCGGGATATGAAGCTTAAGGGAATCTGCAATGCGGAGAACGTGATGGCTGCCATGGCAATCACACAGGCGATGGGTGTGCCGATGGAGACGATTCTTTCCGTGATCAAAGACTTTGCGCCCGTGGAACACAGGATCGAGTTTGTGGCAACGAAACGGGGCATTGACTTTTACAACGATTCCAAGGGGACGAATCCTGATGCTGCGATACAGGGGATTCGGGCGATGGATCGCCCTACGGTGCTGATCGGCGGCGGGTACGATAAGCAGAGTGAATATGACGAGTGGATCGAGGCCTTTGACGGCAAGGTCAAGTGCCTGGTGCTGATCGGGCAGACCAGAGAAAAGATTGCGGACTGCGCAAGGCGTCATGGTCTGTCGGATATTGTGCTGGCGGACAGCTTTGAAGAGGCTTTTGCGGTCTGCGTGAAGCGGGCAGAGCCCGGAGACGCGGTATTGCTTTCACCCGCCTGTGCGAGCTGGGGAATGTTTCCCAACTACGAGGTCAGGGGGGAAAGATTTAAAGAAATGGTAAATCGGATGGAGGAGAACGATTAAGTGGCACAGAGAAGCACTTCCCGCAGAAAACAGGATAAAGGTGAGAAATTCATGGATTACAGCCTGTTGTTCATCGTGCTGTTTCTGGTGGGCTTTGGGATTGTGATGGTGTTCTCCTCAAGCTCTTATGAGGCGAACCAGAAGCTGGGAGATTCTACCCGTTATTTAAGACAGCAGCTCTTTGCTTCCATTTTGGGGCTGGTGGCTATGATGGTGGTGGCCAATATTCCCTATCATTTCTGGGAGCGTTTCGCGGTGCTTGCTTATTTGGGTTCTGTGGTGCTCATTCTTCTGATCATACCTTTCGGTCACAGTTCCGGCGGTGCAACGCGCTGGCTTTACATAGGTCCGATCTCTTTACAGGTAGCAGAGGTGGCTAAGCTGGGAATGATCTTGTTTTTGTCCAGTCTCATCTGTAAGCTTGGGAAGGGCGTGCGGAGCAACAAAGGGTTTTTGATCGTGCTGCTGTCTCCCGTGCCGGTAGCGCTCATGCTGTGGCAGATTACCAACAACCTAAGCTCTGCCATCATTGTCATGGGAATCGCGGTACTGATGCTGTTTGTGTCTTGCCCGGATTATAAACGTTTCATTTTTCTGGCGCTTGCCACGCTTGCTGCGGCGGCAGCGGTGGTGTTTTATGTGGTGCAGACAGCGCAGGCACATGCGGATGAGCTGGACTTTCGAGGCGGCCGTATCCTGGCTTGGCTGGATCCCGAAGCCTACGCAAACGATAAGAGTTTTCAGACCATTCAGGCCCTCTATGCCATCGGCAGCGGCGGCGTTTTAGGCAAAGGGCTTGGGCAGAGTATGCAGAAGCGCGGTTTCCTGCCGGAGGCCCAGAATGACATGATTTTTTCCATCATCTGTGAGGAGCTTGGGCTGTTTGGCGGAATTGCCATTATCATCATGTTCCTGCTTTTAATCTGGCGGCTGATGATCATAGCAAACAATGCGCCGGATCTCTACGGTGCGCTTTTGGTCGTCGGCGTGATGGGGCACATTGCGGTGCAGGTCATCTTAAATATTGCCGTGGTGACCGCTACCATACCAAACACCGGTATTTCCCTGCCTTTTATCAGTTACGGCGGCTCGTCGGTGATGTTTTTATTGATAGAGATTGGCTTGACCCTAAGTGTGGCAAAGGGGATACGATTGAAAGATTTGTGAGGACAAGATAATTTTTTGTCGAAAATCCATATAGATAGAATAGGTCATAAAAGAGAAACAGAGGTAATTTTATGGACGCTGTTCGTATCTATGGTGGAAAGAGTCTTTCGGGACAAACGAGGATACAGGGTTCTAAGAACGCTTCGCTGCCGATTCTGGCGGCAACCCTTTTGACAGACGGAATCTGTGAGATAGAGAATTGTCCGGATATTGCGGACGTGTACCATATGCTGCGGCTTTTGAGAAGTCTTGGCTGCCAGGTCGATCGGGAGGGAAGTCTGATCCGCGTGAATACGACACATCTGTCAGAATGTGATATGCCGGCTGATTCCGTGGGTGTTATGCGCTCCTCCATCATGCTTTTGGGTGCGCTGCTTGCCCGGACGGGCGCCGTTTCGATGGAGTATCCGGGCGGCTGTGTGATCGGCAAACGCCCTATTGACCTGCATCTGCATACGCTGCGGCGCATGGGTGTGGAGATCACGGAGAAAGAGACGGGATTTTGCGCAAAGACCATGGGTCTTACGGGGGCGGTGCAGGAACTTCCCTTTGTCAGTGTGGGCGTTACGGAGAATCTGATCCTGGCGGCAGTGCTGGCGAAGGGTAAGACCGTAATTCATCCGGCAGCCAGAGAACCGGAGATACAGGCGTTATGTGAGTTTCTGATTTGTGCCGGCGGAAAGATAGAAGGCGTCGGTACGGATCGTTTGGTGATAGAGGGTGTGGAGCAGCTTCATCCGGTGCGGTTTCGCGTGCCGGCTGACAGAATCGTGGCAGGCACTTATCTGGCGGCCTGTCTGTGCACCGGCGGCAGGATCTTCCTGGAAGATGCGCCCTGTGCGCATATGGAGAGTGTGATTGCCTGTGCGGAAAGGCTGGGAGCCAGGACAAAGCGGGAGTCCTGTGGTCTTTTGGTGGAAGGAAGGGCCGGCAAAAAGCTGGAAGATGTCTTGAAAACGGCGGTTTATCCGGGGTTTCCCACGGACTTACAGTCTCTTTTCATGGTAGTGATGGCCTGTTCGGGACAGGATGGCTGGATCGAAGAGGATGTTTTTGAAAATCGCTTTCGGATCGTACCGGAACTTGTGAAGATGGGCGCCTGCATACAGGTGGCAGGGACGAAGGCCTATATCCAAGGAGGGTATCCGCTGCATAACACCATTGTGGAAGCAAAGGAGCTGCGGGGCGGAGCAGCCCTTGTAGTAGCGGCTCTTGCGGCAAAAGGAACGGGAATCGTAAAAAATCGGCATTATATTGACCGGGGATATGAGGATATCACGTTAAGCCTTCGAGAACTCGGCGCTGCCATTGAATTGGCATAGAACGGTATCAGTCAGATACGGATGAGGTTTGCAGATGAGCGGTGAAACAACTGGAAAAAGGAAAAAGAGAAATCCCAATCTGCGCCTTTTAGAGAGCGGGGAGGGAACGCAGAAAAAGCGAAAAAGAAGGCGGAACGCCGGACGGGACAGGAAACCGGAGAAGCTGCGTTTTGGAAAAGCCAAGCGGATTGGCATCCTGACGGCGGTTTTGACTTGTCTCCTCCTTCTTGTGGCTGGCGGCTTCTTCTATGTCATCACCAATTACAAAGTGACGACGGTTCACGTGGATGGCAATGTCCACTATACCAATGAGGAGATCATGGAGATGGTGATGGGGGGACGCTTTGGCAATAATTCCCTCTTCCTTTCCCTGAAATATCGGGATAAAGGAATCGAGGGCGTTCCCTTTGTGGAGACCATGGACGTGGATATTGAGGCGAAGGATACGATACGCATCACTGTCTACGAGAAAGCGCTTGCGGGCTATGTACGCTATCTGGGGCGTTATGTGTACTTTGACAAGGATGGTATCGTGGTGGAAACCTCCGAGGAGGAGACTGCCGGCATCCCGCAGGTGACGGGACTTGCCTTCGATCATGTGATCCTCCATGAGAAGCTGCCGCTGGACAAGCCTGAGCTTTTTGATGAGATCTTAAACATTACCCAGCAGCTTTCCAAGTATGATCTTTCGGCAGACCGCATCTATTTTAATGCCAATTATGAGGTGACGTTGTATTTCGGGGAAGCGAAGATCAATTTGGGGGAGAATCAGGATATTGATGAAAAAATTATGAAACTGCAGTATATTCTGCCGGATCTTGTGGGAAAAAGCGGCACGCTGGACATGAGAGAGTACAGTGAGGACACAAAAACCTATAGTTTTGAGCAGGATTCATGAAAAAAGTGAATGGAAAATCATGAGAAAAAGACATAAAAAGAAAAAAATAGGTTGCGAACTTAGCAAAATAATTATATGATAATCTATATGAGTCTATTTGGTGTATGAGGTAACAGAAGGAGGAATCACCTTGCTGGAGATTAAGTCAAACGAAGCGGAGTCCGCGGCAAAGATTATCGTGGTCGGTGTTGGCGGTGCGGGCAACAACGCTGTGAATAGAATGATCGATGAAGAGATAGACGGTGTAGAGTTTATCGGCATCAATACTGATAAACAGGCGTTGCAGCTGTGCAGGGCAACCAGACTTTTACAGATTGGCGAGAAGCTGACCAAGGGGCTTGGCGCAGGCGCAAAGCCGGAGATCGGCGAGAAGGCGGCGGAGGAAAGCTCCGAAGAAGTGGCGCAGGCATTAAAAGGCGCGGATATGGTGTTTGTCACCTGTGGTATGGGAGGCGGCACAGGAACGGGCGCAGCTCCCGTGGTGGCCAAGCTTGCGAAAGATATGGGTATCCTTACGGTGGGCGTTGTGACGAAGCCCTTCCGCTTTGAAGCGAAGACACGAATGACAAATGCGCTGGCAGGCATTGAGAAGATCAAGGATAATGTGGACACGCTGATCGTGATTCCCAATGATAAACTTTTGGAGATCGTAGACAGGCGGACAACCATGCCGGAGGCACTGAAAAAGGCGGACGAGGTGCTGCAGCAGGCAGTGCAGGGCATCACGGATCTCATTAATATGCCTGCCATCATTAATCTGGATTTTGCGGATGTGCAGACCGTTATGAAGGATAAAGGTATTGCCCACATCGGTATCGGTACGGGTAAGGGTGACGACAAAGCGGCTGAGGCGGCAAAGATGGCCGTAGAAAGCCCACTTTTGGAGACCACGATCACGGGCGCAACCCATGTGATCATCAATGTTTCAGGGGATATCTCTTTGGCGGACGCTTCCGACGCTTCCGATTACGTGAGGTCGCTTACGGGTGATGAGGTCAATATCATTTTTGGTGCCATGTATGATTCCAGCATGACGGATACCTGTAATGTGACGATCATTGCCACGGGCATCGAGGAAAAGGCAGCCAGACAGGGAGGTCTCGGCTTTAAGAGCGGATACATAACCCCTACTTCTTTGCAGGGAAAGAGTACGGTGGGAGCAGGACTGGGAGCGTTTGCGGCGCCCGGAGCAGGTTTAAAACAGCCTATCGGCGGGCAGGGTGGACAGGCCAGGCCGCAGGCGGGATTAAAACCCATCGGTATCCAGAAGACCAATGATATTAAGAGTTCGGTGGAGGAAAAATCATTGGATATTCCCAGCTTCCTCAGAAAATAGAACATTTTCGTATCTTGGAAATACAGTCAACTGACCACAGGAGAATATCCTGTGGTTTTTTGTCGTCATCTGTCTGGAAAAATAAGGGAAATGCTCCCTGCTTTTGACAGAATGTGCGCCTCCTTTTTCCTATAATGAAAGGGAAATACGGAGGTGGAATGTGTATTACAAATTATATATTGACAGCGTTTTCGTCCTGCAAATGGCGATGAACCTGTATCTGCTGTCCCTGGCCGGACAGATTTTGCGGTGTACTGCCACGCACCGGAGACGATGGCTGGGGGCTTTGGTGGGAGCAGGAATCAGTTGTTTGGTCCTATGCCTGCCGTTTTGGTCGGCAGGAGGCAGACTCCTCCTGAGCGCAGTGCCTGTCAGTATGGTAATGATGTGTCTCACCTATCGGATCCACGGTGTGCGCAGGCTTTTGGAGGCATCCTTTGTGATGGCGGCGGCCGGCTTTTTTTTAGGAGGCGCCATGATATGGATTCTCAATCGGTTAAGACCCGTTATGAAGGGGAAGGGAAGTTTCTGGATCACTCTGGCGGCGGGCGCTTTGGGATGCGAGCTTCTGGAGATGCTGTTACAAAGGCTGATGCGCAGGGAGAAGAGGTGCCTGCGGACGGTGCGGTTTTATGTGCCGGCCCTGGAACAGGAAATCAGACTTCGTGCCCTTGTGGATACGGGCAATCACCTGACGGACCCCATAAGCGGGGCACCTGTGAGCGTTATCAGCAGGCGGGCAGCCGGAAGCATGGTTTCCTGTTTGAAGCCGGAGAAATACCACGCAATCCCTTATCGGAGCGTGGGACAGCCGGGCGGGATCCTTCCGGCTTACGAGCTGCCGGAGATGTCGATAGAGGAGGCGGGACGCACGATCAAAAGAGAGCGCGTCATTGTCGCGGTTTGTGATGCGGGTATATCGTCAGAAAGCGATTACCAGATGCTGTTACACCCCGGGTTATTAGAAAACTAGGAGGAAAAAAGATGGTTTTAAAAGTGGCAATTCCCGGTAAGATCCAGTTTAAGATGGTACACAGGGAACCTAAATTCCTGATGAACAGGCAGGGAGATATCCATTACATAGGGGGTGCGGAGGTACTGCCGCCGCCTTTGGAGAGTGACAAAGAAAATGAGATCATTGGCGATCTGGGAACGGAATGCGAAGACGAGGCAAAATCGATTTTGATAGAGCATAACCTAAGACTTGTGGTGTACATTGCGAAAAAGTTTGACAATACGGGGGTGGGGGTGGAGGATCTGATTTCCATCGGAACAATCGGCCTGATCAAATCCATCAATACGTTCAATCCGGAGAAGAACATCAAGTTGGCAACTTACGCTTCCCGCTGTATTGAGAATGAAATCTTAATGTACTTAAGAAGAAATAACAAGCATCGGATGGAAGTCTCCATCGACGAGCCCCTGAATGTGGATTGGGATGGTAATGAGCTTCTGCTTTCCGATATTTTGGGGACGGATGAAGACGTGATTTACAAAGATCTGGAGAATGAGGTGGAAAGAAAGCTTTTGATCCGGGCCATCGCCAAACTTTCGGAGAGAGAGCAGACCATCATCCGTCTGCGCTTTGGGATTGGCAGCGCGGAGGGCAAGGAATTGACGCAAAAGGAGGTCGCGGAACTTTTGGGAATTTCGCAGTCTTACATATCCAGGCTGGAAAAAAAGATCATGCGGCGGTTGAAAAAAGAGATGAGCAAGGACAGTTAAAGGCAGTTAAGAGGATATTTGTTTGCTTTTTATTTCGGTGTAGCGTATAATAAAGCAGGGATCATACCATACATAGTTGATTTGGGGGACAAATGAAAAAAATAATCTTGATCGTGGACGACGACAGGCTGACACTTGCTACGGCCCAGAAGCTTTTAGGGGATAAGTACAGAGTCGTTGCCGTAAATTCAGGGAAGCAGGCGTACAAGTATCTGGAGCGCCATACACCGGATCTGATCCTGCTCGATATCAATATGCCGGAGATCGGCGGCTTTGAGGTGATGGAGACACTCAGAACAAATCCGCGCTGGTGTAAGATACCGGTGATTTTTTTGACGGCGGATCGAAGCGCGGAGACGGAGACGGAGTGTTTTCGTGTGGGGGCAAACGATTATATCGCAAAACCCTTTGAGCCGAATGTAATACTTGGCCGTATCAGGAGCACGATCGAGCTGGACGGCTACCGCAAGGACTTGCAGCGCAGGCTGGATGAGAAGACCAAAGAGATGGAGCGCATCACGATCCAGGCGATCATGACGGTAGCGAATACTGTGGATGCGAAGGATGATTATACAAAGGGCCATTCCATGCGGGTCGCGGCATATTCCGAACTTTTGGCACAGCGTTTGGGCTGGTCAGAGGAGGAAATCCAGAATATCTATTATGTGGCGATGCTGCATGATGTGGGAAAGATCGGCGTACCCGATGCCGTTTTGAATAAGCCGTTTATGTTGACGGATTTGGAATTTCGCCTGATCAAGGGCCATACCCTGATGGGGGCTGAAATCTTAAATGATTTCAAGATGTTTCCCAATATCAGCGTGGGTGCAAAGTATCATCATGAGCGCTATGACGGCACAGGATATCCGGAGGGCCTTAAGGGAGAGTCCATTCCGCTGGTGGCCAGGGTGATCGGCCTGGTGGATTCCTATGATGCCATGACCAGCAACCGTGTCTACCGCAGACGGCTGCATGATGAAGCGGTTTTGGAGGAACTGCAAAAGGGAAAAGGAAGCCAGTGGGATCCAGAGCTGGTGGATATCTTTGTGAAGCTGATTGAAGAGGGAGCGTTAGAAAAACTGTGGATGCCGGAGGAGGATCTGGCGACGCCGATTTTTGGAAGCGGTAAGATTCTGGGCGCGACCATGGGCAATGAAAATGTGTTGGAGTCCCCGATGGATTATCTGACGGGACTTTTGAGCAGGAGAAAGGGAGAAAAGGATATCTCCGAGAAATTGCGTATCGAAGGAGGCAGTCTGATTTTGATCGATTTGGACCATTTCGGACAGATCAACGATGCGTATGGCCATCTGATGGGAGATTATGCGCTGAAACTGGCGGCAGATGTGCTGCGGGAGGTCAGCGGCAACGAATTGGTCTGCAGGGTCGGAGGCGACGAGTTTTTGTATTATCTGGCGGGTGTAACTGACGAGGCTGTGATCTCTGAAAAGGCGGAAGCGCTTCTTGCCGCGTTCAGAAAGAAACAGGAAGAAGTAGATATCCTCAAGGATTCCGAACTTTCCATGGGTATCAGTATTTCCGGAACGGATGGAAGGGAGTTTGACGAGCTTTACAGGAGGGCTGACAAGGCACTTTATCTGGTGAAGCAAAGGAGCGGCATGCGTTATGGCTTCTATCAAAAGACCGGTATTCTGCGCACGCCGGAGCAGTCGCAGGGAGATCTGATAAAGATCATGGATGCCATCAAGACGCATGATTCTTATCATGGCGTATTTCAGGTGGATTACACGGAGTTTACGCATGTCTATGACTTTGTGACACACATGTCGGAAAGAGACAAAAAGGAGACGCAGCTTCTGCTGTTTACCCTGTTTTCTTCCAATGGCAGCGAAGTCAAGTTGGAGCGCATGGAGACGGCCATGCAGTGCATGGAGCAGGCAATCTGCAAGTCCCTGCGCGGCGTGGATGTGGGCGCGAGGTACAGCAGTTCCCAGTTTTTGGTGGTGCTTATGGGAACGGAGCGGGAAAATGTGCGCATCGTGACGGACCGTATCGTGCAGAATTATTTCAAGCTCTATGGAGAGAAGGATATCACGCTGACTTACGATGTGGCGAAGTTTGAGTGAGAAGTGGCGTAGAAAAGTGACGGGGATGGAAGAATGAGGATTCTTCTGTCCCTTGTTTTATAAAATGGACGAAGGTTTCAAAAAGGTTTCGGAGGTAATTTACATGAATGTCAAGTATAAACCGATCGCTCTTTATATTCTGGAAAATTATACGGATGAGGTTATGATAGAAGGCGGTTTTAAGCGCAGGGGCAATTCATTGAATTATTTTAGGACAATAGGAACTACAAAACAAAAACTTGATATGGCATGTTTTTCCCATCCGCCTTATTATGCGGGGGCACTGTTGCATATTTATCCATACATGTCGGTATATTTTCCGGAAATTCATAAGATGGCTGAAAATATGATAGATGATGTAGGAGATATAACAATACGCCAGCCCATTCAGCTGAAACCTTTTGATACAACACCATGGATCTTGATGACAGATGCAGAGGAGGAAGTAGATGAGGTTGCAGAAAAGATTAAGATATATCTAAAACAATATATACTTCCGCTCTTTGATGAGCTAAAAGACATAGATGGCTATATCGATATGTATGTACAAGAACAGGGAAATAAGAAAATAGTGTTGAGTACAGAATACTATTTTTATGTTGCAAGTGCCTATGTAATTAAGGGAGAATATGCGAAAGGATTGGAAGTATTAAATAAGAGATTTGTGGGACCTGCGATACGCAAACGTTATACAAAAGCATTTGCGTATTTTGAGACGAAATTAAGAGAGCTGCCATGAGAATACTAGTAACAAAAATATTGACCGATAGGCCCAAATGTATTGTCTGATGTAAGACAGATTACGGAGAAGCATATCTGATAGAATACTGATGGGAGCAGTCTTTTGCGGATGATGGTGCTGTAGCATAAACAGGGATTGGGGAAAACCGATCAAATTATGGAGGAAATATGAGATTTATCAATCAGGAAAATGGTCAGCCAATAAACGATATGTTACTGTTAATGACATATCAGGAGGCTTGTGAAATAAGAGACGACTTGGAAAGGTTAATTTCATCTGATAAGTTGAATGAGCACAGTCATGTAAATGATGCAGAGTTTAGACATGAATTGACATTGTCGATTTACGATGAGGGTCATTTAGACGGCTATCAAGATAATATTAAGAAGTGGATTCTAGAATAAAGCAACGTGATATTTGCCAAGTATTATAAGGAAAGAAAGCAAGGAAGGAGTTGAGATTATGTGTCGGGCGATGGAAGATATGAGAAGTCAGACCTTGAAAGAAGCGGCAATCAGCTCAGCAAAGAGGATGCTCGCAGATGGAATCTTAACGCTTGAGAAAATTGCAGAATATGCAGGGATTTCTCTTGATGAGGTAAAAGAATTGAAGGTGGAATAAACAGTTGGAGCTGAGAATCTGGTTAAGGAATCTCAGCTCCGATTTCGATAACGGGCACATGATTCATATGAAGGCAGGGGAATGATTATGCCGTCAGATACAGCCGCATGGTTTTTAGCGCATTCTTTTCAAGCCTCGACACCTGCGCCTGAGAGATGCCGATTTTCTCCGCCACTTCCATCTGCGTCTTGCCTTCGAAAAAACGCAGGGTTATAATTTCATGCTCCCGCTCTGACAGCTTTTTCATGGCTTCTGTCAGGGAAATATGCTCTACCCAGTTTTCTTCCCCGTTTTTCTTATCGCTGATCTGATCCATCACATAGAGGGTATCGCCGCCGTCCGTGTAGACGGGTTCATAGAGGCTTAGCGGGCTTTGGATGGCGTCTAAAGCATAGACGATATCTTCCTTGGGAATGCCGATTTCGGTGGCAATCTCCGCGACCGTGGGCTCCTTGGAGTTGGTGCGGGTCAGCTGCTCTCTGGCGTAGATTGCCTTGTAGGCGGTATCTTTTAAGGAGCGGGAAACGCGGATAGAGTTGGCGTCACGCAAATAGCGGCGAATCTCGCCGACGATCATGGGAATGAACGTACCTTGTCGAGAAAACGATGAGGATAAAAGAATGACTAGGAAACAAGCGATTTTAGAAGCTATTACAATTCTATCACAAAATAAGGAAAATGAAAATATCACAGAAAAACTTCAAGATATTTTGGAAGAACTCCCTTCAGCATCTTGGACGGAAAAGTCTATTATTGATGCTATTGAAAATTACGCAATAGAACATGATAATAGACTCCCATATGAACGAGAATTGACAGCAGAAAATCATATGCCAAGTAATACAGTCATTTATAATAAGTTTGGTATAAAAGCAATAAGGAAATTTTATAAAAAATATTTTCCAAATTTTATTACCAAAACATTATATGGATCACCATATTGTGATTTAACACAAGAAGATTTTAAAGATATTTTTACAAAAAATTACAATCGTATAAAAGATAAGTTAAAAGTTAAGAATATAACCAGTAAATTGTACAATGCGCATAAAGATAAGGATACTCCATGTGTCGAAACAATTATGAGAAATTGTAATTGTGCCACGTATAATGAACTTTTGAGTTTATGCAATATAAAAAAGAAAAGTGAACCACTTGAAACACATTTAACAATAACATATAATGATGATGATAGATGGCATGAAGATTTAGATACATTACTAAAAACCTGAAAAGAGAGTAGTATTATTATGAAACTCACAATATTACGCATCGAAAATAGAATAGTAAATTGCCAACTTGATGATGGTACAATCATTGATATTGCTCAGAGATGGTTTAATGAAGATATACAGGAAGGTGATACGATAGAATTTGATATGCATGATAAAAAGGATATTGATCGTAAAAAATAGGGGACATAAAATTATTATGTCCCCTATATATTTCATAGCGTTATATTAATCAGATATCTTAACTCTGCATACATTAGTAATTATACCATAGTGATTATTTGAACTATTTTGATAAGATATATTGATAGTTGCAGTGTCGGTATTGACTTTTATTAGATATATAAACGATCCGCAGTATGCTTTATTTCCACCACCATCTTGAAAGGCTTGTTTATTCAAAACTCTTTTTATAGAATTAATGTCTGGATCAGATATAGTGCATTGTTTCATAGTCATGCCAAAACCAGGATTTGGATTTGAATTTCCTTCTATTGGAGCAATAGTCACTCCATGAGAAACATAATATAGCCATGTACCTTTAGTGAATTTTGTTCCTGAAGATGTAGAAACTGAATTGGTTAATTCCTCGTCGTCTATATCACCCAATTTTTTTAATACTGTATCAGCACCATCCTCATATTCAATATATGTTTTTCCATCTTCTCCAACAAATATTCTATGTATCTTGCCGTTATCCGTAAACTCATTAAATCTTGTATAAGACCTATTTGTTAAATTAGATGAAGCGGCAATATTTTCGTCATTTACAGAAAAATCGGAAGTAATACCATTGATATTACCTAATTTTTGCTCTGCGGTCTTTCCATCGTCAAATTCAACATCGGAAGCTTTTGTCCACCAAGACATCCTTTGCCATAATTTTGCTTCTTTATCAATTAATCTTCTAAATTTTCGACCAGTAACAATTTTTTCATTAATAGCCATCTATTTAATTTTATCCTCCTTAATCATTTTATATCCAAAACATACCTTCTTCTAAATCTGGCTCCTCTAATTTCTCATAAGAAAGTTTACCATATGTATACTGGCTCAATTGATCATGACTCATTTCTGATAAATCATCATGAGAGAATGGAGTTTGATTATTATATTCATCTACGTCCCAATAAAATAAATATCTCTTTTTAGGTGGCTTTTGAAGAAGATATGTCTGCAAATTATATATACGATTTTCTAAAGCATTAAAAAAATCAGCAAAGAAGCCGTAAACGCCTTCTTGCTGATTGATATATTGATTTGCCTCTGAGTATTTACCCTGGGCAATTAGATTGTTATAAATATTTATAATTTCTATTTTTGTTAAATCATTATCCTGAAAGAAAAACATTTTGTCTATTCCATCAGGATAATATGATGTAGTATTACATAGCATTAAATCACACCCCTAACCACACATCCTCCTCTTCACAATAATCAGGTTCTTCATCTTCAAAGAACACAGATTGTTGTGTTTGCTTTGCATATTTTTGTGTATTATAGATTTCTTCCTCTAAGGTTCTAAAAGTAACCGCATCGATAATGTACTGAGGTAAAATATCCTTGTTGTTTTCTATAATGCGTGCTGCCTGATTATATAAGCCCTGAGATCGAAGAGTGTTTATTTGATTGATTACAGAAGCTATAGTATCATCTACATTTTTGAAATTATGAAGAGTTATAAGTTTGTGTGGGAAATTTGTAAATTCATTTTCATATTGTGACATTTATTAATATTTCCTTTTCTTAATACTATTTGACTAAAAATAATTTGTTATAAAGAAAATCCAACTATTATTCCATTACTCATATCATATGAATAGCTGTCATAATC
>DLAF01000038.1 GCA_002492725.1 Lachnospiraceae bacterium UBA7054
CTACAATAAACTTACGCTATCAAATATAAAATTATTCTGTACAAATTCCTTAAAATACAATAGAATAATAGCAAGAGGAATTTGTAACGGCAACGTGAATGCTGAAGCGAAATTCATACCGAGTTGCATGAAATGGATTGTTTGCAGAAAAGGAGGTGTGAATATGAAAACCTACGAGCTGGATTTGAACTCCATTGACAGGGTGAAGGGCTTTGTCAGCGCAATCGAGAAATTCGACGGCTATTTTGATATAGCCACCGGCAGATATGTGGTAGACGCCAAGTCCATTATGGGGATTTTTTCCATGGATCTGTCCAGAAAGATCGAATTTCGGATATTGGAGACCAATGCACAGATTTCGGAGGTAGAGGCGGCAATCGCCCCGTATATTGTCTCCAAAAAGTGAAATCGCTGCAGGCGGCCGTCAGTGTGTTTGGCACATTGACAGCCGTCTTTTTCTATTTCCTTAGGAAACTGTAGCGGAAATCACTCTTCGGCGTCCTCCAGGGCAGCCGTTAAGGGTGTATCCGCATCCGTCAATTCTTCTACGCCGCGCAGCGTGCGGTTGATGGCTCTGGTACGTCTGCCGACGATATCAGAGAGTGTCTTGTCGGCCGTTTGGATTTGTTTCTGCGCCTTGTCGAGCATGTCTCCAAACTTGATAAATTCCGATTTTACCGCGCGGAGCGTGTCCCACACTTCCTGGGAGCGCTGCTCGATGGCCAGGGTCTTAAAGCCCATCTGCAAAGAGGAGAGAAACGCGGAGAGCGTCGTTGCGCCGACGGCCGTGACCTTATATTTGTCGCGGAGCTCCTCAAACAGGGCGGCGTTTTGAACGACTTCCGCGTACAGCCCCTCCGTTGGCAGAAACATCAGTGCAAAATCGGTGGTCTTCGGCGGCACGATGTACTTGTCGTGAATGTCCTTTGCGAAGGCGCGAATCTTTAAGGTTAGGGAACGCCTCGCCTCGTCGATCGTCTGTTTATCCTCCGCATCGATCAGGCGGTTATAATCCTCGATGGGGAATTTGCTGTCAATCGGCAAAAGCAGCGGCGTGTCGCCGTTACCGGGGAGCTTGATGGCAAACTCGACCCGCTTGCCATCCGTGATTTCCACATTTGTTTCATACTGATTCGGCGCGAGGATGTCGGAGAGCAGCATTTCCAGACGGACTTCTCCGTAGGTGCCGCGCTCCTTTACATTGGTGAGGGCATTTTTTAAGGATTTCGCGTCGGCGGCGAGGGCTTTCATTTCTCCCAGTCCCTGGCCGACGCTCTCAAGCTGTTTGCTGACCAGCTCAAAGGACTGTGCGAGACGGGTTTCCAGCGTCTTTTGTAATTTTTCATCCACTACGCCCCGGATCTGTTCCAGCCGTTTTTCATTGCTGTCCTGCAGGGATTTCATTTTGTTTTCCAGCGTTGCGTTCAGCTTCTCACTGTTTTCCGCATTGGCCCGCTGAATGGAGGAAAGACGGTTATCCACCTGTTCACCGAAAGTATGTAACTGTTGGTTAAGTTCCCTGCGGTTTTCGGAAAGTGTCCCCTGAATGCTTTTTTGTATCATGGCGAAACGTTCAAACTGCTCCGTTGTGCCGTGCGCGATCTGATCCTGCACGTCGTCGCGCTGCTCCTTGGCACTGCGTTTAAGCAGCGTTATGATTTCATCCGGATCGGATTTCTTTCGTCCCGTGATTTGCAATATGATAATGACAAAAAGCAGAACAACTGCAATAATGCTCAAAATTTCCGTGAGTCCCATTGTTCGGATTCCCCTTTCTTTTTGTTATCATGATTATACCGTGTTTGGTACCGTATTTCAATGAGGAGTAAATGGACTGAATTTCCCATGCACTCAGGTTTGCCTTTTGTCAATATTTATGCTATGATACTCTACTAAGGAACTTTTGAAAAGGAGTTTCTCAGACAAACGGTAGTCTTGGAGGTTTACGATGCTGGAGCTTAAGAATATCTCATTTCAGGCGGCAGACGGCGGAAAAGAGATTGAAATATTACGGAATGTCAATTTAACGCTTGGGGATCAGTTTGTGGCGGTTACGGGGCCAAACGGCAGCGGAAAATCCACACTGGCAAAGATTGTGGCAGGCATTTTGAAGCCGACGGAAGGGCAGATCCTTTTGGACGGCATGGATATCACGGAAAAATCCATTACGGAGCGGGCGCAGCTTGGGATTGGTTTCGCTTTTCAGCAGCCCGTCCGCTTTAAAGGCATTACGGTGAAAGATATGCTTTCCATTGCGGCGGGTAAGGAAACGGCAGTGTCCGAGGTTTGCTCCATGCTCTCCGAAGTGGGACTTTGCGCTAGAGATTATGTAAACCGAGAAATCAACGCCAGTCTCTCAGGCGGTGAGTTAAAGCGCATTGAGATCGCCATGCTCATGGCCAGAAGGAGCAAGATTTCCATCTTTGACGAACCGGAGGCGGGGATCGATCTGTGGAGTTTTCAAAATTTGATCCGGGTGTTTGAGAAGATGCACGAGGAGATTCAGGGGACGATCCTGATTATTTCTCATCAGGAGAGGATTTTAAACATTGCGGATCAGATTGTGCTTCTTTCTGACGGCAGAATCGAGAAGGTGGGCAGCAGGGAAGAAATCATGCCGGATCTTCTGGGGGCCGGACAGCCCTGCAAGACTTTGACGGATAAATTATAACGACGCAAGAAGTGGAGGTGATCAAAAAATCACACTGATGTGCTGATTTTTTGATCTCGACTTTGCAAAGGAGCATTGCAAAGTCGGTGATGGCAGACGCAAATTTGAGATTTGCGTCGCCTCCGTCGCATAAATGCTCCGGAATGGAGAAATCATGGACGCGATACAACGGGAATTGCTGGAACAGGTGGCGGGCCTGCATGAGGTGCCGGAGGGCGCATACAATATCCGTGCCAACGGCGAGATGGCGGGCAGAAATACCACTGCCAATATTGATATTGTAACGAAAGAAGACTGCCCCGGTATTGATATCCGTATCAAACCGGGAACGAAATCGGAGAGCGTGCATATTCCGGTGGTTTTAAGTCAAAGCGGTTTACAGGAGAGTGTATACAATGACTTTTTTGTGGGAGAAGACTGTGACGTCACGATCATAGCAGGCTGCGGCATTCACAACGGCGGTTCGGCGGCATCGGCCCATTCCGGTATCCACAGATTTTTTGTAGAAAAAAACGCGAAGGTCAGATACGTGGAAAAACATTACGGATCGGGGGACGGCAGCGGGGAACGGATCATGAATCCCACCACGGAGATTCATCTGGCCGAGGGCGCCTCTTTGGAGATGGAGACGGTGCAGATTAAGGGCATTGACTCCACGGCGCGCAAAACTACGGCCGAGGTGGCAGAGGGGGCGAGTCTTGTGATCAAGGAAAAGATCATGACCCACGGAAAGCAGTTTGCCGAGACGGATTTCACGGTGAATATGGCGGGGGCAGATTCCAGTGTGAACCTGATTTCCAGATCGGTGGCAAAGGAACATTCCAGGCAGATATTCCGCAGTCGGATCGTAGGGAATGCGAGCTGTCACGGACACAGTGAATGCGATGCCATCATTATGGATGAGGCAAGTGTCAGCGCAATCCCGGAGCTGACGGCCAATCATATTGACGCGAATCTGATCCATGAAGCGGCAATCGGGAAGATCGCGGGAGAACAATTGATAAAACTCATGACGCTCGGACTTACGGAAAAGGAAGCTGAAGAGCAGATTGTGAAGGGGTTTTTGAAATGAGGAAATTTTTGCAGTACGCCTTAAACAGAGTTGTGATTACGGCGCTTCTGGTACTTTTGCAGATTGCTTTTTTTCTCGTAACATTGTTGCGCCTGGGGAATAATTATGTATGGGTTGCCATGGTGCTGCGCTTTATTACCTTTTGGGCTGTGATCTACATTATATGGAAACCAAATAATCCTGCCGTTAAGCTGGCATGGGTGGTACCGATTCTGATTTTTCCGCTTTTCGGCGGGATGCTTTATCTATGCTACGGTCACGTGATTGTGCCCAAAAAGCTGCGTGACAGCGTGGAACGGACGGACAAGCTGGTAAGAAAGAGCCTGGTGCAGGATGAGAAGATTCTGAACGATTTGAAAAGAGAAGATACGGCGAAGGCGAACCAGAGCAGCTATATTTATTCCTATGCAGCTACGCCGGTATGGGATCAGACTGCTACCGAATATTTTGCGGAAGGACGGCCCTGGTGGGAGAGACTGCTTGCGGATTTGGAAAAGGCGGAGCGTTTCATTTTTTTGGAATTTTTTATCATCAAAGAGGGAAAGATGTGGGACGCCGTTTTGGAGATACTGGAACGCAAGGCGGCGCAGGGCGTGGAGGTCAGGCTGATTTACGACGATGTGGGATGTGTGTTTCTTCTGCCAAAATATTATGACAGGATCATTGAGAAGAAGGGAATCAAATGTGTGGCATTTAACAGACTGGTGCCCTTTATGTCTCTGATACTGAATAACAGGGATCACAGGAAAATTGTGGTGGTTGACGGCAAGGTGGCATATACGGGCGGAATCAATCTGTCGGATGAGTATGTCAATTTTGAACATCCTTACGGAGAGCATTGGAAGGATACGGGAATCCGCATTGAGGGCAAGGCTGTCTGGAATTTTACGGTCATGTTTTTACAGATGTGGAATATGTCCCGCTACACGGAAGAAGACTACGGCAGATATTATGATCCCGCAAAAAAGGTGCCGGAGGCGGAAGGCTTTGTACAGCCGTATATGGATACGCCTTTTGACGATGAGACGCTTGGGGAGAATGTGTACCTGAATATGATTGGTTCGGCAAAGCGTTATGTCTGGATTTATACGCCCTACCTTGTCACGGACAATGAAATGCTTACGGCCCTTAAGCTGGCGGCGAAACGCGGCGTGGATGTGCGGATCGTGACGCCGGGCGTGCCGGATAAAAAGTTTGTCTACTGGCTGACCCAGTCCAACTACCAGAATCTGATCGGGGCAGGCGTCAGGATTTATCAGTATAAGCCGGGGTTTATCCATGCCAAATGTGTGCTTTCGGATGATGAGACGGCTACGGTGGGAACGATCAACTTCGATTACAGAAGTTTTTACCATCATTTTGAGTGCGGCGTACTTTTGTATCAGGCACAGGCCGTGAAGGAACTTAAGAAAGATATGGAAAATACGTTTGCGGTCTGCGACGAGATCACCATGGAGTGGTGCAAAAAGAAATTTGTGAAAACGAATATCGTCGGTCCGCTCCTTAAGCTGCTGTCGCCGCTCATGTAGGCGCAGTATAAAGGACGGACAGGATGTGCAGGGAAATGGAGGAAAGTATGTTACGGTTCCTGAAGGTGATTCTGTGGAATCTGCCAAGGATTTATATGATACCCAAAATGGCATACAGGGCAAAGCATACGGAGCGTTATGGAGAAGAGTCGCGTTATGCTTATGCGCGGCTTGCGATCAGGCGCATGATGCGGGCAGGACGCATTCATACGAAGCGTTTCGGAATGGAAAACCTTCCGCAGGAAGGCGGTTACCTTCTGTGTCCAAACCATCAGGGGAAATACGATGCGCTGGGAATCATGATATCCCACGACAGACCCTGTTCGGTGGTGATCGATGATGCCAGATCCCACGGCCTTTTGGTGAAACAGTTTATTGACCTGGTGCAGGGAAAACGCTTAAAGAAAGGCGATGCCAGGCAGTCTATGAAGATCATAAAAGAGTTGGCGGAGGATACAAAAAGGGGCGCCAGATTCATCATCTTTCCGGAAGGCGGTTACTTTCATAACCATAATACGGTGGGAGAATTTAAGCCGGGATGCTTTAAGAGCGCCTTAAAGGCAAAGGTGCCCATCGTTCCCGTGGCGCTCATAGATTCCTACAAAGTGTTTGAAGAGTGGTCGTTAAGGAAAGTAGAGACACAAGTGCATTTCCTGAAGGCGATTCCCTATGAGGAATACCAGGGTATGACGACGGTAGAGATCGCTAAGCTGGTGCGGGAACGCATTGTCTGCAGGATCGACGAAGCACTGTGTCTGACATAGCTGTAAAATTACATTTTAATGATGGGCCGTTTCTGCTCGCAGATATCCGGGAAGGGATCGGTCTCAGGAAATTTATGACGGACGATGCTCTGATAGATATGGCTTGCATAGATGTCCTTTTTCAACATGGAAAGGGCCGTCGGTGCAAGCTGTTTTTCTGCATCCGCCAGTTTGGCAAGCAGCGGGATATGAGATTTCTCCTTGATTGCGGAAAGCAGGGGAGCAGCACTTTCACGAAAACCGAGCATACGGGCATAAAAGACAGGCCCTTCCTTCTGATAGAGGGCAAAGTCTTCCTTACGGATAGTAAGCAGGATGTGCATCAGACTGCGGGATATGCGGACGTAAGTGCGGTTTTTGGTTTTTAAAAGCTCGCAGAAGGACTCAAAATCATGGTACTTGGGCAGCAGATTACAGATGCGGTCCGAGAGTTCCTTATCAATATCAGGATAATCCGTAAAGCCGGAAGACTCCCCGGATAACAGGCTGTAGTGTACCAACAGGGAAATGTCATCCGCAAAGATCGGGTAAGATTTTAAGTAGGACTGCTTTGCAATTTCATTTGCGGAGGCAGGAACTTGTCTGGCGACGCTTTGGGGATACTCGGAATGCCGCAGAGATTCTCTGATGGCCTGAGCGGAGCACAAACTGCTTTCCAGACTGTTGTCATGGTAGGAGGCACCGGCCCGTTTTATGGTACTAAGCGCAATCCGGCTCTCTCTGGCAAAGACAGCCTTGCAGTATTCGATCCCCAGAATATTATTGGGAGTCGAAAGCACGTCTATATAGGGCGTCAGATGGGGGGCGGCGGTTTCCAGAGCAGCATTTCTGGCCTGTGGATAGGAAGATCCCAGACGCAGCCGGTGATTCAGCTCCCGCTTAAAGCAAGGCGTCTCAGCCAGAAGCTCTTTGGCAAACCGCGAAAGTACATCCACATCTCCGCATTCGCTGCCAAAGCAGAGGGAATCAATCACATTCAGCTCATCGAGGAGAGCCACTGCGCCGCCCGCAAAGTATTCGGCGCTGCTGACAGCATAACAGACGGGCAGCTCCAGAACCAGATCCGCACCGTTCGCCAGTGCGCAGGAGGCACGCAGATATTTGTCCATCAAGGCGGGCGTGCCGCGCTGTACAAAGTCACCGCTCATGACGACGACACAGAAATCCGCACCGGTCAGTTCCTTCGCCTTTTTGATATGATAGGTGTGTCCGTTGTGAAACGGATTGTACTCCGCGATGATTCCGACTGTTTTCATGGTTGTTCCCACCTTTTTCTATGCCCCGGGAAAGAAGGCTGTTCTCCTTTTTATAGTGTATCATAAGACGGCGGTTTTGTATTGCTTTTTTCTAAAAAAAAGGAATAAAATACCTTGTATCTGCATCCCGTTTTTTTTATAATAAACATAGATGCCGGGAGGAAGCGGTGTCATACAGAAGGAGGGTTATAGCTATGTCTTATATTGATTTGATGAAGGAGAAGGCCAGGAGCGACAAAAAGACCATTGTCCTGCCGGAAACCAATGACAAGAGGACACTGATCGCGGCGGCCAATATTCTGAAAGAGGGGATTGCCGACATCATCATGGTGGGAAACGAAGAGAAGATCATGGATGGTGCCGGATGGCTGGAAGTGGAGCTTGACGGGGTGAAGATTATCGATCCTGAACAGACGGAAAAACTGGATGAGTATGCGGAACTTTTATTTGAGATTCGAAAGAATAAGGGAATGACACCGGAGAAGGCGCGGGAGACTCTGTTAAAAGATTATCTCACGTTCGGTGTCATCATGGTGAAAGCAAACGATGCGGACGGTATGGTGGCAGGCGCCTGCCATGCTACGGCGGACACGCTTCGTCCGGCGCTGCAGATCCTGAAAACGGCGCCCGGCGTGAAACTGGTATCAGGTTTCTTTATTCTGGATGTGCCGGATTGTGAATTCGGGGAGCATGGCACCTTTCTTTTTGCGGACTGTGGTCTGAATCAGGATCCTACAGCGGAGGAACTGGCGGCGATCGCGGATACTTCGGCTAAGAGTTTTAAAAATCTGGTAGGGGCAAAGCCCATTATTGCCATGCTTTCGCATTCAACCAAGGGAAGTGCCAAGCATCCGCTCGTGGACAAGATGGTGGAGGCGACGCGGATCGCGCACGAACAGTACCCGCATCTGACGATTGACGGCGAATTACAGTCCGACGCTGCGTTAGTGCCCCAGGTAGCGAAATCCAAAGCACCCGGCAGTGAGGTGGCAGGCAAAGCCAATGTGTTGATATTCCCGAATTTGGACTGCGGCAATATCGGGTATAAACTGGTGCAGAGACTCGGTAAGGCGGAGGCTTACGGCCCCATGCTCCAGGGCATCGCCAAGCCCGTAAATGATCTTTCCCGTGGCTGCTCCTGGCAGGATATCGTGGGTGTGGTGGCGTTAACAGCGGTGCAGGCTCAACTTGCGTGATGGCAATGAGCAGTGCGCAGACAGCCGAATAAGCCCGCGAGCGAGATGAAGCGAAGCGGAATCGAGCGGCACTGCGGGGTGACGTGTCAGTTTATCAAAATGAAAATTAAGAAAGGAAGAATTATAATGAATATACTTGTTATCAACTGCGGCAGTTCCTCCTTAAAATTCCAGCTCATCGATGCTGCGACGGAGAAGCAGATTGCGAAAGGCCTGTGCGAGCGCATCGGCATCGAAGGCAGCCAGCTTGTCTACCAGCCCGCGGGCGGAGAAAAGGAAGAAACAGCGACTCCTATGCCCGATCATACCAAAGCGATTGAATTGGTACTAAACGCTTTGACGAATGAAAAGACGGGTGTCGTAAAATCTCTGGATGAGATTGGCGCGGTAGGACACCGCATCGTGCACGGCGGGGAAAAATTTGCGTCCTCTACGGTCATTACCGACGAGGTGATCGAGGCTATTAAAGCCTGCAATGATCTGGCGCCCTTACATAATCCTGCTAACCTGATCGGCATCGATGCCTGCAAAAAACTGATGCCTGCTACCCCTATGGTGGGCGTGTTTGATACGGCTTTCCACCAGACGATGCCCAAGGAGGCATATCTCTACGGTCTGCCTTATGAATATTATGAAAAATATCAGGTGAGAAGATACGGTTTCCACGGCACCAGCCATTCTTATGTGTCAAAGCGGGCTGCGGAGCTTCTCGGCCAAAAGTATGAGGAGCTGAAGATCATTGTCTGTCATCTGGGCAATGGCGCCAGCATTTCTGCCGTAAAGGACGGGAAGTGCGTGGATACTTCCATGGGACTTACACCGCTTGAGGGTCTGATCATGGGCACCCGTTCCGGCGATATTGACCCGGCGATTATTGAGTTTCTTGCGCATAAAGAGAATCGGTCGATTGACGAGATTATGACGGTGCTTAACAAAAAGTCCGGCGTACTGGGACTTTCCGACAATCTCTCCTCAGATTTCCGCGATCTTGAGAAGTCCTATGTGGCAGGAGAGGACAGAGGCCTGCGCACAATCCGTACCTTTGCTTATCGGGTGGCAAAGTATATCGGTGCTTACACGGCGGCCATGAACGGCGTAGACGTCATTTGCTTTACGGCGGGCGTGGGCGAGAACAGTCCCTTAGTCAGAAGCCTTGCCTGCGAACGGCTGGGATATCTGGGTATTACTTTGGACAAAGAAAAGAATGACAGGCGCGGGGAGGAACTGGAGATCAGCACATCTGATTCCGGCGTAAAGGTACTGGTGGTTCCCACCAATGAGGAATTGGCAATCGCCAGAGAGACGTTTGCGCTGGTGAAATAGTGCGGTAGAATCAAAAAGAAGCATTTTAAAATAACGAAAAAGAGGGGCGCTAATTTTGCGCCCCTTTTCCAATCTTTTTATCACTGTGTAAAATGTGGTTGACCAGCCACTCTGTCAGAAATTCCATCAAATCTTCCAGCGTTTCCTGTTGGTTTTCGTCGATGTGATCCAAGTCCATTTCTTCCAGCCTCGACACAAAAGCCTCATGCGCCCGTTTCTGCGCTTCCAGTCCGTCGTAGCGGATGCTTTCCATATAGAGCTCTTCATCCTGGAAGTGGAATTTGGTGTATTCTTTAAGTTCATCCAGAAGACGTACAATTTCATCGTATTTGTCCAGAGCCAGTTCGTCCGTCATTACGCGGTACACATCGCCGATGATGCGGAACAATTCCTTATGTTCCTTATCAATGATTGGAATGTTTGTCAGGTATGTATCCGTAAATACCGGGGCACAGCGTTCTTCCGAGGGCTTTAGTTTGCCGATCATCAGGTCGGAGCTGATGATGTGACGGTACAGCCAGGTCACAAGATAGCGCAGCAGATCCTCCAGCAGTTCCTGTTGTGCATGGTCGGATGAAAATGAGTTTGTGATGCCGTTTATCTTGTCACGAAAGAAGAGATGCTGGCGTCTTTGCAGATTCAGCTCTGGGTGATTGATGGTCTCCATATACTCTTCCTCGTGCTGAAAATGTTCTTCTGCGTACCGTTCCAGACGGTCTACCATTTCCAGGATGCGGTCATATTTGTCATTCATAATCTGATTGTCCAGAAGCTCCTGTGTGTCGTTAATGATACGAAACAGCTCGCGGTGCTCGTTGTCTATGGCTTCCACACCAATCAGACAGTCGTCGGTAAAATGATACATAAGATGATCCCCTTTCTGCGCTGCAGTGCACGCTCGAAAAACCTGCGGTTTGCCATTGCGTACATTATACCATATTCCTTCTAAAACACAATTCCTTTCTTGGAGCTTACTTGTGTATCTTACCCCCGTAAATTTACCACTTACCTTCCTTTTTATTGTCAAATGATCCCCGGAACGTTACCATGGGCTCACAGTAAGCGGCAAAGGAGGAGGCGCATGGAAACAGCAGTCAGAGTAGAGCATCTTGTCAAAAAGTTTAAGGAGATCAAAGCGGTGGACGATATCAGTTTTTGTATCGAGAAGGGAGAACTTTTTGGCTTTTTAGGGGTTAACGGCGCGGGCAAGTCCACGACTATCAATATATTGTGCACCCTGTTTGCGCAGACGGCGGGGACGGCGGAAGTCTGCGGTTATCGTCTGGGAAAGGACAATGAGGCAATCCGCAGGAAAATCGGCGTGGTCAGGCAGAATAACTGTCTGGATCAGCGCTTGAGTGTCAAGGAAAATCTGCTGGTCAGGGGAAGCCTCTATGAGAGTGACAGAGCGAAATTAAAAAAACACCTTTCGGACGTTTGTGAGATCATGGGGTTACAGGACGTTTATGGCAGGCGGTACGCGAAGCTTTCCGGCGGGCAGAAAAGGCGGTGCGAGATTGCGGGGGCACTTTTACATGTGCCGGAGGTGCTGTTTTTGGATGAACCTACCACGGGCTTGGACCCGGCGACCCGTAAGGCTGTGTGGGAGAGCGTGGAGAGGCTTAGGCGGGAACTTCATATGACGGTGTTTTTGACCACGCATTATATGGAAGAAGCCGCCAGAGCAAGCAATATTGCCGTACTGGATGCCGGGTACATCAAAGAGCAGGGAACGCCCTTTTCCTTAAAAGAGAAGTATGCGAAAGATAAGCTTAAGCTGATCCCAACGGTTGGAAAAGAAAAAGCGCTGGTGGAGACACTTGCCGGGGACGGTCTGTCCTATCGGAAAAAGGAGGAGTACATCATACTCACGGTAGAGAACAGTATGCAGGCGCTGCCCCTGTTGAAGAAATATCAGACTTTGCTGGCAGGATTTGAGATGGTGCAAGGTACGATGGATGATGTGTTTTTAAATATCACAGGCAGGGAAGAAAGGAGCGGGGAGGAACATGAGGCATAAGGGAAATGCAACAAGTGCACTTTTACAAAGAAACATGAAAATTTTCTTGCGGGACAGGGGAGCGGTATTTTTTTCGTTATTGTCGATGTTGATCGTGTTGGTGCTGATGTTGCTGTTTTTGGGCAGTATGAACAGCGATACGATCGTTGGGCTGCTGGAAACATATGGCGGAGAGCGGGATCGTGCAGCGGACCGGGCAAACGCGGATCATCTCGTCTTAGTGTGGGCACTTGCGGGAATCCTGCTAGTCAACTGCGTGACGGTGACCATGACGGTGTTGGGGAACCTGATTCATGACGAGGAGGAGGGTAAGCTGGCCTCTTTCTATATCGCGCCGGTGAGCAGGGCAAGGATCACGCTGGGATATATCTTGAGCGCCTGGATCATCGGAACGGGGATGAGTCTTTTCACACTGCTTGTCGGGAATCTGCTGCTGATTCTGAACGGCGGTGGCCTTTCGGTAAAGGTCTGCCTGATGCTGGCGGGCATGATCCTGGCGAACAGTTTTCTCTATGCGGCGCTTTCTTATCTGTTTTCTCTCTTTGTGCACAGCAGCGGCGCCTGGAATGGGCTGCTTACGGTAAGCGGGACACTGGTAGGTTTTTTGGGAGGCATCTATCTTTCCATGGAGGTGCTTCCTAAGAAAGTGTGTACGGTTTTAAAAGTCCTTCCCGTGCTGCACGGCGCGTCCATGATGCGCAGGGTAAGTGTGCAGGAGGCGCTTACCGAGACTTTTGCGGGGGTGCCACAAGCGGTGGCGGAAGGATATTGCGAAGGGATGGGCATCACCGTTTCCGTAAACGGGGAAATATTGTCTGTTTCCATGCAGCTGCTTTTTGTGATATTGTTAGGAATAGGAATTACGGTTACTTCTTCGCTGATCAGCATGCGGCGCGCCGTCAGGGAGAGATAGACTGACGAAGGAATCGATGAAGGGCGAGAGGAAAGCATGAAAATTACAATACAGGACATTGCGCCCGGAGAAGAGGAGGAGATCATCGTCAGGTGTCGGGATCTGGACGAGGCGCTTCTTCGGGTAATCCATGAATTAAAGACGAGACGAGGGAAATTTACGATCACGGACAACGACAAAATTCGGCAGATCGACGCGGACGACGTGTACTATTTTGAGGCTGTGGACAATAAAGTGTTTCTCTGTCTGGAGAAGGCTGTGTTTGAAATTAAGTATAAACTGTATGAGATTGAAGAGGAATATGCGGGCACCGATTTTTTCCGTGCGTCCAAATCGGTGATCATAAACCTTGCCAAGGTAAAGCAATTTGCGCCGGATTTCGGCGGGCGGTTTGAAGCGCAGATGAAAAACGGGGAGAAACTGATCATTTCCAGACAGTATGTGCCGGCGTTGAAAAAGCGGCTTGGCATGTAAAAGTTTGGCGAAAGAAAAGCGATGAAGGCGTTCGGTTGGCGCGAAAGAGAGGTTTGTATGTCGGAAACGGTAAAAAGAAGGGTCAGGGAGATATTGCTGACATTTTGTATGGTGACAACGGGAAGTGTTTTGGTCAGTGCGGCCTACATCAAAGTATTTTGGCCGGGTGACCCGCAGATTAAAGTGGGCATCCTGTGGCAGATTCCGGTGATATCTTTTGTGTGCAGTCTGGGCAATTTCCTGCATCCCTATCGGGAGGTCAGCCGAAGACGAGCGATGCTGCAAAAGATTTCGCATTATCTGTATATCAATGTCGTGGTGCTGGGCGGCGGTTACTACTTTGCCTGGATTGAGAAAGGAAATATGCTGATGGCAATGACCATGGCGTTTGGAATCATGGTGGTCTTTGTCGTCGTATCCGCCGTGGTATGGAGCTGGCATAAGAGAGAGACGGAGCACCTCAACCGAAAACTGCAGGAGTATCAGGCGAAAAAGGGGGACTGATCAAGTCCAGTCCCGCTTCGCATATAAGTATGCTCCTATGCCATAAAACACAAGGCAAAGTCCGCCAAGGATCAACAGTTCTTTTCCGTGCATGCGCAGGCTGTCCCCCGCAAAGACACCCTGCATTAGATCGACTGCATAGGTCATGGGCAGAAGTTTTGACAGACTGCGGATCGATTCGGGAAAGAGCATGGCAGGTACCGTTGCGCCGGAGAGAAAGAGCATCACAAAGTAAAAGAGATAGCACAACAAATGGGTGAGTTTTGCGTCTTTTCCGACGGCGGTAAACAGAAAGCCCATCGAGAACATGGCGGCAATGGAGAGCAGTGCAGCCGCGGTAACCGACAGGATATCGCCCTGTATCTGCAGCTGATAGAGGAGTTTCCCCGCAATCAGAAGAATGGCAATTCCAAGCGCCGTCAGGAGCAGATTGACCGTAACCTGCGCCAGAATGATATGTTTCTTACCAACAGGAGTCGCGTCGAAACGTTTATAAATCTTTTTTTCTTTGCATTCGGCCAAAGTCAGCGGAAAAGACATCAGCCCCGCAACCCCCATCACCATCACGGTATATCCGGGAATGGAGAGATCCATCATCCGCAGATCGGAGCCTGGCGAGACGGGATTGTTGCCAAAGATCGAGCCGAACAGCACTAACATCATCAAGGGGAAGATCAGGCCAAAGAAAAAGCCAAAGAAATTCCGCACCATCAAAAGAAATTCTATTTTGCAGGTGAATAAAAATCGTTTCATGGTAATTGTGTTCATAAGATACCCTCCATCGTAATACCGGTTGTTTTGGGAACAATCTGTAAATAAAGTTTTTCCAGCGTATCCGCTTCCCGTAGCTGTTCGGGAGCGATGCGCGCTTTTGCCCACTGGCGAAATTCCTCTTGAGTACCGAAAAATTGCTGTTTCCCTTTTTCCAGATAGAGCATTCGGTCAGCCAGGGCCTCAACCTCATCCAGATAATGTGAGACCAGGAGAATGGCGACGCCGTTTTCCCGAATGGCGCGGAATGTTTCCCACATATTTTGGCGGACTTCAGGATCGAGACCCGTCGTCAGTTCGTCCAGAATCAAAAGTTTCGGCCTTCCCATGAGCGCCAACAGGACCGACAGACGCTGTTTTTCACCGCCCGAAAGTTTGCTGACTGTGCGCTTTCTCTTTTCCGCCAGATTCATCTGCAAAAGCAGTCCTTCCCAATCGGCAGGCCGCTCATAGAAGCCTGCATACAGCCGGCAAAGTTCTTCAACCTGGATCTTTGCGGGATATTCGGTTTCCTGTAATTGAATCCCAATCTTTTTGTAGATTTCTCCGCGGTGCAGCATGGGTTCTTTACCGAATACCAGCACGGAGCCGCTGTCCGGTTTTCGCAATCCCTCCACACATTCTATAGTGGAAGTTTTCCCGGAACCATTTGCGCCGATGACAGCCAGGACTTGACCCTCCGCAATGGAAAAGGACACATCCTGCACGGCTTTGACATTTTTGTAAGACAGATGCAGGTGCTCCACCTGCACAATGATTTGAGACATAGGTTACCCCCTTGTTAATTTGAAGTTGGCGTCATTCTATCACGCGGTTTTTTACGCTACAATGCCTTTTGCGGAAGCGGCGGACTGCGATGCGCAAGTGGTAGAATTTTATGTCCCAAATGCACTTCTTTTCTAATGGTGATATGGTAAAATGGAATCTGAGAAAGGAGTTTGCGATGAGAGTAGAGTGCAAGATCGATGCGGCATGTACGGATCCGCGTGCTGTTTTGTATATGCGGCAGATGACTACGGCGGTCGCCGAAGCGATTTCCATTCTTGAGAGAGAAGGTGCGGACTGTCTGCCGCTTACCGCCGTAAGAGACGGCAAGACTTATTTTTTGGAGCCGGGCAGTTTGGAGCTGATCCGCACGGAGGGGCGGGAAGTGATCTGTTACGATAAGTTGAAAAACAGATACAGGCTGGATGGACCGCTCTATGAACTGGAACACAATCTTGGAGAGGCGTTTGTGCGGGTTTCCAAATCCGCGATCGTCAATATCCGGCAGATCAGCCATGTGTCCGCCGGGTTTAACGGCTCGTTGGAGCTGGTCATGAAAAACGGGATAGAGGACTATATTTCCAGAAGTTTTCGGAAAGCATTCAAAGAAAGGCTGGGACTGAAATGAAACATTCTGTCAGAACAATCATGAAATATCTGCTGCGGGGTATCTTATGGGGCTGTACCTTTTTTGTTCTTTTTTGCCTGTTTGCATACTTCCTGCTGGGAAAGGAATTTCTGCTTTCCATCATGGAAGCCTATCCAAAGCATGCCGTGGGAACGATGCTTGTGGGAATCGGTTACGGCACCACGCCCATCGTGTATGGATGGGAGCGCCCCTCTCTGTTTGCGAAAGTAGGCATCCATTTCTTTGTCGGGACCGGTATTTTTTTTGCCGTTGCGCATCGGCTGGCCTGGATTCCGCTGCAGTCGAACCGCTATCTTTTGTGGGAGTTTCTGATTGCCTGCGTTTCGTTTGCCGTGATGTGGTGTATTTTTTATCTGTTCAGCCGTAAGGAGGCCGGAACCATCAACGAGAGACTGAAGGAACTTTCAAAAGGCTGAGCCGAAAATTATCAGTTGACAAACCCATGTGCCCTATGTATAATTGTTTGCGTATGAATGGGAGTCTGCTATGTTTTTGAACCTGACCGAAGTCCTGACAAACGAAGAAAAAGTCGTTACGATGCAGACAGAGACGCAAATCACGCAGGTCACTGTCTCCGGCGAGACTTATCCGGGACATGCGCTGTCGCCGGTTTCCTTTGTTTTTACCAATACGGGCAGGGGAAAGGCGGTTATTGAAGCGAAAGCGGCGTTTGTTTTTACGGCAGCCTGCGACAGATGTTTAAAGTCTGTCGAGCAGGAGATTACGCTTCGCTTTACCAGAGAGGTTTGGGCGCCGGACGCTTCGTCAGATCCGGCAGTCTATGAAGAACAGCCTTTCATGGATGGTTTTACGCTTGACGTAGAAGACTTACTGATCAGTGAGATAGTGACAAGCTGGCCTATGAAGATTCTGTGTAAGCCGGATTGTAAGGGAATCTGTCCCACATGCGGCAGGGATCTGAATACGGGGACGTGCGATTGCGATCATTTCGTGCCCGATCCCAGAATGGCGGCGATCAAAGATATTTTTGAAGCGGAAAGGGAGGTGTGACGATGTCTATTTGTCCGAAAAACAAATCTTCTAAGGGTAGAAGAGACAAGAGGAGAGCAAACTGGAAGATGACTGCTCCCACATTGGTAAAGTGCAGCAAGTGCGGCGCGCTGATGGTGCCCCACAGAGTATGTAAGAAATGCGGCACATACAACAAAAAAGAGATCATTGCAGTAGACTGATCGGTGTGAAAGGCTTTTCGGGACTTCTCGAAGAGCCTTGATTTTTACACGCATATTTAGTATTATTAATTGCGTGAGAAGAAATATTGTGGCAATGACTGAGGATTGGAGAAATACGATGAGTGAATGGGTGAAGGTGGCGGTAGACGCCATGGGCGGTGACAATGCACCCGTGGAGACGGTGAAAGGTGCTGTGGAGGCGGTCTGCGAAAGCAGGAAGGTCAAGGTGTATCTCGTGGGGCAGCAGGACGTTTTGGAAAAGGAGCTTGCCGGCTACACGTATCCGAAGGAACAGATCGAGATTGTTCATGCCTCTGAAATCATAGAGACGGCGGAACCGCCCGTGATGGCGATCCGCACAAAGAAAGACTCCTCTCTCGTAAAGGCGCTTACATTGGTAAAGGACGGCACTTGCGACGCCTATGTGTCAGCGGGTTCCACCGGCGCAACGCTGGTGGGCGGACAGGTCATTGTGGGCCGTATCAAGGGGGTGGAGAGACCGCCGCTTGCGCCATTGATACCGACGGCGACGGGGTGTTCTCTTTTGATTGACTGCGGTGCGAACGTGGATGCAAGGCCCTCCCATCTGGTGCAATTTGCAAAGATGGGTTCGGTCTATATGGAATATGTGATGGGAGTGAAAAATCCGAAAGTCGGCATCGTCAATATCGGTGCGGAGGAGGAGAAGGGAAATGCGTTGGTGAAGGAGACCTTCCCACTGTTAAAGAACTGTCCCGATATTAATTTTATCGGCAGCGTGGAGGCCAGGGATATTCCTGCGGGTGCGGCGGATGTGATCGTCTGTGAGGCCTTTGTGGGCAACGTGATTTTAAAGACATACGAGGGCGTGGGTCTGACCCTGATAGGCAAGGTAAAGGAGGGGATGATGACTTCCCTTCGCAGCAAGATCGGAGCACTTTTAGTCAAGCCGGCCCTAAAGACAACGCTCAAGGCGTTTGACTTGGAGCAGTACGGCGGCGCGCCGCTTTTGGGACTGAAAGGGCTGGTGGTGAAAACGCACGGAAGCTCGAAAGCAAATGAAATCAGGAATTCGATCCTGCAGTGTATTACCTTTACGGAGCAGAAGATCAGCGAAAAGATCAGGGAAAAGGTCGCAAATCAGGAAGCCTGAGAATGGGGCGGCAAAGATACCGATAGCGGGAAGCGCTTTTTGGCGAAGAGGTTGGTTTTGAGATGGAACTGGAAAAGTTACAGGAAGTGATAGCGGAAGTTTTGAATGTGGATCCCAGGGAGATTACGGAGGAGACCACTTTTTTGGAGGATCTGGGAGCGGATTCGCTGGATGTTTACCAGATCATCATGGGAATCGAGGATGCCTTTCAGATCGAGATATCTGCCGAAAAGGCGGAACGGATCACGACCGTGGGGGAGGCTGTGGAGTTGATCAAAAGCAGCAGGGAGTAACAGGAAAGCCCCTTCTGAGAAAGAAGGGGTGTTTTTTATGCGAATCTTGGACAAGCTGAGATAAAGCGTGCGCAGAAATGGGGATTATTATGACAGAGGAAATGCTGGGCGAACTGGAAGAAAAAATAGGGTATACGTTCGAAGACAAAAAACTGCTGCAGCAGGCGCTTACACACAGTTCCTATGCCAATGAAATGAAGATCAATAAATTTGAGGATTACGAGCGCTTGGAATTTCTGGGAGACGCGGTGCTGGAACTTGTGACCAGCGACTTTCTTTTTCGGAGGCGTCGGGAAAATTCAGAGGGGCGTCTGACAAAATGGAGAGCTTCCATGGTCTGCGAGCCTGCGCTTGCTTTCTGCGCCAGAGAGATATCGTTGGAGCAGTATATTCTGCTTGGCAAAGGGGAAGAAGCTACCGGAGGCAGAGGCAGGGATTCCATTGTCTCCGATGTGATGGAGGCCCTGATCGGTGCGGTCTATCTGGATGGCGGCCTGGAAGAAGCTTCCGCCTTTATCCATCGTTTTGTGCTTTCGGATCTGGAACACAAACAGCTTTTTTACGATGCCAAGACAACCTTGCAGGAAATCGTTCAGCAGGAGAATAACGGAGCGCTTTGTTATAAGCTTGTGCGGGAAGAAGGTCCGCAGCATGATAAGATCTTTGAAGTGGAAGCTTATGTGGGAGAAAAAAAAGTGGGAGCGGGAAGCGGCCATTCCAAGAAGGCAGCGGAACAGCAGGCGGCTTATCAGGCGCTTCTTGCACGGAAAAAGAAATAGCGGTTTTCAAGAGGCGGATGAGAGGTACATATGTATTTAAAGAGTATAGAGGTACATGGATTTAAGTCCTTTGCCAATAAGATCACTTTCAAATTTCACAATGGTATTACGGGTATTGTGGGGCCTAACGGCTCCGGCAAGAGCAACGTTGCCGACGCTGTCCGCTGGGTGCTCGGCGAACAGCGCATCAAGCAGCTTCGCGGCGTCTCCATGCAGGATGTGATCTTTTCCGGTACGGAGATGAGAAAGCCCCTGGGTTACGCCTACGTGGCGATCACGCTGGACAATTCCGATCACCAGCTGGCGATCGACTATGATGAGGTGACGGTCTCAAGGCGGCTGTACCGTTCCGGTGAGAGTGAGTATATGCTAAACGGCACGCCCTGCCGCTTAAAGGACGTAAACGAATTGTTCTATGATACCGGTATCGGCAAAGAGGGCTACTCCATCATCGGGCAGGGCCAGATCGACAAGATCTTGAGCGGCAAACCGGAGGAGCGCAGGGAGCTCTTCGACGAGGCGGCCGGCATTGTAAAGTTTAAGAGAAGAAAATATGCGGCACAAAAGAAGCTGGAAGCGGAAAAGCAGAATCTCGTGCGCGTAAACGATATTCTGGCGGAGCTGGAAAAGCAGACGGGCCCCTTGGAAAAGCAGGCGGATAAGGCGAGGATCTACCTTCGCAAGAAGGAGGAATTAAAGACCCTTGACGTCAATGTTTTTCTGCTGGAAAATATACGAGTGACGGGACAGCTAAAGGATGTGGATGAGAAGCTTTCCATTGCTTCGGGAGATTTGGCGGAGACGACAGCGAAGTATGAGTCCATCAAGGAGGAATACGAACGAATCCAGAACCGTATCGAGGAGCTGGACGAACAGATTGAAGCGGCGAGAGCCACCCTTACGGATACGGGTGTGATGCGCTCCAAGCTGGAGGGTGAGATCAATGTCTTAAAGGAGCAAATCCATTCCGCGCAGGGCAATGAGGAGCATTTACAGAGCCGCATCCGCAGCATCAGTGAGCAGCTGGCGGAGCGGGATAAAGAGCGGGAGACGATCCTTTCAGAGAAACGGGAGATTGACGAGAAACTGACGGCGCTGGAAGAGGAACGCAGCCAGGCCAGAACGCTTTTAGAGACCACTCAGAGCGAGATCGAAACCCTAAATAATCATATCGAAAGCGGGAAGAATACCATCATAGAGGCCCTGGGCAACAGGGCGACCATCAAGTCGAAGCTGGGGCGTTTCGATACCATGCTGGAACAGGTGAATATCCGCAAGGCGGAGCTTAATTCCAGACTCCTTAGGGCAAAGTCCGACGAGGCGGAACAGGCGGAGACCATCAAAAAGCTGGAGGAGGAGTTTGACGCGATCACCGCATCCATCAAGGAGATGACGGAAAAGCAGGAGCTCATGGAGGAGCAGCTGGTCGGCGTGCGGGATGAGCTTGCGGCCAAGGATCAGAAACTGCGGGACACCCAGGTGCTCTACCACCAGCAGAAATCCAAACTGGAAGCCCTTTCTAACCTGACGGAGCGCTACGAGGGGTACGGCGGCAGCGTCAAGGCTGTCATGGAGAAGAAGGACAGTGAGAAAGGCATCATTGGCGTGGTGGCGGACATCATTCAGGTGGATGCCAAATACGAGACGGCAATCGAGACGGCGCTTGGCGGCAATATCCAGAATATTGTCACGGAGGATGAGGAAACAGCCAAGCGCATGATCGGCTTTTTGAAGAAGGCAAGGGCGGGGCGCGCGACTTTCCTGCCGCTGACAAGCATCACCCATCCGCAGGAGTTTAAGAACCCAGAAGCGCTGAAAGAGCCGGGTGTGGTAGGAATGGCGGACGCGCTGGTTAAAATCGAAAAGAAATATCAGAATGTCGCCAAGGCAATGCTTGGCCGCATCATGGTGGTCGATCACGTGGACAACGCGGTAAAGATTGCCAGAAAGTTTGACTACGGAATCCGCATGGTAACGTTAGAGGGAGAGCTTTTGGTGCCCGGCGGCGCAATCAGCGGCGGTGCCTTCAAGAACAACTCCAATCTGCTGGGCAGGCGCAGGGAGATGGAGGAGCTGGACAAGAAGGTAAAAGAATATGTAAAAGAGATCGACCGCCTTTTAAATGAGATCGAGGACACCAAGAAGGGCCGCAATAAGCTGCGATTAGAGATCGAGGATGTTAAGGGGCAGATTCAGCGCAAATTTATCGAGCAGAACACCGCCAGAATGAGCGTGATGCAGGCGGAGGAGAAAAAGCACGAGACGACTGAGGGCTTTGGCGAGTTAAAGACCGAAGAGCAGGATATTGAGAAGCAGATCAGTGAGATCAGGACAGGAAAGGATGCGGCGGCAAAGGAGCTGTCCGATTCCGAGGCCTTAGAGAAGAGCGTGGAGACACAGATCGCCGAATTTCAGACGCAGCTTGAGGAGAAGCGCAGGCAGGAGTCGGAACAGGCCGCCAAGGTTTCCGAGTGGGACGTGGAAGTCGAAAAGATGCGCCAGAACGCTGACTTTAAGCGCCAGAATTTAGAGCGTGTGGACGGTGAGCGGGAGCGCTATACCGCGGAACTGACTGAGGTGAAGGAAGGTCTTCATCTGGGCAAGGAGGAAGTGGAACGAAAGAAGGAGAATATCTTAGAGATCGAGCGCACCATCGCGGCCTCCCACACGGCGCAGACCGATGCGGAAAAGAAGCTGAAAGAGGATATGGAGAGCAAGGAGGAACTTTCCGGCAAGCAGAAGAATTTCTTCACTTCCAGGGAGGAACTCTCCGAGCGCATGACGGCGCTTGATAAGGAGGTTTACCGCCTGAATGCCCAGAAGGAGCGGATGGAAGAGTCCATCGAGTCCCAAATCAACTATATGTGGGACGAGTATGAAATCACACTCTCCGACGCGGAGGGCCTAAAGAACGAGGAGATGAATGATTTGCCTGCCATGAAGCGGGAAATCGGCGGCTTAAAGGATGAAATCAGGAAGCTTGGCGACGTGAATGTAAACGCCATCGAAGATTATCGGAACCTGATGGAACGCTACACCTTTTTAAAGACGCAGCACGACGATCTGGTGGAGGCGGAAAAAACCCTGCTTGGCATTATTGAGGAGCTGGATACTTCCATGCGCAAGCAGTTTAATGAAAAGTTTGCCCAGATCAACAGGGAATTTGATAAAGTGTTTAAGGAGCTTTTCGGTGGTGGAAAAGGATCCCTTGAACTGATTGAGGACGAGGATGTGTTGGAAGCGGGTATTCTGGTGATTGCACAGCCCCCCGGCAAGAAGCTGGTCAATATGATGCAGATGTCCGGCGGAGAGAAGTCCTTAACTGCGATTTGCCTTCTTTTTGCGATCCAGAACTTAAAGCCTTCGCCTTTCTGTCTTTTGGATGAGATCGAGGCAGCTCTGGATGAGAACAATGTGACCCGCTTTGCCAAGTATCTGCACAAGCTGACAAAGAGCACGCAGTTTATCGTGATCACACACAGACGCGGCACCATGGAAAAAGCGGATAGACTTTACGGCATTACCATGCAGGAGAAGGGCGTTTCCACGCTTGTGAGCGTGAATTTGATTGATAAGGAATTAGAGGATTAGCATGAGTGAAGAAAAGAAAGGGTTTTTCGGGAGGCTGCGGGACGGCCTTGCCAAGACCAGAAACAATATCGTACACGGGATCGACTCAGTGTTTAGCGGGTTTTCCAACATTGACGAGGACTTTTACGAGGAACTGGAAGAGATCCTGATCATGGGGGATATCGGTGTTGCGGCCACGGATGAGATTTTGACAAAGCTGCGGCAGCAGGTGAAGGAAAACCATATCAAGGAGCCGGCAGCCTGCAGGGAGTTTTTGATCAGCAACATCAAAGAGCAGATGCAGGTGGGTGAGACAGCCTATGACTTTGAGAAGGAGCAGTCCGTGGTGCTGGTGATCGGCGTCAACGGCGTCGGCAAGACGACCACTGTCGGAAAATTGGCAGGGCAGCTCAAAGGCCAGGGCAGGAAGGTGCTGATCGCAGCGGCGGATACGTTTCGCGCGGCGGCGGGAGAACAGCTTTCGGCGTGGGCGGCAAGGGCCGGGGTGGACCTGATCGGCGGCGCGGAGGGCGCGGATCCTGCCAGCGTGATTTATGATGCCGTGAATGCGGCAAAGGCAAGGAATGCGGATGTGCTCCTATGCGATACGGCAGGACGGCTTCACAACAAAAAGAATCTCATGGAAGAGCTCAAAAAGATCGACCGCATCATTGAACGGGAATTTCCGGATGCTCACCGGGAGAACCTCATCGTTTTGGACGGCACCACAGGCCAGAATGCCCTGCAGCAGGCCAGGGAGTTTGCTGAAGTATCAAAGGTGACAGGCATTATTCTCACGAAGCTGGACGGAACGGCGAAGGGCGGTATCGCGGTGGCGGTGCAGTCGGAGCTGCAGGTGCCTGTGAAATATATCGGCGTGGGCGAGTCCATAGAGGATCTGCAGAAGTTTGATGCCGAGCAGTTTGTGGATGCACTGTTTGCGGTGCCGGAAACGGACGAAGTGGCGGGGGAGCAGGAAATAGAATAATATAACACATCTTGTTACCAGGACTGTGGATAAACGGGATGAGAAGATAGAACAAAAAGAAAGAGGGAACGAAAATGAGTACAAAGGATCTGACGCTAGATAAGTTCGAGGAAGCCTATGAGATCGTAAAGGAGGTTGCCTCCGAGACAAAGCTTGTTTACAGTGATTACTTCAGTGAACAGACAGGCAATAAGGTCTATTTAAAGCCGGAGAATATGCAGCTGACGGGGGCCTATAAGCTGCGGGGTGCCTATTATAAGATCAGTACGCTGACGGAGGCGGAGCGGGAAAAAGGCCTGATCACAGCCTCCGCAGGGAATCACGCGCAGGGCGTGGCATACGCCGCCAAGTGCTATGGCGTGAAAGCGGTGATCGTGATGCCAAACACGACCCCCCTGATCAAGGTAAACCGCACAAAGGGCTACGGCGCAGAAGTGATCTTAAACGGGGATGTCTACGATGAGGCCTGTGCCTATGCACTTGATCTGGCAAAGGAGAAAGGCTATACTTTTGTACACCCGTTTGACGATCTGGATGTGGCGACAGGACAGGGAACCATTGCAATGGAAATCATCAAGGAACTTCCGCTTGTTGACTATATCCTGGTGCCAATCGGAGGTGGCGGTCTTGCCACGGGCGTATCTACCCTGGCAAAGCTTTTGAATCCGAAGATCAAGGTCATCGGCGTGGAGCCGGCAGGCGCTGCCTGCATGCAGGCGTCCATCAAGGCGGGGAAGGTGCAGACCATGCCGCAGGTAAATACCATTGCGGATGGCACCGCAGTCAAGACGCCGGGCGAAAAGATTTTTCCTTATGTCAGTAAGAACCTGGACGATATCATTACCGTGGAGGATGAGGAGCTTGTTGGCGCCTTCCTCGATATGGTGGAGAATCACAAAATGGTAGTGGAAAATTCCGGCCTTTTGACTGTGGCGGCGTTAAAGCATCTGAACGTGAAAAATAAGAAGGTCGTGTCCATTTTAAGCGGCGGCAACATGGATGTGATCACGATGTCCTCCGTGGTACAGCAGGGCCTGGTGCTGCGGGATCGGATCTTTACGGTATCCGTACTCCTGCCGGACAAACCGGGCGAACTCTCCAGAGTGTCCGATGTGATTGCAAAGGAGAACGGCAATGTGATAAAGCTGGAACACAACCAATTCGTTTCCATCAACAGAAATGCGGCGGTGGAACTTCGAATCACGCTGGAAGCCTACGGTACGGAACATAAAAAGCAGATCATGAAGGCCCTCGAAGACAACGGCTATCAACCTAAGCTTGTAAGAGCGAGCATTTAGGCCGAAAACGGTCGGGAAAGAAGATGCAGATGCCGCAGCAGGCAGACTATTTGCGGCAGGAGCGGCATTAACAGGCGAAAAATGGTTATGATAGCAGTACAGAGAAAAAAGGCAGGACTTATGAGGATGAAAAAGTATGCTATCATAACGACGGCGGCATTTTTGTATGCAGCCGGGGTCAGTCTCTTTACTGATCCCAATAATATGGCGCCCGGGGGTGTGACCGGTATTGCCATTATCCTGAACAGATTTTTACCGGTCAGTACAGGTACGTTTATCATGCTTCTCAATATTCCGATTCTTATCTTCGCTGTTTGGAGATTCGGAATCGGATTGACGTTGTCGTCCATCTACGCTACGGCGCTGATTTCTGTTTTTACCAATATACTGGCGCCCCTGGGGGCAGCGACGGATGATATTCTGTTGGCGGCGCTTGCGGGCGGGAGCCTGACGGCGGTTTCCGTGGGAGTGATTTTTCGTGTGGGAGCCACCACGGGCGGTATGGATATCATTGTCAAGGCACTGCGGCTTCGATTTCCGCATCTGCGCACGGGAAAGATTTTTTTCATAGCGGACGCTCTGGTGGTGACGCTTTCAGGCATTCTGTTCCGGGATGTGAATGCTGCGCTGTACGCGGCGATTTCTGCCATTACGACTTCCCTGGTGATGGATATTGTGCTTTACGGCAGAGACGAGGCAAAACTGCTCTACATTATCAGCGGCCAAGCGGACAGAATCGCGGATCGGCTGATGGCAGAGCTGGCGGTCGGTGTGACATATATAAACGGGCAGGGCGCATATAGTGGAGATAACAAGAAGGTCATCTTATGTGTGGTAAAAAAACAGATGTCTCCCCGGGCGGAGGAGATTGTCAGACAGGAGGATCCCGAGTCCTTTACGATCATTACCAGCGCGTCGGAGGTCTTTGGAGAGGGATACAAAAGCTATTTCAGTGAGCGTGTGTGAAGGCATACGCATTGGAGTTTGAGAAGGAGAATTTATGCAGGAGAATCATATCCAGGGAAAGCGGCACAGGAAGAGACGGAAGAAAAGTGAAAACAGTATTTTGGCCGGCTCCATTCTTCTGTGCATCGTTACCCTGACGGCAGTTACAATCTGTCTGGTGATGGTGTTTCAGTACCGGGCGCTCCAGCAGAAGAATACGGAGGTTGTGAGCGAGTTGGAGGCTGTCCGGCTGGAGGAAGAGGCCTCCTACAGCCAGGAGGAAGTGGACGCGCTGATAGGGACTGCGGTGGCAGAAGCGGAAGAAAAGACGGGCGAAAGAGTGAGCGGGGAATTTCTTGGCAGATTAAAGACGCTCATGTCTTCCGGCGAGAGCACAACGGATATGCTCCGTACTTTTTTCCCGGAGGAGATCGTGGTGGCAGATACGGGAAGATATTATTTTTTCCCGATTTTAGAGACGCTTGCCAAAAATACATATGATCCGGATGCCTTTCAGGCGGATGAAGACGGCATCATGCACTATTATCAGGACGGGGAACGGGTTTCCCACAAAGGCATAGACGTCTCCCGTTATCAGGAGCGAATCGACTGGTCAAAAGTGGCAGACGATGAGGTGGAATATGCGTTTATCCGCCTGGGGATCAGGGGCTATACGACCGGCGAAATCATGGAGGATGAATCCTTTCAGCGAAATATTGAGGGAGCCTTGAGAAATGATATCGATGTGGGCGTCTATTTCTTTACCCAGGCCATGAGCGAGGAGGAGGCTGTGGAGGAGGCGGCGTTTGTGTTAGAATCCATTGCCCCTTACAAGGTGGATTACCCGATCGTCCTGGATGTGGAGGCAGTAACGAGCACTGAGGCACGAGCGAACGATTTGACCAGTGAAGAGCGCACAAAATATTGTCTTGCTTTTTGTGAAACGATCAAAGAGGCGGGCTATACACCGATGATCTACGGTAATCTCAAAACCTTTATGCTTCTGTTGGAGATCGAGAAACTGGAGGAGTACGACAAGTGGTTTGCCTACTATGATGATGCTTACTATTTTCCCTATGATTTTAAAATTTGGCAGTACACGAATAAGGGACGGGTTTCCGGGATCAGCGGGGAGGTAGATTTGAATATCAGTTTTGATATACCGGGAAACTGATCGTCTCATCGCAACAAGTTGCTCAGAAATGAGGATTGGGATGTAACAGGCAGCGCTGCGGCGGCAGAGAAGGCAGACCGCAGACGCTGTAAAAATACAAGAAAGGCGGGGTTACAACATGAAATACGAATTTGAAGGAACTGTGGAATTTCGGGAAAATGAAAATGCGATTGCCGTGCCCTTTAACGTGTGGGAAGTGTGCGAGAAGGTGGGCGACGCGCCGGTGAGGGTCTGCTTTGACGACGTGTGCTTTATCTGCGACCTTTTGCCCAAAGGCCAGGGATACTATGATATCCCGGTCAGTCCGGACACGCTTGCGAAGGTAGAACTTGGCAAAAAGTATCTGATTTCTATTGAGATTGTGGGCAATGTGGTCGGCGCGGGCGGAAACAGCCCTTACAGTGTCGAGCATCCGATCCGCAAGATCGAGGGAATTGAACTGGTGACACAGCCTTGGGACGGGCTGTGCGGGCAGTCCTGCATCGCCATGATTGCCGGGACAAGTCTGGATGAAGCCTGTGATATCATGAAGTGCAGGGAGTGGCAGGCAAACATGAGCAAGATGATTGCAACGCTTGAGTATCTCGGCATCCGCCATGCGGACAAGATTGTTTATACGCTGGGCAAGAGCGTGGAACTGCCAAAATGTACGATCATCATGGAGCGTATGGGCAGATACAGCCACTATCTGGTGGGGTATGACGGTAAGTTTTATGACCCGAATCTGGGCGTGATCAAGGAGTTTGATCTGTCAAAGATGGTAGGATATCTGGAGATTATCGTGTAACGATTCAGTGAGGAATGAAAGAAGCTGCTTTCCGCAGGACGGGAGGCAGCTTTTTGGTTTGCGCGCCATGGGC
>DLAF01000058.1:0-37401 GCA_002492725.1 Lachnospiraceae bacterium UBA7054
GGGGTTCGAATCCCCCGTGGTTCACTTTGAAAATGATAGGGCTTTTTTTGGCCAAACGTTTGAATGCAGTCAGTTTTCTGCATCTCAGACGTTTATTTTATTCAATGAAAAATGAGACCGTTATTGAGAAAAGGAGAACCGTATGGAACAGACAAAAGAAAACAAAATGGGCACCATGCCGGTCAATAAACTGTTGATTACCATGTCGCTGCCCATGATGATATCCATGCTGGTGCAGGCGCTTTATAATGTGGTGGACTCCATCTTTGTCTCCCGGATCAATGAGAATGCACTGACAGCCGTGTCACTTGCCTTTCCGATCCAGACGCTGATGATCGCGGTGGCGGGCGGCACCTGTGTCGGTATCAATGCCGTTCTCTCCAAAGCGCTCGGAGAGAAGGAACAGAAGCGTGCGGACAACACGGCGGTCAGCGGCATTGTGCTGATGGCTATAAGCTACGTGCTCTTTTTATTGGTGGGGTTATTTGTTACCCGCGCCTTCTATTTAAGTCAGACGGACGATCAGCAGATTGTGGAATTTGGCGTGCAGTACCTGAGTATTGTATGCAGCTGTTCTTTCGGGCTTTTTGCGCAGTTTGTGTTTGAGCGTCTCCTGCAGTCTACGGGCAGAACCTTCTATATTATGATCACGCAGGGCACGGGTGCGGTCATCAATATCATATTGGATCCGATCTTTATCTTCGGTCTGTGCGGGATGCCTAAGATGGGTGTTGCAGGCGCAGCAGTGGCTACAGTGACGGGGCAGACCATTGCGGGAACGATTGCGCTGGTGCTGAATTTTAAGAAAAATGAAGATATTCATATCCGCTTCAAAGGATTTAAGATGGAGCGGGAGATTGTGGGGATGATTTATAAAATCGGTGTTCCCTCCATGATCATGCAGGCCATCGGTTCCGTGATGACCTACGGCATGAATCTGATCCTGATTTCCTTTACCCCTACGGCGACGGCAGTGTTTGGTGTCTATTTCAAGCTGCAGAGCTTTATCTTTATGCCGGTGTTTGGTCTGAATAATGGTCTGGTGCCGATCTTGGCGTACAATTACGGTGCGGGCAGAAAGGATCGTTTCATTCAGGCAATGAAGTGCGCCATTTTGTACGCGGCGTGTATCATGGTGGTGGGTGTGGTTATTTTCCAGACTATACCGGAGGTTCTGCTGGGCTTTTTCTCGGCGTCTGATGAAATGCTGCGGATTGGCGTGCCGGCGCTGCGCATTATCTGTATCAGTTTCCTGCCTGCGGCATTTGGTATCGTCTGTGGTACGGCATTTCAGGCACTTGGCAATGCAGTCTACAGTATGTTCGTTTCCATGGCCAGACAGCTTGTGGTACTTCTGCCCGCGGCTTATCTGTTATCCCTGTCGGGACAGGTGACCTATGTGTGGTGGGCTTTTCCCATTGCGGAAGTGATGTCTTTGACAATGACGGCGATCTTTTTGATCAGGATCAACAAGAAGGTGATTCGCCATATCGGGGAGGAGCCGGGGGAGGCGCTGCGGCGCCAATTGAATGATGGCGGAGTCGTTGACAGAGAACTGTGAAAATGATATGATACATGGGCGGGCAAAGGAGAATGACATGTGTGTCATGTCAGCTTTGGCCCGCACAATAAGCGGATATGGCGGAATTGGCAGACGCGCTGGATTTAGGTTCCAGTGGGAGACCGTGCAGGTTCAAGTCCTGTTATCCGCAGTTACAGGGGCTTCCCAGACATTTTAGGTATCTTGGAAGCCCCTGTTTTTTGCGCGCATAAGCAGAGTCAGAAGACAGCAGTTACAGCCCTTTTTCCTTTAAATCCTTAACAAGGTTAACATAAAATTCCCGTACATCAAACCCGGGAATATTTTCCCGATTCAGGTCGATCATATCACCATGGGAAATCCCCCGCCCATCGGGGACTGTAAGCCTGGTGAAGTGATTCCCCCAGACGGCGCTTTCCAGAGAAACCAGACCGTCATTTTCGCCGTCAAAATGTCTGACCAGCGGATAGGCCATGTTTAAGGGAAATCTGCCGCTTGCTGCGCAATTCATCTTACTGCCCACGCTCTGATAAAGGATATCGGGTCTGTCAGACAGCGTTTCATTTCTGCGTGCACAGGCGGAAGCCGTAAGATCCTGTACTGCCGAGAGAAAGTCCGGGTTGGCATCGCCGAATTTTTTCAGGGCGGCGTTGTATTTCCGTGCCACACTGTTCTGAACTCCTATCGGAATTTTTTGAAGCAGATAGTCCGCAAAGATACAGCCTCTGTGCGGGGTGTTGATGGTGGTAAGCGAAGCCACGAAAGGTGCGGCGCCGCAGGCGCTGATGGCGTATCTGCTGTCCAGACCGCCCTTGGAGTGGGCGATGATATTTACCTTTTCACACCCGGTTTCTCTTACGATGGAGCGGATGCGGTCTGCCAGTTCCTGTCCGCACGCCGATACGGAAGCGGCGGACTGCTGGCTGCCATAATAAATGGCAGCGCCGTTTTGCTTCAGGGCATACGGAATTCTGCCCCAGTAATTGAAAAAGCGAAAATCGCGGAAAAATACGCCGTGTACCAGCAGAAGGGGATATTTGGTCTCGCAGATGCGGCTTTTTGCCCGTACTTGATTTAACAGATACTTTTCCTCTTCAAACGCCGCTTCGTTTGCGGTGATGGAGATGATGCGGCAAAGCGCCCAGATATGGACAAAGGGGATCCATCCGCAGACAATGCCGATCACGCGCCATTTGATGCCGAGCTGGACAGAGGTCGTATATACGCGGATGATACCGTTCCAGAAAAGGACGGCCTCCATCAGGATTATCAGAAGGAGGCTGATCAGGCGGCCGATTCCATAGCCAATCCCGGTGCCGTCGGGTTTTAGGAAAAGCGAATACAGGATGGCAAACAGGGATTCGGCTATGGTGGTTGTGAGGAAAAGCTTAAGCAGCGCAGCACCATCCTCCAAAATCCGGTTCCGTCTTCCGGCACTCTGGTGAAATGTTAACCGGGGAAACAGGTTAATGAAAAGGAAGAGAAACACGCCGATGATGCAGGCGGAAGTGGCAGCCAATATGCGCGTCGGTGTAAAAAAGGCGGCACGCAGGCCGGTGTCAGAAAGATACGGGATCAGGATATAGAGGGCACTCATTTCCGCAAACAGGATCAGTGCGGAGCTGATCTTTCTTATGTGTTTCATAAAATTTCTCCTGTGTGAACGGCTGTTTTCGCCTGTATTACAAGCTTTTTAATCAAAGCCGTGCGGTGATCTTTTATCATGTTAACACATCGGGAAGGAATTGGAAAGAAGACCGCATGAAAAGAAATATGGTTGCTTTTTCCTTTCCATGCGAGTAAGATGACAAAAGAATCAGAATTACTTATATGGAAATAAGCAGGGAAAAGGAATGGTTCGCATGGGCATGACAAAGACAATGACCCGCGAGGAGAGGATGGCGACGGAACCGATCGGCCGCCTGATGGTGAGCATGACGCTGCCTTCGATTCTTGCGCAGATCATCAATATTCTCTACAGCATCATAGACAGGATTTATATCGGTCATATGGAAGGTGTGGGAGCAAACGCCCTGACAGGCGTGGGCGTCACTTTCTGTATCACGGTGTTCATCTCCGCCTTTTCAGGTTTTGTCAACAGCGGCGCGGCGCCGCTTGCGGCCATCTGGCTGGGGAAACAGGACAGGGATCACGCGGAGAAGATTCTGGGAAACAGCGTCAGCTTTCTGGTGATCTGTACGGTCGTTTTGATGGCGGTATTCTACGCTTTTCAGCGGCCGCTCCTCTACAGCTTCGGGGCCAGCGACGCTACCATAGGCTATGCGGTGGATTATCTGACCATTTATCTGGCAGGCACTCTGTTTGTGGAGTTTGCCCTGGGCTTAAACGCCTTTATCATCTGTCAGAGCAAGCCGGGAACGGCCATGCTCTCCGTACTGATCGGCGCGGTGGCCAATATCATCCTCGATCCCATTTTTATCTTCGCCTTTCACATGGGCGTGAAGGGCGCGGCAGTAGCGACGGTGATCTCGCAGGCGCTCAGCGCGGCCTGGGTCACGGGCTACCTGCTTAGTAAACGCTCTTCTCTGAAAATCCGGAAAAAGTTTCTTAAGCTTGAGCGGGGGATACTTTTCAGTATTTTTTCTTTGGGAATATCGCCTTTTATCATGCGGGCCACGGAAAGCTTTATCAGCATCGTGTTAAATCACGGCCTGCAGACATACGGCGGCGATCTTTATGTGGGGTCGCTCACTATCATGCAGAGCGTGATGCAGCTTTTCTCCGCGCCAATCGGCGGTTTTACGCAGGGAATGACGCCAATCATCAGTTACAACTTCGGTGCGGGCAATTTTGCGCGGGTCAAACAGCTCTACCGATGGATGATCGGCCTGTGTTTTGGCTTTATGGTGGTCACCACGGCGACGACCATGCTCTTCCCGGAATTTTATGCCGGCTTTTTTACAAACGAGGCGGAGCTTGTGGAGCTTGTGGGGAAGGTGATGCCGGTCTTTATGGCGGGCATGCTGGTGTTTGGTCTGCAAAACGGGATTCAGCCTACGTTTCTGGCGCTGGGGCAGGCAAAGATCTCTCTTTTTATCGCGGTGCTTCGAAAGATCATTCTCCTGATTCCGCTGGCTATCATTTTGCCGCGGTTTTTCGGGGTAATGGGCGTTTATTACGCTGAGCCCGTGTCCGACATCCTTTCCGCGACAACAGCCAGTGTGCTGTTTGTGCTCAATATCAAGAAAATTTTATCGAAGGAGACGCTTGACAAGATTCGGTAAACAGGCTGCTGCGATACATGGAAATCTTGACAGGCGGGTATCCTTTATGTTACATTATCTCATAAGTTAAGAGGGAGTAGTTATCCTGTGCAGGCAACATACCCTGACACTTGTGTCATGTTTGCACGCTTTCTGTTTCATACCGAATCTACGGGAAATGAGAGAAAGAACGAGACTTTTAGCATGAAAATGTTGAGAGCCTCGTTTTTTTATTTTCGAGGCTGGCGGAAATGGAGAACAGGAGGGAAAGAAAGATGGAAGTCATATTACAGATTGGATTACTGGCACTTGGATTTGCACTTTTGGTTAAGGGGGCGGACTGGTTTGTGGAGGGCGCAAGCCGCCTGGCGGAACGGTTCGGGATACCCCAGCTTGTGATCGGCCTTACGATTGTGGCGATGGGGACATCCCTGCCGGAGGCGGCTGTCAGCGTGTCGGCAGCCTTAAAGGGGAGCGCGGAGATCACCATCGGCAATATCGTGGGGAGCAACATCATGAATGTGCTGCTGATTCTGGGGCTGACTGCGGTGATCACTCCGATTGCGGTGCAGAAATCTACGGTACGCTATGAGATTCCCTATGTGATTCTGGTGTCGGCGATTTTGTGGGCGCTCGGCAGTACGGAAGATCATCTGCTTCGCTTTTCCGACGGTCTGATCCTCTGGGGATTACTGTTTTTTTATCTGGCGTATCTGCTGGTGATGGCGAAGAAAGGCGTACCGCTGCCCGAGGAGGCTGGTGGACAAAAGGAGAAGCCCATGCCTGTTTGGAAGATGCTTCTGCTGATTGTTCTTGGCGGTGTGATGATCGTTTTGGGATCCGATCTGGCGGTCGATGCCGCGACAGCGCTTGCTTTGATTTTTGGTATGAGCGAACGGTTGATTGGGTTGACAATTGTGGCCTTCGGCACGTCGCTTCCCGAGCTTGTGACGAGTGTTACGGCGGCTATCAAGGGAAAGGCGGATATCGCGGTTGGCAATATTGTGGGAAGTAATATCTTTAATATCCTTTTTGTGGTGGGAACTTCCGCGCTGATTACGCCCGTGGAGTATGCTCCGGATTTCTTTGTGGACAGCGTCGTGTGTATCGCTTCGGCGGTGCTTTTATGGCTGTGCGTTTTTCGAAAACAACGACTCGGACGGTTGGGCGGTGCGGTGATGCTTGCCTGCTACGGCGGATATTTCGCGTATCTGATTCGGTAGGGCGGATACGGTAAGAATATGTTTTCCTTTGTCATGATAGGATAACTATGGTATACTGACAATATAAGAGATAAAGAAGACAGAAGGAGGTTGGGTTATTATGAACATAGAAAAAGCAGAAAACGGAACAGAAGTGACACTTTCGCTTTCAGGAAGGCTGGATACCACAACTGCGCCGCAGCTTGAGGAGACAGTGCAGGAGAGCCTTACGGGAACAGAAAAGCTGATCATGGATTTTGAGAAGCTGGAATATCTTTCCTCCGCAGGACTGCGCGTTCTTTTGACTGCCCACAAGGCGTTGATGAAGAGCGGCGGGCAGATGGAGATCCGCCACGTGAATGAGGTCATTCACGAGGTGTTTGAGGTGACGGGATTCCTGGATGTACTAAATATTGTGTAGGCGCGCAGACAATAATGCTTTGGCATGGAGGCGGATTGAAAAATCACACGCATGTACTGATTTTTCAGAAGAAATAATGAGGTTGAGATATGAATGAATTGACAGTAGAAGCGACACCGGAAAATATACAGGTTATCACTGCGTTTGTGGACGAGCAGTTGGAGCAGTATGACTGTCCCATGAAGGCACAGGCGCAGATCGACATTGCGATCGACGAACTCTTTGGCAATATCGTCCGTTATGCCTATCATCCGGAGATTGGTTCGGCGACGGTGCAGGTAGAAGTTGTGGAAGAACCGCTTGCGGTGGTGATTACCTTCATCGATCAGGGTAAGCCTTACGACCCGCTTGCCAAGGAGGATCCGAATGTGACGCTGTCTGCGGAGGAACGGGAAGTGGGCGGCCTTGGGATTTATATTGTTAAAAAGAGCATGAACGCGATTACATATGAGTATAAGGATGGCCGCAATATCCTGAAGATACGAAAAGACTTTTAAGTGACGGCGGCCGGCGAGGAATCCATATGATAAATCAGAGTGATAGTCAGGATCTGTATAAAGAGATTGTAAATAACGCGTTAGAGGGCGTTATGGGTATTATGGTGCTCAGCATGAACGGCAAGATCACCATGCTCAATCCGGCGGCTGAGCGGATGCTGGGACTGAGCGACGAGGATATCGGAGATACGTTTATCAACGTATTCCTGACCAGAGAGGGGACGGACGAATTTAACGAAGCAATCCTGGCTTCCATCTATGAGAAGGAAAAGGTGAGTAATATGCCCGTCAACTATATGCTGGCGGGAGAGCCCAGGAACCTGGTCCTGACGACCAGCTATATCACGAGCGATGGAGAACGGTCAGTTGTGGTGGTCATGGATGATGTGACCGAGCTGACCGAGCTGCGGGACGCGCGGACGGCCCTTGAAAAAATCAGGAAGCTGAACAGAGAGTACGAAAAGGCCAAGGACGAGGCTGAGAGGGCGAACGAAGCCAAGAGTCTTTTCCTTTCCAACATGTCTCACGAGATCAGGACGCCCATCAATGCGGTGCTTGGCATGAATGAGATGATCCTGCGGGAGTGCACGGATGAGCAGATTCTTTCCTATGCGGAGAATATCCGAAGCTCCGGCAAGACGCTGCTCTTTCTGATCAATGACATTCTGGATATGTCAAAGATAGAGTCCGGAAAGATGGAGATCATTCCGGTCGAGTATGAGCCGGCAGGTGTGATGATGGATCTGTGGAACGTGATTTTTCTGCGGGCGCAGGAAAAGGACTTATCCGTGCGCTTTTCTCTGGATGAAAGCCTGCCGAAGATGTTGTTTGGAGACGACGTCAGGATCAAGCAGATCGTGACGAATTTATTGACTAATGCGGTCAAATATACGCCGCAGGGCGGTGTGGAGCTGCATGCTGCCTATGAGCGCAGGGGAGAGGGACAGATTCTCCTCATCATTTCCGTGAAGGACACGGGCATGGGCATTAAAAAAGAGGATATGGGGAAACTTTTCGAGAGTTTTCAGAGACTGGACGAGGAGAAAAACCGCAATATCGAGGGAACGGGGCTTGGCATGAATATCACCATGTCGCTCTTAAAACTGATGGACGGCGAGATGAAGGTGGAGAGCGAGTACGGCAAGGGGTCTACCTTTACTGTCACGATTCCGCAGCGAATTGTCTGCGATGAACCGACGGGCGATTTTGAGAGTATTAAAAACAGGCAGGAACAGGGCAGAAAGGCGAAGGGGCAGATTTTCGAGGCGCCCGAGGCAAGGGTGCTGGTGGTAGACGACAATGCCATGAATCTGACGGTGTTTACCTCCCTTTTGAAGCGCACCCGCATGAACATCACCACGGCGAGCTCCGGAAAGGACTGCCTTGCACTCGTCAAAAAAGAGCCGTATCATATCATTTTCATGGATCATATGATGCCGGAGATGGATGGGATCGAGACGCTGCATGAGATTCAGAAGATGACGGATCATCCGAACAAAGAGACGCCCGTTATCGTGCTGACGGCCAATGCGGTTGCAGGCGCCAGAGAAGCTTATCTGAAAGAGGGCTTTGTGGACTTTTTGACCAAGCCCATCGACGGGGATGTCCTCGAGCAGACGGTGGAAAACTATCTGCCGACAGACCTTGTCAAACATCGGGAGGCAGTGGAGAATGCGTCTGAAAAACCGGGGATCCTTGCTAAGAGCGGGCAGTTTTCCGGGTATGGAATCTCGCTGGAAAATGGCCTTTCCCACGCGCAGAACGACGAGGAAACCTATCTTGGACTTGTCAGGCTCTTCTTAAAGGAGAAGGAAAAACAGGAGATCATGCGCGGTTACATCGATACGGGAAATATGAAAGATTACGCGATCCTGGTGCACGGCCTGAAAGGAAATGCCCGCACGCTGGGGGCGGATGCGCTGGCGGATATCGCTTTTTCGCATGAGAAGGAGAGCAAGGCGGGAAATGCCGACTATGTGAAAACGCATTTCGAGGAGCTATTGACTTTGTGGAATCAGGTACAGGAAGGGTTTTCGGCGCTTTATGATGCGCAGTGTACGGATACGGAGGAGGCTGCCTGCGGGGAAGGACAGGAGTGTTTGCAGCTTACACGGGACGATCTGGAAGAAGCAGCCGCGCTGTTAGATGACTTTGAGACAAAGGAGGCCATCGGCAGGCTGAAAGAGTGGCTGAAAAATCCGCTTGCGCCTAAGATGCGCGAGCGTCTGAAAAGTGCATTGGAAGCCTTGGAAGACGAATTTGACGAAGAAAAAGCCATTGCGCTTTTACGAGAAGAAGGAGGAAATTGAGATGGCATTTGGAGAGAAGAAAAGAATCGTGGCGGTGGACGACAGCGCTATTGTTCTGAAAACACTGGAAAAGGTTTTGGGAAGCAGATTTGAGATCCACTCGTTTTCGGGCGGGGCCAGAGCTTTGCAGTTTTTGAAGAACAGAACGCCCAATCTGATCATACTGGATATTGACATGCCGGAAATCGACGGTTATGAGATGTTAAAACTCATCAAGGAGAAGGATCATCTGGCGGATGTGCCGGTTATCTTTCTTACATCAAATAACGATAAAAGTTATGTGGTCAAGGCTGTGGCAGGCGGGGCGAAGGACTATTGCGTTAAGCCCATCGACGAGGAGATCCTGATGGAGAAAGTTTGCGCCCAGCTTGGAGAACCCGCTTCGGAGGAAAAATTTGGCTGGGACACGGTCTGAATTTCTTAAGCCCGCCGCCGGTACCTTTTTTTGAGTCTCAGTCGATCCTTTCTTTTCCCCAGAAGAATAGTGCGACGGTGCCGGGGCCTGTGTGGGCGCCGATGGTGGTGCCGACGCTGTTGATCAAAACCTTGCCGTTAAGATGAGGGAAACGCTCCTCTACCAGATCAGCGACAAGTCTTGCATCAGCATAGCAGGCGGATTGGGAAATATAGCATTTTCCACTGTATTCGCGGCCCTCCGGGATACATTCTTCCATCTTATCGACGATGGCCTGGATGACCTTTCTCTTAGTACGGATCTTATATCGGGGAATCAGTCTTCCCAGATAGTCCACATTGAGAAGCGGACAGATATTCAGCATATTGCCGACCATGCCGGATGTCTTTGAGATACGGCCGCCCTTGATAAAAAAAGTCAGATCGGTGGAGAAAAACCAGTGATTCAGGCGCAGGCGGTTATCGAGCGCCCACTGGTAAAGTTCTTCGACAGACATGCCCTCGTCGCGCAGATCCGCCAGCTTATCCATGAGCAGACCAAAACCCGAGGAAGCCGCCAGGGAGTCCACGATATAGACAGTGTTTTCGGGGTACTTTTCGGCAAGCTGCTCTTTGGCAGCCATAGCAGAATTGATGACCCCGGAAATGCCGGAGGAAAGGCACAGATGCAGAACATCCTTTCCTGCCCGGAGGAAAGGCTCAAAGTATTCGATAAATTCCTCTACATTGATCTGCGAGGTCTTTGTGTCCGCGCCATCCGCCATGGCCTGATAAAAGGATTCAAAGGACATGCTTTTTCCCAAATCGTCCAAATATTCCCTTCCATCCAATTCATAGTGGAAGCAGGCGTAAGAGATGCCGCGTTTGGCGAAGTGATCCGCTGAAAGATCTGCTGTTGAGCAGCAACTTAAAATATATTTCTTCATATTTGATAGGTGGTTTCCTTTCCCGCAGTCTGCGAAGCCTAAAACATCATTTATGTAAGAGTGTATCATGTTTGCGCTGTAAATACAATGAAGACTTTTTCCCACGTCAAATTCCAATATTTTCCCCCGAAGGCTTGTCTTGTCGGGGGTTTTTTGATATACTCTTCATCGAAAGAGTAAATAAAGTAATCATTTATAAAAAGGAGAGACAGACATGAAGGGAAATATTGTTGTTGGACAGTCCGGCGGCCCCACAGCCGTGATCAATTCTTCCGTAGCGGGTGTGTATGCGGCTGCGAAGAAGCTGGGCGTCAAGAAAATTTATGGTATGGTGCACGGTATCGAGGGCTTTTTGGAGGATCGGATGATCGATCTGGGAGATTACCTGGATGACGAGACAGGGATCGAGCTCTTAAAGAGAACCCCTTCCGCATTCTTAGGTTCCTGCCGTTTTAAGATGCCTCAGATTGAGGGACATGAAGATGTTTACGAAAAAGTATTTGAGATCATGGAGAAGCACGATATCGAGTGTCTGTTCTATGCGGGCGGCAACGATTCCATGGATACGGTAAAGATGTTGTCCGATTATGCGGCGGCACACGGTAAGACCCAGCGGTTCATGGGTGTGCCAAAGACTATTGACAACGATCTGCCTGTGACGGATCACTGCCCGGGCTACGGTTCCGCTGCGAAGTATATTGCAGCTTCCTTAAAGGAGATTATCCGTGATAACGCTTCCTTCGGTGCGAAGAAGCCAACCGTCTGTATCGTTGAGATCATGGGCCGCAACGCAGGTTGGCTGACGGCGGCAGCTGCACTTGCCAAGGGCGACGACTGCGAGGGATGTGATGCAATCTATCTTCCTGAAAGGGTGTTCGATATTGACAAGTTCGTGGCGGATGTCAAAGATCTGGCGGCGAGGAAGTCTTCCGTCGTGATTGCGGTATCCGAGGGTGTCAAGGTTGCGGACGGCAGATATGTGTGCGAGATCGGCAGAGAAGTAGCAGTGGACGCATTCGGTCACAAGCAGATGTCCGGTACGGCTGTGATGCTGGCGGATAAGATTGCTGCTGAGACGGGTCTTAAGACTCGTGCAATTGAGTTCTCCACCTTACAAAGAGCGGCAACCCATTTGGCTTCCCTGACTGATATCAACGAGGCGTTCCAGGTTGGACATGACGCGGTGATGGCTGCCGAAGAGGGCAAGACAGGTATGATGATCACTCTCGACAGAAATGGGGAGAATCCTTATCAGTGCGGTACCAGTGCGTATGATATCCATGCAATCGCGAACGTGGAGAGAAACGTGCCCGACGAGTGGATCACGCCTGACGGCAAGGGCCTGACGGACGGCTATGAAAAGTATGCGAGACCTCTTATCATGGGCGAGTTACAGCCGCTGTTTGTGAATGGTCTGCCGAGACATTTGGTAAGAAAATAATTTCCGGGGAAATTCCATAATTAGGATAATATTTTCAAAAGAGTGGTTTACAAAACCACTCTTTTGTTATATGATATTCATGGAAAACGATTTCCGAAGCATGGAGACAGGGATCGTTTCGGAATGGATAAACAATGGTATCAATCAAGGATGTCGCAAAGCAGGCAGGCGTGGCCATTTCTACCGTTTCCAAGGTATTAAACGGCTATCCCAATGTAAGCGAGGAGACGAAGAAAAAAGTGAATCAGGCGGTGGAGGAATTAAATTTTGTGCCTAACACCGTCGCGGCGGCCCTCTCGTCCAAGCAGTCGGGCAGAGTGGCTATGCTTCTGAATTTGGGCAATATCTCTCAGGCGGTTGATGAGATCCATATGCAATATATTGCCGGCACTATCGGACGGGCGGTGGAATTGAATCTGGACGTGATCACCATATTTGATTCCATGCTGAAAAGCAAGAGTCTGGACGAGGTGGTGCGCTATCTTAGATCTCAGAGCATCACGGGTCTCATTATTTTTGGGATGTCAAAGGAGGACAGGGTTCTGCACCGGCTGATCGACGCGCAGCTTTTTAAGATCGTGACGGTGGATGCGCCGCTGGTGAATCTATGTTCCTCCGCAATCTGGATCGACCAGGAGGCAGCACAGTATGCTGTGGCAAAGAAGACACTCAAGGAAAATGCGGGAAAGAGCATCCTCTATCTGGCGGGTAAAAAGAACGGTTATGTCAGCGCCGAGCGCTTGAAAGGGATGCAGCGGCTGGCGGAGGAAGAGGGCTTATCCCTGCTTGTCAGAAACGGAGAGTTTTCGGAACGCCTGGCCAGAGAATTGACTTTCCGCTATGCGAGGAAGAAGAATATCGTAGTCTGCGCTTCCGATATGATGGCAATCGGCGCGATGAGGGCGCTGATGGATATGGATATTTTCCGTCCTGTGTGTGGCTTCGACGGGATTACGCTGATGGGCTATGCCGGCAAGCAGATGAATACGGTCAGGCAGGATTTTGCGCGAATCGCTTCAAAGGCCGTGGAAGAGTTAAAACGCCTTTTGGACGGCGGAGAAGGCAGGCAAATTGTACTGGATTATGAGCTGGTGAGGATGAAATACGAAGATGTCCTGATATAACAGAGCAAAAAGTGGAACACTATAAATGATATAAAATAAGGGAGGTTACGAAACATGACACAGGCAAGCAACCTGAAAAGAGACATACTGGTGATGAATCTGGAGCAGGAGCTGGAAAACCAGACACAGGAAGGGTATGGAAAATCCATATCAGCCTGCACCAATGAGGAGCTTTATTACAGTATCCTTCAGCTCTCCAAAAAGCTGATGACGGCGTCAGAGCGAATCGAGGGAGAGAAGAAAGTGTACTATATCTCCGCGGAATTCCTGATCGGTAAGCTTCTTTCAAACAACCTGATCAATCTGGGAATCTATGATAATCTGGAGAAGATCCTTGCAAAGAACGGTAAGCAGCTTTCCGTGATTGAGGAGGTGGAACCGGAACCGTCTCTCGGGAACGGCGGACTGGGACGTCTGGCGGCGTGTTTTTTGGATTCCATCGCTACCCTGGGGCTTCCCGGCGAAGGCATCGGCTTAAATTATCACTTCGGCCTGTTCAAGCAGGAGTTTAAGGATAAATTGCAGACGGCTGAAAAGAATGACTGGATTGAGGAGCAGTCATGGCTGACCAAAACGGACACTACTTTTGAGGTGGCGTTTGGCAAAAGGAAAGTGACATCCAGGCTCTACGATATTGATGTGGTCGGATATGACAATGGTGTCAATAAATTGCGCCTCTTTGATATCGAGACAATCGACGAGAGTCTGGTGAAAAAGGGCATTGATTTTGACAAGAAGGATATCGAGAAAAACCTTACCCTTTTCCTGTATCCCGATGATTCCGACGAGGACGGAAATCTTCTGCGCATCTACCAGCAGTATTTTATGGTCAGCAACGCAGCGCAGCTGATTTTAAAGGAAATGAAGGAAAAGCAGTATGATCTGCGCACCATGTACGATCACGCGGTGATCCAGATCAACGACACGCATCCCACCATGGTCATCCCGGAACTGATTCGGATTCTGGTGGAAGATAAGGCGTTTACCATGGATGAGGCAATCGAGGTCGTGAGCAAAACCTGCGCTTACACGAATCACACGATCCTGGCGGAGGCACTTGAAAAGTGGCCGCTTAAGTACCTGGAGAAGGTGGTTCCTCAGCTTGTGCCCATTATCAAGGAGCTTGATAAGCGGGTGGCTAACAAGTATAAGGATCCCAAGGTACAGATTATCGATAAGGATAAGCGGGTGCACATGGCGCATATTGACATTCACTACGGCTTTTCCGTCAACGGTGTGGCGGCAATCCACACGGAGATTTTGAAAAACACCGAGCTGAATGCTTTTTACAAGATTTATCCCGAGAAGTTCAACAATAAGACGAACGGCATCACTTTCAGAAGATGGCTTTTGTCCTGTAACCGTGAGTTGGCAAGCTTTTTGTCGGAGACCATCGGCGACGGCTTTAAGAAGGATGCGTCGAAACTGGAGAAACTCCTTGCCCACATTGACGATGAGGCGGTATTAAACCGTATTGCCGAGATCAAGATGAACCGCAAGAAGGATCTGGCGGCCTACGTGAAAGAGGTGGAGGGTGTGACCTTAAATCCCGATTCCATCTTTGATATCCAGAGCAAGCGTCTGCACGAGTACAAGCGGCAGCAGATGAACGCACTCTACATCATTCATAAGTATCTGGAAATCAAAGGGGGCAAGAAGCCTGCAAGGCCGATGACCTTTATCTTCGGCGCGAAGGCGGCGCCCGCTTACGTGATTGCGCAGGATATCATTCATCTGCTGCTGGTGCTGCAGGAGATCATTAATCATGATCCCGAAGTCAGCCCTTACATGACGGTGCTCATGGTGGAGAATTATAACGTCGCTTACGCGGAGAAAATGATCCCGGCCTGCGATATCTCCGAGCAGATATCCCTGGCATCCAAGGAAGCTTCCGGTACGGGCAATATGAAATTTATGTTAAACGGCGCGGTGACGCTGGGCACTTCAGACGGCGCAAATGTGGAGATCCACGAGCTGGTGGGTGACGATAACATCTATATCTTCGGCGAGAAATCCGAGGCGGTGATTGCGCATTATGAGAAGGCCGATTATGTTTCCAAGGATTATTACAAGAAGTCTCCCGTGATCAAGGAAGCGGTGGACTTTATTGTCAGCAAGCAGGCGCTTAAGGTGGGTCACAAGGAGAACCTGGAGCGGCTTTACAAGGAGCTGCTGAACAAAGACTGGTTCATGACGCTCTTAGATTTGGAGGATTATATCAAGACCAAGGATCGGATGATGGCGGATTACGAGGATCAGACGAAGTGGAGAAAGATGATGCTCACAAACATTGCCAAGGCAGGATTTTTCTCTTCTGACAGAACCATCGAGGAGTACAACCGCGATATCTGGAAATTGCGCGCATAAGCAGTTGAATCTGCTTATGCGAGGGCTTTCAAACGTTCTTCTGCGGGGGCATAGCTCCCGCACTTTTTGTAGGCTTTCCGCGCTTCTTCCGCGCGGCCGGTGCACTCAAGAATCACGCCCATATTATAAAAGGCGAGATAAGTATTGACGCCCTCAACCGAGAACTCTGTCATAGTGGTAGACTTTTGAAATTCGGCGACAGCTTCCTCGAAAAGGCCGTTGTTCATATAAATCAAGCCCATCAGGAAAACAAAATCCGCACGCACGGCGAAGGTATCATAGAGAGAGGAAAGACCCAACGCTTCCCGATTACGCTTCAGGTCTAAGAGGGTATAGCCGTAGGTTTCCACCATAGTCCGCACATAGTCCAAAGAAGGGTCTACATCTAACGACAGACCCGCATCGAAGTTTTCACAGGCCTTTTCGTTCTCCCCCAGCCTGCGGTAAGAGAGTCCCAACTGGCAGTAAAGATAAGGATCCGGACCGTTAGCGGCAAGCTCTGATTCCAGCAGGGCGATGTTGCGGCGGCTTTTTTTGCGCATGGCATCTTCACTCAAATCATAGCCTGTATGGAGAATTGTGACAGGAGCGTCATAAACTTTGTTGGGGAGGGACGGGAAGTGGCGGTGGGACAACTGTTCGTGTACCGCTCCGGTAAAGAAGAACTGTCTGCGGTCGGCGAGACGGCTCACGCGAACCTGTTCAAACGTAGTGCGGCCGTCTTTGGTAAAGCGGCTGCGGATTAGGATGCGGCCCACGGCATCCGGACAGCCCTCCAAAAGACGCAGGATTTCGGGCGGATCGATCGCTTCGATCCATTCGTCGCAGTCGAGTGAGAGAATGTAATCGTGTGAAGCCTTCTCCATACAGAAATTCCTGGCGGCGGAAAAGTCATCGCACCAGTCAAAGTGAAAGATCCGATCGGTGTATTTTTCTGCGACCGCCAGGGTGCGATCCGTGGAGCCTGTGTCCGTCAGCACGATCTCAAAGCCGTAAGGCGCAAGACGGCGCAGGCATTCCTCGATATTTTTTTCTTCATTTTTTGCAATGATGCAGACGGAAAGCGGAAACAAGGCGTCTCCTTTCGTAAGTTTCACTAAGAGGCGGACAGTGCGGACAGCTCTTTGAGCCTGCGCATGGCCGGTTCAAAATCCCCACATTTTTTATAGTAGTTTCTGGCCTTTTCAAAATCGCCCATCGTCTCGTAGATATCCGCAATCTGGAAGTAGGCGCGGTAGCTGTTGACACCCTTGCGGGAAGGCGCCTCCAGTTTGGTGGCCTTTTCAAACTCGGCGATCGCTTCTTCCATTTCGCCTTTTTTCATATGGAGCATTCCCATCAGGTAGACAAAGTCCGCTCTGTCTGAGAACTGGTCGTAATGCTCCTTCAAGGTCATGGCATCGTCATACTTGGCAAGGTTCATCAGGCAGTAACCGTAGGCTTCCATCATATTGCGGGCAAAATCGGAGGAGGGATCGGGGTTTAACTCAAGCCCCAGCTTATAGTAGTGAGCGGCCTTTTCCAGGTCATTCAGGGAAAGGTAATTCTGGCCCAGCTGGAAGTACATATAAGGGCTTGGCCCCTTGAGTACCAGATCATGGAGCAGCATTTCCAGATTCCTTGTGGCGCGCATACGCTTGTCGGATTCTTCCACATACCCCTCATGGTAAAAAGTCAGGGGGATGGAAAACTGATCCGGTTCCTTGCCCTGGAGCGTGCGTACCTGTTCGTGAACGGTGCCCTCATAGTGACAGGAGTTTCTGTTGAAAAGCCTGCCGATGCGCTCCGACATGATGGAACGTGCACCCTGCACCGTGTAGGGATTATTGCGTGTGATCATGCCGACGGCATTCCTGTTTTTGGCAAGAGAATCCTCGAGCTCGGCCAGATTTACGTTCTCGAGATATTCGTCGCAGTCGATAATCAGAACCCAGTCATTTGTGGCTTGCTGGATTGAAAAGTTTCTCGCACTGCTGAAATCATCGCACCAGGCAAAGTGAAAAACTCTGTCCGCATACTTGTGGGCAATCTCTACGGTACGGTCAACGGAGCCGGTGTCCACCACGATGATCTCAAAGCGGCAGGGACGCAGTCTCTTTAAGCATTCCTCGATATGATTGTCCTCATTTTTTGCGATCATACAAACGGAAACGGGTAACATACAACACCTCTTTTGTAGAGCATATCCTGTAATAATTTGTTCGTATCTATTTTAGCATCTTCTTTCGGCTTCGACAATACGGTTTTTACAACGCGACGTGGTAACCGAATTAGTCTTTTTGTACAAAAATAGAAGGAATATTAGTGAAAAGAGTACAAGGATGACGGTATTCCGTTAATTGATCGGATAGGTGGTTCCTTTTTTGGCGGAAATGTGGTATACTGACCGAAACGGAGAGGAGCAGACCTCTTCTCAAAAGATACAAATACATAATAAGGGGATAAGGAGGTCTATTATGACAAAGGCAGAAATTTTAAAGGCAGAAATCTTGAAACAGCACAAGAGTGTCAGGCAGTTCGCGATTGAAATGTCGATTCCATACTCTACGCTGGTTACCGCTCTGGATAGAGGTATTGAGGGTATGGCTTACGGAACTGTCATCAGAATGTGCGACAGGCTGAACTTAAATCCTGTGGATTTTACGCCCATCAACCAGAAGAGCCTGCTTGGCGGTAAGATTATGGAAAACCGCGTGATGCAGTACTATGTGAAGTTGAACAAGACAGGAAGGAAAAAGGCGCTTGAGCTGATGGAGGACTATGCGCAGCTCGATAAATATAAGGCGGTAGAAGAATAATGAACTATGATTATCTGATCGTGGGCGCGGGGCTGTACGGCTCCGCGTTTGCCCACGAGATGCACGAAAAGGGCCGGCGGGTGCGACTCATTGACAAAAGATCGCACATCGCCGGCAATATTTATACAGAGGAGGTGGAAGGAATCCCGGTGCACCGCTATGGGGCACATATCTTCCACACTTCCGACAGGCAGATTTGGGATTATGTAAACCAGTTTGCGGAGTTTAATCACTATATCAATTCTCCGGTGGCACGCTGGCGGGACGAGCTTTACAATCTGCCTTTTAATATGAATACATTCAATAAAATGTGGGGCGTTGTGACGCCGCAGGAGGCAAAAGCGAAGATCGCGGAGCAGATTGCAGATCTTGGCATCACGGAGCCGCAAAACCTGGAGGAACAGGCACTTTCCCTGGTGGGAAGGGACGTCTATGAGAAGCTGGTGAAGGGCTACACCGAAAAACAGTGGGGAAGAGACTGTAAGGAACTTCCCGCCTTCATTATCAAAAGGCTGCCGCTGCGCTTTATCTATGACAATAATTATTTCAACGACCGCTATCAGGGAATCCCGGTGGAAGGCTATACCGCGATGGTGGAGGCCATGCTGCGGGGCGTCGAGGTGAAGACAGACACGGACTACCGCGATTTTGTGACCGAAGAAGAGCAGGATGGCCGTATCCTGGTGCACGACAGCGAGGGGAATACCTACGACAAGGTGGTCTACACGGGGATGATCGACGAGTATTTTGATTTCTCGCTGGGGCATTTGGAATACCGTTCTCTGCGCTTTGAGACCGAGACGCTTACCGACTGCGACAATTATCAGGGCAATGCCGTGGTGAATTACACGGAGCGGGAGATTCCCTATACGAGGGTGATCGAACATAAGCATTTTGTCTTTGGCAAGCAGCCATGCACCGTGATCACCAGAGAGTATCCGGCGGCCTGGCGGGAGGGCGAGGAGCCTTATTATCCCGTGAATAATGAGAAGAATGACGCCTTGTTTGCAAAATATCAGGCGCTTGCGAAAAAGAGGCCGCACGTGATTTTTGGCGGCAGGCTCGGACAGTACCGTTATTATGATATGGATCAGGTGATCGCGGAGGCGCTAAAGAAGGCGAAGCAGGAAGGGTAGCTCATTTGCCGGACAGATTTGCTCCGGCTGAGCTGCTGCATTAAATTTTTACAGGCAGAGTATTGACAAGAGGCCACGCTCTGCCTATAATTATGACCAGATAGTTTGAATATCAAACCTTTAGAATATCAAACATTGTGGAGGCGCTCCTATGAACTGGAACGATGCAATCAAAGAACTGGATAAGAGAAGAGAAAAGGCGCTTTTGGGCGGCGGCCTGAATAAGATCGACAAGCAGCATGCGACGGGCAAGATGACGGCCAGAGAGCGGATCGAGGTGCTGCTTGATCCCGGTACCTTCGTGGAAGTGGACGGTTTTTTGGAGTCCCGCATTGACGATTTTGACCTGGATAAGAGGCGGGTGCCCGGTGATGGTGTGGTGACAGGTTACGGCGAGATTGACGGAAGGCAGGTTTTTGTGTCCAGCGAAGACTTTACGGTAATCGGCGGCACGCTGGGAGAGTATCATTCCTTTAAGATCTGTCGGATTCAGGATATGGCGATGGAAGTGAAGGCACCCCTCATCTGTATCAACGACAGCGGCGGCGCGAGGATTGAGGAAGGCATTTCTTCCTTGAGCGGCTACAGCGGGATGTTTCTGCGCCACACGAAGGCTTCCGGCGTCATTCCCCAGATTGCGGTGATTCTCGGCCCCTGCTCGGGCGGGGCCTGTTATGCGCCCGCTATTTGTGACTTTATCTTTATGGTGAAAGATATTTCCAAGATGTTCATCACCGGGCCGAACGTGGTAAAGACGGTCATCAACGAGGAAGTTTCCGTAGAAGAACTGGGCGGAGCGGAAGTACACGCAAAGAAGAGCGGCGTATCCCATTTTACCTATGACACGGAGAAGGAATGCCTGATGGGTGTGCGCAAGCTTTTGTCCTATCTGCCAAGCAACTGGACACAGAAACCGCCCGTGGTCAACACGCCGGAGCGGATGAGCATCCCTTCGCGGATGGGCAGAGTGTTTGGCAGAGGAGAAGGCAGTGGGCGGCCGGATGCCGCTTTGAAGGCAAAGGCGGCAAAGATCAAGGATATCGTTCCCGACAATTCCCGGCACGCCTACGATGTGAAGGAAGTCATTGACTGCATCGTGGATGAGGGAAGCTTTTTTGAGGTGCAGAAGGAATTTGCGACAAACGCCGTGGTGGGGTGGTGCCGCATGGAGGGCAAGGTGGTTGGCATCGTGGCGAACCAGCCCAATTCCATGGGCGGCTCCCTTGATTACCATGCATCAGACAAAATAGCAAGATTTATACGGTTTTGCGACTGCTTTAACATACCGCTTGTCACGCTGATCGACGTGCCGGCCTTTCTGCCCGGTACGGCACAGGAACATAACGGCATCATCCGTCACGGCGCAAAGATTCTGTATGCCTACTCGGAAGCTACCGTGCCGAAGATTTCCCTGATCATGCGCAAGGCCTACGGCGGTGCTTACATCGCCATGAACTCCAAGGAGATGGGGGCGGATATCGTCTATGCGTGGCCGATCGCGGAGATCGCGGTGATGGGGGCGGACGGTGCAGTCAATATCGCCTTTAAGAGAAAGATTAAGGCAGCGGCCGATCCCGAGGCCATGCGTGCCCAGTGCAAAAAAGAGTACGAGGACCGCTTCTTAAATCCTTACGTGGCGGCGGCCAGAGGGTATGTCAATGAGGTGATCAAGCCGGAGGAGACCAGGGCGGCGCTCATCAAAGCGCTGCGTGGTTTAAAGAATAAGCAGGCGGAGAATCCGAAGAAGAAGCATGGAAATATACCGTTGTAATAGTTGGTGTTTGCGAAACTCCATTTTCGTCGTTGAAATTGTACAAATAGTATAATCAACGCAGACGCGCTTTCGCTCCGTTCCGGACGTAGCGGTACTAGGCTCGAAAATACCTCGCCAAGTACCAACGTCCTTCAAGGGTCTGCTTATGCTATACTATTTGCACAATAAATGCAGCATTGGGATGAGTTTCGTAAAAGTGCGGTATTGAAAGGTCATAAGGAGCGGTAATTTGCTGGGAGAAAATAAGAAAGCGGCAAGTTGTTGACCTGCCGCTTTTCTACTATTTAATATTGTTATGTGAGTCAGCTCTAGCAGTAGCTGTTGAACATCATCCCACTGTATGCGCTGGTGATATAGGGACTCGCGAAGTTTTTGCCGGGGTTCTTGTAGGCCACGATCACGTTGTTGACGTAGTGCATCGGGTTTAAGGCAACCTGGTTTGATTTGCGAAGCACCGAATTGGTGAAACCCTTCATGGAAGAAAAGGCTTCTTTTGCGTTTTCGCTGGTAGCCTTCTGGCGCAGGACGTTGTTGTCTACCTCCAGCGTGCCGTCCAGATTCAGGTTCAACCCCGCGGAGGTGAGCCCCTTTGCGTAAACCCTTGCCACACTGCTCATTTCGCTGAAGAGACGATTGCTCTTGGGCTGGTCTGCGCTGTATTCCGAAACTGCCTGGAGGAAGGAGTTATATCCTCTCACAAGGGTATTGATATTTTCTGCCAATGACTCCACATCGGTCTTGATACCGATGGAAGCCGTTTCGCCCTCCTCGCTGCTTACGCCATGGAACTGCAGCTCGTAAGTGTTGTCCAACGTATAACGGTTAGCGGTAGAAGTATGCGGCTGCCCGTCAACAAGGAAAGAGGCGTTCGTAGCAGGAGAAGACACATAGTCAAGCCCCAGATAATCCACCACACCTGCAGTTTTACTGGTACGCTGGTCGGATATGATAAACTGCGCTTTCTTACCCTCCTTTAAGCCTGTCGCATCTGATTCGATTCGCAGGGAGGATGCACCGCTTTCGTCCGTAATCACCTGAGCCGACATGCCGATGTTTGCATTGTTGATCAGGCGGGATAAGCGCGCTTGTACGTCTTTGTTGGTATTGTTGGCCTTGATGCTGAATTGGAACTCATAACTTAAGTCGTCGATGCCCACATCAAAAGAGTAGGTGTCGGGGGCAAGCGCTACGGGTTCGTCTCCGGGCAGGAATTTCCCGAGATTTACCTGGGGAGAGGCCAGATGCTCCACCTCTATTTCGTAGGTAGGGAAATCGTCGTCCGGCTTTTTGGATCCCACATATTTTGCGGTGGCGATATTCTCATTGCTGGAATAGGCCACTTTTTTATTGAGAAGCTCTTCCTCATCCAGACCGCCCAAGGAAGCGATGGTGTTGCGAAGCTCTCTGGCGTTCTCTTTGATCCCTACGGCAAACTGCTGGGACTCCTTGCTGGTATCCAAAATGAACAGAGGGGACTCTTTATTCATTTTTACAATGGAATTATATACGCTGCGAAGCTCGCTTTTCTTATGGGTATCATAAGGCGTGCTCGACTTGGGCGCATAGGTGGTCATATAGAAATTGTAGACATTCGTTAAATTATGAACAGAGTTAAAAGACATAAGCCCCTCCTTTCTTCCGTGAAATTCTCTCAGATGCCTCCGTTGGCTATCCATAGCCTGCAAGGTATCTTCGTGGGCACTTCTACTTATTATATTATTATCATATTCGTTTTTTTTGCAAAATGCAAGTATTTGTGGAAATTTGCGGACATTTTTCCACACAAAAATACTGTTACCTTATATATCGTATCATTTTTGGGTTTTGTTAAGAGGAAACCGCAAAAAAATATTTTTAAACGGGCAGAGAATGAGAAAATTTGAGAGAAATTACGGAAAAACAGTTGACTTGCTGCGCGCTGTGTGATATATTGTGGAAACGAGATGAGATTCAGGTCTTTTTTTTATGCTCAAAAAACAAATGGATCGTAATACACTGGAGGTGGCAAGATGCGCACAAGGATCACATTGGCTTGTACGGAATGCAAGCAGCGTAACTACAATACAACGAAGGATAAGAAGACACATCCTGACAGGATGGAGACGAAGAAGTATTGCAGATTCTGCAAGAGGCATACCCTGCATAAGGAGACGAAGTAACGATACGTCGTTTGGGAAAAGGAGATAATTATGGCAGATTCGGCAAAGACAGAAAAGAAGGCAGTCAAATTTTTTGACGGCGTGAAGGCTGAGTTTCAGAAAATCAGCTGGCCGGACAAGGATTCCCTCTTAAAGCAGTCCATAGCGGTCGTTGCGATTTCCCTGGTGGTGGGAGCAATCATTGCGGTGCTGGATTTCGGTCTGCAGTATGGTGTGGACTTTATCACGCAATTACAGTTTTAAGCAGACTCTTGATCGAAAGGCTTAGACAGGGAGGATCCGTATGGCAGAGGCGAATTGGTATGTTGTGCATACTTATTCCGGGTATGAGAATAAGGTGAAGGCCAACATAGAAAAGACAATCGAAAACAGACATCTGGAGGAAGAGATTCTGGAGGTCAAGGTGCCGATGCAGGACGTTACCGAGCTGAAAAACGGTGCGCGCAAGACGGTTCAGAAGAAGATGTTCCCCGGATATGTTCTGATCAATATGATCATGAATGATGACACATGGTACGTCGTGAGAAATACCAGAGGTGTGACGGGCTTCGTGGGACCGGGCAGTAAACCTGTGCCGCTTACGGAGGCGGAGATGAAGCCGCTCGGCATTAAGATGGAAAACATGACCGTCGATTTCGCAGAAGGCGATACCATTGCGGTGGTTGCGGGTGTCTGGAAGGATACCGTCGGCGTCGTGCAGAGGATTGACTATGGCAAACAGACTGCCACCATCAACGTGGAGCTGTTTGGCAGAGAAACCCCCGTGGAGATCAGTTTCGCGGAGGTTCGCAGTATGCGTTAGATATTTATTCCGCTTTTGCGGTGTAGATATGTGTGTGGGAGCCGGATTAAAATGCTTCGCATTTAAATCCCGAGCTTGTCTTTGACGATCTGGCAGTGCAGATCGCGAAAGACAGGCGGTAAAGCGTCCGTACCACAATAATATTAGGAGGTGCCGATATGGCAAAGAAAGTAGAAGGCTACATCAAGTTACAGATTCCTGCCGGCAAGGCAACGCCGGCGCCCCCGGTTGGTCCTGCACTTGGACAGCACGGGGTAAACATCGTTGAATTTACCAAGCAGTTCAACGCAAAGACAGCCGATAAGGGCGATGTGATCATCCCGGTTGTCATCACAGTGTATGCAGACAGAAGCTTCAGTTTCATCACGAAGACTCCCCCTGCAGCGGTACTCTTAAAGAAGGCGTGCAACATCAAGTCCGGTTCCGCTACTCCCAACAAGGCGAAGGTGGCGACCATCTCCAAGGCAAAGCTTCAGGAGATCGCGGAGATGAAGATGCCCGACTTAAACGCGGCGAGCGTTGAGGCGGCAATGAGCATGATCGCCGGTACTGCGAGAAGCATGGGCATCACAGTAGAAGAGTAATGGAGGGTTTGAGATGAAACACGGTAAAAAATATCAGGAGGCGGCAAAGCTGGTAGATCGTTCCGTACAGTACGACACCGCAGAAGCAATCGCCTTGGTAAAAAAGACAGCGACAGCAAAGTTTGATGAGACGGTGGAGGTTCATATCAGAACCGGCTGCGACGGCCGTCACGCAGAGCAGCAGATCCGCGGTGCGGTGGTGCTGCCAAACGGTACCGGTAAGACGGTGCGCGTCCTTGTATTTGCAAAGGGCGACAAGGTGAATGAGGCGGAAGCAGCGGGAGCCGATCACGTAGGCGGCGAGGAGCTGATTCCCAAGATCCAGAACGAAGGATGGCTTGATTTCGATGTTGTGGTGGCAACCCCTGACATGATGGGCGTTGTGGGCCGTCTGGGTAAGGTGCTCGGTCCGAAAGGCCTGATGCCCAACCCCAAGGCAGGCACAGTCACCATGGATGTAACGAAGGCTATCAACGATATCAAAGCCGGTAAGATTGAGTACAGACTGGATAAGGCAAATATCATCCATGTGCCCGTAGGAAAGACCTCTTTTGAGGAGAGCAAGCTGCAGGAGAACTTTGACGCGCTGATGGAGGCAATCGTTAAGGCAAAGCCTTCGGCGCTGAAAGGCCAGTATCTCAGGAGCATTACGCTGGCGACTACCATGGGCCCCGGCGTGAAGGTGAATGTGGCGAAGTATTAAGAGAAACGCCGCAGAGAAATGGAATACAAAAACGAAATGGGAGAGCGGTCTGCTGCGGCAGGCCGCTCTTTTTTGGCGCAGCCGCAGTTACAATTCTTTCAGCAGATCTCCCAGTCTGCGGATACCTTCTGTGATGGTTTCCGAATCGGCATTCGTGTAGTTAAGACGCATGGTATTGGAATTTCTGATGTCTGTATAGAAGGGGTCTCCCGGGACAAACGTGACTTTTTTCTCCAAAGCTTTAGGGAACAGCGACATAGCGCTCACTCCTTCCGGAAGCGTTACCCACAAAAACATACCGCCGTGTGGCTGGGTATATTTCACTGTCGGCGGAAAATACCGATTTATGGCGTCCGTCATTGTGTGCGCCTGTTTTTTGTACAACTCCGTTATCTTTGCGATATGCATGTCCAAATCGTTGTTTTTCAAATAGTCCCAGATCAAATACTGCGCAAAGATATTTGTGTGCAGATCGCTCGCTTCTTTGGCAACGGATATGTGCTTTAGCAGCTCTTTGTTTTCGGAAATGAGAAAGCCGATACGCATACCAGGGGTGATCGTTTTGGAAAAAGTTCCAAGCAGAATGCTGTTTGGCAGTTTCCCGGCGCTGATGTAGGGCAGACGCTCTCCCTCAAAACGCAGTTCGCCATAAGGATCGTCTTCTATGAAAACGACCTCATATCTTTTCAGAATATCATAAATGCGTTCCCTGTTTCCGGCGGAATAGGTGAGTCCGGTCGGATTTTGAAAATTGGGAATGGTATAGATGAATTTAACGGGATTTTGCAGGGCATCTTCCAGTTCTTCCGGATTCATACCTTCCTCGGTTAATGTAACCGGGTAGAAAGTCGGCTGCTGCATGGAAAAAGCCTGTATTGCGGCAAGATAAGTCGGTTTCTCGACAATGACCCCGTCGCCCTTGTCGAGCAGCACCTTTCCGATCAGGTCAAGCGCCTGCTGGGAGCCGGTTGTAGGCATCCATTTGCTTCCTGTCCGTGTTAGCAATCAGGAAATAACGGAAGAGGGGATCCGTTATGCGATTCAGAATGAAAAGATAAAAGGTCTTTATGTGATACCGGATTATCAGAATCCCACGGCACACATCATGTCGCTTGAGATGAGGAAAATGATCGCGAAGGCAGCCGGGGAGGAAAAGCTTTTAGTCATAGAGGATGGCATCAATAACCTTCTGGCAGAGAATCCGATACCTCCTATTGCGGCTTTTGCGCCGGAACAGGTCATTTATATATCAAGTCTTTCCAAAACCGTTTCGCCGGGACTCAGGACGGCGTTTATTCATGTTCCTGACAGATTTTATGAAAGACTGGCGACGGCGCTGTATTCCATGAATATTTCGATTTCGCCCTTACTTGCGACAGTATCCGCGGCTTTGATTGAGGATGGCGCAGCGGATGAAATTGTTGCTGCCCGCAAAAAGGATATCAGGGAACGGAATGCCGTTGTCGATCAAATTCTGAAAGAATCCGTTTTGCCGGGAGAGCCTACGGCGCCGCTGAGGTATGTACGGCTGCCGGAATACTTTACGGGGAAAAGTTTTGAGATTTGTGCCGGGCAGGCAGGCGTGGAGGTTTACGGCGCGGAACGCTTCTGCGTGGGCAACGGAATACCGGAGAAAGCGGTCAGAATTTCCGTGATCACGCCTCCTTCTTTGGAAATTCTGACAGAGGGACTAAACCGGCTGAAAGCGCTGCTGAAATGATTTTGCTATGGTATTGGCGAGTGTGATATAATGGCTACATGGCTAAGAAAAGATTGCACAAAAAGAAAAAGAGAATAAGATTGAGCCGCAGCTTTCTCATGCCGTTTATGATTACTCTGACGGCGGTGGCAGCGGCGGGCGTTTTTGCACTTGCGGCGCACAGTTGGATCACAGAGCCGGTCAGGAAACAATCGACTGATTCAGTCAATAGGGAGCAAGAGAAGGACGACACGACGCAGAAGGCACAGATTCCGCAGGAGTCACCCGAAACTGCGGCGGATCATGAGCCCGCGCAGGAAGAAGCGCCTTCCAAATATCAGAGCGAGCTGGAAAACCCTGATTATCTTGCGGAGAATAACATCTATGTCAGGGAACCGGTCGTGCCCGGGCAGGCGACCCTTACCTTTGCAGGGGATGTCCTCTTTGATGATCATTACGCGATTACCGGACCGGTGCGTGCAGACGGCGATATTTCCAAGGGCGTGTCGCCTGATGTGATCGAGCGGATGCAGGCGGCGGATGTGATGATGCTAAACAATGAGTTTGCCTATTCCAACCGCGGGGCGCCCCTTGAGGAGAAACAGTTTACCTTTCGGGCAAGACCTGAGACGGTGGCTTATCTAACTGACATGGGTGTCGATATCGTGTCTCTGGCAAATAACCACGCTTACGACTATGGACCGGATGCCCTCACGGATACGCTGGATACCTTGCGTGAGGCTGAGATTCCTTATGTGGGCGCGGGACGCAACATCGGTGAGGCGAGAAAGCCCGTCTACTACATTGTGGGAGATCTCAAGATCGCCTTTGTATCGGCAACCCAGATCGAGCGGCTGGATACGCCGGATACAAAGGAAGCTACGGAAACAACCCCAGGCGTTTTTCGCTGCTGGAATGGAGAAAAGCTGTTGGAGACGATTCGGGAGGCGGCCCGCAGCAGCGACTTTGTGGTGGTTTACGTACATTGGGGGACAGAAAATGTGGCGGAGCTTGATTGGGCGCAGCTAAAACAGGCACCGGAGCTGGTCGGAGCGGGAGCGGATCTGATCATCGGCGATCATCCTCACTGCCTGCAGCCGATTGGTGTGATACGGGGCGTGCCCGTGATCTACAGTTTGGGAAATTTTTGGTTCAACTCAAAGACGCTGGATACCGGTATGGTGGAGGTAGTGATCGACGAGTCGGGGATCGTGAGTTATCAGTTTGTTCCCTGTCTCCAGAGCGGATGCCGCACCACACTTTTGGAGGGTGCGGAGAAGGAGCGGGTGCTTTCTTATCTGCGCGGCATATCAGAGGGTGTGCAGATTGACGGAGATGGTTTTGTGAGTTGGTAAGGGCGCAGGATTGCATGGTAGTAGAAAATTTTTATATAAGTGAAACTTTTCCGAAGGCTGAATCGTATTCTTTACAAAGGGACAGATTTCCAAGACAGAGAACGATTGTCGGACAGAAAGGAAAATGAGATATGAGTGTAGGAAACATAGGGAACGGTTATTCTTCATGGATTCACAACAACAATACAACCCCTGCGGGATCCAAAAATCGTCCCGCACAGACTGACGAGGAACAGGAAGAAAAAAAGACCGAGGACATGACCTACCGCGAGCAGATTCTCGCGCATATGGAGGAAATGGCGAAGAAAGTCAAGGACGGCACCGTAGAGCCGACCTTCCAGACGGGCGCCCAGTCCTTTACCATGAAAGAGTGGGAAAAGCTTCTGGCGGATTTTGACGACGCGGAGGAGGCGCTGCAGGAGCAGATCAAGGAGCTGATCGCGGAAGTGGAGAAACAGGCGGCCAAAGAGGCATTAAGAAGAGAGACCGAGAGTAAGCTCGATTCCGACGGCTCAGAGACAATTGTGACAGATGTGTCAGTTCCTGAGGCGGCACAGCCCACAGTGGCATCTGGCGGCAGCGTGGCAAACCCACAGCCTGCAGAGAATGGCAGCATGACAGTGCCACAGCCGACTTCGGTAACTGCTGCGGGCAGTGCCGCGGTTCCCGACAAAAAACCGTGGGAGATAGATGGCATGGACGATAATTGTACGGATGTGGAAGTGACGGATCCGGAGGAGCTTCTGTCGTTACTTACGGACGAGGTGACTAAGAGCACCTTCCCCACCGACGATCCCGAACACAAGCATTGGTTTATCACCTGCTATGGGGAGGACGGAATTAGGTGCAAGGAAGCCTATTTTGACGGGACGAAATGGGTGAACCGGGACTGTTGGAATTTTACTTACACGGAACCGGGACAGTACGAGAAGGTGATGGCCTTTTTGCAGCGATTTCCACAGGATGCCAATCTGCGTTTTGCATCCCACGAGAATTTTTGGAAGGATTTTTTGGCGGGAGAAATCGATGAGGACGATTTCGTTAACTTTTTCGAGACTTCCACCGATAAGGACGGTGTGCCGGATTATACCTATGAGAAGGACGGCTCGACTTACATCGACCGGGAAAAGGTGAAGTACGCCAAATATATGAACGGTTTCGGCGCGCATTTTTATACGGCGGAGGAGATGGATCTGCTCTGGCGGGGAATCATCCATGAAAACCGCAAACATCTGCAAAAGATTTCCGATGCAGACGGTCAGATGACGATTCCCGGAGCGGGTGAAGCCGCAAAGAACGGAAAAGGAAAGGATGCCGGGGACGAGGATGATGACCTCGAAACAAAAATTATTACCAAACCCGACGGCTCTACCGTCTTACAGATCAGGACAAACTTCGGCGTGATGGAAGTGGAGGTCACGGAGGCACAGAAGTTCGGCCTGCAATATGTGGCACGCCCGGGAGACGGAGCCGGGAGAGTGATGCCTGCGAGCCCTTTCGCGCATACGGCGACTGCGTATGGGAATGGGGAGGCGTGATATGAGCATTAGTGGCGTAGGGAGCAGGAATACTTATATTTATAATACTCGGACAGGAAAACTTTCCTCAAAGGATGGGCAAAATGATGCCTTTGTGAATTACTTTAACGGAGATAGCAAAGGCGATGAGGAAGATGTCCTCAATGGGTATGACAGATCAAGAAAAGCGGACATAAAAAAATATCTTGAGATGATGCCGCAGATTGAAAGGGATCTTTTCAGCGACCCGGCAAAAGAGGAATATGAGATCACTACGGAGATTATTGATGCGGTTACTACCACCGTACAAGTGGACGGCGGCAACATTTTGAAGCGTTATGACGCCGGCTTTTTTACCCATATTGATCCCTCACTCCTCTTTCACAAAGCGGGGCCGTTTTTGACGCATGAACATAAGGACTATGACACTTCTGACAACAGTGTCAATATTGCCGTCGGCGATGTGTTTGACCTTGGAAACGGATGCAGACTGCGCGTGGGGGAAGATCAGGTCTACGGCGAGGGTGCCGGTCACAAAAACGAGGAAAACGATGAGAGGCTGACAGCGCTGGCGTGGGGACTTGGCGCCCTGATCCATTTTGCGGAAGGACAGTGGTCTTCCGTCATGTTTGAGATGCGCGATGGCGGAAGGGGCGATATACTGGGAGGTACAACGCCCATGCTGCTGGAACTGCTGCGGCAGCTTGGCGTGGATACTGACCGCGAATTTATCTTAAACGGCACGAAATGCGAGGTGCGAAACGGGAAAATCCATGAAGTCGGCGATAAGTGGGGCGTGGCACGTTCCGTGCGGGATGAGGCAATCCGAAAGTATGAGGAGGAGATGTCTCGTCCGCTCTCGGAGAGAAAATAATCAGAACAAAACCGCTCATAATGGAAGAAAAACGCTTATAAATGTAATAAAAACAGTTGACAGCCCTCCGCCCGCTGTGCTATAGTAGCAAAGGTTGCAAAACCAAAACCATGCCGAAGACAGCAGGTGCCGTATTGCCGGCGTAAGAGTCCGCCTGCCGAGGAGAGATGCGAGAACTGTTCTTTTGGAATACTATTTTCGTCCTCCCTGTCTTCAGGGGGGACTTTGTACTTCCCACAAAATAAAAAAGGAGGTAATGTAATGGCAAAAGTGGAATTGAAAAAACCGATCGTAGACGAGATCGCCGCTGCCGTAAAAGACGCGCAGTCAGTTGTTTTGGTTGACTATCGCGGCCTTACGGTGGAGCAGGACACACAGCTGCGCAAAACGCTGCGTGAAGCCGGGATCACCTACAAGGTTTACAAGAACACGATGATGAATTTTGCATTCAAGGGTACGGACTGTGAAGCGCTGCTCCCCTATCTGGAAGGCCCCAGTGCAGTCGCAATCTCCACAGAAGATGCGACGGCTCCCGCCAGAATATTATGCAAATTCGCAAAGACGGCAGAAGCTCTTGAGGTCAAAGGCGGCATCGTGGAAGGTATCGCCTATGACGCAAAGGGAATTGAGAACATTTCGAAGATTCCATCCAGAGAAGAGCTGCTGTCCAAGCTGCTTGGCAGCATCCAGTCTCCGATCACAAACTTCGCACGTGTGATGAATCAGTTGGCGGAGAAAGGCGGCGCATCCGAATGCGAGGCGCCCGCGAAGGAGGAAGCGCCCGTAGAGGAGGCAGCGCCTGCAGAAGCGCCCGCAGAGGAAGCGCCTGCGGCAGAGTAAGGAGTTTCGGGCTTTCCGATCACTGAAAAGCAGTTATTAATTTTGAAACCGGATAATGTTAAGGAGGAAAATGATCATGGCAAAGTTATCTACCCAGGAATTGATCGATGCGATCAAAGAGTTGACAGTATTAGAGTTAAATGACCTCGTAAAGGCTTGCGAGGAGGAGTTCGGCGTATCCGCAGCAGCGGGCGTTGTGGTTGCAGCGGCAGGTGCTGACGCTGGCGCGGCAGCAGGCGAGGAGAAGACGGAGTTCGACGTTGAGCTGACCGATGTAGGTCCCAACAAGGTTAAGGTTATCAAGGTGGTTCGTGAGGCGACCGGCCTTGGCCTGAAGGAGGCGAAGGATCTGGTTGATTCCGCTCCGAAGATGGTGAAAGAGGGCGCTTCTAAGGAAGAGGCTGACGATATCAAGGCTAAGCTCGAGGCAGAGGGCGCAAAGGTTACCCTCAAGTAATCAGGCAGAAGAAGGGGCCGTTCGTGCGCGCAGGCGTGCGGACGGTCTTACTGTTTTCTGTTCTATTGCCATATCCATTTGAAAAATCTTCGCTTTTCTTTATGTCGGGCATTTCGCCCCCAATTTTTTTCAAATTTCTCATTGACTCCCGCTTGGACTTGTAGTAAAATGGATAGTGCACTATTGTGGTGTGCTATGCTTTTTTATGGTCTTATTTTTGACGGGAAGCATGTATCAATCATAAAGAACGGGGTGAAATGTCAATGGAAAAGAACAGAATCCGTAAGACTGCAGCCGGCAGAAATACGCGAATGTCCTATGCACGACAGAAAGAGGTTCTGGAAATGCCGAACCTGATCGAAGTCCAGAAGAATTCGTATCAATGGTTTCTGGATGAAGGCTTGAAGGAAGTGTTTGACGATATTTCTCCGATCTCCGATTACAGCGGTCATCTGAGCCTGGAATTTGTTGACTTTGAGCTGTGTGAGGACGACGTCAAGTACTCGATCGAGAAATGCAAGGAGAGAGATGCCACCTATGCAGCCCCTCTCAAGGTGAAGGTTCGTCTGATTAATAAGGAAAAGGACGAGATCACGGAACATGAGATTTTTATGGGCGATCTGCCGCTGATGACGCAGACAGGTACCTTTGTGATCAACGGTGCGGAGCGTGTCATTGTCAGCCAGCTTGTGCGTTCTCCCGGCATCTACTACGGAATCGGCCATGACAAGATCGGTAAAAGGCTCTTTTCCGCAACAGTGATCCCCAACCGCGGGGCATGGTTAGAGTACGAGACAGATTCTAACGATGTCTTTTACGTGCGCGTTGACAGGACCAGAAAAGTGCCGATCACGGTGCTGATCCGTGCGATGGGCGTTGGCTCCAACGATGAGATCAGAGAGCTTTTCGGCGATGAGCCAAAGATTGAGGCCAGCTTTGCGAAGGATACTTCCGAAAATTATCAGGAGGGTCTTTTGGAGCTGTACAAAAAGATCCGTCCCGGTGAGCCTTTGAGCGTTGAGAGTGCGGAGAGCCTTATCATGGCAATGTTTTTCGACCCCAGAAGATATGATCTTGCGAAGGTCGGCAGATATAAATTCAATAAAAAATTGATGTTCCGTAATCGGATCAGGCATCATATCCTTGCGGAGGATGTGGTGGATACCCTGACAGGCGAGATCCTGGCAAAGGCCGGTGACAAGGTGACGGCTGAAATGGCGGATGCCATTCAGAATGCAGCGGTTCCTTCCGTGCTGATCCAGACGGAGGAAAAGAACGTCAAGGTGCTCTCCAACATGATGGTGGATATCACCAATTTCGTGGACTGCAAACCCAGGGAGCTTGGCATCACGGAGCTTGTCTACTTTCCTGTGCTGCAGCAGCTTTTGGACGAGTACGGCAAGGATCCCGAGGAGCTTTATGACGCGATCCGTAAGAACGTGCACAATTTGATTCCGAAACACATTACCAAGGAAGACATCTTGGCTTCCATTAACTATAACATCCATCTTGAGTATGGCATCGGCAACGACGATGATATCGACCATCTTGGCAACCGTCGTATCCGTGCGGTGGGTGAGCTTTTGCAGAACCAGTACCGCATCGGCCTTTCCCGTCTTGAGAGAGTGGTGCGCGAGAGAATGACCACCCATGACGCGGAGGAGATCTCACCCCAGGTGCTGATCAACATTAAGCCCGTGCAGGCGGCTGTGAAGGAGTTCTTCGGATCCTCACAGCTCTCCCAGTTCATGGATCAGAACAATCCGCTCGGCGAGCTGACGCATAAGAGACGTCTTTCCGCACTTGGCCCCGGCGGCCTTTCCAGAGATCGTGCCGGATTCGAGGTGCGTGACGTACACTATACGCATTACGGCAGAATGTGCCCCATTGAGACGCCTGAGGGACCCAATATCGGTCTGATCAACTCCCTTGCATCCTATGCGAGGATCAATGAGTACGGTTTTGTGGAGGCGCCTTACAGAAAGATTGACAAGACCGATCCGGAAAATCCGCGCGTGACCGACGAGACGGTCTACATGACGGCGGATGAGGAAGACAATTATCATGTGGCGCAGGCTTCCGCGCCCCTTGATGAAAACGGTTATTTTACGAGGAACAGTGTGTCCGGCCGTTATAAGACGGAGACCCAGGAATATCCGAAGACCATGTTCGACTTTATGGACGTGTCTCCTAAGATGGTATTCTCTGTGGCGACGGCACTCATTCCTTTCTTACAGAACAATGACGCGAACCGTGCGCTAATGGGTTCCAACATGCAGAGACAGGCAGTGCCGCTGCTCTTTACCGAGGCTCCCGTGGTGGGAACCGGCATGGAGCCGAAGGCGGCTGTTGACTCCGGCGTCTGCGTGGTGGCGAAAAAATCCGGTACGGTAGATTATGTGTCGGCCGATGTGATCAAGATGAGCTGCGACGACGGGACGAAGGAAGAGTACCACCTGATGAAGTTCTCCCGCAGCAACCAGTCCAACTGCTACAACCAGAAGCCCATTGTGCAGAAAGGCATGCGCGTGGAGGAGGGCGATGTGATCGCGGACGGCCCGTCCACGGCAGGCGGCGAACTGGCGCTTGGCAAGAATCCGCTGATCGGCTTTATGACCTGGGAAGGCTACAACTACGAGGACGCGGTACTTCTCAGTGAAAGATTGGTGCAGGAGGATGTCTATACCTCCGTGCATATGGAGGAATACGAGGCGGAGGCGAGAGACACCAAGCTGGGGCCTGAGGAAATTACAAGAGACGTGCCAGGTGTCGGCGACGACGCCCTGAAAGATTTGGACGACCGCGGCATCATCCGCATCGGTGCGGAGGTGCGTGCCGGCGATATTTTGGTGGGTAAAGTGACGCCGAAGGGCGAAACTGAGCTGACGGCGGAGGAGAGACTTCTTCGCGCAATCTTTGGCGAAAAAGCCAGAGAGGTGCGTGATACTTCCCTGAAAGTGCCTCACGGCGAATACGGTATTGTTGTGGATGCCAAGGTGTTCACCAGAGAGAACGGCGACGAGCTGTCTCCCGGTGTGAATCAGGCGGTTCGCATTTACATTGCACAGAAGAGAAAGATTTCCGTGGGCGATAAAATGGCAGGCCGTCACGGAAACAAGGGTGTGGTTTCCCGCGTGCTGCCGGTGGAGGATATGCCTTATCTGCCCAATGGCAGGCCTTTGGATATCGTGCTGAATCCTCTGGGCGTGCCTTCCCGTATGAATATCGGACAGGTGCTGGAGATTCATCTTTCCCTGGCGGCTAAGGCGCTCGGCTTCGATGTGGCGACGCCGGTGTTTGACGGGGCAAAGGAGGACGATATCATGGACACCCTGGATCTGGCGAATGATTACGTCAATCTGGAGTGGGAAGAATTTGAAAAGAAACATAAGGATGAATTGCTGCCGGAGGTGATGGAGTATCTGTCCGAGAACAGGGAACACAGAAAGCTCTGGAAGGGCGTGCCCATTTCCAGAGACGGTAAAGTGAGACTCAGGGACGGCAGAACGGGTGAGTATTTTGATTCTCCTGTCACCATTGGCCATATGCACTATCTGAAACTGCATCATCTGGTGGATGACAAGATCCATGCGCGTTCCACGGGTCCTTACTCTCTGGTAACGCAGCAGCCTTTGGGCGGTAAAGCGCAGTTCGGCGGTCAGCGTTTCGGTGAGATGGAGGTGTGGGCGCTCGAGGCGTACGGCGCGGCTTACACGCTGCAGGAGATCCTGACCGTGAAGTCCGATGACGTGGTGGGCCGTGTCAAGACCTATGAGGCAATCATCAAGGGAGACAACATTCCTGAACCCGGTATTCCGGAGTCCTTCAAGGTGCTCTTAAAGGAGCTGCAGTCTCTTGGATTGGATGTCAGGGTACTGCGCGACGATCAGACCGAAGTCGAGATCATGGAGACCATCGACTACGGCGACAGCGATTACCGCTACGAACTCGAAGGTGATTCCAGAGGCTATGATTATGAGCAGGAATCCTTCGGTTCCATGGGATACCAGCGTCAGGAGTTTGACGAGGACAGCGGCCAGCTCGTAAGCAGCGATGAGGACGAGGCGGATGTGACCGACGACGAAGTGTTTGAGGAAGTGTTCGAATAATAATCTGGATGGAGGACAATGCAAGATGTCAGACATGAGACAGGAAGCGTATCAACCCATGACATTTGACGCGATCAAGATCGGACTGGCGTCGCCGGAAAAGATCAGAGAATGGTCCAGAGGCGAGGTTACGAAGCCTGAGACGATCAACTATAGAACCTTAAAGCCTGAGAAGGAAGGTCTTTTCTGTGAAAAGATCTTCGGACCCAGCAAGGACTGGGAGTGTCACTGTGGTAAGTATAAGAAAATCAGATATAAGGGCGTCGTCTGCGATCGCTGCGGCGTTGAGGTGACCAAATCCAGCGTCCGCAGAGAACGTATGGGCCGCATTGAACTGGCAGCACCGGTTTCCCATATTTGGTATTTTAAGGGAATTCCCAGCCGTATGGGACTGATCCTTGATCTCTCTCCCAGAGTGCTTGAGAAGGTGCTTTATTTTGCATCCTATATTGTACTGGATGGCGGGGAGACCGACTTGGATTACAAGCAGGTGCTTTCCGAAAAAGAGTATCAGGATGCCAGGGAAACCTGGGGCAATAAGTTTCGCGTGGGCATGGGCGCGGAGGCAATCAAGGAGCTTTTGCAGGCCATTGATCTCGAGACCGAAGCCGCGGAATTAAAGGAAGGCTTAAGAGAGTCTACGGGTCAGAAGCGTGCCCGCATCATCAAGAGACTGGAAGTCGTGGAGGCGTTTCGGGAGTCCGGGAACCAGCCCGAGTGGATGATCATGGACGTGATCCCGGTGATTCCGCCCGATCTGCGTCCCATGGTACAGTTGGACGGCGGCCGTTTTGCGACCTCCGACTTAAACGATCTTTACAGAAGGATCATCAACAGAAACAACCGCTTAAAAAGGCTTTTGGAGCTGGGCGCTCCCGATATCATTGTCCGCAACGAGAAACGTATGCTGCAGGAGGCAGTAGACGCGCTGATCGACAACGGCAGGAGAGGACGTCCCGTGACGGGTCCCGGCAACCGGGCGTTAAAATCCCTGTCTGATATGCTTAAGGGTAAGTCCGGGCGCTTCCGTCAGAACCTTTTGGGTAAGCGTGTAGACTATTCCGGCCGTTCCGTTATCGTGGTCGGTCCCGAATTAAAGATTTACCAGTGCGGTCTGCCCAAGGAGATG
>DLAF01000058.1:37695-44153 GCA_002492725.1 Lachnospiraceae bacterium UBA7054
GGTCTGCCCAAGGAGATGGCGATTGAGCTGTTTAAGCCCTTTGTGATGAAGGAGCTGGTATTCCGCGGCATTTCACAGAATATCAAGGCGGCCAAGAAGCTGGTGGAAAGACTGGACACCCAGGTGTGGGATGTGCTGGAGGAGGTCATCAAGGAGCATCCGGTGATGTTGAACCGTGCGCCTACCCTGCACAGACTTGGTATTCAGGCTTTCGAACCCATTCTGGTAGAAGGTAAGGCAATCAAGCTTCACCCGCTGGTTTGTACCGCTTTTAACGCCGACTTCGACGGTGACCAGATGGCAGTTCACCTTCCTTTGTCCGTGGAGGCGCAGGCGGAGTGCAGATTCTTACTGCTCTCCCCGAATAACCTGTTAAAGCCTTCAGACGGCGGCCCGGTGGCGGTGCCTTCGCAGGATATGGTGCTTGGTATCTACTATCTGACCCAGGAGAGACCCGGTGCGCTGGGAGAGGGCAAGTACTTTAAGAATGTGAACGAGGCAATTCTTGCCTATGAGAATAAGGTGTGCACGCTTCACACCAGGATCACGGTCAGAGTTACCAAAAAGAACGCTGAAGGCGAGGAAGTTTCCGGCAATGTGGAGTCCACGCTGGGGAGATTCCTCTTCAATGAAATTCTGCCGCAGGATCTTGGATTTGTGGATAGGAGCAACCCGGAGAATCTGCTGAAGCTTGAGGTGGATTTCCATGTTGGCAGAAAGCAGTTAAAGCAGATCCTTGAGAAGGTCATCAACATCCATGGCGCAGTACGTACGGCGGAGGTGCTCGATCTGATCAAGGCGACCGGCTACAAGTATTCCACGCAGGCGGCAATGACCGTTTCCATTTCTGATATGACGGTGCCGGCGAAGAAGGCGGAGATGCTGGAAGCAGCGCAGGCGACGGTGGATAAACTTTCCATGAACTTCCGCAGGGGACTGATCACGGAGGAGGAGAGATATCACGCGGTGGTGGATACCTGGACTGAAACGGATAAAGAATTGACCGAGGTGCTGCTTGCCGGTCTCGATAAATATAACAATATTTATATGATGGCGGATTCCGGTGCCCGTGGTTCCAACCAGCAGATCAAGCAGCTGGCAGGCATGCGCGGCCTGATGGCGGATACCACAGGTCGTACCATCGAGCTGCCGATCAAGTCGAATTTCCGTGAAGGACTGGATGTTCTGGAGTATTTTATGTCGGCGCACGGCGCACGGAAAGGTCTGTCCGATACCGCTCTGCGTACCGCCGATTCCGGATATCTGACCAGACGTATGGTGGACGTTTCTCAGGAGCTTATTATTCGGGAGACCGACTGCTGTGAGGGCAGGGAAGAGCTTCCCGGTATGGTCGTCAAGGCGTTTATGGACGGCAAGGAGACCATTGAAGGCTTGAAAGATAGAATCACGGGACGTTTCTCCTGTGAGGACATTAAAGATAAAAACGGTAAGATGATCGTAAAGAGAAACCATATGATCACGCCTGCCCGCGCGGAGAAGATTTTGAGCGTCGGTGTGAATGAGAAGGGAGAACCGGTAGAGGAGATCAAGATTCGTACCATCCTTACCTGTCGCTCCCATGTGGGAATCTGCGCAAAGTGCTACGGTGCAAACATGGCGACAGGAGAGCCTGTTCAGGTCGGTGAGGCTGTCGGTATCATTGCGGCACAGTCCATCGGTGAGCCCGGTACACAGCTTACCATGCGTACCTTCCATACCGGCGGTGTGGCAGGTGACGATATCACGCAGGGTCTTCCTCGTGTGGAGGAGCTTTTCGAGGCCCGCAAGCCGAAAGGACTGGCAATCATTGCGGAGTTTGGCGGCGTTGCGACTATTAAGGATACAAAGAAAAAGAGAGAGATTCTCATCAGCAATGACGAGACCGGTGAGGCAAAGACTTACCTGATTCCTTACGGATCCCGAATCAAGGTAGTGGACGGTGCAACGCTGGAGGCCGGCGATGAGCTTACCGAAGGTAGTGTCAATCCGCATGATCTCTTAAAGATCAAAGGCATCCGTGCGGTGCAGGATTATATGCTCAGAGAGGTACAGAGAGTGTATCGCCTGCAGGGTGTGGATATTTCCGACAAACACATCGAGGTCATCGTGCGTCAGATGCTGAAAAAGGTCCGCATCGAGGAGAGCGGTGACACGGATTTCCTGCCGGGTACCCTTGTGGATGTGCTGGACTATGAAGATATGAATGAAGCGCTTGTGAAAGAGGGCAAGGAACCTGCGGATGGCAAGCAGATTTTGCTTGGTATCACCAAGGCGGCGCTGGCGACCGACTCCTTCCTGTCGGCGGCATCCTTCCAGGAGACCACAAAGGTGCTCACGGAAGCAGCCATCAAGGGGAAGGTAGACTCCCTGATTGGCCTGAAGGAGAATGTTATCATCGGTAAGCTGATTCCGGCAGGTACGGGCATGAGGCGTTACCGTGACACCAGACTCAGCACGGACGAGAATCTGTTAAGCCGTCTGCGCATGGATGATGAGATATCCTTTGACGACGGGGTGGAAGACGAGGATGACGATCTGGAACTGACCGAGGAGCTGGAGGACATCGAAGACATCACAGATGAGGACTTCGATGACGGCATCGAGGATGAGGAGCTCACGGAAGCGCTCGACGAGGAACTGGAACCGGTAGAATAACCAAAAATAAATAAAAGTGTATTGACAACGCATTCATGGGCAAGTATACTAGGGTAGTGTGCACATGAATGCGTTTTTTTTGTGCGCACAGAAATATAATTCCATTTACATTCTTACTAAACAGGAGGTGAAAAGAATGCCAACATTTAACCAGTTAGTCAGGAAGGGACGTCAGACATCCGTAAAGAAGTCCACGGCGCCCGCATTGTTAAAGGGGTACAATTCCCTGCACAAGGCGGCTACCGACACGGCTTCCCCGCAGAAGAGAGGTGTCTGCACCGCTGTCAAGACAGCAACCCCGAAGAAGCCTAACTCAGCGCTTAGAAAGATCGCCAGAGTGCGTCTTTCCAACGGAATCGAAGTGACAAGCTACATTCCCGGCGAGGGTCATAACCTGCAGGAGCACAGCGTTGTCCTGATCCGTGGCGGAAGAGTCAAGGACTTACCCGGTACCAGATACCACATCATCAGAGGTACGTTAGATACCGCGGGGGTCGCTAACAGAAAGCAGGCTCGTTCCAAGTACGGCGCTAAGAGACCCAAGAAGTAAGATTCGGGTCAGGTCAGTACCACAAACAGAACTAATTTAGTGTTGGGATTTTTTTCGAATATATTTTTATATTAATAGAAGAAATACCGCACGAACACATTGAATTAGAGGACACATGTGAGTACCTTAGATCTATTATTTTATGAATAAGGAGGGAAGAATCGTGCCACGTAAAGGACATATTCCAAAGAGGGATGTATTAGCAGATCCCTTATACAACAATAAGGTTGTTACGAAACTTATCAACAACGTTATGCTGGATGGTAAGAAGGGCGTAGCACAGAAAATTGTTTATGGCGCATTTGCAAAGGTGGAAGAGAAGGCAGGCAAGCCGGCAATTGACGTCTTCGAGGAGGCTATGAATAACATCATGCCCCTTTTGGAGGTAAAGGCGAGACGTATCGGCGGTGCTACCTATCAGGTGCCGATCGAAGTCCGTCCGGACAGAAGACAGGCTCTTGCACTTCGCTGGCTGGTCATGTTCTCTCGTAAGAGAGGGGAAAAGACCATGGAGCAGAGACTTGCAAATGAAATCCTGGACGCTGCCAACAACACCGGCGCAGCGGTCAAGAGAAAAGAAGATATGCACAAGATGGCAGAGGCGAACAAGGCTTTTGCGCACTATCGGTTCTAAAAGGAGGAGAAAACCTTGGCTGGAAGAGAATATCCACTAGAGAGAACCAGAAATATCGGTATTATGGCTCATATCGATGCGGGTAAGACCACGTTGACAGAGCGTATCCTTTATTATACTGGCGTAAACTACAAGATCGGCGATACGCACGAGGGTACTGCCACCATGGACTGGATGGAGCAGGAGCAGGAGAGAGGTATCACGATCACATCAGCCGCAACCACGTGCCACTGGACGCTGGAAGAGAACTGCAAGCCCAAGCCCGGTGCATTGGAGCATCGTATCAATATCATTGATACTCCCGGTCACGTAGACTTCACGGTAGAGGTCGAGCGTTCACTCCGTGTACTGGATGGTGCCGTAGGCGTATTTTGTGCAAAGGGCGGCGTGGAGCCACAGTCAGAGAACGTGTGGAGACAGGCTGATACCTACAATGTTCCCAGAATGGCGTTTATTAACAAGATGGATATCCTGGGCGCCAATTTCTACGGAGCAGTAGATCAGATCAGAAACAGATTGGGTAAAAATGCGATCATTCTCCAGCTGCCGATCGGCAAAGAGGATGATTTCAAAGGAATCATCGATTTGTTTGAGATGAAGGCCTATATCTATAATGATGATAAGGGTGAAGATATCACCATTACGGAGATCCCGGCCGACATGGCAGATGATGCCGCTCTCTATCATGATGAGCTGGTGGAGAAAGTCTGCGAGTTGGATGATGATCTGACAATGATGTACCTGGAGGGCGAGGAGCCTTCCGTAGAAGATATGAAGAAGGCGCTGCGCAAGGGCACTTGTAATTGTACGGCGGTTCCCGTATGCTGCGGTTCCGCTTACAGAAACAAGGGCGTGCAGAAGCTTCTGGATGCAGTTCTTGAGTATATGCCTGCACCGACCGATATCGAGGCAATCAAAGGCACCGATATGGAAGGCAATGAGATCGTGAGACATTCCTCTGACGAGGAGCCTTTCGCAGCGCTGGCATTCAAGATCATGGCGGATCCCTTCGTGGGTAAGCTCGCGTTCTTCCGCGTGTACTCCGGAACCTGTAACTCCGGTTCCTATGTGTACAATGCGACCAAGGATAAGAAAGAGCGTATCGGCCGTATCCTGCAGATGCACGCGAACAAGAGAGCAGAGCTTGAAAAGGTGTACTCCGGTGATATTGCGGCAGCGGTAGGATTTAAGTTCACCGCAACCGGTGATACTATTTGTGACGAGCAGCATCCTGTTATTCTGGAGTCCATGGAATTTCCCGAGCCCGTTATCGAGCTGGCAATCGAGCCGAAGACCAAGGCAGGCCAGGGCAAGATGGGCGAGGCGCTTGCGAAGCTGGCGGAAGAAGACCCGACCTTCCGTGCACACACCGATCCGGAGACGGGCCAGACCATTATTGCAGGTATGGGTGAGCTGCATCTGGAGATCATTGTTGACAGACTGCTGCGTGAGTTTAAGGTCGAGGCAAACGTGGGCGCACCTCAGGTTGCGTACAAGGAGACCTTTACCAAGCCGGTCGATCAGGAATACAAGTATGCGAAGCAGTCCGGCGGTCGTGGTCAGTATGGTCACTGTAAGGTGAAATTCGAGCCCATGGATCCCAATGGCGAGGAAACCTTCAAATTTGAAAGCTCCGTTGTCGGCGGCGCAATCCCGAAGGAGTATATCCCGGCTGTGGGCGAGGGTATCGAGGAGGCTTCCAAGGCAGGTATCCTTGGCGGATTCCCTGTACTTGGCGTATCTGCAAATGTGTACGACGGTTCTTACCATGAGGTCGACTCGTCCGAGATGGCGTTCCACATTGCAGGCTCCATGTGCTTCAAGGAGGCAATGAAGAAGGCGAATCCCGTTCTTCTTGAGCCCATCATGAAGGTAGAGGTTACGATGCCCGAGGAGTATATGGGCGACGTGATCGGCGACATCAACTCCCGCCGCGGCAGGATTGAGGGCATGGAAGATATCGGCGGCGGCAAGATGGTAAAAGGTTATGTGCCGCTTGCGGAAATGTTCGGTTATTCCACCGATCTGCGTTCCAAGACACAGGGACGAGGCAACTACTCCATGTTCTTCGAAAAGTACGAGCAGGTGCCTAAGAATGTACAGGAAAAGGTCTTGGCGGCAAAGAGCAAGTAATAAAAGAAAAAGCTTGAAAAACTTGGCAATCTTTACTATAATCAAAGATAGCTGATTGATTTTCAGGAAATCATTGTAACAGGGAAAGTAAATCATATTAAGGAGGACTTTAGAAATGGCTAAAGCTAAATTTGAGAGAAACAAACCCCATTGTAATATTGGTACCATTGGTCACGTTGACCATGGTAAAACAACTCTGACAGCTGCTATCACAAAGGTATTGGCAGAGAGAGTTGCAGGTAACACCGCTACCGATTTCGAGAACATCGATAAGGCTCCCGAGGAGAGAGAGAGAGGTATCACCATTTCTACCGCTCACGTGGAGTATGAGACCGAGAAGAGACACTACGCACACGTTGACTGCCCCGGACATGCTGACTACGTTAAGAACATGATCACCGGTGCAGCGCAGATGGACGGCGCTATCCTTGTGGTAGCAGCTACCGACGGCGTTATGGCACAGACCAAGGAGCACATCCTTCTGTC
>DLAF01000037.1:0-10693 GCA_002492725.1 Lachnospiraceae bacterium UBA7054
TCCACATCTATGGGTACATTATACCTCATGTATATAAAAATCTGCATCATGTTCTGGACGCTCTGCGTCGCCAGATACAAAAATTTCATGGGCAGGCCGCAGACTGACACAGTTTTTCCTCTCATGCTGTCCTGCAGGGCCGTTTCCACTACCCGCTTCGTCGTCTCCATGGTCAGTTTCTTCAGGTCGCTCATACAGGCTTGGCTGTCGTAAGCATGGTTAAGAAACGGCGTATCCACCGGACCTGGACAGACTGTCGTCACATGGATTCCCCTCCCGCGCAGCTCCTTTTCCAGCGCGCGGCTAAAGGAATACACATAAGCCTTCGACGCGGCATAGACCGCAAAATCCGCCTGCGGCAGAAAAGCCGCACCGGACGCCAGATTCAGGACGCGGCTGCCTTTTCTTAAGTACGGCAGACACAGTCTTGTCATCTCCGTCAGCGCAAGGACGTTCAAGTGGAGCATGTCGCTGCACTCTCTGGCGTCCAGCTGGGAAAAGGCGCCATATTTCCCAACACCCGCACAGTTTATCAGCACGGTGATCCCCGCATTGCGAATCGACAGCACTTCCGCAAACTGTGCAAGCTCCTTTTGGCTGGTAAGGTCGATGGCAATGGCGCGGGTCTTCGTTTTCATCTGCGCCGCCAGCGCATCGAGCTGATCCTTTCTGCGCGCGAGCAGCCAGATTTCATCCGTCTTTTTTAACAGGCCGTCCAAGCGCCTTGCAAACTCCCACCCCATGCCGGAGGAAGCGCCGGTGATAATGGCAATGTTCATTGCATTTTCCTTCCCTTCTTTTGATGCACGTTGCGAATCGTTTTCTTTTTTTGTTTCTCTGTCTTTCCGCGGCGAATCTCATTTCGTTGTGCGGCTTCTTTTATTCGTCCGTCACCATTTTTTAAGCCGTTATGCCTTCGCTCTCCCGTATTTTCCGCTGTGCTTCTTATTTTTCTCGGCTTGATCAGGCACTTTTTGTCAAACCCAATCAAATCTTCTCTCCCGCCCTTATTAAGGGCCTCCTTCACCAGCTCGTAGTTGCCAGGATCGCGGTACTGGATCAGCGCCCGCTGCATCGCCTTTTCATGGGGATTGCGGCAGACATACACTTCTTTGCCGTTCCTGGGATCAATCCCCGTATAGTACATGACCGTGGATACCGTGGAGGGCGTCGGGTAAAAATCCTGCACCTGTTCCGGCATATAGCCAAGATCGCGCAGATACTCTGCAAGCTCTATGGCCTCCGTTAAGGTGGAGCCCGGATGTGATGACATCAAATAGGGCACTAAAAACTGCTTTTTTCCAAGTGATTCGTTCAGTTTCGTGTATTTCTTGACAAAAGCTTCATAAACGGCCTTTTTCGGCTTTCCCAGAAGCGATAACACGGTGTCTGAAATATGTTCGGGCGCAACCTTTAACTGACCGCTGACATGATGCTCTACCAGCTCTTTGAAAAAGGTATCGTCAGGGTCGGCCATCAGGTAATCGAAGCGAATCCCGGAACGGATGAACACCTTCTTTACACCGGGCAGCGCGCGCAGTTTTCGCAATAGGGAAAGGTAGTCCGCATGATCCACCTCCAGATTGGGACAGGGCGCAGGAAAGAGGCACTGTCTGTCCTTGCAGACACCCTGTGTCAGCTGTTTTTTGCAGGAGGGATGTCTGAAATTGGCAGTGGGACCGCCCACATCGTGGATGTATCCTTTGAAATCAGGTTCCTGTGTCATCCGCTTCGCTTCCCGCAGGATGGATTCGTGGCTCCTTGTCTGCACGATTCTGCCCTGATGAAAGGTGAGGGCACAGAAATTGCAGCCGCCAAAGCATCCCCTGTTGCTGACCAGAGAAAATCGGATCTCCGAGATGGCCGGAACGCCGCCGGCCGCCTCATAGGAGGGATGGTAAGTCCGCATGTACGGCAGGTCGTAAACGTCGTCCATCTCCTGCGTGGACAGCGGCGGCTGAGGCGGATTCTGTACCACATAGACGCCGTTTGGATAGGCTTCGATCAATGTTTTTCCCGTGAAGGGATCGGTGTTGCGGTATTGAATCTGAAAGCTTTCGGCATACCGCCTTGGATTCGCCTTCATCTCCTCGTAGGACGGCAAAGGAATGCCGTCGAAAATGCCGTTGATTTCTTTCGTTCGATAGACCGTTCCGGAAATAAAGGTGATATCTTTCACCGCAATGCCGCTATCCAGTGCTTCCGCGATTTCCACGATGGACTTTTCGCCCATGCCGTAGGAAATCAGGTCAGCCTGGCTGTCCAAAAGGATGGAATGCTTGAAGCGATTCGACCAGTAATCATAGTGTGCAAGGCGTCTTAAGCTGGCCTCGATGCCGCCGATAATGACGGGCACATCCTGATAAACCCTGCGGATCAGATTGCCGTAGACGACCGTTGCATGGTCGGGACGTTTTCCCATCACGCCGCCGGGGGTATAGGCATCCTTCGGTCTGCGCTTCCCGGAGACAAAGTAGTGGTTTACCATGGAGTCCATGTTGCCGCCGGAGACGAGAAAGGCAAGACGAGGCCTTCCCAGTACGGTAATGCTTTTTTCGTCCTTCCAGTCGGGCTGGGAAATGATCCCTACGCTGTAGCCGTGGGCCTCCAAAACTCTGCTGATTATGGCATGACCAAAAGAAGGATGATCCACATAAGCATCCCCAATCACATAGACAAAGTCAAGCTGCTCAATGCCCTGCGCTTCCATATCCTGTTTTGAGATTGGTAAAAAACTCATGCAAGCACACCTTCTTCGATCAGTTCCCGAAATTGATAGGTATAGTAATCCGCCAGTCTGCGCTTCTCCGTATCCTGATATTCCGAATACTTATCGTAAACGGCGCAGACCTGCATTCCCGCAGCTTTACCTGCCTGGATGCCCGGTATGATATCCTCGAATACAAGGCAGTTCTCAGGCGCAACGGCAAGTTCCTTCGCCACAGCCAGATAGATGTCCGGCGCCGGTTTCCCTTTCGCCACCTCGCACGCCGTCATAATACAGCCGAAACAGGCCTCCATCTGATGCGCCTGTACCACATTTTCCACAAGCTGCCTGGAATTGCTGGTGGCGATTCCCGCCTTGATGCCGTGTTCCATACAATAAGTCAGAAGCTCCCGCACACCATCCTTGACAGGCACCTCGTGGGCGTATTTATCCCATGCCATGCGGTTCCAGTCCGCCTTGATCGTTTCCAGATCGTCGGGCAGGGCAAACCGCTCCTTGAAGTAGGCCGCCGTCTCGGAAAAACTCATGCCTTCGATACAGGCCTGCAGATTTTCCGGCAATTCGATCCCGAATTTCCCAAGATATTCAATATCTATGGCTTTCCATATCCACATGGAATCCACCATGGAGCCATCCAGATCAAAAATAACCGCTTCTATCATCCGTTGTTCCTCTTTTGGTTTCAAGCATTCTTTTCGTTTGTTGTCATGTCACAGTGCACTTTGAGAATATACATGTACAAATCCGCAATATGGTAACGGGAGGCTTTTCATGAACATTCCCCGCCATCCGCTGCAAAGACTTTGGCAAAATATACTGCGCTTTCTTTCTATGGCAATCGGCGTCTATTTGATTGTTTTGCTGCTGCGTTTTTCCGCTCTGTCTTTGCAGTATGCTTCTATCGGCCTGAATCTCTGGTTTCAGAAGATGATTCCGACGCTTCTGCCGTTTATGATCCTTTCCGGTATCTTGATCCGCCGGAATCTGACGGAAGGGTTTGTCCGCCTCATCCATCCGCTCCTTCGTTTTCTCTTTCGTACCTCTCCGAACGGTTCCTACACCCTGACTATGGGTTTTTTATGCGGGTTTCCCATGGGAGCACGGGTTATCGGTGAACTTTATGGCGCAGGAAAACTTTCTAAATGGGAGGCCGAACGACTGCTTGCTTTCTGTAACAACATCGGGCCCATTTATTTTATAAGCTTTGCCATGCCAATGCTTGGCATCGACAAAATAGCGGGCCCTTTTCTTATCATGTATGGCGTCCCCCTGCTTTACGGCTTTGTGCTGATGCGGGTTTTCCCTCACATCAGGTGGAAACGCCAAATAAAAGTGACTGATGCAGTCAATTGTTCCGAGACAAACGAAGCACCGAAAACTTCAGGTATTTTCGCAAATTCAGCTCCGCCTTCTCTTCTTGCAGCCACCGACGAAGCCATTCTTTCCGGTCTTTTGGGGATTGCAAAGCTGGGCGGCTACATGGTGTTTTTTAATCTGCTCAACATTCTCTTTGTGCCCTTTTCGCAGCTCTCTTCGGGACTGCTTGGGTTCTATAACTGTATCTTAGAAATCACCAGCGGAATCAACCGTTGTGGTCAGGCATTTCCTTACACCGTGTTGATTCTCCTGCCCTTTGGCGGTTTCTCCTGTATTGGTCAAACCTACAGTATGATTTGCCATACAGACCTCTCCATCCGCCCATACCTCTTTCACAAACTGATACAAACCGCGCTCACGGCACTTTGCTATGTGCTCTGGCAGCCCTTTTAGATTTAGGCGCTATATCAGTTGTCGTCTTTTCGCTTTTTTCTTCTTCTGCGTTTCCTTCGTCTCCTGCTGCTTTTCAGAACGAGAGCCGCAGAGAGCGCCGCGCCGACGACTATAAGAGCACAGGTCAGACAGATTTTCAAAAAATCACCGACTGTCGGGGTATATTCCCCTTCTTCCTTTTGTGTCCGGCGAACTTCCACATAGTTTTTCTGGTCCGCGTCGAGTTCCTGCACCCTTTTTGCTTCCTCCGCCCGTGCGGCGGCTTCCAGTGCTTCCTTTTCAGCCAACTCCGCAGCAATCTCCTCCTCCGTTTTGTAATCCATGGAAGGCAGGGTGAGCAAATTGCTTGCGGTATACAGATCATAGCCGTTATAGCCACGCACCACGATCTGCGGGATGATATGCGGCGGCACCTGCATGGTAAAAGTGATGGTGTCTGCGGCCTTATCTGTCCAAGCGAATCGTTGCGAAAAAGTTGCCCCGCCGTCATAACTGTAGTCATAGTAAAGCATTCCGCTGTCATAGTCTGCGGCTGCCAGCAAGATAGTGATCATGCCTGTATCCGGCTCCTGATCCGTCACCTCGATCATACAGATGTCTGGCTCGGTCGTGTCGGGGCGCATAACGCTTTGTGGAATCGGTACATCTAAGGTCTGATAATCACGGTAATCCGTTCCCAGCGCCTCAGAATACAGATGAAAATATTTGGCCGCGCAGTCGGCATCCAACCGTCCGAACGCTTCCCACTGTTCCCGTCCCTCGCAAAAGGGCCTGTCGTTTGGGTGATCCATATGACAGTGTTCGATCAGCACGCAGGTGAGGTCCTGCTCCCTCGCGTGGCGGATGATGCCGTAATAGTCGTCGCCGTCATCATTCAGTCTGGTTTTGATGCCCCGGGAATAGAGCCCCAGCTTCTCCAAAGCCTTGATTTCAAGATCGGCAAAGCAGTAACCTTCGCTGTAATAACGTTCAAAGGCGGACACCCAACATTCCGCTCCAAAGAGGGTGTTGTGGTCTTTCGAAAGGTTATAGTGGAGACAGAACAGCATATCCGCGTTTTTCTCTTTTGCGTAAGCCACGCGCTCTTCGAGCGTCATTTTGCGGTCGTCCTCTCTGGTGAGCCAGACCGTTACGCCCTCGTATTTTTCAAGATCTTCCTTCATGGCCTTTGCGGTGATCAGGGTCATATCCTTCTCCACAAAGGTTTCGTACATCCCGCCTTCCTGATCTCCTCCGTGACCGGGATCAATGACGACGGTGATTTCCTCCTGTGCCGACGCATAGGGTGCATAAGAAAAAATGCCCACAAGAACGACGAGCATCGAAAGCACTGATTTCATGTGAATGCGGCGGATTCCAAAAAAGGAAAATCGCATAGACAAGACAACTCCTTATCAAAATGAAAAGAACAAGCCGGCTTCTCTGGAAACCGGCTTATTTGCTCTGGTCATATCTAGGTATTGCTATGTAGCTACATTAGATTTAATTCCGGTCCGGATCCGGATTCCCCTTCTCCTTCGGCTTCCTTGAGCATCTTTTCCACCTCTACGGGACGAAGCTCTGCACGGTTTGCCTTTACAACCTCATAATAGCCGCTGATGGTATTGTAAAAATTCTCATAGTGTTCGGTAGACGCCGTGAGAGAGGCAGTCATGATATTCTCCAAATTGGAAAGCATATCGTCAAGGTACTGCATGGCTGAGGTTCTGACACCGTTTGCTTCCATAGTGGCTTTGTTCAGGATATCCTGCGCCTGCGTGGTTGCCATCCGTACGACCTCGTTTGCCTGCGCGTAGGCCTGCTGCATGATTTCATGTTCATTGATCAGCTCCGTGGTCTGCACCGTTGCGTCTTTGATGAGCGCTTCCGCCTTGGAGCGTGCGTCGTTCAAGATGGCTTCCTTGTTGGAGATGATCTTCTGGTAACGTTTGATCTCATCAGGGGTTTTCATACGAAGCTCACGCAAAAGCTCGTCGATTTCTTCTTTATTTACGATAATGTTGGTCTTGGAGAGAGGCTGAAACTTACAGCCGTCGATGTAATCCTCGATCTCGTCGATCAATTGTTCAATTCTGCTGCTCATGCTTGCTCCTATCTCTGATATCCATATTTTTGATAGATCAACCTCCCGACAAAGTCAGGCACACACTCCGAGATATCACCGTTAAAACTGGCGATTTCCTTGACTGTGGAGGAACTTAGGTATGCGTATTCGAGACTGGTCGTCAAAAACACCGTATCGAGCTTTCCCGAAGAAAACTTACGGTTGGTCTGTGCGATCTGCAGTTCGTATTCGAAATCGGTGATTGCGCGCAACCCTCTGATCGCCACGTGGATATCCTTTCTCGCCGCATAATCAATCAAAAGGCCGCTAAAAGAATCAATCGTCACATTCGGCAGATCTTTGGTCGCTTCCTCTAACATTTTAACACGTTCTTCCACAGAAAACAATGGAGTCTTTGTTTTATTATTTAAGACGCTCACGGTCAGTTCGTCAAAAATATCAGAGGCACGCCTGATAATATCCAAATGTCCGTAGGTCACCGGATCAAAACTGCCCGGATAGATTGCTGCCTTCATGGATAGCCCTCGCCATTTTTGTCAATATCGGGAAAATGATACCATACGACTAAAACTCATGATACCATATTAAAACACTTTTGTCGAAATGTCTTTACTTTTTTTTGAATTTTTGGAAAAAAACTGCGCAAAGTCACTTTTTTCGACAAAATATATGTCGATTAGTCTTGTACACTTTCTCCTTTTCCAAAGGAAATCCCCACTCCTCCAAATAGGACAAATCCGTTTTTAAAGAAGTTTCAAGCACGATCAGCGTGTTTTCCGTTACATAAGGAAGGGCTGAGAGGGTCTGTAATACACGCTCCTCATGGCCGCAGTCATAGGGTGGATCCATAAAAATAATATCCGCTTCCTTTTCGTGGATACTGTAGAGAGCGCTCACCGCATCAGTTTGCAGAACGGTTGCCCGATCTGTCAGATGTGTAAACTGCAGATTTTCCCGAATGCAGGATAGAGCTTTCTTTTCATTTTCCGCAAAATAGGCGTGTCTTGCGCCGCGGCTTAAAGCCTCTATGCCAATACCGCCGCTCCCCGAAAACAGATCCACAAATACCGCCTCATTCAGATACGGCTGCAGCATATTGAAAAGGGTTTCCTTGATCCGGTCCGTTGTAGGTCTGGTATCCGTTCCTTCCGGCGTTTTTAAGCGAAGGCTTCTCGCCGTTCCCGCTATCACTCTCATATCCTGACTTTCACCCCTTTACTGTCGCGGTGTCCAAGTTTGATCTTATTTAACTCAAGCATCCTGTCGCCGTATTCGATGCTCTGCTCCACCGCGTTTTGCGAATAATAAACGGCCTCAATCTCGTCGGAAGCGGAAAGCTTCATGCCTCGCACGCCGACAGCACCTTTCTTTTTCTCCGGGATCTCCTCCACCGGGAAGCGCAAAAAATAACCTGCTTTCGACTGTAGGATCATGTTGCGCTGCTCCTTGAACGCAACAACACTCACCACTTCGTCCCCATCCATAAGCTTTGTCGCCGCCACAGTGCGCTTGGCTACATCGAACTCGCCGCCGTCCACTACCTTGAGCATCGCCTGCTTGGTGGCGAAAATCACACGATAAAGGTTTAAATCGCTTTGACTTGCGGCATAGACAATCGTCTCCTTCGCGGAATCAAAATTGCTCACATTGTCGATGGGCACGCCCTTATCACGGAATTTGCCAAACGGCAGATCCATGGCCTTTACGGTGTGAAGCTGACCCGTATTGGTAAACAGACAAACCTTTCCGGTATTTTTGCAGACAAAGGCGAAACGGTTCTCCGCATCCGCCGCCTCCTTATTGCGCTCGTAGGTGGCAATATCAATTGTTTTCGCATAGCCGAAGCGATCCATCAAAAAGACAATGTCCATCTCCTCAATCTGTTTTTCCACATATACCGCTTCCTCGGCGTTGGTAATCTGGGTACGCCTTTTGCGTTTGTATTTTTCCTTAATTTCTTCAAGTTCGTTGATGATGACCTGTGCCATGGAATCGCGGCGGGCCAGAATATCTTCATAGCGATAAATATTGGCAAGTGTGTCCTCATGCTCCTCGATCAGGGCTTCAATCTCCAGACCAATCAGCTTATAAAGGCGCATCTCTAAAATAGCATTCGCCTGCTTCTCGGTAAACTGTAATTGTGCCGCCATCACTTTGGATTCTCCGGACTTGAATTTGATGCCGTCTGTTTTGCCCTCCACCAGGCAGGCTTTGGCCATGGCGCGATCCTTGGAGCCCCGCAAAATCTCAATGATCAGGTCGATCACGTTGCAGGCCTTGATCAGGCCCTCTTGGATTTCCTTGCGCTCCAGCTCTTTTTCCAGCAGATTCTTATATTTTCTGGCGGCTACCTCATACTGGAAATTGACGCTCTCCCGTATGATCTCTTTTAAGCCCATGGTCTCCGGACGGCCGTCTGCGATAGCCAGCATATTGACGCCAAAGGTATCTTCCAGACGGGTCTTTTTATAGAGCAGATTCTTGAAGTTTTCGATATCGGCATCCTTGCGCAGTTCGATGACGATGCGGATGCCCTCCTTGGAGGACTGGTTCGTGATATCCACGATATCCTGCGTCTTTTTCGTCTCCGCAAGCGCCGCCACGTCCATCAGGAATTTGCCGATGTTTGCACCAATCATGGTGTAGGGGATCTCGGTAATCACCAGATTGGTCTTACCGCCTTTGGCTTTCTCCACCTCTACCTTGCCGCGCAGTTTGATCTTGCCCATCCCCGTCTCATAGATTTCCAACAACTCATCCTGGTTGATAACGATGCCGCCGGTAGGGAAATCAGGACCTTTGACATAACGCATCAATTCTCTGGTCGTGATATTCTCATCGAGCATATAAGCTTTCGTGGCATCGATCACCTCGGCCAGATTGTGCGGCGGGATGTTGGTCGCCATACCGACGGCGATGCCCTCCGAACCGTTTACCAAAAGATTCGGGATCTTTACGGGCAGCACGCTCGGCTCCTTTTCCGTCTCGTCAAAGTTGGGGATAAAGTCTACCACGTCCTTGTCAAGATCTGCTAAAAAAGCCTCCTGCGTAATCTGTTCCAGTCGGGCCTCTGTGTAACGCATGGCAGCTGCGCCGTCCCCTTCGATGTTGCCGAAGTTGCCGTGGCCGTCGATCAGAGGCAGTCCTTTTTTAAAGTCCTGAGACATCACCACCAGTGCTTCGTAGATGGAGCTGTCACCGTGCGGATGATATTTACCCATGGTGTCTCCGACGATACGGGCTGATTTACGATAAGGCCTGTCATAACGGATACCAAGCTCGTGCATATCGTATAGCGTCCGCCTCTGTACCGGTTTTAAGCCGTCCCTGACATCGGGCAGCGCCCTGGCGATGATCACGCTCATGGCATAATCGATAAAGGATTTCTGCATGACCTCGGAATATTCCGTTTTGATGATTCTGTCGTCCATATTTCTTCTCTCTCTTTTCAGGAAAGCATTCCTGCTCATCTATTTTCTTATCACAATTAACATTACATCTGGTGCTTTACGCCGTCACACTATATATCCAGCTCCGCCTCCTGTGCGTTCTTATAAATAAAGGCCTTTCTCGGTGACACCTCCGTGCCCATCAGCATTTCCGTGACCTCACTGGCCATGCGTGCATCTTCGATTTCCACCTGCTTTAAATATCTGGTCTCCGGGTCAAGCGTGGTCTCCCAGAGCTGTTCGGCATCCATTTCGCCAAGACCCTTATATCTTTGCAGAGTAAACGGCCCTTTATGCTTTTTTCGATACTTTTCCAGCGCCTTGTCATCGTATAGGTACTCCTCCGCCCCCTTTGACGGCATGGCCTTATAGAGTGGCGGCATGGCGATATAGACATGCCCCTCATAAATCAGCTCCGGCATAAAGCGGTAAAACAGGGTGAGCAACAGGGTGGAAATATGTTCACCGTCCACATCCGCATCGGCCATGATGATAATTTTATCATAGCGAAGTTTGGAGATATCGAAGTCGTTGCCGTACCCTTCCGAAAAGCCGCAGCCGAAAGCGTTGATCATGGTCTTGATCTCCGCGTTTGCCAGCACTTTATCGATACTGGCCTTCTCCACGTTTAAAATCTTGCCGCGAATCGGTAAAATAGCCTGATACATACGGTTTCTGGCA